>NZ_JAVDVA010000001.1:0-790430 GCF_031456635.1 Streptomyces sp. 3330
CCCGCGGCCCCGGCGGGGCCGGGGGCGGGGGGCCGGGGTCCCCCCCCCCCCGGGGGGGGGGGGGGGCCGCGCCCGCCCCCGCCAAACCGCGGGGGGCCCCCCCCCCCGGGGGGGGGCCCCCCCCCTCGACATTTCTGCGCTTCGGGGTGGTGCTGCGGTCTCAGTGACCGCCCTGCTCGTCACGGCGGCGCTGCCAGCGCTGCTCGATCCGGTCCATCATGGAGCGCTTCTGCCGGCCCTGACCACGGCCGTGCGGGGTGCCCGGGGCTGCGGCTCCCGCTGCGGCCTGCTCGCCCGGCTTGGGCGCCTTGCGCCAGCCGGTCACGGCGAGAACCGCGCAGCCCAGCATGACGAGGAAGCCCACCACGCTCAGCCAGACCTGCTTGGCGACCATACCGGCCATGAGGAGCGCGATACCCACGAGGAAGCCTGCGACCGCCTGGTAGACCCGCCGCCGGGTGTACGTACGCAGCCCGCTTCCCTCGAGCGCCGACGCGAACTTGGGATCTTCGGCGTACAGCGCTCGCTCCATCTGCTCGAGCATGCGCTGCTCGTGCTCCGAGAGCGGCACGGAGTCCTCCTCATCGTGCAGTCGCCGGGGCGACCCGGGGGGTCCCTTCAGGATAGGCAGGGAATCGCCCCCGTGAAACCCGCCCCTCTACGCCAATTGGCCAACCGGAGCCCGCCATGGACGTCCCGGCCGCTGAGGTTTGCATTCCCCAGGAGCCGACCCGTCATGCCGGGCGGTCTCCCTCGATCATACGGCGCACTCCGCCCGAACGGGGGGCCTGTGGCGTACTCCATGCGCGGCCGAGCCCCTGATCAGCGGTGCGCCCCAGGGGGCGCTCAGGTCTCGTCGGCCCCCCGCGTCTCGCCCAGCACATGAAGCTGGGTCGCCACGGCGTGGAAGGCGGCGAGTTCGGCGGCGGCCTCCTCGAGCTTCAGCAGGGCTTCCAGGGCGCCGGGCTCGGTGTCCACGAGCACACCGGGGACGAGGTCGGCGAAGACGCGCACGCCGTGCACCGAGCCGACCCGCAGGCCCGCGCCCTCGACCAGCGCGGTGAGCTGCTCGGCCGTGAAGCGGCGCGGCACGGGGTCGCCCTCGCCCCAGCGGCCGTCCGGGTCGGTGAGGGCCTGCCGGGCCTCCTTGAAGCGGCCGGCGAGGGCGCGCGCGAGCACGGCTCCGCCGAGGCCGGCGGCGAGCAGGCTGAGGACGCCCCCGGGGCGCAGCGCGGCCACCACGTTGCGGACCCCCTCGGCCGGGTCGTCCACGTACTCCAGCACGCCGTGGCACAGGACCGCGTCGTAGCCTCCGCGACCGACCACGTCGAAGAGGCCGTGGGCGTCGCCCTGGACGCCCTTCACGCGGTCGGCGACCCCGGCCTCGGCCGTGCGGCGCTCCAGGGCGAAGAGCGCGTTGGGGCTGGGGTCGACGACGGTGACCCGGTGTCCGAGCAGGGCGACGGGCACCGCGAAGTTCCCGCTGCCGCCGCCGGTGTCGAGGACGTCGAGCGACTCACGCCCGGTCGCCTTGACCCGGCGTTCGAGGGCCTCCTGGAGGACCTCCCAGACCACGGCCGTACGGAGAGCCGCGCGGGGGCGCGGAGGCTCGGAGCGCGGCGGCGTCGCGTGCGGGCTGTGGTGGGAGACGGGCGGGCGCATCGGGTCCGACACGGCAGTTGACTCCTCGGCGCGGCACCGCCTCTTGCGCGGCGGAGCGAACGGGCTGCCTTCCCGGCCCGGTCCGACCCGGTCCGGTGAGCGGGCGGGGCGGGCGGAGGGAAGGCTTCAGGCGCCTTCCACCCTATTGCCTCCGGCGCCTTCGCCCGGTCACGGCCGTGTGCCCCGGCGGCGGCGGGGGTCAGCCCGCGTCCGGCAGGTCGCGCCCCGTGCCGGAGCCGTCCGGGTCGTCCCCCTCCTGGCGTGGCTGCGGAAGGACCGGCTGGAGCACCAGCATGCGTTCGACGAGGCGGAGGAACATCGCCACGTCGCGTATCAGGTCGTCGGCGTCCCGGCGGGTGGCCGCGCCTTGGATGCCCGCCTCGGCCCGGGCGCGGCGCCGGGCCCCGGAGGCGAACAGCGCGCTCCACTCGGTGAGTTCGGGCGCTATCTCGGGGAGCACTTCCCAGGCGCTCCGGATGCGGGCCCGGCGGCGGGGGGAGGGATCGGGGCGGCCCCGGGCGGCGAGCACGGCCGCCGCGGTGCGCAGGGCCGCCAGATGTGCCGTGGCGTAGCGCTCGTTGGGGGTTTCGAGGACGGCCGCCTCGTCCAGCCCGGCGCGGGCCTGGGCGAGCAGGTCGAGGGCGGCGGGCGGGGCCGTGGTGCGCCGCAGCACGGGGTGCACGTCGCTCGCGGGGCCGTTCAGTGAGGGGGCAGGGCCGGCGGCGCGGCGCCGGTTTGCGGCGGCTGCGTGGTAGGTGGCCATGACGAACCTCCTGTCGTCTGTGTGACGGCGCGCCCGATACGGGTTGCCGTATGTGCCCATCGTCGGGTATGGCACTGACAATCCGTTCTGACCTGGGCTTTTGCTTCGATCGAAGGTTCGGGCTAGTTTTTGCACTGACCAGTCAGTTCAAAAACATGTCAATCAGGGGGACCTGTGGACGGAGTCGGTGTCACCGCCGACGGTTTCGGGCTCCGAGGCCCTCGGGGATGGGCGTTCCGGGGCATCGACATCGATGCGGAGCCGGGCTCGCTGATCGCCGTCGAGGGACCGTCGGGCTCCGGCCGGACCAGCCTGCTGCTCGCGCTCACCGGGCGGATGAAAGCCACCGAGGGGACGGCGGCCGTGGGCGGGGCACGGCTGCCGAAGCACCTGGGGGCGGTGCGGCGGGTCAGCGCGCTCGCGCACGTCGCCGGTGTGACGGACCTCGACCCGGCCCTGACCGTCGGCGAGCACCTGCGTGAACGGGCGCTGCTGGAAAGGCGGTTCGGCGCCCCGGTACGCGAGTTGCTGCGACCGCGGGGGGAGCGGGCGGTCGACGTGGGGCTGCGGATCGACACCGCCCTCACCGCCGCCGGGCTGGACCGGGAGACCCTGCCCAAGGGGGCGCGGACCGCCGTCCGCGACCTGGAGCGCATCGAGGCGCTGCGGCTGTCCGTGGCGCTGGCGCTCATCGGACGCCCCGGGCTGCTCGGTGTCGACGACGTCGACCTGAAGCTGACGGACGCCGAGCGGGAGGACGTCTGGGCGCTGCTCAGGTCCCTCGCCGACGCGGGGACGACCGTCCTCGCGGTGTGCGGCGAGGCCCCCGAGGGCACGGTCGCGGTCTCCACGGGCCCGGCGGCCGTCCCGCTCGCCCGGCAGGACGCCGTAGAGGCCCCCGACCGGAAGGGCGACGTCGAGGCCCCTGCCCGGGAGGACGCCGTCGAGGCCCGCGGTGGCGAGGAAGCCGCCGACGCCGCTGCCGAGCACGCCGTCGAACCGGCCCGGAAGCCGGGCGAGTCCACCGGGTCGCACGAGTCCGACGGGGCCAAGGGGTCCGACGGGGCCAAGGAGTCCGACGAACCCGACGAGTCCACCGATCACACCGATCACACCGAGCACACCGAGCCCACCGAGCCCACCGGGACCGAGCAGGAAGAGGAGAAGACGGATGCGATCGCCGAGACTGGCCGCGCTTGAGCTGCGGCGCTTCGGCCGGGGCAAGCTGCCCCGGGCCGCCCTCGTCGCACTCCTGTTGCTGCCCCTGCTGTACGGGGCGCTGTACCTGTGGTCCTTCTGGGACCCGTACGGCCGCCTCGACCGCATTCCGGTGGCGCTCGTGAACGACGACAAGGGCGCCACCGCCGACGGCAAGAGGATCAACGCCGGGGACGACATCACCCAGGGGCTGCGCGACAGCGAGGTCTTCGACTGGCACGAGGTGAGCGCCGCCGAGGCACGCGCGGGCGTGGAGGACGGCAGGTACTACCTGTCGCTGACGATGCCGGCCGACTTCAGCGGGCGGATCGCCTCCAGTGCGGGCGATGCTCCCGAGACGAGCTCCCTCCAGGTGCGCACGAACGACGCCAACAACTACATCGTCGGGCAGATCTCGCGCACCGTCTTCAGCGAGGTGCGCACGGCCGCGTCCACGAAGACCTCGCGGTCCTTCCTGGACAAGATCTTCGTCTCGTTCTCCGACATCCACGGAGCGACCGCGAAGGCCGCCGACGGGGCCGACGACCTCACCGGCGGCATCGGCAAGGCCGAGAAGGGCTCCAAGGACCTCGCCGACGGGCTGAGCGACGCCAAGGACGGCAGCGGCAAGCTGGCGAAGGGCCTGAAGAAGCTCGACAAGGGCGCCGACGACCTCGAAGACGGTTCGCAGAAGGTCGCGGACGGCACCCAGACGCTCGCCGACAAGGTCAACGGGGTCGCCGACTCACTGGGGCCCTTCGTCGAGGACAACGAGAAGACCATCGGGGACACCGCCCAACTGGTCGCCGACTCGGCCAAGGTGATCCGCGACAACCTCGCCACCCTGGTCAAGCTGGCGCCCACCGCCGCCGAGGGCGCCCACACCGCCTCGGACACCCTCGCCGCCGTGCACAAGGCGCGCTGCGAGACGCCGGTGCTGCCCGACCCCGCGTGCGCCGACCTGAAGAAGGCCAAGGACGCGGCCGCCGACGTGGCGACGGTCGCCGACGATCTCAACACGCTGATCGCCGACCAGGACGGCGACCTGAAGACGCTCCGCACGAACCTCGCCGCCCTCCAGAAGCAGGCGCAGTCGCTCGCCGACAGCGCCCCGCACCTCTCCGAGGACCTCGACGACGCCGTGACCGAGGTCAACGCGCTCAACACGGGCGCCGCGAAGGTGGCCAAGGGCGCCAAGAAGCTGCACACCGGGATCGGCACGGCCAAGACGGGGTCGGTCGACCTCGACGCGGGCGTCACCAAGCTCGAGACGGGCGCGCAGGACCTCAACGGCGGCATCTTCAAGCTCTCCGACGGCTCCGGAAAGCTCGCCGACGGCCTGCACGACGGCGCCGAGCAGATCCCCGACTACGACGCGCAGCAGCGCGACGCCCGCACCGCCGTCATGGCCGATCCCGTGCAGCTCGCCTCCAAGGACCTGCACAAGGCGCCCAACTACGGCACCGGCTTCGCTCCCTACTTCATCCCGCTGTCGCTGTGGGTCGGCGCGATGGTGGCGTACATGCTGATCGCGCCCATGAACCGGCGCGCGCTCGCCGCGGGCGCCCCGGCATGGCGGATCGCGCTGGCGGGCTGGCTCCCGGTGGTCGCCATCGGGGTGCTCCAGACGACGGCCCTGATGGCCGTGCTGCACTGGGCGATCGGCCTGGAGATGACACGGGCGGCCGGCACGGTGGGCTTCCTCTTCCTGGTGACGGCGTGCTTCGCGGCCCTCGTGCAGTGGCTCAACGCGCGCTTCGGGGCGGCGGGCCGGATCCTCGTACTCGCCCTGCTCATGCTGCAGTTGACGTCGGCGGGCGGCACCTATCCGGTGCAGACCAGCCCCGGCTTCTTCAACGCGATCCACCCCTACCTGCCGATGAGTCACGTCGTCGACGCGCTCAGGCGGCTCATCACGGGCGGCGGCCTGACCCCGGTGTGGCACGCGTGCGTGGTGCTCGTCGCCTTCACCGTGGGCGCCCTCGCGCTGACCGCCCTGTCGGCGCGCCGCCGCCAGGTGTGGACCCTGGACCGGCTGCACCCGGAGCTGAGCCTGTGAGGATCGGGCGTCCGGCAGGCCGGGTTCCTGTGACAATCAGGACCATGGAAAGCAGCACCACCCCGGGCGGCAGCACCCGCCGCGAGGCCACCCGGCAGAAGCTCTACGAGGCAGCCGTCACGCTCATCGCCGAGCAGGGCTTCTCCGCGACGACAGTGGACGAGATCGCCGAACGGGCCGGTGTCGCCAAAGGCACGGTCTACTACAACTTCGCGAGCAAGTCGGTCCTCTTCGAGGAGCTGCTGAGGCACGGCGTGGGCCTCCTCACCGCCTCGCTGCGGGAGGCGGCCGAGCGCACCGCGCGGGACGGCGGCAGCAAGGTCGACGCCCTGGACGCGATGGTCCGCGCGGGCCTGGTCTTCATCGACCGCTACCCGTCCTTCACCCAGCTCTACGTGGCCGAGCTGTGGCGCACCAACCGGGCCTGGCAGTCCACCCTCATGGTGGTCCGGCAGGAGGCGGTGGCGGTCGTCGAGGGGGTGCTGCGCGAGGGCGTCGAGAACGGCGAGTTCAGCGACGAGATCGACGTCCAGCTGACGGCGGCCGCCCTGGTGGGCATGGTGCTGGTGGCGGCGCTGGACTGGCAGGCCTTCCAGCCGGAGCGGTCCCTGGACGACGTCCACTCGGCGCTGTCCCGGCTGCTCCAGGGACGGGTGAGCGGCCACCGGTAGCCCCACGCGCGCGTGACGCGGCGCTGAACCGCACCACGCGCGCGTGGACACACGAAAGCGCCGGTCCTCGGTGGCCACGTCCCCCGTGGGCCGCCGCGGACCGGCGCTTCCTCGTGCTCCCCCGTTCCCCCGTCCCTCCCCCGTTGTTCCCCCTCGGGTTCCCCCTTGTTCCCCCGTGCGGTCGTTCCCCCGGGTGCCCCCCGCGTCTCACTCCCGCCGAACAGGCCGGCGGAAGGAGCGGATCGAGGGCCGCTCCGTTCCGGCGCCCCGTGTCGCCGGTGCCGGAGCCGCGCCTCTTTCCGTGCCCCCACTCTCTCGTTCGCGCAGGTCCGCCCCCATCCGCGCGCGTACTCAACTCACCCCCTGGGTACGCGTACTCAGCTCTGCGCACTCATCCCCAGGACGCCGCGCGGCCGACTGGTTACGATCGCGTCCGTGTCCGTACTCCCCCTTGTGTTCACCAGCGGCTGGGCCAGCGGCATCAACGCGTACGCGGTGGTGCTGCTGCTCGGCGTGTTCGGCGCCACCGGGCTGAGCGAGGACGTCCCCGAGACGCTCCAGCGCCCCGAGGTGCTCTTCGCCGCCGGCCTGCTCTTCCTGTGCGAGGCGGTCGCCGACAAGATCCCGTACGTGGACTCCGCGTGGGACACCGTGCACACGGTCGTCCGGCCCGCGGCGGGAGCCTGGATCGGCGCGGTGCTCGCCGGACAGAGCGGCTCGCTCTCCGACGCGGCGGCCGGCCTGCTCGGCGGTTCGACGGCGCTGGCCAGCCACGCCGTCAAGGCCGGCACCCGGATGGCGGTGAACTCCTCGCCCGAGCCGTTCAGCAACGTGCTCGTGAGCCTCGCCGAGGATCTCGGGGTCGCCGGCGTCGTGACGTTCGCGATCTTCCACCCGGAAGCGGCCGCGATCATCGCGGGCGCGCTGCTGGTGGCCGGTCTGGCGGTCCTCTACCTCCTCGTCTCCCGGATCCGCAGGTTCCTGCGGCGCAGGTCGCAGCGGCGGGAGGAACGCCGGCTCGCCCGGCTCCCGTGGCCGCCTCCGCCGGGCTGACGGCGTGACTGTCGGTGGCGGCCGATAAAGTCGCGGGCATGGCAGGGATTGCGGTGATCGGCGCCGGGATGGGCGCGCTGGCGGCGGCCGCCCGGCTGGCCGTCGCGGGCCACCGGGTGACGGTGTACGAGCGGACGCAGACGTACGGCGGTGCGGTGCGCCGCTTCGAGCGGGACGGGTTCGGCTTCGACACCGGTCCCGGCCTGCTGCCCCTCCCCGCCGTCTACCGCGACCTCTTCGTCAAGACCGGCAAGGAGCCGCTGGAGGCCTGCGTCGAGCTGGTCCAGGTCGATCCGTCCGCACGGCACGTCTTCGCGGACGGCACCGAGGTGGCCCTGCCGAACGCCTCGCGCGCGGGGGTCGTCGCGGCGCTGGACGGGGCGCTCGGGGCGCCGGCCGGGCAGCGCTGGGGCGACTTCCTGGTCCGGGCCCGGGAGGCCTGGGACCGCACCCGGCGTCCGCTCCTGGAGGAGCCCCTGTGGGACGACTGGTCGGTGCTGGCCGACCGCGAGCCCTACCCGGCGGTCCCGCACAAGCGCCTGCTGCGCACCCGCCGGGCGGGCACTCTCGCCGAGATCGGCGCCTGGGAGCTCCGTGACCCCCGGCTCGCCGCGCTGCTCGACGGCCACGCGCTCGCGTACGGCCTGGATCCACGGGTCGCCCCGGCGAGCGCGGCCGTGCTGCCGTACATGGAGCACGCCTTCGGCACCTGGTACGTGCGCGGGGGGATGCGGGAGCTGGCCCGCGCGGTCCACGAGCGGTGTCTGGCCCGCCGGGTGGAGTTCGTCTTCGGCGCCGAGGTCACCCGGATCCTGGAGAAGGACGGCCGCGCGGCGGGCGTGGAACTCGCCGGCGGCGAGGTGCGGGAGGCGGACTTCGTGGTCGCTCCCGGCGGCGCGGCCGGTCTGCCCGCCCGCGCGGACGGCGAGGTCGCCCCTCAGCAGGGCCTGCCGAGCCGGCTGACCGTGCTGCTCGCGCTGCGGGGCGCCCGGCCGGAGGGGACCGCGCACCGGACGGTGGTGCATTCCGCGGACCGTGACGGCGAGCTGGAGAGCCTCTTCGGCGTGACGCCGTCGGTGCCCGCGCGGCCCACGGTGACGGTCCTGCGGCCCGACGACCCGGCCCTGGTCCCGGACGGCGGCCACGAGGCGATCACGCTCGGTGCGGTGGTCCCGGCGGGCGCGGAGATCGACGACGCACACGTGGACGCGCTGGTCGCCGCCGCCGAGCGGGCCGTCCCCGGTCTGCGCGACCGCGTCCTGTGGCGAGAGGTGCGCACCCCCGCCGACATCGCGCGGGAGACGGGCGCGGCGGGCGGGGCGGTCCCGGCGCCGGCACTGGCCGCGGCCGGGGGGCGACTGCTGCATCCCGCCAACTCCACGCGCCTGCAAGGGCTGTTCACGGTCGGCGGCTGGTCGCACCCGGGCGGCGGACTGCCGCACGCGGGCATGTCGGGCGCGCTGGTGTCCGGACTGATCGTGGAGGGACCGCAGTTCCGCGGCTCGCAGTGAGCCACCGAGGTTCCCGGTGCCTGTGGCGGGAGGCACGCCCGCGGCGAAGCGGCCGTCAGAACCGGTACTGCTCGTCGTAGCCGGTGCCCTGCTGCCGGCCGTCGCCCTGGTACGGGTACTGCTGCTGCTCGGGCGGGAGTTCGCCGCCGCCCAGCGGGTCGTCGGTGTTGCGCTGCTGCGGCACCCAGACGCCGCCGGCCGGGGTCTCCCCGTAGCCGCCGGCGCCGTACTGGTCCTGGCCGTAGCCCTGTTGCCCGTACTGCTGCTGGCCGTAGCCGGCGTCGTAGGAGCCGCCGCCGTAGGTCTGGGTGCCGATGTACGGGTCGGAGTAGGCCGCGTACTGCTGCTCACCGGTGGCGTCGTAGCCGTACTGCTGCTGGTGGTACCCGGCGTACGTGTCGTAGCCGTAGTTCTGGTCCGCGCCCTGGGCCGCCGTCGCGTACTGGTCCTGGGGCTGATCCTGCGACTGGGCCTGGCCGTTGGCCGCGTAGGCGGTGTCGCTGTATATGCCGTAGGAGCCGGTGTCGTCGGGCAGGGGCTGCGGCTCGTACACGGACGTGGTCTCGGCGGCGGAGGGATCCGTGCCGCGGGCCGCGGGCGTGAAGACGTCGTCGCGGTCGTACTCGTCGTCGCCGAAGGCGCTCTTGTCGCCGAAGGCGTTGCCTTCCTGGCCGAACGCCGTGTCGTCGGCGCCGTAGCGCGGGTCGGAGCCGAAGGCGGCCTCGCCGGCCTCCAGACCGGAGACCTCGAGCGTCGGGTCCTTGCGTTCGGCCTTGCCGCGGCGACGCTTGGCGGTGGTCCCTTCCTCACCCTCCGCTTCGGCGTCCCCGCGCCGGAAGGCCCAGCCCTCGGCGAAGCCGCGCCGGAACGACAGCGTCACGTAGGTCTGGCCGACCGCGAAGGCGGCGGCGCCCAGCGCGATGACGACGACCGACGGGATCAGGACACCGATGACGACGCCGAGGAAGCCGACGAAGGCCAGCAGCCGCCAGCGCAGCCGCGCCTTGTACTGCAGCAGAACCTCGCCGAGCAGCCACAGCGCGACAATGCCGAACGCGATGTAGAGGACCGTCCAGCCCATGTACGCCCCTCTCCCAGTGGCCGCTACGCAGTGTGTCGTATGTGCAAGCGGCCGGTCTAGGCCTGCGGGGGATGGTGCAGGCCCAGGTTCTCGTAGATTTCCAGCGTCGCCGTGGAGTTGTTGAGCGTGATGAAGTGCAGTCCGGGCACTCCCTCGGCCAGCAGCCGTGCGCAGAACTCCGTGGCGAAGTCGATGCCAATGGAGCGTACAGCGGCCGGATCGTCTTTGGCTGTGAGGATCCGCTCTTTCAGGGCGGCGGGGAAGTGCGCGTTGCTGAGCTTGGGCAGGCTCTCCAGCATCTTCACACTCGTCACCGGCAGGACCTCGGGAATGACCGGAGTCACACAACCGGCCGCCTCGACGCGGTCGCGCAGCCGCAGATACGACTCGGGCTCGAAGAACATCTGCGTGATGGCGTAGTCGGCGCCGGCCCGGCACTTGTCCACGAAGTGCGCGACGTCCGTGTCCCAGTCCTCGGAGCGCGGGTGCATCTCGGGGAAGGCGGCGACGCCCACGCAGAAGTCGCCCGACTCCTTGATGAGCCGGACGAGTTCGGCGGCGTACGTCAGGCCCTGGGGGTGCGGTACCCACGAGCCCATGGGGTCGCCGGGCGGATCGCCGCGCACGGCGAGCATGTTGCGGATCCCGGCGTCGGCGTACTGGCCGATGATGTTGCGCAGCTCGGCGATGGAGTGGTCCACGGCGGTGAGGTGCGCGACCGGCGTGAGGGTGGTGTCGACGACGATCTGCTGGGTCTCCTTGACCGTGGTCGCCCGGGTGGAGCCGCCGGCGCCGTACGTCACCGAGACGAAGTCGGGGGCGACGGCCTCGACCCGGCGCAGCGCGTTCCACAGGCTTCGCTCACCCTTGGGCGTCTTCGGCGCGTAGAACTCGAACGAGTACGTCTTCTTGCCGGTCGCCAGGATGTCGCGCACGGTACGCGCGCGGTCCGTCCTGGTGGATGCGGTTCCGAGGGCCATACCCGCAGGTTAGTCAGGGGTGGGCGGTCCCCCAACCCGATGCGGGAAATTTGCCCGCTTTGTCGACTTGTTGTCCACCCCTTGGACAGCCGTACCAGATTCCCCGGCCGCCTCCGCACGACCGGCCGGGACGGCGGGATCACGTCTCGCGGAGCCGATTCACGCCTCGCGGAGCCGCTTCGCGAACTCCGCCGCCGCGGCACCCGGGTCGTCCGCCTCCGTGATCGCCCGGACGACGACGACCCGGCGGGCGCCCGCCGCCAGTACCTCGTCCAGGTTGCCGAGGTCGATGCCGCCGATGGCGAACCAGGGCCGGCCGGTGCCGAGGGCGGCCGTGTGCCGGACCAGGCCGAGGCCGGGGGCTGGCCGGCCGGGCTTGGTCGGGGTGGGCCAGCAGGGGCCGGTGCAGAAGTAGTCGACGCCCTCCTGGACGGCAGCCGCCTCGGCTTCCGCCTCCGTGTGCGTGGAGCGGCCGATGAGCACGTCCTCGCCCAGGATCGCGCGGGCCGCGGGGACCGGCAGGTCGCCCTGTCCGAGGTGGAGCACGCCGGCCGCCGCCGCGTGCGCGACGTCCGCGCGGTCGTTGACGGCGAGCAGCCTGCCGTGCCGCGCGCAGGCGTCGGCGAACACCTCGAGGTGCTCCAGCTCCTCGGCCGCCTCGACGCCCTTGTCGCGCAACTGGACGATGTCGACGCCGCCCGCCAGGACCGCGTCCAGGAACTCCGGGAGGTCGCCCTGGCGGGTGCGCGCGTCCGTGCAGAGGTACAGCCGGGCGTCGGCCAGGCCGGTACGGGCGGTGTCAGGCATGGGAAAGTCCCCCCGGGGCGATGGCGTACGGGAGCGGGCGCCCCCGTACGCCGGGTGTGTCGGTTCGGCTGCGCGGGTCAGACGGCGAGCGCCTGGGCGCGGCGCTTCACCTCCGTGCCGCGATTCTCGCTCAGGGCCTGCGCGGGGGTGCCGGGCAGGCTCGGGTCGGGGGTGAAGAGCCACTCGAGCATCTCTTCGTCCGTGAAGCCGTCGTCCCGCAGCAGGGTCAGGGTCCCGACCAGGCCCTTGACCACCTTGTCCCCGTCGATGAAGGCGGCGGGGATGTGCAGCGCGCGGTTCTCGCCTCGGCGCACGGCGATGAGCTGGCCGTCCTTGATCAGCTGCCGGACGCGGATCACGTCGACATCCATCATGTCCGCGATGTCGGGCACGGTGAGCCAGGCGGGGACGAGAGCATCGGTCTTTGCGTCAATCTCGGTCACGGGAACAAGCCTGCCATCTGCCGCTGACAGTCGGAAACCGGGCCGGTCCGACCAGGCGGTCAGACCGCCGCCGTCGCGGCCTTCAGGGGCCTCGCCGGGTCCGCGAGGAGCCGTGGGTTCATGGGTGTGCCCGCCTGGATCAGCCGCTTTCCCTGGGCGAGGTCGCGCGCCCGGCCCACGGCCAGCAGGGCGACCAGCCGGTCGTCGCGCAGCCAGCACACCGACCAGGCCGGTCCCGCCGGGTCGCCGCGCCACAGGACGCGGTCGGCGTCGGCATGGTGTCCGGCGTACTGGACGAAGCGGCCGAACTGCTCGGACCAGAAGTACGGGACCGGGTCGTAGACGGCCAGGGGTTCGTCGGTGGCGGCGCCGACGATGTTCGCCGCGACCGTGCGCGGTCCCTGGAGGGCGTTGTCCCAGTGGTGCACGAGGAGTCGCTCGCCGTACCGGCCCGAGGGGAAGGAGGCGCAGTCGCCGACCGCGTACACATCGGGCACCGAGGTCCGCAGCTGGGCGTCGGCCACGACCTCGCCGTGGGCGCCGAGCGTGACGCCGGAGCCGGCCAGCCAGGCGGTGGCGGGGCGGGCGCCGATGCCCACGACGACGGCGCCGGCGGGCAGCCGGGTGCCGTCGTCCAGGACGACCGCACCGGGCTCGACGCGCTCCACGCGCGCGCGGGTGCGCAGATCGACGCCGCTGTCGGCGTACCAGGCGGCCATGGGGGCGGCGACCTCGGCGGGCAGCGCCCCGGCCAGCGGCCGGTCGGCGGCCTCGACCACGGTGACCGCGCAGCCGGCCTCGCGCGCGGCCGTGGCGAACTCGGCGCCGATCCAGCCGGCGCCGACGACCACGACGTCGTGCTGCCGGGCGAGCACGGGCCGCAGCCGCTCGGCGTCGTCCAGGGTGCGCAGCAGATGCACGCCGGGCACGCCCTCGGCGCCGGGCAGCCGGATCGGTTCGGCGCCGGTGGCGAGGACCAGCACGTCGTAGGGGACGGGTCCGGCCTCGGTGTCCAGCTCGTGGTCGGCGGGGCGCAGGCCGTCGACCTCGCGGCCGAGCACCAGCTCGATGCCGAGGCCCTCGAAGTCGACGTCGAAGGCGGAGCCCTCGGCGTTGCCGAGCAGGACGGCCTTGGACAGCGGGGGCCGGTCGTAGGGCTGGTGGGGCTCCGCTCCGATCAGCGTCACCGTGCCGTCGAAGCCCTGTTCCCGCAGCGCCACGGCCGTCTGCACCCCGGCCATGCCCGCGCCGACGACCACCACGCGCCGTCCGGCCGGGCCGCCCTGTTCCTGCCTCTGCTCGCTCACCTGATCACCTTAGGCGGCTGACGAAACGTCAGTCAGCCGTCGTGCGTCGTGACCTGCTCCACAACGCTGGTGCCGCTGCCCTCCTGCGACTCCCACGCCCAGCTCTCCTCGAGCCGCACCCGTCCGTCCGCGAGCTCCACGACCGTCGAGACGCAGCGCCCCGAGGACGTCGTCCCGTCGTGCTTGAGCTGTACGTACCGGAAGTCGAGCCGGTCTCCTTCGCGGGTACCCACCAGATGCCCGCGTACGACGTCGCCGCCGGCGTACTCCGCCCAGATCGCGCCGCCGCGTTCGTGGTACGTGAAGCGGGTGCGGGTGCCGACCTGGCCCGGGGCCTGGTCGGCGACGGGCGCGAGGACGAGGCCGTCCAACGAGCGGGGCATGACGAAAGGCTCCCTTACAGAGGCGCCGGAGCACGGGCTAGGGTGGCCAACGTAGAGCACACGCGGGAGTCCGGACGCACCGGGCTGAGAGGGAGGCTGGCGGCCTCCGACCGTCGAACCTGATCCGGGTCATGCCGGCGAAGGGAGGGGCTGGACGCCCATGTCGTCTTCACGTACGTCAGACGTCCTCGTCATCGGGGGCGGGATCATCGGCCTGGTCACGGCCTGGCGGGCCGCGCAGCGGGGCTTCGCCACGGCGGTCCTCGACCCGGCACCGGGCGGCGGGGCCGCCCAGGTGGCGGCCGGGATGCTGGCCGCCGTCACGGAACTGCACCACGGCGAGCAGACCCTGCTCGGCCTCAACCTGGCCTCCGCCCGCCGCTATCCGGACTTCGCGGCCGAGCTGACGGAGCTGACCGGGCACGATCTGGGCTACCGGCGCTGCGGCACGCTCGCGGTCGCGCTGGACTCCGACGACCGCGCCCATCTGCGGGAACTGCACGCCCTTCAGCAGCAGTCGGGGCTGGAGTCGGAGTGGCTGTCCGGGCGCGAGTGCCGGCGTCTGGAGCCGCTGCTGGCACCGGGGGTGCGGGGCGGGCTGCGGGTCGACGGCGACCACCAGATCGACCCGCGGCGGCTGACCGGGGCGCTGGTGGCCGCGTGCGAGCGGGCCGGGGTGGTCTTCCACCGGGCGCGGGCCGAGCGGCTGTCGGTCGCGGGCGGGCGCGCCACCGGGGCCGTCACGGCGGACGGCACGGCCCTGGAGGCGGGGCAGGTGGTGCTCGCGGGCGGCAGCCTGAGCGGACGGCTCGCGGGGGTGCCGCAGGACGTCCTGCCTCCCGTGCGGCCGGTGAAGGGCCAGGTGCTGCGGCTGGCCGTGCCGCCGCGGTACGCCCCGTTCCTGAGCCGGACCGTGCGGGCCGTGGTGCGCGGCAGCCAGGTCTACCTCGTCCCCCGGGAGAACGGCGAGCTGGTCGTCGGCGCGACCAGCGAGGAGCTGGGCTGGGACACCACGGTGACGGCGGGGGGCGTGTACGAGTTGCTGCGCGACGCCCATGAGCTGGTCCCGGGGATCACCGAGCTGCCGCTCACGGAGACGCGCGCGGGGCTGCGGCCCGGCTCCCCGGACAACGCGCCGCTGCTCGGGCCGACGGACCTCGCCGGGCTGCTGCTGGCCACCGGCCACTACCGCAACGGCGTGCTGCTGACGCCGGTGACGGGTGACGCGATGGCGCACGCCCTGGCCACCGGGGAGCTCCCGGACGAGGCCCGCCCCTTCACACCCCGGCGCTTCGGCGCCGCCGCACTCTCGGAGCAGCCCGCATGAACGCCCAGGGGAACACGCAGGAGAACACCCGGGACGACGGCCCGCGGCACGTCCGGGTGGACGCCCACGTGCACGTCTCGGTGAACGGGGAGCGGCGCGAGTTCGCCGCCGGCACGGCCCTCGACAGCGTCGTACGGTCCCTGACGCCGGCGCCCTCCGGGGTGGCCGCCGCGCTCAACGAGACCGTCGTCCCGCGCGCGCAGTGGCCGTCCACGGCACTGCGCGACGGTGACCGGGTGGAAGTGCTCACCGCGGTGCAGGGGGGCTGAGCCATGGCCGACGATCCCTTCGTCCTCGGCGGCAGGTCCTTCTCGTCCCGGCTGATCATGGGCACGGGGGGTGCGCCCAGCCTGGACGTGCTGGAGCGGGCGCTGGTGGCGTCCGGGACCGAGCTGACCACGGTCGCGATGCGCCGGGTGGACCCCTCGGTGCACGGTTCCGTGCTGTCGGTGCTGGAGCGGCTCGGCATCCGGGTGCTGCCGAACACGGCGGGCTGTTTCACCGCCGGGGAGGCCGTGCTGACCGCCCGGCTGGCGCGGGAGGCGCTGGGCACCGATCTGATCAAGCTGGAGGTCATCGCCGACGAGCGCACCCTGCTGCCGGACCCGATCGAGCTGCTGGAGGCGGCGGAGACGCTGGTGGACGACGGCTTCACGGTGCTGCCGTACACGAACGACGATCCGGTCCTGGCCCGGAAGCTGGAGGACGTGGGCTGCGCGGCGGTGATGCCGCTGGGCTCGCCGATCGGCTCCGGTCTGGGCATCCGCAACCCGCACAACTTCCAGCTGATCGTCGAGCACGCGCGCGTGCCGGTGATCCTGGACGCGGGCGCGGGCACCGCGTCGGACGTGGCACTGGCGATGGAGCTGGGGTGTGCGGGGGTGATGCTGGCGTCGGCGGTGACGCGGGCGAGGGAGCCCGAGCGGATGGCGTCGGCCATGCGGGCCGGCGTCGAGGCGGGAAGGCTGGCCCGGCTGGCCGGACGGATGCCGCCCCGGTACTTCGCGCAGGCGTCCTCGCCGGTGGAGGGCCGGGCCGTGCTGGACCCCGAGCGCCCGGCGTTCTGACCGCCCGCGCGGCTACCGTCCGGTCTTCGGATACGGGGGTCGCGGGACCCGTGGGTTGCGTCACAGGTCGGCTCCAGTCGCGCTGCGATCCCGGCGGAACCGGCGGAGGTGTCAGCGGCGGCTCGTAGACTCACCTGCGTGGACACGACCCTTCAGGACCCTCTGGTCGGGCAACTGCTCGACGGCCGGTATCGCGTAGAGGCGCGGATCGCGGTCGGCGGGATGGCCACGGTCTACCGGGCCGTGGACACCCGCCTGGACCGCGTGCTCGCGCTCAAGGTGATGCACCCGGCGCTCGCCGCCGACGGGGCGTTCGTCGATCGGTTCATCCGGGAGGCGAAGTCGGTCGCCCGGCTCGCGCACCCGAATGTCGTCCAGGTGTTCGATCAGGGCGCCGACGGGTCGTACGTCTATCTGGCCATGGAGTACATCGCCGGCTGCACGCTGCGTGACGTGCTGCGGGAGCGCGGCGCGCTCCAGCCGCGAGCCGCGCTCGACATCCTGGAGCCCGTGCTGGCCGCGCTCGGCGCCGCGCACCGGGCCGGGTTCGTGCACCGGGACATGAAGCCCGAGAACGTGCTGATAGGGGACGACGGGCGGGTCAAGGTCGCGGACTTCGGTCTGGTGCGGTCCGTCGACACGGTGACCAGCACCACGGGGGCCGTGCTCGGCACGGTCGCCTATCTCGCCCCCGAGCAGATCGAGCAGCCGGGCGCCGCCGACCCCCGCGTCGACGTGTACGCGTGCGGGGTGGTGCTCTACGAGATGCTCACCGGTGAGAAACCCCACGACGGCGACTCCCCCGCGATCGTGCTCTACAAGCACCTCCACGAGGACGTCCCGCCGCCGTCCGCCCTCGTCCCCGGGATGCCGTACGAGCTGGACGAGCTGGTGGCGTCGGCCACCGCCCGCACCCCCGAGGTCCGGCCGTACGACGCCGTGGCGCTGCTCGGGCAGGCACGGGAGGCGCGCGCTCCGCTCACCGAGGAGCAGCTGGACGCGATGCCGCCGCAGGCGGTCTCCGCCGGACACGACAACGCCGAGGACCGCACGAGCGTGATCCCGCGCTCGCTCACCGTGCCCCGTCCGCTGCCCGTCGACGACGACGCCGACGACGGCGAGGATCCGCTGCACCGCACCTCGCGCTTCCAGAGCGGGCCGCCCCTGCCGCCCCGGCGCCGTTCCGCACGGCCCCGGCGCGGGGTGCTCGCGCTGGTCGCCGCCGTCCTGCTGGTGTTCGGCGTGGGCGCCGGTGTCTGGTACATCAACTCCGGTCAGTTCACCAAGGTCCCCGCGGTGCTGACGCAGAAGGAGGCGGAGGCCAGGACCCGGCTGGAGGCCGCCGGCCTCGAGGTCGGCAAGGTGCGCCACCAGCACAGCGACACCGTGAAGCGCGGCACCGTGATGGACACCGACCCCGATCCGGGCGCCCGGATCCGCAAGCACGACTCCGTGACGCTCACCGTCTCCGACGGCCCGGAGATCGTGAAGGTGCCGGACGTGGCGGGCTCCCGGCTGGACAAGGCCGAGGAGCTGCTGAAGTCGGACGGCCTGGAGCCGGGCCTGGTCACCCAGGAGTTCAGCGAGGACGTCATCAAGGGCTTCGTGATCAGCACCGACCCGGAGGCGGGCGCGAAGCGCCGCGCCGGCGCCGCGATCGCGATCGTGGTCAGCAAGGGCAGCCCGGTCGACATCCCGGACGTCACCGGCGACAGCGTGGACGACGCCAAGGCCGAGCTGGAGGAGGCCGGTCTGAAGGTGAAGATCGCCACCGAGCAGGTCACCTCCGAGTTCGACAAGGGCCTGGTCGCGACGCAGACCCCGGAGGAGGGCAGCGAGGCCGCCGAGGGCGACACGGTGACCCTGACGCTGTCCAAGGGGCCGGAGATGGTCGAGGTCCCGGACGTGGTCGGCGCGAGCGTCGACGACGCCACGTCGCTCCTGGAGCAGTCCGGCTTCAAGGTCGAGGAGGACCGGGGGCTGCTCGGGCTCTTCGGCGACACCGTGAAGAGCCAGTCCGTGGACGGCGGCGACACGGCGCCCAAGGGATCGACGATCACGATCACCATCCGCTGACCGGGCGGGTGCCGGAGCGGTGTGCGGGGCATGACACCCTGAACGGGTGAGTTCTCGAGCCCCTCTCCCCTCCCGCAACCCGGTCGGCGGCCACGTCCCCGTGGCCGGCGGTCTGCACGACGTGGGCATGTCGTACGCGCAGGACCTCGGCGCCGAGACGGTCCAGGTCTTCGTCGCCAACCCGCGCGGCTGGGCCACTCCGGTCGGCAACCCGCGACAGGACGAGGCCTTCCGGGAGGCGTGCGCGGCACGGTCGGTCCCCGCGTACGTCCACGCGCCGTACCTGATCAACTTCGGCTCGCACACCGAGGCGACCGCCGAGAGGTCGGTGGAGTCGATGCGCCACTCACTGCGCCGCGGGCGGGAGATCGGCGCGCTGGGCGTGGTCGTCCACACCGGGAGCGCGACGGGCGGGCGGGACCGGTCCGTGGCGCTGAAGCAGGTGCGGGAGTACCTGCTGCCGCTGCTGGACGAGCTGACCCACGACGACGACCCGTTCCTGCTGCTCGAGTCCACCGCAGGCCAGGGCGCCTCGCTCTGCTCCCGGACCTGGGACTTCGGGCCGTACTTCGAGGCGCTGGACGCCCATCCCAAGCTGGGCGTCTGCCTCGACACCTGTCACATCTTCGCGGCCGGGCACGACCTGACCGGCCCGGCCGGCATGCACCAGACCCTCGATCTGCTCGTGGAGACGGTCGGCGAGGGGCGGCTGAAGCTGATCCACGCCAACGACTCCAAGGACGTGGTCGGCGCGCACAAGGACCGGCACGAGAACATCGGCGCGGGGCACATCGGCGAGGACCCGTTCCGGGCGCTGATGACCCACCCGGCCACCGCCGGCGTGCCGCTGATCATCGAGACGCCCGGCGGCAAGGAAGGGCACGCGGCGGACGTGGAGCGCCTGAAGAAGCTCCGCGACGGCTGACGCCGCCGTACCGGGGGGATCAGGACCCCGCGGGGATCGGGTCCGCGCGGGGATCAGGCTCCCGGGGGGCTCAGAGTTCCGGGCCGTCGCCCGGTCCCTCCTGGTACGAGTAGCGCTGTTCCCGCCAGGGGTCGCCGACGTTGTGGTAGCCGCGCTCCTCCCAGAAGCCGCGGCGGTCGGCGGTCATGTACTCGACGCCGCGGACCCACTTGGGGCCCTTCCAGGCGTAGAGGTGCGGAACGACCAGCCGCAGCGGGAAGCCGTGCTCGGCGGTGAGCAGCTCGCCGTCCTTGTGGGTGGCGAAGATGGTGCGCTCGGCGGCGAAGTCGGACAGGCGCAGGTTCGAGCTGAAGCCGTACTCGGCCCACACCATCACATGGGTGACGTTCGGAGCGGGCGGGGCGCTCTCCAGGATGGTGCGGGCCGGGATCCCGCCCCACTCGGCGCCCAGCATGCTGAACTTCGTCACGCAGTGCAGATCGGCCACGACGGACGTGTACGGAAGGGCCGTGAACTCCTCGTGGTTCCAGCAGCGCTTCTCACCGTCGGCGGTGGCGCCGAAGACCCTGAACTCCCAGCGCTCGGGCCGGAACTTGGGCACCGGGCCGTAGTGCGTGACGGGCCATCCCCGCTGGAGTCGCTGCCCCGGCGGAAGCTCGGACACTGCTTCTTCTCCAGATTCGCGCTCCACCGGCTGACCCATGACTCCATCCTGACAGACCCTGGACGGTGCACATGACCAGCCATGACCGGGCATATCCCGAATCGGGCATCTGCTACTAAGCATGCACTAACTTACTAAGTGCGCACTTACTGGACGATCTTCCCCGCCGGTGCAATCATTCGGCGGCAGCCTCCCCGTTCCTCACCCCGATTCCCCATGCGGAAGGAGCCTCTGCGATGCAGGGCGACCCCGAGGTCATCGAGTTCCTCAACGAGCAGCTCACCGGCGAGCTCACGGCGATCAACCAGTACTTCCTCCACGCCAAGATGCAGGAGAACTTCGGCTGGACGAAGCTCGCCAAGTACACCCGGCACGAGTCGTTCGACGAGATGAAGCACGCCGAGGTGCTCACCGACCGGATCCTGTTCCTGGACGGGCTGCCGAACTACCAGCGGCTCTTCCACGTACGGGTCGGGCAGACGGTCAAGGAGATGTTCGAGGCCGACCGTCAGGTCGAGGTCGAGGCGATCGACCGGCTGAGGCGCGGGATCAAGGTGATGCGCGAGAAGGGCGACATCACGTCCGCCAACATCTTCGAGTCGATCCTCGAGGACGAGGAGCACCACATCGACTACCTCGACACCCAGCTCGAACTGGTGGAGAAGCTCGGTGAGGCGCTGTACCTCGCGCAGCTGATCGAGCAGCCGGAGAGCTGAGGCCCTCTGCCTAGGCGGCTTCGCCGAGGTCTTCGAACTCCTCGACCCGGGCGAGGACCGGCCTGCCCTGGTCGGCCAGGTCCGGGCGCCGGCAGGCGCCCCGGCCGAGGATCGCCTGGATGCGCCGGACGCACGACCCGCAGTCCGTGCCCGCCTTGCAGGCGGAGGCTATCTGGCGGGGGGTGCAGGCTCCGTTGTCCGCGTGCTGCTGGACCTGCGCCTCGGTCACACCGAAGCAGCTGCATACGAACACGCGGGTTCACCTCCTGCCGAGATCAATAAGGCTAACCTAACCTTACCCGGCCGCCGGTGGCCACAAAAGTGGAGTGGGGCGCGGATCGTATGTGATCCGCGCCCCATCTTCATGACCGGAAGGTCACTGGTCCCGGTACATCTCCGCCACGAGGAAGGCCAGGTCCAGGGACTGGCTGCGGTTCAGGCGGGGGTCGCAGGCCGTCTCGTAGCGCTGGTGCAGGTCGTCGACGAAGATCTCGTCGCCGCCGCCCACGCACTCCGTGACGTCGTCGCCGGTCAGCTCCACGTGGATGCCGCCCGGGTGGGTGCCGAGGGCCTTGTGGACCTCGAAGAAGCCCTTGACCTCGTCGAGCACGTCGTCGAACCGGCGGGTCTTGTGACCCGAGGCCGCCTCGTAGGTGTTGCCGTGCATCGGGTCGGTGATCCAGGCGACGGTCGCGCCCGAGGCGCTGACCTTCTCGACCAGCTCGGGCAGCTTGTCGCGGACCTTGTCGGCGCCCATGCGGACGATGAAGGTCAGCCGGCCGGGCTCACGGTCGGGGTCGAGGCGCTCGATGTACTGCAGCGCCTCCTCGGCCGTGGTCGTCGGGCCGAGCTTGATGCCGATCGGGTTGCGGATCTTCGAGGCGAACTCGATGTGCGCGTGGTCCAGCTGGCGGGTGCGCTCACCGATCCACACCATGTGCGCCGAGACGTCGTACAGCCGCCCGGTGCGGGAGTCGACCCTGGTCAGGGCGGACTCGTAGTCGAGCAGCAGCGCCTCGTGCGAGGAGAAGAACTCGACGGTCTTGAACTCCTCCGGGTCGGCCCCGCAGGCGTGCATGAAGTTCAGCGCCTGGTCGATCTCACGAGCGAGCTGCTCGTAGCGCTGACCGGACGGGGACTGCTTCACGAAGTCCTGGTTCCAGGCGTGCACCTGGCGCAGGTCGGCGTAGCCGCCGGTGGTGAAGGCGCGCACCAGGTTGAGCGTGGAGGCGGACGCGTTGTACATCCGCTTCAGGCGCTCGGGGTCCGGGACGCGGGACGCCTCGTCGAAGTCGAAGCCGTTGACCGAGTCGCCCCGGTACGTCGGCAGGGTCACGCCGTCGCGGGTCTCGGTGCTCTTGGAGCGCGGCTTGGAGTACTGGCCGGCGATCCGGCCGACCTTGACGACCGGCACCGAGGCCGCGTACGTGAGCACGGCGCCCATCTGGAGCAGCGTCTTGAGCTTGTTGCGGATCTGATCGGCGGACACCCCGTCGAACGCCTCGGCGCAGTCGCCGCCCTGGAGAAGGAACGCCTCTCCCTTGGCGACGGCCGCCATCCGGGCGCGCAGCTGGTCGCACTCGCCCGCGAAGACGAGCGGCGGATACGACTCGAGGTCCGCGATCACTGCGCGCAGAGCCTCGGTGTCGGGGTACTCGGGCTGCTGCGCCGCGGGCAGGTCTCGCCAGGTGTTGCCAGCGCTCGCGCTGGTCTTAGCGTTCACGGTCACGCCCTCAACATTACGGGGTCGTGTCGAGTCGTTTTCGCCCGGCTCGACAGGTGAGACGCACCTGTGCTCAGGTGCGCGTGGGGTAAGGTGCGTCGCATGTTCGCGCTTTCGACCCAGAACTGGTGGTGGACCGCTCATCCGGCGGCCCACTGAACTGCGCGTACGCAAGACTTCGCGAAGGCCGCCCGAGGGGCGGCCTTCGGCGTTTCCGGGGCCGTTCCTCACCCGATACCGACATCGATCGAGATCGACGGAAGAGGAACCCATGGACCTGGCTCGGCTGATCCACGACGACCGCCCGTTCGCCCTGCTCCGCCGCCGCGCTCCCGGCCATGACGCCGACACGGTGGAGGTGCTGATCGGCCCGGTCGGCACGTACGACCGGCTCGCCGACCTGCCCGAGGAGGGCCTGGCGCTCGTCCCCTTCCGGCAGATCCGCGAGCGCGGCTTCGACGTCCGCGACGACGGCACCCCGCTGGCGGCGCTGGTTCCGCAGGAGCGGCACGTCCTGCCGCTGGCGGAGGCCCTCGACCGGCTCCCGGCGCGGGAGGTGCGGGTCGAGGACGGCGGCTTCGACGTGGCCGACGAGGAGTACGCGGAGATCGTCGGGCGGGTGCTGCGGGACGAGATCGGCCGCGGCGAGGGCGCCAACTTCGTGATCCGGCGGACGTACCGGGGGCGGATCCCCGGGTTCGGCCGGGCCGACGCGCTGGCCCTCTTCCGACGGCTCCTCGAAGGCGAGCGGGGCGCGTACTGGACGTTCGTCGTGCACACCGGGGACCGGACGCTGGTGGGGGCCAGCCCCGAGGTGCACGTGCGGATGTCCGGCGGCACGGTCGTGATGAACCCGATCAGCGGGACGTACCGGTATCCGGCGGAGGGTCCGACGCCGGAGGGCCTGCTGGACTTCCTCGCCGACGGCAAGGAGATCGAGGAGCTGTCGATGGTCGTCGACGAGGAGCTCAAGATGATGTGCACCGTCGGCGACATGGGCGGGGTGGTGATCGGACCCCGGCTGAAGGAGATGGCGCATCTCGCGCACACGGAGTACGAACTGCGCGGCAGGTCCTCGCTGGATGTGCGGGAGGTGCTGAAGGAGACCATGTTCGCGGCGACCGTCACCGGCTCGCCGGTGCAGAACGCCTGCCGGGTCATCGAGCGGTACGAGCCGCTCGGGCCGGACGGCGTCGCGCGGGGTTACTACGCCGGCGCACTGGCACTGCTGGGCCGGGACGCGGGCGGGGCGCAGACCCTCGACTCCCCCATCCTGATCCGCACCGCCGACATCGACGCGGCCGGGCGCCTGCGGGTACCGGTGGGCGCCACGCTCGTCCGCGGGTCGGATCCGGCGGGCGAGGTCGCGGAGACGCACGCGAAGGCGGCGGGCGTGCTGGCCGCGCTCGGTGTCCGGCCGGGCGGCCCGGGGACGGTCGGCGCGCGGCCCCGGCCGGCCGACGACCCCCGGGTGCGGGCGGCGCTGGACGCGCGCCGGGCCTCGCTGGCGCCGTTCTGGCTGCGGATGCAGGAGCGGACGCAGGAGCTGACCGGGCACGCGCTCGTCGTCGACGGCGAGGACACCTTCACCGCGATGCTCGCGCACGTGCTGCGGTCGAGCGGGCTCGAGGTGAGCGTCCTGCGCTACGACGCGCCCGGGCTGACGGAGTCGGTGCTCGCGCACGCGGGGCCCGTCGTGCTGGGCCCCGGCCCCGGCGACCCGTCCGACCTGGCCGACCCGAAGATGCGGTCGCTGCGGGAGCTGACCGCGCGGGTGGTCCGGGAGCACCGGCACGGCGTCCTCGGGGTCTGCCTCGGGCACGAGCTGATCGCGGCGGAGCTGGGGCTGGACATCGTCCGCAAGGAGGTGCCGTACCAGGGGGCGCAGACGACCGTGGACCTGTTCGGACGGTCGGAGACCGTCGGGTTCTACAACAGCTTCGTGGCGCTGTGCGACGAGGCGGCGCTGCGGGAGCTGACGGCGCTCGGGGTGGAGGTGAGCCGGGCCGCGAACGGCGAGGTGCACGCGTTGCGCGGGCCGCTGCGCGCCGAGGGCGCGCCCCTGAACGCGCTCGCCGGGGTCCAGTTCCATCCGGAGTCGGTGCTGACCCTGAACGGGGCCCGCGTGGTGCGGGAGCTGATGGCCCGGGTGTGCGCCGAGCCGCGGCCGGCCCGCTAGCGGTCCGTCAGCCGAAGAACACGCCGGCCTCCGTGTACAGCGCCGGGTCCACCGTCTTCAGTCGCGCGGTGGCCTCGGCTATGGGTACGCGGACGATGTCCGTGCCGCGCAGGGCGACCATCGTGCCGAAGTCGCCCTCGTGGACGGCGTCGACGGCGTGCAGACCGAAGCGGGTCGCGAGCCAGCGGTCGAAGGCGCTCGGGGTGCCGCCGCGCTGGACGTGTCCGAGGACCGTGGTGCGGGCCTCCTTCCCGGTCCGCCGCTCGATCTCCTTGGCGAGCCATTCCCCGACGCCGGACAGCCGCACGTGCCCGAAGGAGTCCAGCGAACCGTCCTTCAGCACCACGTCACCGTCCTTGGGCATCGCGCCCTCGGCGACGACCACGATCGGGGCGTACGACGCCCGGAAGCGGGAGGTCACCCAGGCGCAGACCTGGTCGATGTCGAAGCGCTGCTCGGGGATGAGGATGACGTTGGCCCCGCCGGCCAGGCCCGAGTGCAGGGCGATCCACCCGGCGTGGCGGCCCATCACCTCGACGACGAGGACACGCATATGGGACTCGGCGGTGGTGTGCAGCCGGTCGATGGCCTCGGTCGCGATGCCCACGGCGGTGTCGAAGCCGAAGGTGTAGTCGGTGGCGGACAGGTCGTTGTCGATGGTCTTCGGGACGCCCACGCAGGGCACCTCGAACTCGTCCGAGAGACGGGCCGCCACCCCGAGCGTGTCCTCGCCGCCGATGGTGATGAGGGCGCCGACCTTCTGCCGGGTGAGGGTGTCCTTGATCCGGCGGATGCCGTCCTCCTCCTTGAGGGGGTTGGTCCGCGAGGAGCCGAGGATCGTGCCGCCGCGGGGCAGGATGCCGCGTACGGCGGGGATGTCGAGGCGGATCGACCTCCCTTCCAGGGGGCCCCGCCAGCCGTCGCGGAATCCGACGAACTCGTGGCCGTACTCCTGGACGCCCTTGCGGACGACCGCCCGGATGACGGCGTTGAGGCCGGGGCAGTCCCCGCCCCCGGTCAGTACTCCGACGCGCATGGAAGTGTCCCTTCGCCGCGGTTGGCCGACGAAGGGACACGGTAATCGTGATCCAGGTCACACAGATATGCCTCGACGGGCCCAATTCCGTTGAATCACCCGGGAATCGGCCGTGGCGCCCTCACTCGTCGTCGAGGCCGCGCTCTATCGCGTACCGGACCAGTTCCACCCGGTTGTGCAACTGGAGCTTGCCGAGGGTGTTCTGCACATGGTTCTGGACCGTGCGGTGGGAGATGACGAGACGTTCGGCGATCTGCTTGTAGCTCAGGCCCTTGGCGACCAGCCGGAGCACCTCCGTCTCCCGGTCGGTCAGCCGGGGCGCGTTCGGTTCGTCGCCGCCTCCCGTGGCGGGGCCGGGGTCGGAGGCCAGCCGGCGGTACTCGCCGAGGACCAGTCCGGCCAGGCCCGGGGTGAACACCGGGTCGCCGACGGCCGTGCGGCGCACCGCGTCCAGCAGTTCCTCCGTGGACGCCGACTTCAGCAGGTAGCCGGTCGCGCCGGACTTCACCGCCTCCAGCACGTCGGCGTGCTCACCGCTGGCCGACAGCACCAGGACCCGCAGGGCCGGGTTCGCGGCGACGACCTCCTTGCAGACCTGGACGCCGGGCTTGGCCGGCAGGTTCAGGTCCAGCACCAGCACATCGGGCGTGGTGGCCTTGGCCCGGCGCACCGCCTGCTCCCCGTCGCCCGCGGTGGCGACCACGTCGAGGCCCGCCTCGGCGAGGTCCCGGGCGACGGCGTCACGCCACATGGGGTGGTCGTCCACCACCATGACCCTGATCGGATCCTGCTGACCGCTCATCGCTGTTCCGCCTTCCCCCGCCGCACGTTCTTCTCCTTCGGCACCGTCAGTTCGACCTCCGTGCCCTGCCCCGGGGTGGAGATCAGCTCGGCGCTCCCGCCGAGGTCACGCAGCCGGCCCCGGATCGACTGGGCGACGCCGAGCCGCCCCTCGCCCTCGGCCTGGGCGAGCCGCCCCTCGGGGATGCCGGGCCCGTCGTCCCGCACGGTGATGATCACCTCGTCGGGCTCGTCCTCCACCAGGATCCAGGCCCGGGCGTCCTCCCCGGCGTGTCTGCGTACGTTGTCCAGGGCGGCCCCGACCGCGGCGGCCAGCTCCTTCGCGGCGGGCGCGGGCAGCAGCACCGGGGCGCCCGGCTCGGCGAGGTTGACGCGGGCGGCGGCGAAGGGGGCGAGCAGCGAGCGCAGGTCCACCGGACCGGTCTGCTCCACCGGCTGCTCCTCCACCACCCGCACGACGGCCCCGTCGGCCGCGTCCTGCGACACCCGCGAGGGGGGTACGAGGCCGCCGGCGACCAGGGTGCGCAGCGCGACCTCCTGCTCCCCGGCCATCCGGCCCAGTTCGGCCGCCTCACCGCCGAGCACCGCCCCGCGCCGCTGCACCATGGCCAGCACCTGGAGCACGCCGTCGTGGATGTCCCGGGCGAGCCGCTCCCGCTCCCGGGTCGCGGCCTCGATCTCCAGCGCGCGGGCCAGGGTGCGTTCGGAGGCGCGGGCGACCTCGACGACGTAGCCGATGGCGATGGAGGCGACCCAGACGAGGACCACGTTGTGGATGGTGTCGCGGGCCGGGGTGCCGCGCTCGACCAGGTTGGCGACCGCGACGGCCGTGGACGCGAACGCCGCCCAGCGCCAGCCGCCCTTGATGGCGAACGCCAGGACGGAGCCGGCGGTCCATATCGACGGCAGCGTCGGGCCGCCCGACTGGATGCGCTCGTGGGCGTCGGCCACGGTGGTGAGCAGGATGCCGGTGAGCGCGATGGTGAGGTCGGCGGCGAGGAAGGGCTTGGTGCAGCTCGCCGCGCTCGCGACGTTGGGCAGGGTGGCCACGGTCCAGACGAACAGGACGCAGTAGTAGCCGACGGCGACCCAGGGCCGGGCGAACCCGTCGTAGGCGGTGGCGAAGAACCCCACCGCGTACAGCATGGTGAGCACCCGGTAGCCGGCGAGCGCACGCCACAGCGGCAGCTCCACCGACATCCTCATGACTCTCTCGCGCCTGGCCATCCGTCCCCCGCCCCCGGGCCCCGACTCATGCACTGCCGACTGCTGAACTGCTGACCGCTGACTGCTCACTGCTGACTCGCCGGACTGCCGAAACTACCGACGCCGCCCGCTCTCCTACTGCTCTTTCTCCTTCTTCGCCTGGTCCTTCTCGGCCTGCGCGAGCGCCGCCTTCGCGGCCTTCTCCGCCTCCTTCTCGGCCTTCGCCGCCTCCGTGATCTGCCGCTTGGCGGCGGTCGCGTAGATGTCGACGTACTCCTGGCCGGAGAGCTTCATGATCTCGTACATGACCTCGTCGGTCACGGCGCGCAGCACGAAGCGGTCGTGGTCCATGCCCTGGTAGCGGGCGAAGTCCAGCGGCTTGCCGATGCGGATGCCGGGCCGCATGACCTTCGGCAGCACCTTCCCGGGCGGCTGGATCTTCTCGGTGTCGATCATCGCGACCGGGATCACGGGCGCGCCGGTGGCGAGCGCCACGCGTGCGAGACCGCCCGGCTTGCCGCGGTAGAGCCGGCCGTCCGGCGACCGCGTGCCCTCCGGGTAGATGCCGAACAGCTCGCCCCGCTCGAGCACGTCTATACCGCTCCGGATCGCCGCCTCGCCCGCCCCGCGACCGCCGGAGCGGTCCACCGGGAGCTGGCCGACGCCCTTGAAGAAGGCCGCCGTCAGCCGGCCCTTCACACCGGGCGTGGTGAAGTACTCCGCCTTCGCGATGAAGGTCACCTTGCGGTCGAGGACCGCGGGCAGGAAGAACGAGTCCGAGAAGGACAGGTGGTTGCTCGCCAGGATCGCGGGGCCCTCGGCGGGAATGTTCTCGAGGCCTTCCACCCAGGGCCTGAAGGTGACCTTCAGCGGTCCCCCGATTGCGACCTTCATCGCGCCGTACAACAAGCGAGTGCCTCCTGATTGTGTCGCACAGACCTTAACCCGGAGTGGCCGCAAAGGCTCCGACGGCCCTGGTCGGTGTCAGTACGGTCGCGTACGGTGAAGCAGACGTCCCTCCCACGAAGAACAGACGAAGACAGGAGACCGAAGGTGCCGGTCCTTCCTGGAGCCGAGCCGTACCGCCATGAGGGCGGAGAGGTCGGGGTGCTCCTCTGTCACGGCTTCACCGGTTCCCCGCAGTCGCTGCGCCCCTGGGCGCGGTACCTGGCCGGGCAGGGCCTGACCGTCTCGCTGCCGCTGCTGCCCGGACACGGCACGCGCTGGGAGGACATGGCGCTGACCGGCTGGCCGGACTGGTACGCGGAGGTGGACCGCGAGCTGCGCGCCCTGCGCGACCGGTGCTCCCGGGTGTTCGTGGCCGGCCTGTCGATGGGCGGCGCGCTGGCCCTGCGGCTCGCCGCGAAGCACGGGACGGGGGTGGAGGGCGTCATCGTCGTCAACCCGGCGAACAAGGTGCACGGCCTGTCCGCGTACGCCCTTCCGGTGGCCCGCCATCTCGTCCGGACGACGAAGGGGATCACCAGCGACATCGCGAAGGAGGGGGTGCTGGAGAGCGGGTACGACCGGGTGCCGCTGCACTCGGCGCACTCCCTGCGCGCCTTCCTGCGGAAGATCGACGGTGAACTGCCGCAGGTCACCCAGCCGCTGCTGCTTCTGCACAGTGTCCAGGACCATGTCGTTCCGGCCGCCGACTCGGCCCGGGTGCTCGGCCGGGTGTCGTCGGCCGACGTGACCGAGATCCTGCTGGAACAGAGCTACCACGTGGCAACGTTGGACCACGATGCGGACCGGATCTTCGAGGAGAGCTACGCGTTCATCGCCCGGATCGCGCCCAGTGTCGGCAAGGAAGGGACGGCCGTAGGTGGCTGAGCACGACTCCGACCGTGAGGACCGGGAGAACCGGGACGAGCGGGACGGCCCGGAGGGCCGGGAGGGCCGCGCGCCGGAGGAGCAGAGCGTGCCCTTCGACGAGGCCGCCGCGTGGGCGGCGATCGTCGCGGGATACGGCGAGGAACCGGCGGACCCGCCGGGCTCCAAGCCGTTCAAGTCGGTCGAGGACCTGGCGCTGCTCGAGGTCGGGACGAACGACGAGGAGTCAGGGGCGGAATCCGGCCAGGAGCCCGCGAAGGACTCCGCCGAGGATCTCGCCGCGGAGCCCGGCGAGGAGAAGGAACCGGCCAAGCCGCTGGGCAGCTCGATCGCCTTCGCGCCCGGTGTCGGCCCGCGCGACTACACGGCGCCCGAGCCCGCGGAGGAGGACGCCGACGGGGACGACGAGGGTCACTTCGTCCCGCCGGAGCCGCCGCCGCTGCCCGCCGCCGACACCACGGCCAAGTTCGCCTGGCTCGGGGTGCTCGGCGGGCCGCTGCTGCTCCTGCTCGCGGTGCTGCTGGGCTGGGAGATGACCTGGTGGCTGTCGACCGTCGGCATCGGCGGTTTCCTCGGCGGCTTCGCCACCCTGGTGATGCGGATGCGCACGGACGACGAGGAGGACGGGGACCCCGGGCGGGGCGCGGTCGTCTAGGCGCCGGCGCGTTCCGCGGGGATCCTGAGGGCGGCGAGGACCGGAAGGTGGTCCGTGGCCGCCCTCAAGTCGCTCTCGGTGACTCCGGGCAGCCCGGTCGGCACCCCGCAGCCCAGCACCTCCACACCCTTGGTCGCGAAGATCCCGTCGATCCGGCGGTCCGGCCCGGTGGCCGGGAAGCTGTCCTCGGCGCCCCAGGGCGCGGCGGTGCGGCAGTCCTGGAGCGCGGTGGCCAGGCGACCGAAGGAGCGGCCGCCCGGGCTCTCGTTGATGTCGCCGCCCGCGACCGCGTGCTCCACCCCCATCCCGGCGAGCCGGTCGAGCAGCAGGCCCGCCTGCTCGTAGCGCTCGGCGGCCGTCAGGCCGAGGTGGCAGGCGGCCACGCCCAGCCGGGCGCCGGCGAAGCGGACCACGGCGGTGGCGAGACCCCTGCGGTGCTCGCCGGGCGTCAGCGGCAGCAGGACGTCCTCGGTGCGCTCCACGGTCGCCCGCAGCGAGCACAGCACGGCCGGACCGGCCGCCGTGCCGCCGCCGGTGAGGATCACCTGGCCGGAGGCGGCCGCGAGGCGGGCGAGTCTCTTGCGCCAGCGGAAGAAGCGGGGGGCCTCCTGGACGAGGGTCAGGTCGGGGGCGCAGGCGGCGATGACCCGGGCCAGGGCCCCGGTGTCGTCCCGCATCGAGCGGATGTTGTAGCTGAGGACCCGGATGACGGCCGAACCGTCGGGCTCGGTGCGGGAGTTGGGTAGCGGCGAGGTCGTCGGCATAGCGATCAAGATACGCCGCCGCGTCCCCTACGTCCGGAAAAGCGAACGGGGGCCGCGAGCGGCCCCCGTGTTGACGCGACATGCGGCGATGCGCCGTACGACTACATGATCGGGTCGGGTTCCCTCGCCAGGTCCGCCGCACCCACCAGGCCCGCCTTGTTGCCCAGCTGGGCCGCGATGACATCGGCCACCGGGCGCCAGTTGCCGCCGACCAGCCAGCGCTTGTACGACTTGCGGATCGGGTCGAGGACCAGCTCGCCCTCGTCGGAGAGGCCGCCGCCGACGATGAAGGCGGAGGGGTCGAAGAGCGAGGCGAGGTCGGCGAGACCCGCGCCGGCCCAGCGGGCGAGCTCGCGGTAGGAGTCCACCGCGACCGGGTCGCCCTGGCGGGCGGCCATGGAGATGTGCTTGCCCTCGATGCCGTCGGGGTTGCCGTCGCCCAGCGACAGCAGGATCTCGGCGTTCTCGGGGGTCGCGTTGGCGCGCTGCTTGGCGTAGCGCACGAGGGCACGGCCGGAGGCGTACTGCTCCCAGCAGCCCTGCGAGCCGCAGCCGCACAGCAGGCCGTCCGGCACCATGCGGATGTGGCCGAACTCGGCGGCGACGCCGAAGTGACCGCGGCGCAGCTTGTTGCCGATGATGATGCCGCCGCCGAGGCCGGTGCCGAGGGTGATGCAGATGACGTTGCGGTGGCCCTTGCCCGCGCCGAACTTGTACTCGCCCCACGCCGCGGCGTTGGCGTCGTTCTCCACCACGACGGGGAGACCCACGCGGGCCTCGACCTCGTCCTTCAGCGGCTCCTGGCGCCAGTCGATGTTGGGCGCGAAGTAGACCGTCGAGCGCTGGCGGTTGACATAGCCGGCGGCGCCGATGCCCACACCGACGATGTCGTGTCCGGCGCGCGCGCCCTCCACGGCCGAGGCGATGGCGTCCACGATGCCCTCGGGCGTGCCCGGGGTCGGCACCTTGTGGGTCGAGAGGATGTTGCCTTCCTCGTCGACCACGCCGGCCGCGATCTTCGTGCCGCCGATGTCGACGCCGATGGTGAGTCCCATGAATCCCTCAGTTTCGGTCGAGCCCCGCTACGGCCAACCGTACCCGAGGCCCTGCCCCCGGAGGGCTTCAGTCCAAGTCGATGCGCTGGCCGGGACCGGTGTCGTCGCCGTCGCGGCCTTGCTCGCGGGGGGTGGTCCGCGGGTCGTTCGCCCCCGCCGTCCAGCGCTGTTCCTGGTTCTGGACGGCGGAACGGTAGGCCGCGAGGAGTTCGGAGCCGGCGGCCGCGAGGTGGTCGAAGACGTCCGGGTTGCGCTCGATGACGGGCTCCACGGCGGCCTTGGCCTGCTGGACGACCTGGCGGACCACCTGCTGGGCGGCCGGTCCCGCGACCGCCCCGAACAGCGGGGACTGCAGCGAGGACAGCTTGTCCCCGACGGCGTCGACCAGCTTGCGCAGCTCCTCTGCGGCCGAGCCCGGCGGCCGGTCGTCCTGGACGCGGCGGCGCGCCTTCTCCGCCGCGAGGTCCTCGGCGGCGGCGGTGGCCCAGGCGTCGGCGTCGGTCGCGCGGGGCCGCTCGTCGAAGCCCTTCGCCCCGGCGGGCTCCCCGGCGGCGTCGGGCGTGGGGCGCTCTTCGCTCATGACGGACTCCTGATGGCTCCTGGTCGACGACGCCTGATGACGGCTCGTCCCTACGACGTTACCCGAACGGCGGAACGTCGTTCAGGGGGTCCGCGGCCAGAGCCCGGGATCCGGCGCGAACCGCACGCACAGCTCGCCGTCGCGCAGCGCCGCGCCGTCGACGGTGCAGCGGCGCAGCACCGAGGGCAGCGCGACGATACGCCGGAACGGTCCGGCGGTGACGACGAGTTCGTCGCCGCGCCGGATGAGGTCGAGCTCGTCGCGTATGGCGCCGGGCAGCGGAAGGTGCCAGACGAGCACGCCGTCCTGGGCGAGCCGGTCGGCCACGGGCCACTCGACCGGGGAGGTCGCCGGGTTGACGGCGGGCACCGCGAGCGCGGCGAGGTCGTCGGCGCCGCGGGGGTCGTACCCGAGGTGGGCGACGGGACGGGCCGCCTCGCCCCACTCCCCCAGGGCCTTGCGCTGCTGGGTGACGAGCCGGCCGAGCAGGCCTTCGTCGGCCGCCTCCGGCAGGACCCGATTGGCGACGAGCGACTCGACGGGCAGGGCGCGCAGGGCGAGGCCGAGCCGGGCGTCGCGGACGGCGTCGGCCCCGGCCGGTCCCGGCTCGGCGACCAGGCGTACGGCGGTGCCGGGGTCGGCGAGGACGGCCTCGACGGCGGCCAGCTCCATGTCCCAGCGGGCGGTCGTCTCGTAGAGCCACTCGGCGGGCATCGGCACCCCGGCGAGCCGGCCCAGCATCGGGCGCAGGGCGCGGGCGGCCTGTCGTTCCGGCGGGAGCAGTCGGCGCAGGTAGCGGCGCAGTTCCTCCGGGAGGGCCAGCAGGGCGAGGGCCTGCGGGACCGGCGGCAGGTCGACGACGAGGAGTTCGTGCAGCTCACCGCCGTCGGCGAGGGCGGCGTCCCGCAGCGCGCGCAGCAGGGTCAGCTCCTCGGCGCCGGGGAGGGGGGTGACCTCTTCCGGGTCGAGCCGGGACGCGCCGAGCAGGTCGAGGACGGTGGAGGCGCGGTCCTGGAAGCCGGCGAGGTCGTCCCGGAAGCCCGCGGTGGCGTCGGGGCGCCAGGCGGTGAGGCGCGGGGCGACCGGGACGGGGCTCGCGCCGGTCCGCACGCCGAGCGCCGCGCCGAGGGTGTCGGTGCGGTCGGCGCTGAGGACGAGGGTGCGGGTGCCGTCCGCCGCGGCGCGCAGTGCGGTGGCGGCCGCCACCGTCGTGCGTCCGCTGCCGCCAGGGCCGGTGATCAGGATGGTGCGCATGAGGGTGAACCGTAACGGAGGTCGGAGCAGCCCCCCGACCTCCGCACCGCGCCCGCGCACGCCGCTTTCGGGCCCGCCGGCTCGCGGGCCGCGCGGCCGGCGCTACTTCTCGGGCGCCTCGAAGCCGGCCTCGCCCGACTCCACCCGCTTCTTCAGGCCGGCCAGCGCGCGGTCGATGATGACCTTCTCGGCCTTGCGCTTGATCATGCCCAGCATGGGGATCTTGACGTCCACGGTCAGCCGGTAGGTGACCTCGGTGGCGCCCGGGCCGGCCGGCTCGAGGAGGTAGGAGCCGTCGAGCTGGCGCAGCATCTGGGACTTCACCAGCGTCCAGGACACCTCGTGCTCGCCGGTCCAGGTGTAACCGAGGACCTGGTCGTCCTTGATGGCGCCGGCGTCCATGACCAGGCGGACCTGCTCGGCGCGGCCCTGCGCGTCCGTTCCGAGGACCTCCGCCTGCTTCACCTCTCCGGTCCAGTCCGGGTAGCGGGCGAAGTCGGCGATCACCGCCATGACCTCAGCCGGTGCCGCCTCGATCGTGATGCTCGAGCTGGTGTGTTCCGCCATCGCCGTGGCTCCTCCAGATGCGGGCCGGTAAAGGTAGAGAAGAGGACACCGTGCGCCAGCCGCCGCGCACGTGTGTGCAGCGTGAAGGCTACCGCGCGCCCGACCTGCCGCCTTCACCCGGAGTCAGGACGCCGTCCGGACGACGCCGGGCCGGCGCGCGCTCACCACTCCAGCGCCCACGGCTTCCCGCTGCCCGCGAAGTGCCCCACGTTCACGCACTCGGTCGCGCCGACCCGCATCCGGCGGGCGAGCGGCTGGTGGACGTGGCCGAAGAGCGCGTAGCGGGGCCGGGTGCGGCGGATGGCGTCCAGCAGCGCGCGGCTGCCCCGCTCGAAGCGGCGGGCCACGGTGTCGTAGACGAGTTCCGGCACCTCCGGAGGGATGTGGGTGCACAGCACGTCCACCTCGCCCACGGCCTCGATCTTCGCCGCGTACTCCTCGTCGCTGATCTCGTACGGCGTGCGCATGGGGGTCTTCAGGCCGCCGCCCACGAAGCCGAAGACCCGGCCGCCGATCTCCACCCGCTCCCCGTCCAGGACGGTGGTGCCGGGCCCGGCGAACTCGGGCCACAGCCGCGGCATGTCGACATTGCCGTAGGTGGCGTACGTCGGGGTCGGGAACGCCGCGAACAGCTCGGCGTACTGCTTGCGGACGGCCTTCTCGATCAGCGCCGCCCGGTCGCCGCCGATGCCGCCCCACAGCCGGGCGCCGAGTTCACGGGCCTCCTCGAAGCGGCGGGCGGTGCGCAGTTCGACGATGCGGTCGGCGTTCTCCACCCCGAAGAGGTCGGGGAAGATCCCGCGGGAGTGGTCGGCGTAGTCCAGGAACAGGACCAGATCGCCCAGACAGATCAGTGCGTCCGCGCCCTCTCCGGCCCGGGCCAGGTCGCGCGCGTTGCCGTGCACGTCGCTGACCACGTGGATGCGTGTCCGGCGGTTTCCGGGCGGTGTGGATGCCATGTCGATCAAGGGTAGGCGTGTGCGGCATACGTGAACAGTGTCGAGCGGGATACCGGTTACTGGCCAGTCAGTAAAGCGGTGGACTACTGTCGGCCGGGAAACACCAATCTGTGTGACGCAGCGAACATCTCGCCGGACCCCCCTGTCGAAGAAGCCATACCGACGGGTAACGTCCGGGCAGTCCAGTCGTGCTCAGGATTTCAACCATCGAGATCCACCGAGGTCCCGAGCACAGTCCCGAGCCTTGGACCGCATCGTCGCAGCACACAACGTCGTGGCGCCGGCGCCCTATGAGGAGCAGCAGTCTTGCGCGAGTTCAGCCTTCCGGCTTTGTACGAGGTCCCTGCGGACGGCAATCTGACCGACATCGTCCGCAGAAACGCCGCGCAGCATCCCGACGTCGCCGTCATCGCCCGCAAGGTGGACGGCGCCTGGCAGGACGTGACGGCCACGGCCTTCCTGGCCGAGGTGCACGCCGCTGCCAAGGGCCTCATCGCCTCCGGCGTCCAGCCCGGCGACCGGGTCGGGCTGATGTCGCGCACCCGCTACGAGTGGACGCTGCTCGACTTCGCGATCTGGTGCGCGGGCGCGGTCACCGTGCCGGTGTACGAGACCAGCTCCCCGGAGCAGGTCCAGTGGATCCTCTCCGACTCGGGCGCGACCGCCGTCGTCGTCGAACTGGACGCCCACACGGCCGCCGTGGAGTCGGTGCGCGAATCGCTGCCGGCGCTGAAGCACGTCTGGCAGATCGACGCGGGGGGTGTCGAGGAGCTCGGGCGGCTCGGCAGGGACGTCTCCGACGAGGTCGTCGAGGAGCGCAGCTCGCAGGCCAGGGCCGACGACCCGGCGACGATCGTGTACACCTCCGGCACGACCGGCCGCCCCAAGGGCTGCGTGCTGACCCACCGCAGCTTCTTCGCCGAGTGCGGGAACGTCGTGGAGCGGCTGCGGCCGCTGTTCCGTACGGGCGAGTGCAGCGTGCTGCTCTTCCTCCCGCTCGCGCACGTCTTCGGCCGGCTCGTGCAGATCGCCCCGATGATGGCGCCGATCAAACTGGGCACCGTCCCGGACATCAAGAACCTCACCGACGAGCTGGCGGCCTTCCGCCCGACGCTCATCCTGGGCGTGCCGCGGGTCTTCGAGAAGGTCTACAACTCGGCGCGCGCCAAGGCGCAGGCGGACGGCAAGGGCGCGATCTTCGACATGGCGGCGGACACCGCGATCGCCTACAGCAAGGCGCTGGAGCTCCCGGCGGGGCCGCCGCTGAAGCTGAGGATCAAGCACAAGGTCTTCGACAGGCTGGTCTACGGCAAGCTGCGCGCGGTCCTCGGCGGGAAGGGCGAGTACGCGATCTCCGGCGGCGCCCCGCTGGGCGAGCGTCTCGGTCACTTCTTCCGCGGCATCGGCTTCACCGTCCTGGAGGGCTACGGCCTGACGGAGTCCTGCGCCGCCACCGCCTTCAACCCCTGGGACCGGCAGAAGATCGGCACGGTCGGGCAGCCGCTGCCGGGGTCGGTCGTGCGGATCGCGGACGACGGGGAGGTGCTGCTGCACGGCGAGCACCTGTTCAAGGAGTACTGGAACAACCCGGGCGCGACCGCCGAGGCGCTGGCCGACGGCTGGTTCCACACCGGTGACATCGGCACCCTCGACGAGGACGGCTACCTCCGGATCACCGGACGCAAGAAGGAGATCATCGTCACGGCGGGCGGCAAGAACGTCGCGCCGGCCGTGATCGAGGACCGGATCCGGGCGCACGCGCTGGTCGCGGAGTGCATGGTGGTGGGCGACGGACGGCCGTTCGTGGGCGCGCTGGTCACCATCGACGAGGAGTTCCTGGGCCGCTGGGCCTTGGACCACGGCAAGCCGGCGGGCTCGACCGCCGCGTCGCTGCGCGAGGACGCCGACCTCCAGGCCGCCATCCAGTCGGCGATCGACGACGGCAACTCCGCCGTCTCGAAGGCGGAATCGGTGCGGAAGTTCCGTATCCTCTCCGCCCAGTTCACGGAGGACTCGGGCCACCTCACGCCGTCGCTGAAGCTCAAGCGCAATGTCGTGGCGAAGGACTACGCGGGCGAGATCGAGGCGATCTACGCCAAGTAGCCCCTCCGCACGGTTTCCTGACGGAGTGTTTCCTGACGGGACATTTCCTGACGGAGCGTCATGACAAGGCTTCCCCACGGGGGCCAGCGTCCTGACGGAGCGTCATGGCGCGGTGTCCCCACGGGGACCCGCGCCCTCGTGCGTCCGGCGCGAGGGCTGCCCGCCGACGCCCGGCCGCCCGGCCGCCGGTCACCCGTCACCCGTCACCCGTCACCGACGGGCAGCCGACCGAACCGGCGGTCCGCCGCCCGCCCCTCGCCCGACGCCGTCTCCGTGCCCCCTCACGCGGGCGGCGTCGACGGTTCCTCCGCCTCCGCCCGGGCGCGGAGGAAGGCGGCCGGAGCGCGGCGGGAGACAGCTAGAGCAGCGTCTTCAGCCTCTCCGCCAGCAGGTCCCAACGCCACCTCTCCTCCACCCAGGCGCGGCCCCGCTCCCCCATCCGGCGACGCAGCTCCGCGTCCCCGAGCAGGGCGACGACGCGCTCGGCGGCCTCGGCCGGGGAACCGCCCCGCACGACCCACCCCGTCTCCCCGTCGAGCACCGCGTCGGGCGCCCCGCCCGAGTCCCCTGCGACGACCGGCAGCCCGGTCGCCGACGCCTCCAGATACACGATCCCGAGCCCCTCGACGTCGAGTCCGCCGCGCCGCGTCCGGCACGGCATCGCGAACACGTCCCCGGCGCCGTAGTGGGCGGGCAGCTCCGACCAGGGCACCGCCCCGGTGAAGCGCACGGCGTGCGCCACCCCGCGCTCGTGGGCGAGCCTGCGCAGATCCTTCTCGTACGGACCGCCCCCGACGATCAGCAGGACCGCCTCCGGCTCGGCGGCCAGGATCCGCGGCATGGCGAGGATCAGCGTGTCCTGGCCCTTGCGCGGCACGAGCCGCGAGACGCACACGACCACCGGCCGGTCGGTCAGCCCGAGCCGCGCCCGCACCTCCTCGCCGCCCGACCCCGGATGGAAGGTCTTCTCGTCGACGCCCGGCGGCAGCTGCACCATCCGCCCGGCCGCGCCGGCGCTCAGCGCGGTCGCGATCCGCGAGCGGGTGTACTCGCCGAGGTAGGTGATCGTGTCCGTGCTCTCGCCGATCCGGCCGAGGAGCTGCCGGGCGGCGGGCAGCTGCGCCCATCCGGCCTCGTGGCCGTGGGTGGTGGCGACCAGCCGCTCGGCGCCCGCCCGGCGCAGCGCCGGCGCCATCAGCCCGAGCGGCGCGGCCGCCCCGAACCACACCGACGTGCACTGGTGCTCCTTCAGCAGCCCGACGGCCCGGCGGGTCGCCCCCGGGGTCGGCAGCAGCATCGTCGTGGAGTCCCGTACGACGGTGAAGGGCTGTTCGGCGTCGAAGGCTGCCGTCGCCTCGACGCCCTCGCGGGAACGCTTCCAGGTGGACGCGTAGACGACGAGACGGTCGGGGTCGAGCCGGAGCGCCATGTTGTGCAGGAACGCCTGGATGCCGCCCGGGCGGGGCGGGAAGTCGTTCGTCACGATCAGGGTCTTGTGCATCGCAGCCGACCTTATCCAAACGTCCTTCACAGCCGCGTCCGGCCGCGCTTCACAGCCCGCGGGGAGATCATGTGCGCCATGGACGCGACGGCTGCGAGGCGGCCCCTGACCTGCCTGCTGACGACCTGGGGCGTGACCCGGCTCGCCCTGCTGCTCTTCGTCTTCAAGGTGTTCCTCTTCCCCGGCCCGGACGTCACCAGTGACGTCTCCGTCACCTACCAGGGCTGGTACGAGGTGCTGGGCGGCGGCACGTTCCCGGCCGCCGACGTCACCTGGCAGTACCCGCCCGGCGCCGCCCTCGCGATCCTCTCCCCCGGCCTGCTGCCCTTCCTCGACTACGCGTCGGCCTTCTTCGTCCTGGCCTTCCTCGCCGACCTGGCCGTCCTCGTGCTGCTGCTGAACGCGGGACTGCGCCCCGGCCGGTCGCTGCGCGGCGCCTGGACATGGGTGGCGGGCGTGCCGCTGCTCGGTCCGACCGTCTACTCCCGCTACGACGTGATGGTGACGGCGGTCGCGGTCGGCGCGCTGGTCGCCGGCGCCCGGCGGCCCCGGGTGATGGGCGCGCTGACCGGTCTCGCGGTGCTGCTGAAGGTGTGGCCCGTGCTGCTGCTGACGGGGGCCGTGCGCAGACGGGCCTGGGGCGCGGCGGCGGTGACCGCCGGCGCGCTGGCCGCACTGTTCGCCCTGGCCATGCCCGGCGCCTTCGCCTTCCTGACCTTCCAGCGCGACCGGGGCACCGAGGTGGAGTCGCTGGGCGCGCTCGCCCTGCACGTGGCCCGGCAGTTCGGCTGGCAGGGGCAGGTGCTGCTGCACTACGGCTCCCTGGAGTTCCTCGGCCCGTACGTCGGCGTGGTGAGCGACGTGGCCCTGGGGCTGTCGGCGCTCGCGTTCGGCTGGCTGCTGCTGTGGCGGCTGACGGCGAGGCGCTTCGCGCCGCAGACGCTCGCGGAGGCGGCGTTCACGGCGGTCCTGCTGTTCACCGTCACCAGCCGGGTGATCAGCCCGCAGTACCTCGTATGGCTGATCGGTCTCGCGGCGGTGTGCCTGTGCTTCCGCGCCGGCCGCATGGCCCTGCCCGCCGTCCTGGTCCTGGCCGCGTCCTTCGTGACGGTGCTGGAGTTCCCCGTCCGGTTCGCGGACGTCGTCGCGAGCACCCCGCTCGGCCTCGCCCTGCTGTTCCTGCGCAACGGTCTGCTGGTGGCCGCCGCGCTCACCGCGGCCGTCCGGCTGTGGCGTTCGACGACGCCCAGGACCGCCCCGGACGCCCCGGCCCCTCAGGCCGGTCGGGCCGGTCACACCGCCCGCGCCGACGCGCCCGCGGTCTCGCCCTGACACCGGGGCCACGCCCGCCGCGGCACCGTCCCCGGGTCCTCTCCGCCCGCACGGGCTCCTCAGACCAGCTGAGCCTTCAGATAGCCCTGCCAGTCCGCGGTGAACTCCGCGAGGGAGGTGCCGAGCACGCTCTCCAGCGCGCCCTCCACCGCCCCCGGCCGCTTCCCGTGCTCCCCCACGGCCCGGTAGAACGCGTCCAGCCGCGCCTCGCCCCACCGCTCGGCGATCATCCGGCAGGCCAGCCAGCCGCCCTCGTACGCCCGGGCCAGCCGGCCGGCGTCACCGGAGAAGCCGAAGTCGGCGTCGGCGGGCAGCTCCGCCGGGGCACCGCCGTCCGTGACGGTCTGCTGGAGCTCCGGGGCGACCTCGGCGGGAGTGCGGCCGGTGGTGCGGTAGCCCACCCAGTCGGCGTACCCCTCGGACAGCCACAGCGGGGTGGCCGCGTTGGTGTGGGCGCGGGTGGCGACATGCGTGGCCTCATGGGTGAGGACCACCTGCCGGCCGACCCGGCCGAGCATGCCGTACGCGTCCGGGTTGACGATGATCCGGTCGGCGGGCGTCCTGGCGCCGCCGCCCGTCTCGCCCGTGGTGACCGCGGCGATCCCGCGGTAGGAGGAGGCGGGCGAGCCGAGCAGCCCCGCCATGCCCTCCAGCGACTTCGGCACGAGGACGACGAGGTGCCCCGCCCAGTCGGTGCCCCAGGCCGCCGAGACCTCCGGGACGGCGTCGTCGGCCAGGTCGGCGAAGGACCGCAGCCGCGCGTCGGACTGGCCGACCCCCAGCACGAGACTGTGCGTGCCCCGTACGACGCTCACCGTCCCCTGGTCCCACAGCTGCTCGCCGGCCTTCGTCGCCGGCTTCTCCGAGACCACCGACCACCGGCCGGCCCCGTCACGGGCCAGGCGCAGGACGCGGGCGGTGGTCACCGGCGCCTTGTCGTAGCCGTCGACGCGGTAGCTCAGTTCGGCGTCGGCGGTGGCGCTGTCCCCGCTGCGCCGGAGCGCCGTCACGCGGTACGACCAGGCCGCCAGGGGGACGGCCCGCACCGCCGCGTACCCGGTGGCCGCGCCGGTGGCCGCGTAGGCGCCCCGGTCGTGGTCGAGGACCGCGGCGGCCCGCCGGTCGAGGACCCGCTGCACGTCGGCCTTCGCGTGGTCCGCCGCGGTCCGTCCGCCGCAGCCGACCAGACAGCCGAGGAGCGAGACGAGCAGCAGACAGAGCCCCAGGACCCCGGGTCCGCGCGCCCGCCCTCGACCAGCCATCCTCCCGATCGTACGGCCGCCGCCCGGCGCGGGCTCCGCTCAGGGCCGGGTGACGGACGAGACCGGCATCATCCCGACCGGGTCGTAGCGCACCGGCGCGCCCGGGTAGGGGGCGTGGATGACCTGGCCGTTGCCGACGTACATGCCGACATGGCTGGCGTCGGAGCGGTAGGTGACGATGTCGCCGGGCCTGGCCTGCGAGAGCGGCACCCGCCGGCCCGCGTGCGCCTGGGCCTGCGAGGTGCGCGGCAGCGAGATCCCGGCCTGCGCGTACGACCACTGCATGAGGCCGGAACAGTCGAACCCGGTGGGCCCGTTGGCGCCCCAGACGTACGGCTTGCCGAGTGCGGAGCGCACGGCGGCCACGGCGGCGCCCGCGCGGCCGGAGGCGGGCACGGAGCCCGAGAGGCCGGGCATGGCGTCGCGGCCCGAGCGGGAGGCCCGGTCGAAGGCGGCGCGTTCGGCGGAGGGCAGGGAGTTCAGCAGCCGCCGCGCCTCGGCGAGCTTCTGCTCCACGGTCCGTTTGTGCCGCACCACGGCCGCGCGGCTCTTCTCCAGTTCGGCGAGCTTGCCCGCGGCCTCGGCGCGCTCCTGGGTGAGCTCCCGCAGGGCGCCCTGGAGTTCCCGCAGCTCGCCGGCCTGGTGGGCGGTGATCCGGTCGAGGACGGACGCCTTGGCGAGGTAGTCCTCCGGGTCGTCGGAGAACAGCAGCGCGAGCGAGGGGTCGAGGCCGCCGGAGCGGTACTGGGCCCCGGCCAGCGAGCCGAGCTCCTCGCGCAGGCCGTTGATGCGCTCCTGCTGCCGGGCGATGTGGTCCTGGGCCACGCCGACCTGCGCGCGCAGGGTGCCGGCGCGCTCGTCGGCCGTGTTGTAGGCCTCGGTGGCCTTCTCGGCCTCCTCGTAGAGACGGTCCACCTCGGCCCGGGTGTCGTCGTGCGGAGCGGCCGTGGCCGGTACGGCGGCCACGGCGCCGAGCGCTGCGGCCGCGGCGGACAGCACGCTCAGGGCGCTGCCGGCGCCCCGGTCGAACCCGGACTGTGCAAGGCGGCGATGGGACCCCACGGGATGCCGCGCTCCTTCCGCTGACGGACAGGGAAACGCGGCAGACAGTAGCCCCGCGGTGGGGGGTCGGCCAAAGACCTCGGCGGCAACGCACAGTGACGCCCCGCCGCTGACGCAGGTCACCGGCGGGGCGTGGGGTCACTTCTCGTTGTCGTGATTCGCCCGTTCGGGCGGGCGTGGTGTCCCGATCTCGGGACGGATCAGATCCGGACGCCGAACTGGAAGGGCATGTTGTTGATCGACTCGTAGCGCACGACGGTGCCGGAGCGCGGGGCGTGCAGCACCTGGCCGTTGCCCGCGTAGAAACCGACGTGGTGCAGGTCGCCGTAGAAGATGACCAGGTCGCCGACCTTGAGGGCGCTCTGGGAGTAGATGCGCGTCCCGGCGTTGGCCTGGGCCTGCGAGGTCCGCGGGATGGAGACGCCGGCCTGGGCGTAGGCCCAGGAGGTCAGGCCCGAGCAGTCGTACGAGGCGGTGCCGGTGGCACCGTAGACGTAGGGCTTGCCGAGCTGGCTCTGGGCGGCCTGGAAGGCGGCCATGGCCCGGCCGGAGCCGGTCGGGGCGTCGCCGAGGTCCACGCGGTCGCCGGCGTCACGGCTGGCGCGGGCGTCGGCGGCCGCGAGGGCCGCCTGCTCCTTGGCCGTCAGCGTGTTGAGGAGCTTGCGCGCCTCGGCGAGCTTGGCCTGGACTTCCTTCTTCTTCTTGCCCAGTTCGGTGCGGGTGGAGGCGAGGTCCTTGAGCTTGGTGGAGGCCTCGCTGCGCTCCTGGGCGAGCTCGCGCTGCTTCTCCTGGATCTTCTTCAGCGCCTCGACCTGCTGGGCGCTCAGCTGGTCGGCGGTGGACGCCTTGTCCAGGAAGTCGTCCGGGTCCGAGGACAGGAGCAGCTGCACGGAGGAGTCGATCGACCCGGTGCGGTACTGGGCGGCCGCGGCCAGTCCCATGGAGTCGCGCAGCTCGTTGAGCTCCGACTGCCCCCGGGCCACGTTGTCCTGGATGGTGGAGATCTCCTTCTGGAGCTTCTCCTGCTTCTCCTGGGCCCCGTTGTACTTCTCGGTGGCCTGCTCCGCCTCTTCGTAGAGCTTGTCGACCTTGGTCTTGACCTCGTCCTTGGTGAGCTTCTCGGCGGGCGCCGCGTTGGCGGCCTGGGAGCTCAGCACGACGGCAGCGGCGGCTGCGGTGGTCAGCACGGTCACGCGCGTGCGACTGGGCTGCTTCGGTCGACGGTGGGACGCCACGGAGACGGGCTCCTTCTTTTGAGTGATCACCCGTTTGGAGATGCGAGCCCTGACCTTAGTGACCTCGCCGTGATCAGTTCAAATCCTCAGGAGAAAAAATCCCATCACGCAACGCAGTTTTTTCAATCAACTCACGTGCAGTCATGCTCGATTGACGCTACGTTGCGTGACGATCCCGCCAATTCGGGCAATAAACCTGGAACTTCGACCTTCAGGACAGTCGCTTCAGAAGTACCGCGGAAGCCACCGGTCGGGCACCCGCCTTGGCGATCCCGTCGGCCACCTCACGGTCGGTCGAGGCGACGATGACCGGACGGCCCGGCGGCTCGGCCCGCACCAGCTGACGGATCAGCTCGTCGGCCGTGACACCCGGCTTGGAGAACAGCACCCGCACCCCGCGCGGCGGCGCGAGCAGCACCGGAGCGGCCAGTTCGGCCCCGTCGAAGACACAGGTGACCTCGGCGCCGGTCTGCGCGGCGAGCTGGGAGAGCTGGCCGAGGAGCCTGAGCCGCTGCTTCTCCAGCGGCATCTGCGGATAGCCGGTCTTGGTGACGTTGTAGCCGTCGACCACGAGATGGGCCTGGGGCAGCGCGAGCAACTGGTCGAGAATGGCCGGATCGTTCTCCGACAGAGCACGCGTGGCGATGTCCTTCGGGGTCATCCGTCCCGGTTCGACCGCGTCGACGGTCTCCGCCGGACGCACCGACACCGGCGGCAGCGCCAGCTCCCGCCGCAGCCCCTGGGCCGCGTCGAGCACCGTGTCCAGCAGCAGCCGCACCCGCATGTCCTCGACGCTGCGCCCCTCGCGCGCCGCCCGCCGGGTGGCCTCCAGCGCGGCCTCCACCTCCGCGAGCCGCCCCTTCAGCCGCCGGGACTCGCTCTCCGCGGCGGACACCTGGGCCTGCCCCTCGGCGCGTACGCCCTCCAGTTCGGCCCGCACCTTGCGCAGCGCGGCCTCGCCCCGCTTGACGTCGCTGAGGGCCGAACGCAGCTTGCGGTGCAGCGATTCCGCTTCCTTCTTCGCGGCGTCCAGTTCGGCACGCAGCCCCTCGACGCCCGCCCGGGACTGCTCACGGGCGCGGTCGAGCTCCTCGCGCAGCCGCTCCAGTTCGGCCCGGCTCTCCTCGCCGGCCCGCTCGGCGTCCGCCCGCAGGGCTTCCTCGCCGGCCGCGGTGACCAGCTTCACCCAGCCGGTGGGCCGCAGCACATAGGCCGCGGCCGCCACTTCGTGCGGGTCCGCGGCCGGGGTCGGCGAGCCGGAGTCGAGAGCGCCGGCGAGTTCCGGCTGGGCCTCTCTGAACTTCTCGGCGATGCGCTGCCGGAAGAGCGGATCGGTCTCCAGCGCGGCCGCCATCGCGTTGCCCGCGAACTTCGCCCGCCGGTTCGGCGCGAACCGGGCGTACTGCCGCAACTGGGCGGGCAGTTCGCCGATGGTCAGCCCGCCGAAGCCGTCGGAGACGATCTGCACGACCCTGCGCCGCACGCCGTCCGGCAGCGGACGGTCGAGCATCTCGGCGGCGCCGTCGCCCGGCCCCCCGCCTGCGCTCTCCACCATCCGTCACACCCCAATACCTGTGCGGGGCCGCCTCCCGTCAGGAGCCGGCGCCGGGCCGATCCACGAGTTCCACCTGGTCCACGGCGTTGCACCAGCGGCACCGCACCGACTCGATGGTCTCACTGACCACCTCGCGCTCCTCGACCTTCGGCTCGCCCGCGAGATCGAGGTGCACGTACTCGACGACCTTCGACGAGCGCGTCACGTCGAACCGCGTGAGGTTGCCGCAGAGCGTGCAGCGCCACCGCGTCGTGGCGGTCGGCAGGGGAACCGTCATCGTGGCTTTCCACATCCTTCTGGTGTCGTGCTTCCAGTTGCCGGGGTCGGGCCGGAGGCTCCCCCGCGTGTATGGCTCGTAACCCTACGGCCTGGCGGGTACTCGCCGCCCATCCGTCCGCGGCGGCGAGGCGGTCCGGGCGACTGCGTCCGGTTACGTCATGCTTTGTTCTCGTGAGCGGCAACTGGAACGGGACGGTCGGCAGGGTGGTCCGCGACCGCCCGGCGCCGGTGACCTACGCACTGATCGCCCTGTGCTGCCTGATCTTCCTGATCGGGCCCGCCTCGGGCTTCAACCCGGTGTACGGCTCCGGCGACGAGCTGCTGGCCGCGCAGCGCGCCTACTTCCGGCGCTGGGGCGTGGTGCCCGGCGAGCTCTTCGAGGGCACGCCACGGGCCGCCCTGACCCCGGCCACGGCCCTGTTCGTCCACGGAAGCTGGGTGCATCTCCTGGGCAACATGCTCTTCCTCTACGTCTTCGGGACGATGACCGAGGGCCGGATGGGCCGCGTCGAGTTCACGCTCTTCTACCTGGGCTGCGGCTGTCTGGCCCTGCTGGGCTATGCGGCCGCCAACGCCGAGTCCTCGCAGTCCCTGGTCGGCGCCTCCGGGGCGATCTCCGCGGTGCTCGGCGCCTTTCTCTGTCTGTTCCCACGGGCGCGGGTGACCAGTCTCCTGCCGTTCCTGTTCTTCCTGCCGCTGCGCTTCCCCGCGTGGGTCGTGCTGCCCTTCTGGGCGGCCCTCCAGTGGGTCGCGGCGGGGCGGGCCCCCCAGGGGCCTGGGGTGGCCTATCTGGCGCACCTGGTGGGCTTCGGCCTGGGGCTCCTCTACGCGTGGGCCCGTTTCGGCGTCGGGAAGGGCCGGACGGGAGGCCCCGGAAGGGCAGCGGCGGGAGACGGGCGGGCGCGTAGAGTGAAGCCCGCCCCAGCTCCGGCTCCCGAGGGAGAGAACCAGCCGTGATCACCGCGATCGTCCTCATCAAGACCAGCGTGGACCGGATTCCCGAGATCGCGGAGCGGATCGCTTCGCTGGACTCCGTCAGCGAGGTCTTCTCGGTCACCGGGACGTACGACCTGATCGCCATGGTGCGGGTGAAGGAGCACGAGGACCTGGCGGAGGTCATCCCGGGCAGCATCAGCAAGATCCCCGGGGTCGAGGGCACGGACACACACGTCGCCTTCCGCACCTATTCGCAGCACGACCTGGAGGCGGCGTTCGCGATCGGGCTGGACTCCTGACCGGCTGAACACCGCCTCCGGCGGACCGTCGCTCACACCGCGGGCACGCAGCGGCCGTCTTCCGTCCGGTACTGCCACCGGGCGCCCTCGCTCACCAGTTCGCGCACCGCGTTCACGAAGCGCTCCACGTGCTCGTCCGGGGTTCCCGCGCCGAAGCTCACCCGGATCGCGTTGAGGGACTTCTCGCCGGGCGCCGCCTCGGGTGCGCCGCACTCGCCCTGGGTCTGGGGGTCGCTGCCCAGCAGGGTGCGCACCAGCGGGTGGGCGCAGAAGAGGCCGTCACGGACCCCGATGCCGTACTCGGCGGACAGGGCGGCGGCGAAGTGGGAGCTGTTCCAGCCCTCGACGACGAAGGAGATCACGCCGACCCGCGGGGCGTCGTCGCCGAACAGGGACAGCACCCTGACCTGCGGGACCTCGGCCAGTCCGGCCCGGACCCTCCCGATCAGGTACTCCTCCCGGGCGACCAGGTCGTCGAAGCCCGCCTCGGTGAGGGCCTTGCAGGCCGAGGCGATGGAGTAGGCGCCGATCACGTTCGGGGAGCCGGCCTCGTGGCGGGCGGCGCTCTCGTGCCACTCCACGTCCACTCCCCCGTCCTCGCGCCGGGTGACCTTGCGGCTGGCGCCGCCGCCCGCGAGGTAGGGATCGGCCGCCGCCAGCCAGTCGGCGCGGCCGGCCAGCACGCCGGCGCCGAAGGGCGCGTACAGCTTGTGACCGGAGAAGGCCACCCAGTCGACGTCGAGCTCCCGCACGGAGACCGGGTGGTGCGGGGCCAGCTGGGCGGCGTCCAGGACGATCCGGGCGCCGTGCGCGTGCGCGGCGGCCGCCAGCTCGCGTACCGGCCACAGCTCGCCGGTGACGTTCGAGGCGCCGGTGACGCAGACCAGGGCCGGACCGTGCGGGTCGCGCTCGGCGAGGGCCCGCTCCAGCGTCCCGACGGCCTGGCCCGGGGTGCGCGGCGCGTTCAGGTACGTGACCCGGGCGTCCTGCCAGGGCAGCAGCGAGGCGTGGTGCTCGGTCTCGAAGACGAAGACCTGGCAGTCGGCGGGCAGGGCGCGCGCCAGCAGGTTGAGGGAGTCCGTCGTCGAGCGGGTGAAGACCAGCTGGTCGTCGGAGCGGCAGTCCAGGAACTCGGCCACCGTCCTGCGGGCGTTCTCGAAGAGGTCCGTGGACAGCTGCGAGAGGTAGCCGGCGCCGCGGTGGACGCTGCCGTAGTACGGGGCGTAGGCCGCCACGTCGTCCCAGACGCGCTGGAGGGCGGGGGCGCTGGCCGCGTAGTCGAGCGCCGCGTAGGTGACCTCGCCGCCCGTCACGAGCGGGACCGTGACATCCCGGCCCAGAACGGGCAGCGGGGCACAAACCGTACGGGCGGTGGCAGCGGTGGAGACGGACATGGCGAACTCCCGTGTGAGGCAAGGGGGAACCGCCGTGCGAGCGGACAGGGCTCGAGCACGGAGGAAGGTGAAAGGGGTATGCGGAGGCGGGGCTCTACGCCCTATCGCATTCGCTTGCTCACGGAAGGCTCCCTCGAACGACCAGGACCCCTGGCGGTACTCACTCAGACGAGTGCGAGGGGTCCGCGCTTGCCGTAGACCTCGCTGCCTACGGCCTGGTCTTCACCCGGGGCACCCCGCCACGGACGGAGGGTTGCCGGACAGTCGGCCGGGGCCTCATGACTGTCACTCATGACCTGACACAGGAACGTACGTGAAGTGATCGCCGTCCCGCAACCCGTGTCCGGATCGCGGGACGGCCATCGGCCGTGCGGCGCTACGCGTTGGTCGCCGCGACCCAGCGGTCCAGCGCCCGCTTGGCCGCCCCCGAGTCGATCGACGCGGCCGCCTTGTCCATGCCGAGGCGCAGTTGCTCGGCGAGGGTCCCGGAGCCCGGCTCCAGGGCCACGAGGGCCGCCGCCGAGTTCAGCAGCACGGCGTCCCGCACCGGGCCCTTCTCGCCCTCCAGCAGGCGGCGGGCGACCTCCGCGTTGTACGACGGGTCACCGCCGCGCAGCGCCTCCACCGGGACCAGGTCGAGCCCGACGTCCCGCGGGTCGAAGGTCTCCTCGGTGACCTTGCCGTCGCGGACGACCCACACGTGGGAGGTGGCCGTCGTGGTCAGCTCGTCGAGACCGTCGTCGCCCCGGAAGACCAGGGACGAGTTGCCGCGCTCGGCGAAGACGCCCGCGACGACCGGCGCCATCCGCGGGTCCGCGACCCCGACCGCCTGGGCCCGCACCTTGGCGGGGTTGGTGAGCGGGCCGAGCACGTTGAACACCGTGCGGATGCCCAACTGGCCCCGGGCGGCGCCCACATGACGCAGCGCCGGGTGGAACTTGATGGCGAAGCAGAAGGTGATCCCGGCCTCCTGGGCCACCTCGGCCACCCGCCGCGGGGTCAGCTCCAGATTGACGCCGAGCTTCTCCAGGACGTCGGAGGCGCCGGACGCGGAGGACGCGGCCCGGTTGCCGTGCTTGACGACCGTGGCGCCCGAGCCGGCCACGACGATCGCCGACATCGTGGAGATGTTGACCGTCTTCGCGCCGTCGCCGCCCGTGCCGACGATGTCGACGGTCGGGCCGGGCACCTCGATCAGGTTGGCGTGCTCGTACATCGCCCGGACGAGCCCGTTGATCTCCGCGACGGTCTCGCCCTTGGCCCGCAGCGCCACCACGAAACCGGCGATCTGCGCGTCGGTCGCCTCCCCGCGCATGATCCGGTCCAGCGCCCAGAACGTGGCGTCGGCGTCCTGGTCGCGACCGTACAGCAGGCCGTTCAGCACCTCGGGCCAGGAACGGCCCGCCGCGGTGTCGCCTCCAGCGGGGGTCACAGCGCTCATAGCCGCTCCTGTGTGTCGTCGTGTGCGTCGTGCGCCTCGTAACGAGGTGCACCCCACCCTATCCAGCCGGTGGGCACGGCAAAGGGCCCCGTCCGAAGACCGGACGGGGCCCTTTCCTGTGGCGTGGCGACGCCTCAGCGATCAGTGGTGGCCGTGGCCGCTCGTGATCTCCTTGTACTCCTCCACGGTGGGCTTCGGAATCTGCTGGTCCTCACCGAAGTACGCACCGCTGATCTTGGCGCGGAGCTTCTCCTTGCCCTTCACCTTGCGCTCGACGCCGTTCTCGTCGACGGCGGCGCCGATCGCGGCCGGCTCGTACTGCTCGTGCGCCGTGAGGGTGTGCAGCTGCTCCTGGCTGAGCGGCTCGTGGATCTCGATGAACTCACCGTGCGGCAGGCGCTTGATGGTGCCGGTCTCGCGACCGTGCAGCACCTTGTCCCGGTCCCGGCGCTGGAGGCCGAGGCAGATCCGCTTGGTGACGATGTACGCGATGACCGGTCCGGCGATGAAGAAGATCCGGACGAACCAGGTGATCGCGTTGATCGACAGGTGGAGGTGGGTGGCCCACAGGTCGTTGCCACCGCCGACCAGCATGATCATGTACATCGTGACCCAGGCGACGCCCAGCGCGGTGCGCGTCGGGGCGTTGCGCGGCCGGTCCAGGATGTGGTGCTCGCGCTTGTCGCCCGTGACCCACGACTCGATGAAGGGGTAGAGCGCGAGGATCGCGAGCAGCACGCCGAACAGGAGCAGCGGGATGAACACGCCCAGGACCAGGGTGTGGCCCCAGATGTTGATCTCCCAGCCCGGCATGAAGCGGATCAGGCCCTCGGCGAAGCCCATGTACCAGTCGGGCTGGGCGCCGGTGGACACCTGGTCCGGACGGTAGGGGCCCATGGCCCAGATCGGGTTGATCTGCGCGATGGCCGCGACGACCGCGATCACGCCGAAGACCAGGAAGAAGAAGCCTCCGGCCTTGGCCATGTACACCGGCAGCAGCGGCATGCCGACGACGTTCTTGTTGCTCTTTCCGGGGCCCGCGAACTGCGTGTGCTTGTGGTAGAAGACCAGGATCAGGTGGCCGACCACCAGACCGAGCATGATGCCCGGCAGCAGCAGGATGTGGATCGAGTAGAACCGCGCCACGAAGTCGTGGCCCGGGAACTCCCCGCCGAACAGGAACATCGAGATGTACGTGCCGACGATCGGCGTGGACAGGATCGCGCCCTGGGTGAAGCGGACACCGGTGCCGGACAGCAGGTCGTCCGGCAGCGAGTAACCGGTGAAACCGGTGAACATGCCGAGGACGAACAGCAGGAAGCCGAACAGCCAGTTGACCTCACGCGGCTTGCGGAACGCGCCCGTGAAGAACACGCGCATCATGTGCACGAACATGCCGGCGAGGAAGATCAGCGCCGCCCAGTGGTGGATCTGCCGGATGAGCAGACCGCCGCGCACGTCGAAGGAGATGTGCAGGGTCGAGCTGAACGCCTCGGACATCAGCTGTCCCTGCAGCGGGACGTAGCTGCCGTGGTACTCCACCTCGTTCATCGACGGGTGGAAGAACAGCGTCAGGTACACACCCGTGAGGATGATGATGATGAAGCTGTAGAGGCAGATCTCACCCAGCATGAACGACCAGTGGTCGGGGAAGATCTTGCGCATGTTGGCCTTGGCGAGGGAGTAGATCCCCAGCCGGCCGTCGGCCCAGTCGGCGATCCGCTCGCCGGCCGGAGCCTTCCCGCGCTCGCGGGACTCGTTGCTCTCGGTGTTCTCTGTCGTGCTCATCCGCGCTCCCAGAAAGCAGGACCGACGGGCTCTTCGAAGTCGCCGAGCGCCTCGAGATAGCCCTCGTCGTTCACACCGATGCGCAGCTGCGGCAGGGCGTGGCCGGCGGGGCCGAAGATCACTCGGGCACCGTCGGAGAGGTCGAAGGTGGACTGGTGGCAGGGGCACAGCACGTGGTGCGTCTGCTGCTCGTACAGCGAGATCGGGCAACCGACGTGGGTGCAGATCTTCGAGTACGCCACGATGCCCTGGTAGGACCAGTCGAGTTCCTGCTTGTCCTTGATGTTGTCCGGCTGGAGCCGGACGATCATCAGGGCCGCCTTGGCGATCTCGTTCTGGAAGTCCTCGTCGTGCTCCTCCAGGCCCTCGGGCTTGGCGAAGGTGAGCGAACCGACGGCGACGTCCGCGGGACGCAGCGGCTCGTTCGTGTTCATGTTGACGAGCAGCTTGCCCTTGGACCAGAGCGTGTGACGCAGCTTGTCCTCGGGCAGCGGGCCGAGGTCGCGCAGCAGCACGACGCCGGACAGCGGCACCAGGGTGAGCGCGCCGAGCATCGTGTTGCGGATCAGCTTGCGACGGCCGAGCGCGGACTCCTTGGCGCCCTGCTTGAAGTCCGCGTGGACCTTCGCACGGACCTCGGGGGGCGCGGCGATCGCGTGCCGCTCGTCGGCGACCTCCACGTCGGACATCAGGGTGCGGGCCCAGTGGACCGCGCCGGCGCCGATGGTGAACAGCGCCGTGCCCAGGGTCAGACCCAGCGCGAAGTTCAGCGCGCTGAGGTGGCCGATCGGGAACACGAAGATCGACTTGTCGGCGGGGATCGCCACGTACGAGGCGATGAAGCCGACCGTCGCGAGCATCGACAGCGTGAACAGGAAGGCGACCGCACGCTCGGACCGCTTGGCGGCCCGCTCGTCGATGTCCTGGATGCGGTGCTCGTGAGGCGGAAGCCCCGGGTCCGCGAACGGGTTCTGCTCGTCCGCGACGCCTACGGCGCTGCCGTGTGCGTGGCCCTGCTCAGCGGGCAGGTTCTCTTCTGGAATGTCTTGGCTACTCATGACTTCTTGGCCTTTGCGGTCCGAGCGGCGACCCAGACGGCGACCGCGATCAGGGCACCGAGACCGAAGATCCAGGCGAACAGGCCCTCACTGACCGGCCCGAGGCCGCCCAGCTCCAGACCACCGGGGTTGTTGGTCTCGTCGCTGTTGACCGCGTGCAGGTACGCGATGATGTCCTTCTTGTTCTGCTCCGACAGGGTGGTGTCGGGGAAGGAAGGCATGTTCTGCGGGCCGGTCTGCATGGCCTCGTAGATGTGCTTCGGGTCCACGCCCTCGAGGGTCGGGGCGTACTTGCCCTTGGTGAGGGCACCGCCCTTGCCGGTGAAGTTGTGGCACTGCGCGCAGTTGGTGCGGAACAGCTCGCCACCCTTGGCGATGTCCGCGCCCTCCGGGCCGTACTCGGCGTCGGTCGGGACGGACGGGCCGGCGCCCAGGGAGGAGATGAACGCGGCGAGCTGGTCGATCTCGGCCTGCGTGTAGATGACCTTCTTCGAGGGCACCTGGGCGCCCTGGGAGGTGGCCGCGGGCATACGCCCGGTGCCGACCTGGAAGTCGACGGCCGCGGCACCCACGCCGACCAGGCTCGGGCCGTCGGAGGTCCCCTGACCGCCGGTGCCGTGGCAGCTTGCGCAGCCAACGGCGTAGAGCTTCTTGCCCTCGTCGATGGCGAGGGACTGGGCGGTGTCGTCTGCCTGCGCCTTGCTCGCGGGCGCGAACGCGGCGTACAGCCCCCCGGTAGCCGCCAGCGCGAGGAGTAGGACGACGAGCGCCGCCAGCGGATGGCGTCGTCGTGCGGAGAGCTTTTTCACGGATTACCCCGGTGTCAGGATCTTCTGCGTCGATGCTTGGGATGTGCGGGAGCGAGCGTGCCCGGCTACTTGATCATGTAGATCGTGGCGAAGAGGCCGATCCAGACGACATCGACGAAGTGCCAGTAGTAGGACACGACGATGGCCGCGGTCGCCTGCTCGTGGGTGAACCTCTTGGCCGCGTAGGTGCGTCCGAGGACGAACAGGAAGGCGATGAGGCCGCCCGTCACGTGCATGCCGTGGAAGCCGGTGGTCAGGTAGAACACCGAGCCGTACGGGTCGGAGGAGAGCGAGAGCCCGTCCTTCTTCACCAGCTCCGTGTACTCGAAGATCTGACCGCCGATGAAGATCGCACCCATGATGAAGGTGACGATGAACCACATCCTGAGCTTCTTCACGTCACCGCGCTCGGCGGCGAAGACGCCGAGCTGGCAGGTGAGCGAGGAGAGCACCAGGATCGTGGTGTTGGTGGCCGAGAACGGGAAGTTCAGGGCCTCGGCCATTTCCTTCCAGTGATCAGGACCCGTCACCGATCGCAGGGTGAAGTACATCGCGAAGAGGGCCGCGAAGAACATCAGCTCGGAACTCAGCCAGATGATGGTTCCGACACTGGTGAGGTTCGGCCGATTGACCGACGGGTGCGCGTGCCCGGTTTCTACTGTCGTTGCTGTCGCCACGACCGACATTATGTCGGTCCCTTATCCCGCCCTCACTCCGGGGGGTGCCGTTCGGAGTGTTCGCACCGTGTGTAGTGCCCGTATGGCCCATCGAAGTGGTGTTCCAAGCGGTGTTGACGACGTGTGCAAGGGAGTAGCATCCGCGGCATCGGTTCTGTCCGTACGACGCTGATGTCACGGAGGAAGCATGCAGGCGACCGCCACGGTGCTGGTCTACAGCGACGACTCCCACACCCGCGAGCAGGTCCGGCTCGCGACCGGGCGCAGGCCCGCGCCGGACGCCCCCGTGGTGGAGTTCCTGGAGTGCGCGACGCCTGCGGCGGTGGTGCGGGAGCTGGACAGGGGCGGCGTCGACGCCGTCGTCCTGGACGGCGAGGCCACGCCCATGGGGGGCATGGGACTGTGCCGGCAGATCAAGGACGAGGTGTTCCGGTGCCCGCCGGTGCTGCTGCTGATCGGTCGGCCCCAGGACGCCTGGCTCGCCACCTGGAGCCGCGCTGACGCGGCTGTGACGCTGCCTGTGGAGCCCGTGGAGTTCGCTTCGGCCCTGGCCTCCCTGCTGCGGCGCAAGAGCCTTCAGCAGAGCGCCTAGCGCCGTACGGGGGCGTGGGGGTCCCCGGGCCCCCCGCACCGCCTACACCGCGGCGGGCCGCAGTCTCGACGTGTCCTGCTCCGCCTTCTGCCCGCCGCCGGTCAGCGCGCTGCCCTTGGTCCACTTCTTCCAGTCCAGGTTCCAGTCGCCGAAGCCGTTGCCGAAGGTCTCCATCGTGTCGCCGTAACTGTTGACGACCTGGACGACGTCACCCTGGCGGATGTTGTCGAAGAACCACTCGGCGTTGGACGTGCTCATGCCGGTGCAGCCGTGGCTGACGTTCGCGTACCCCTGCGAACCCACGGACCAGGGGGCCGCGTGGACGTACTCGCCGCTCCAGGTGACGCGGGTCGCGTAGTACACGGGCAGGTCGTAGGACTCCGAGGAGCCCTCCGCGATGCCGACGGTGGTGCCGCGCATCCGTACGAAGTACTCCTTGCCCAGGACGACCTTGACGCCGTTGCGGGTCTCGAAGCCCGGCTTGCCCGTGGTGACGGGGATCTGGTTGATCTCCTCGTTGTTCTTGAAGACCGTCATGGAGTGCGACGACGCGTCCGTGACGGCGATCACCCGGTCACCGATCGTGAGCTTGAGGTCCTTGGTGGGGCCGCCCCACAGCCGGTCGCTGATCTTGATGCCGTCCAGGTTGCTGTGCACCCGGAGGCTGGCGTGGGCCGGCCAGTACTCCTGGGGCCGGTAGTGGAGTTCCTTGTCGTCCACCCAGTGCCAGCCGCCCTGCACGGACGGTGTCGAGTCGACCTTGAGGGCGCGTTCGACGACGGCCCGCTGGGCGGGGTCCTTGACGGGCTGGTCCAGCTTGGCGGTGATGGGCTGGCCGACGCCGTACTCCCCCGCCTCGGGGCCGAACTCGACCCCCAGGCGCTTCTTCGAGGTGGGCTTGCCGGTGTCGAAGGTGAGCACCCGGCGGCCGGGGGCGCCGTCGTCGTCCTCGGTGCTCACGCGGACCGTGTAGTGGGCGTTGGCGGCCAGCGGTTCGGTGCTGTGCCAGCGGCTGCCGTCGGCGGCGAGTTCACCCGCCACGTAGCGGCCTGTGCCGTCCACGGCGGTGACGTCGGTGATGCGGTCGTCGTCCTCCGCGGTGACCTCGAGGGGCTTGTCCGGGTCGGACTTCTTCCCGTCGCCGCCGAGGTTTCCGAAGGAGATCTGGTCCGTCGCGTCGTAGGGGCGCGCGGAGAGCGGGTTGCCGTCGGAGCCGCAGGCGCTTGCGACCGCGCCCAGGGCGATCACCAGCAGGGTGCAGCCCGCGACGGTGCGAGGGCGGGGTTCGTGGCTCATGGCTTCACGCTAGGGAGCCGCGTCGGGCGCGGCGCGCTGAGTGACACGGACGGAGGATCACCGTTGCGGCAAAAGCGTGAGCCCGGACCCTCCTGACGGAGTGTCCGGGCTCAGCCTGTGTCCGGCGCGTGCTACTGGGTGCGGTTCTCACCGCGGTAGTACTCGAAGACCCAGCCCCACAGACCGATGAGGATCAGCGGCAGCGAGAAGTACAGCAGCCACCAGCCCACGGCGACCCCCAGGAAGGCCAGGGCGCCGCCGATGCCCAGCGACAGCGGCTGCCAGCTGTGCGGGCTGAAGAAGCCCAGCTCGCCGGCGTCGTCCGCGACGTCCGCCTCCTTGTTGTCCTGCGCGCCCGCGTCGACCCGCCGGGCGGTGAAGCCCAGGTAGAAGCCGATCATGATGCACAGGCCGAAGGCCAGGAAGAGGGCCGTGGTACCGGCCGGCTCCTTCGACCACACGCCATAGACGATCGCCATGACGAGGACGAAGACGCTCAGCCAGACGAACATCTTGCCCTGGATCTTCACTTGCCGGCCTCCTTGCTGCCCGAGATGGCACTGGCACCGTGGCCGGCGTGCTCCAGCTGCTCGAGCGCGGCGATCTCGGGGTGGTGCAGGTCGAACGCCGGGGATTCGCTGCGGATCCGCGGCAGGGTGAGGAAGTTGTGGCGCGGCGGCGGGCAGGAGGTGGCCCACTCCAGGGAGCGGCCGTAGCCCCACGGGTCGTCGACGCCGACCGGCTTGCCGTACTTGGCGGTCTTCCACACGTTGTAGAAGAACGGCAGGACGGACAGGCCGAGGATGAAGGAGCTGATCGTCGAGATCGTGTTCAGGGCGGTGAACCCGTCGGCCGCCAGGTAGTCGGCGTACCGGCGCGGCATGCCCTCGGCGCCCAGCCAGTGCTGGACCAGGAAGGTGCCGTGGAAGCCGACGAACAGCGTCCAGAAGGTGATCTTGCCCAGGCGCTCGTCGAGCATCTTGCCGGTGAACTTCGGCCACCAGAAGTGGAAGCCGGAGAACATCGCGAAGACGACGGTGCCGAAGACGACGTAGTGGAAGTGCGCCACCACGAAGTACGAGTCCGACACGTGGAAGTCCATCGGCGGCGAGGCCAGGATGACGCCGGTCAGACCGCCGAAGGTGAAGGTGATGAGGAAGCCCGTCGCCCAGAGCATCGGTGTCTCGAAGGACAGCGAGCCCTTCCACATCGTTCCGATCCAGTTGAAGAACTTCACGCCCGTGGGCACGGCGATGAGGAACGTCATGAAGGAGAAGAACGGCAGCAGCACCCCGCCGGTGACGTACATGTGGTGCGCCCACACCGTCACGGAGAGACCGGCGATCGAGATGGTCGCGGCGATCAGGCCCATGTAGCCGAACATCGGCTTGCGGGAGAACACCGGGATCACTTCGGAAATGATGCCGAAGAACGGCAAGGCGATGATGTACACCTCTGGATGGCCGAAGAACCAGAAGAGGTGCTGCCACAGCAACGCGCCGCCGTTGGCCGCGTCGAAGACATGGGCGCCGAACTTGCGGTCCGCCTCCAGGGCGAACAGCGCGGCCGCGAGGACCGGGAAGGCCAGCAGGACCAGGACACCGGTCAGCAGGACGTTCCACGTGAAGATCGGCATCCGGAACATCGTCATGCCGGGCGCGCGCATGCAGATGATCGTGGTGATGAAGTTGACCGAGCCGAGGATCGTGCCGAAGCCGGAGAAGGCCAGACCCATGATCCACATGTCGGCGCCGATGCCCGGGCTGCGGACCGCGTCCGACAGCGGGGCGTAGGCGAACCAGCCGAAGTCGGCCGCACCCTGCGGGGTGAGGAAACCGGCGACGGCGATGAGCGAGCCGAACAGGTACAGCCAGTAGGCGAACATGTTCAGCCGCGGGAAGGCCACGTCCGGCGCGCCGATCTGGAGCGGCATGATCCAGTTCGTGAAGCCGGCGAACAGCGGCGTCGCGAACATCAGCAGCATGATCGTGCCGTGCATCGTGAACGCTTGGTTGAACTGCTCGTTCGACATGATCTGCAGGCCCGGACGGGCGAGCTCGGCGCGCATGAGGAGCGCCATGACGCCACCGATGCAGAAGAACGCGAACGACGTGACCAGGTACAACGTACCGATGGTCTTGTGGTCGGTGGTCGTCAGCCACTTCACCACGACGTTGCCGGGCTGCTTGCGCCTGACCGGCAGCTCGTTCTCGTACGCGTCCTCAGCTGCGGAGGCACCCTGGGGTTCGTTGAGGATGCTCACAGGTTGTTCGTCTCCCGGTTCTTCTCGTGGCTCGTCTGCTCGATGCCCGCGGGAACGTAACCGGTCTGCCCCTTCTTCACGAGGTCCTTGAGGTGCTGCTCGTAGCGCTCCTGGGAGACGACCTTCACGTTGAAGAGCATCCGGGAGTGGTCGACGCCGCAGAGCTCGGCGCACTTGCCCAGGTAGGTGCCCTCCTTGTTGGGAGTCACCTGGAAGGAGTTGGTGTGGCCCGGGATGACGTCCTGCTTCATCAGGAACGGCACCACCCAGAAGGAGTGGATGACGTCACGCGAGGTGAGGACGAACCGGACCGTCTTGCCCTCAGGGAGCCAGAGGGTCGGGCCGGGGTTGTTGGTCTGCGGGTTCCGCTCACCGGGAGTACCGCAGGTGTAGACGCCGCCGGCGTTGTCGGGGAAGTCCGTCTTGAACCGGTCCGGGATCGCGGCCAGGTTCTTGTCGGTCTTCGCGTCCCCGTCGGAACCGTCGACGTTCTCGATGTAGTTGAAGCACCAGCTCCACTGGAAGCCGACCACGTTCACCGTGACGTCGGGCTTCTTGTCGAGGCTGAGCAGCTTCGACTCGTCACGGGCCGTGAAGTAGAACAGCACCGAGACGATGATGATCGGAACCACCGTGTACAGCGCCTCGATGGGCATGTTGTACCGGGTCTGCGGAGGAACTTCGACCTTTGTGCGGCTGCGCCGGTGGAAGAAAGCACTCCACAGGATCAGGCCCCACACCAGCACGCCGGTGGCCAGCGCGGCTGCCCAGGATCCCTGCCACAGGGAGAGGATCCGCGGAGCCTCTTCTGTGACCGGGGTGGGCATACCAAGGCGGGGGAAGTCCTTGTATGTGCAACCGGTGGCGGTCGCCAGGACCAGGCCCGCGGTCATTGCCTGGAGCAGCTTCCGCCGCATCGGGCGCCGCGGCGAGCGGTCGGAGCCGTTGGGACTCACGTAGCGCCTTCCCGAGAGTCTCGCCCGCGCGGTTGGCTGCGGCCTGCCTTCTCGCGGGTCGGTCGCCGCCCTGCGTCGGGCAGGGGTTTGGATGTTTATGCGGACCAAACCCTAGCCGACGCCCTCCGGGGGTTCGCGGGGAGGGTGGCATACGCGCCGCGGGTCACCCCGAAGGGGTGGGGACGGGCGCCTAATAGGTCGTCAATGCGGGTTGTGTGGCGACTGCGGGCAGGTGGGGGCCGTTCGCGCAGTTCCCCGCCCCGCCGGACGGCCGGCCCACGTTCTACGGTGGAGGCGTGTCCTACTTCGACGCCGCCTCGGCCGCTCCCCTGCACCCCGTCGCCCGCCAGGCGCTGTTGGCCTCTCTCGACGAGGGGTGGGCCGATCCCGCGCGCCTGTACCGGGAGGGGCGGCGGGCGCGGATGCTGCTCGACGCCGCCCGGGAGGCGGCCGCCGAGGCGGTGGGGTGCCGACCGGACGAACTGGTCTTCGCCTCTTCGGGAACGCGGGCCGTCCACACCGGGATCGCGGGCGCGCTGGCCGGGCGTCGGCGGATCGGACGTCACCTGATCGTGTCAGCCGTCGAACACTCCTCGGTACTCCATTCGGCCGAGGCGTTCGAGGCGGAGGGCGGGACGGTGACCCGGGTCCCGGTGGCCCGGACCGGCGCGGTCGCCGTCGAGTCGTACGCCGATGCCCTGCGCCCGGACAGCGCGCTCGCCTGTCTCCAGTCGGCCAACCACGAGGTCGGCACCGAGCAGCCGGTGGCGGCCGTGGCCGAGCTCTGCCGGGAGACGGGGGTGCCGCTGCTGGTGGACGCGGCGCAGTCGCTCGGCTGGGGGCCGGTGGAGGGGCCGTGGTCGCTGCTGGCGGCGAGCGCGCACAAGTGGGGCGGGCCGTCCGGGGTGGGGCTCCTCGCGGTGCGCAAGGGCGTGCGGTTCGCCGCCCAAGGGCCGGTGGACGAGCGGGAGTCGGGCCGGGCGGCCGGGTTCGAGAACCTTCCGGCGATCGTGGCCGCGGCGGCCTCGCTGCGTGCGGTGCGGGCGGAGGCGGCGGCCGAGGCGGCGCGGCTGCGGGCGCTGACGGCGCGGATCCGGGCCAGAGTGGCGGACGCCGTACCCGATGTGGAGGTGGTCGGGGACCCGCTGCGGCGGCTGCCGGGGATCGTCACCTTCTCCTGTCTCTACGTCGACGGGGAGACGCTGCTGCACGAGTTGGACCGGGAGGGGTTCTCCGTGTCCTCCGGGTCGTCCTGCACCAGCAGCACGCTGACGCCCAGCCACGTGCTGAGGGCGATGGGGGTGCTCAGTGAGGGGAACGTGCGGGTCTCGCTGCCGGCCGGGGCCGCCGAGGAGGACGTCGAGCGGTTCCTCGCCGTCCTGCCGGGGGCGGTGGCGGGGGTGCGGGAGAAGCTCGGGGCGCCCGCTCCGGCGAGCGGCGCCGCGGTGCGCGGTGACGAGCTCGTCGTGGACGCGCTGGGCAAACGGTGCCCGATCCCCGTCATCGAGCTGGCGAAGGTCATCGGGGAGGTGCCGGTGGGGGGCACGGTGCGGGTGCTGTCCGACGACGAGGCGGCCCGGCTGGACATTCCCGCCTGGTGCGAGATGCGGGAGCAGGAGTACGTCGGGGAGGAGCCGGCGGACCGGGGCTCGGCCTATGTGGTCCGCCGGCTGTCCTGAATCAGGCCAGGTGCTTGCGGACCTCGGTGGCGGCCTCGTCGCCGTAGGCCTTGGTGAAGCGGTCCATGAAGTGGGCGCGGCGCAGCTGGTACTCCTGGGTGCCGACCGTCTCGATCACGAGGGTGGCGAGCATGCAGCCGATCTGCGCGGCCCGCTCGTGGGAGACGCCCCAGGCCAGGCCGGAGAGGAAGCCGGCACGGAAGGCGTCGCCGACGCCCGTGGGCTCGACCTTGGCCTCCTCCTCCGGGCAGCCGACCTCGATCGGGTCCTCGCCGGCCTGCTCGATCCGCACACCGCGCGAGCCGAGGGTGGTGACGCGATGGCCGACCTTGGAGAGGATCTCGGCGTCCGACCAGCCCGTCTTGGACTCGATGAGGCCCTTCTCGTACTCGTTGGAGAACAGGTACGTCGCGCCCTCCAGCAGTATCCGGATCTCGTCGCCGTTCATCCGGGCGATCTGCTGGGAGAAGTCGGCCGCGAAGGGGATGGAGCGGGTACGGCACTCCTCCGTGTGGCGGAGCATCGCCTCCGGGTCGTCGGCGCCGATCAGGACCAGGTCCAGGCCGCCCACGCGGTCGGCGACGGTCTTCAGCTCGATGAGGCGGGCCTCGCTCATCGCGCCGGTGTAGAAGGAGCCGATCTGGTTGTGGTCGGCGTCGGTGGTGCACACGAAGCGGGCCGTGTGCAGGGTCTCGGAGATGCGGACCGACCCGGTGTCGACGCCGTGCCGGTCGAGCCAGGCCCGGTACTCGTCGAAGTCCGCGCCCGCGGCGCCGACCAGGATCGGGTCGGTCCCCAGCTGGCCCATGCCGAAGGCGATGTTCGCGCCCACGCCGCCCCGGCGCACGTCCAGGTTGTCGACCAGGAAGGAGAGCGAGACCGTGTGCAGCTGGTCCGCGACGAGCTGGTCGGCGAAGCGGCCGGGGAACGTCATGAGGTGGTCGGTGGCGATGGAGCCGGTGACTGCGATGCGCACGGCGTGGACTCTCCTGAGGGGAGGGGGATTGACAGTTCACGCTACCCGGTCGGTCCGCGCCACTGAAGCAGCCGAAACTACCCGATAGTAGATCTTTCTTCGCGGGCTCCGTCGTGCATACGGTTCGGCTATGACGAACCTCAAGGTCCACGCCCCCGCTCCGGCCGACCTCGACGGCGACCTGGCGTCGCTGCGGGGCGACGGCGCCCGGATGGCCCGGCACTGGGCGGCCCCGGAGAAGATCGCTTCCCGTCCGGTCTCGCCGTCACTCATCCTCGGCGTGACCGTTCCGGCGGCATCGGCGCGGCTCCTGGAGGCGATGCCGGACTACGGCAACTAGGGGTAATCCCTCGATTTCCTTCGCAGGGCGCTCGGGAGGGAACCGTGCGCTCCCCCGTCGCGTCCCATCGCCGTCCCCCGTAAGGGGGATGTGGGGTACGACAGCAGGGCAGCCGAAGGAGCGATGCGGTGAACACCGAGCGACCCGAAGACGACGACGCCGCGCGCGAGCCGGAGGAGACGGCTGCGGAGGCGGGTGCGGGGACGGCCGAGGCCGAGGAGACACAGGCCCGGAAGGCCGACCTCCGGAAGACCGACGCCCGGCAGGCGCGGGCCGAGGACGGCCCGGTGGAGGAGTCCGGCGCCCCGGGCGCCGAGGCCGGTCCTCCGGACGCTCACCTCCGCTCAGGGGCCGAGGCCGGTACCCCTGCCGCCTTCGAGGCCGACTCCCCCACGGACGCCGACATTCCGGACACCGGCGCCGCCGCTGACACGGACACCGGCGCTCCGGACACCGGCACAGTCACCGGCGACACCGGCACCGGCGTCGGCCGTGAGGCTGCCGCCTCGGGGGCGGCAGGCGATCGTGACTCCGACGCGGACGAGCACGTCGTCGGGCCGGGGGGCCACGACGCGCCTCCGGCCGGTCCGCGGCGCCGCTCCCCCGTCCTCATCGCCTCCGTCGCGGCCGCCGTGCTGCTGGTGGGCGCGGGCGGGGCCTATCTGACCTCCCACGCGATCGGCGGCTCCGGTGGGGCCGCCGGCTCCGGGTCGCCGTCGGCGGACGCCACGCCCGGGGCGCTCCTCCTGGACGACCACCCAGGGGGTACGGGTACCGGTACGGGCACCCCCGAGGGCGGTACGAACGGCATCGCACCCGGTGAGCCGAACCCCTACGGGGTGACCTACACGGCCGCCGGCCCCCTTCCCGACGGTCCCGGCTCCGCGCCCGTGTACTGGGCGAAGGGCGAGGTGACGAAGGACGAGGTGGCCCGGCTGGCGAAGGCGCTGGGGGCCGAGGGGACGCCGGTCGTCGACGGGGAGGCCTGGAAGGTCGGCGCCGGGAACGACGGCTCGGGTCCGGTGCTGCGGGTGAACCGGCAGGCGCCGGGGATGTGGACGTTCACCCGGTTCACGCCGGGCACCGACAACTGCACGGCCGGCTCCGACAAGTGCGCCGCGACTCCCCCGGACGCGTCCGCCGCCCCGCCGAGCGAGGCGGCCGCGAAGAAGGCGGCGGCGCCGGTCCTGAAGGCGCTCGGGCAGGGCGGCGCCCAGGTGGACGCGAGTCAGGTCATGGGCAGCCAGCGGGTGGTCAACGCCGACCCCGTCCTCGGGGAGCTGCCCACCTACGGGTGGGCCACCGGGATCAGCGTCGACGCCCAGGGCGCGGTGGTCGCCGGGAACGGGCAGCTGGAGACGCCGGTCAAGGGCGACACGTACCCCTTGCTGAGCGCGCGGGAGGCGCTGGACGCGCTGAACGCGGCGCCGGGCGCCGACCACCGGATGGGCATCGGCGGCTGTGCCAGTCCGGTGCCGCTGAAGGACCGGCTGGAGAGCCCGTGCGGTTCGTCCACGACGGCTCCCCAGGGGCAGACGGCGACCGTCGAGAACGCGGTGCTCGGACTCGCCCCGCACACCTCGGGCGGACGGCAGGTGCTCGTGCCGTCCTGGCTGTTCGACGTGCGGGCCTCGGGGGTCGCGGGCGGCTACACGGTGACGCAGCCGGCCGTCGAACCGGCGTATCTGAAGTCCGCCGCCGCCCCCACGCCGACGCCGAGCGCCTCCTCGGGGACGCGGGACGTGCAGGTGGACGGCTACACCGCCGAGGGCGACGACCTGGTCGTGAGCTTCACCGGAGGGGTGTGCGGCGACTACGAGCCCACGGCGGCCGAGAGCGGCGCCGAGGTGAAGGTCACCGTGACCGAGACGCCCTGGAAGGACAAGGTCTGCATCCTGATCGCCAAGGTGTACCACCGGACGGTGCACCTGGACGCGTCGCTGGGCAGCCGGAAGGTCGTCGGCTCGGACGGCGCCGCGATCCCGCTGGAGAAGGCGGGCGCGCGGCTGCCGGACGCACAGTAGCGCCGCGCGGTCCACGCGGCGCCGACGCGAAGGCGGCGGCCCCCTCGGAGGGGGCCGCCGCCTTCGTGGCGTTCAGCGGGGCGAACGGGCGACCTAGCTGAAGGAGTCGCCGCAGGCGCAGGAGCCCGTCGCGTTCGGGTTGTCGATCGTGAAGCCCTGCTTCTCGATGGTGTCGACGAAGTCGATGGAGGCGCCGCCCAGGTACGGGGCGCTCATGCGGTCGGTGACGACCTTGACGCCGTCGAAGTCCTTCACCACGTCACCGTCGAGCGAACGCTCGTCGAAGAAGAGCTGGTAGCGCAGGCCGGAGCAGCCGCCGGGCTGAACGGCGACGCGCAGCGCCAGGTCCTCGCGGCCTTCCTGGTCGAGCAGGGCCTTGACCTTCGCCGCGGCGGCGTCGGACAGGAGGATGCCGTCGCTGACAGTGGTCTTCTCGTCCGATACGGACATCTACATCTCTCCCGGGTTGTACGGAGACTGCTTGCCGACGTTTCCAACCGTCGGGGCCCCGGATTCATTCCGGGCCGAGGAGCCGTGTTTCCACTTCTTTCCTCTTCTTGCCTTTCATGGTGGCACACGCGCGGTGCGGCGGACAGCGGCCTCCGGAGCGGCGCCGGCCGGGGCGCGGGATTCACGTCACATCGACGCGATGACCATCGTCAAAGTGACGTGAAGCGGGTTATGATAGATAACGTCAGATCGACGAAAAGTAGAAAGGGTGCGTGCCGTGACCACCGCCCAGACCACGGAGCTCGACGTACAGCCGTCTCCGCTCGCCCTGTTGCTGCTCGGCCGTGAGGCCGACCCGAAGAGCGAGCGGGGCGTCGAGTGCCCCGGCGACCTGCCCTCGCCCTCCGACCCAGACCTGGTCGAGCGCGCCCGGGCCGCCAAGGAGAAGCTCGGTGACAAGGTCTTCGTGCTCGGCCACCACTACCAGCGCGACGAGGTGATCCAGTTCGCCGACGTCACGGGCGACTCCTTCAAGCTGGCCAAGGACGCGGCCGCCCGCCCGGAGGCCGAGTACATCGTGTTCTGCGGTGTGCACTTCATGGCCGAGTCCGCGGACATCCTGACGTCCGACGACCAGAAGGTGGTCCTCCCCGACCTCGCCGCCGGGTGCTCGATGGCCGACATGGCCACCGCCGAGCAGGTCGCCGAGTGCTGGGACGTGCTGACCGAGGCCGGCATAGCCGAGCAGGTCGTGCCCGTCTCGTACATGAACTCGTCCGCCGACATCAAGGCGTTCACGGGCAAGCACGGCGGCACGATCTGCACGTCGTCCAACGCCCAGCGGGCCCTGGAGTGGGCCTTCGAGCAGGGCGAGAAGGTGCTGTTCCTGCCCGACCAGCACCTCGGCCGCAACACCGCCGTGCGGGACATGGGTCTCTCCCTGGAGGACTGCGTCCTGTACAACCCGCACAAGCCGAACGGCGGGCTGACCGCCGAGCAGTTGCGGGACGCGAAGATGATCCTGTGGCGGGGCCACTGCTCGGTGCACGGCCGCTTCAGCCTGGAGTCGGTCGAGGACGTCCGCGCCCGGATCCCCGGCGTGAACGTGCTCGTGCACCCCGAGTGCCGGCACGAGGTCGTGGCCGCGGCGGACTACGTCGGCTCCACCGAGTACATCATCAAGGCGCTGGAGGCGGCCCCGGCCGGCTCGAAGTGGGCCATCGGCACGGAGCTGAACCTGGTGCGCCGGCTGGCGAACCGTTTCGCGCCCGAGGGCAAGGAGATCGTCTTCCTCGACAAGACGGTCTGCTTCTGCTCGACGATGAACCGGATCGACCTCCCCCACCTGGTCTGGACCCTGGAGTCCCTCGCCGAGGGCAAGCTGGTCAACCGGATCGAGGTCGACCGGGAGACCGAGAAGTTCGCGAAGCTGGCCCTCGAGCGCATGCTGGCGCTGCCGTAACCGTGCCGCCCCGGCCCCACCCCGACCGGGCGCCGTGAGGCCGGGTCACCCCGGCAGCGGCGCCCGGTCGGGGTGGGCCGGGTCCAGCGTGAAGACCGTGCCGTCGGGGGCGAGCACCACCAGGGCGCCCTCGTCGCGGAACACCCGCGCCGTGTGGAAACTCGTCGGGAAGACCTGCTCGGCCCGCGCCGGGGACTCCCACAGCAGCCGTCCCGTCGCCGTGTCGAGCGCGGCCACCCGCCCGGAGGCGCTGGCCGCGAACAGGGTGCGGCCCCGCGCGTCGGGGACGGGCCTGCCGGGCTGCTGAAGAGTGGTCGAGGTGGCCCACAGCCGCTTGCCCGTCCCGGGGTCGTGCGCGGTCACGAGGCCGCTGGAGGCGGCGAAACAGAGCACGCCGCCGATCACCGCGGCCTGGCCCCGTGGGCTGCTCGGCAGGTTCTTCCGCCGTACGGCCCCCGTGTCCGGGTCGATCAGCAGGACCTCGGTGTACGTCGCGTCCCCGGACATCGGCTCGTCCCGTCCGCTGAACGCCAGGAAGACCAGGTCGCCGTCGACGTCACCGACATGGTCCAGGTCGCCGTCCGGCACGCTCACCTTCCGGGTCGTGCCGTCGGCCGGGTCAACGGCGTAGAACACGGTGCGCGACGGTGAGCCCGCGTCGCCGCAGCCCGCGTAGGGGAGGCCGCCGATGTCGTGGAACTCACAGGAATAGGTCGGCCCCGCGGGCAGGTCCGTGGTCCAGCGGGCGGTTCCGTCGCGCGGGTCGCGGGCCGTCACGCGCTTGCCGTCCGGGGTCAGCAGCAGATCACCGACCACGGCGGGCTGGACGGCCCGGCTGTCCATGGGACGCGACCAGAGCCGCTCACCGGTGTCCGAATCGAGGGCCACGACCTTGATCACCGTGTCGTCGCCGGTGCTGCTCACGACCGACTGTCCGACCAGCAGCACACCGTCGTGCTCCCCGAGGACCGTGCTGTCGTACTCCTCCCGCGGCACTCCCGAGGGCACGGAATCCGCGCGCCAGGCGAGCCGGCCGGTGGTCCCGTCGACGCGGACGGGCAGGACCCCGTTGCCCCCGCAGTACAGGGCGTCCTCGCCCGTCGCGCAGGACAGCGTGGTGCCGTACGAACTCCCGTCGCCGTTCATCGGCCGGGTCACGCCGGAGAGCGCGGACCCGTAGACCGAGGTCCGCCACGGCTTCCAGCCGGCGGGCAGGGGATCCCAGCGGGAGGTGCTCGGGGCGGTGGCGCCGGACGCCGCGTCCTCGTCCCCGCGCCGGAACGGGTCGAAGAGGAAGTAGCCGGTGACCGCCACGGCCAGGACACCCGCCACCCCCGCCAGGACCGGCCACCGGCGCAGCCGGGAGCGCCGGCCCGGGCGGGGCGCGGCGACGGCGGGTTCCGGTTCCTCGTCCGCCGCCGGCGCGGGCGGCAGCCGCAGGGTCACCGTCTCCATGTCGTCCGCCGCGGGTTCGGGCAGCGCCAGGGCGAACTCCCCGGCCAGCTCGTCCAGTCCGGGCCGGTCGTCGGCGTCCTTGGCCAGGCAGCGGGTCAGCACCGCGCGCAGCGGTTCGGCGACCGTGTCCACCTTCGGTTCCTCGTGCATCACCCGCCACGCCGTCAGGTAGGGGCTGTCCGCGTCGAAGGGGCCGCGGCCGGTCGCGGCGAACACCAGCAGCGCGCCGAGGGAGAAGACGTCCGAGGCGGGGCCGACCGACCGGGCGTCCTTGAACTGCTCCGGTGACATGAAGGGCGGGGTGCCGATCGCGTGGCCGGTCTCGGTGAGGGTCTGGTTCTCGGCGGCCCGGGAGATGCCGAAGTCGATGACCCGGGGTCCGTCCCCGGCCATCAGCACGTTGGAGGGCTTGAGGTCGCGGTGGACGACCCCGGCCCGGTGGATGTCCCGCAGTGCCTCCACCAGCCCGAGGGCCAGCCGGCGCAGCTCCGCCCCCTTCAGCGGGCCGGTGCCCCGGATCCGGTCGGAGAGCGCGGGTCCGGGCACGTACTGGGTGGCCATCCAGGGCCGTACGGCCTCCGCGTCGGCGTCCACGACCGGGGCGGTGAAGGCGCCGCTCACCTTGCGGACGGCGTCGATCTCCTGCCGGAACCGGGCCCGGAAGACCTTGTTCTCCGCGTACTGGGCGTGCACCACCTTGACGGCGACCTCACGCCCCGAACGGGACCGGCCCAGATAGACGACGCCCATGCCGCCGGATCCGATCCGGTCGACGATGCGGTATCCGCCGAGCGCCTTCGGGTCGTCCTTGTGCAGTGGCAACGCCCCGGTCCCCTTCCCCCGTCGAGCAGCGCGTGCTGTGCGTGCTCACAGGATAGGTAACCCGTACGGGGGAAGGGAGTTCGGCGCGGCGGTGTCAGACCCCGGCCGGTTCCGGGGTCCTGTCGGCTCGGGCCGGTCGCCGCTTCGCGGCGCGCTTCGCCGCCCGGCGCTCCTTGCGGAGTTCGAGCATCGCGTACAGCGTCGGGACGAGCAGCAGGGTGAGCAGGGTCGAGGTGATCAGGCCGCCGATCACGACCACCGCCAGCGGCTGGGCGATGAAGCCGCCCTCGCCGGTGACGCCGAGGGCCATCGGGAGCAGGGCGAAGATGGTCGCCAGCGCCGTCATGAGGATGGGGCGCAGCCGGTGCCGGCCGCCCTCGACCACGGCCTCGACGACGCCGTACCCCTGCTTGCGGTACTGGTTGACGAGGTCGATGAGGACGATCGCGTTGGTCACCACGATGCCGATGAGCATCAGCATGCCGATCATCGCCGGGACGCCCATCGGGGTGCCGGTGATGAGCAGCAGGCCGATCGCGCCGGTCGCCGCGAAGGGGATGGAGACCAGCAGGATCAGCGGCTGGACCAGGGACCGGAAGGTCGCCACCAGCAGCATGAAGACGATCGCGATCGCCGCGAGCATCGCCAGGGCGAGGTTCTTGAACGCGTCGTCCTGGTCCTGCGAGACCCCGCCGATCTCGGCCGTGGCGCCCGCCGGGAGCTTCAGCGCGTCGAGCTTCGAGGTGAGGTCGGCGCTCACCGCGCCGGTGTTGTCGCCGGTCGGCTTCGCGGTGACGGTGGCCGCCCGCCTGCCGTCGATGCGGGTCATCGAGACCGGGCCGTCGACCAGTTCCACGGTGGCGATGTCACCGAGCTTCACCGCGCCCAGGCGCAGGTCCTCGAGCTGGGCGAGCGTCGCGGCGGGCTTCGCGGGGGTGATGACGACATCGCGTTCGGTGTCGTCCAGGACCGCCGTCGCGGCCGTCGTCCCGCGGACCGCCTGCGCGACGGCCGCGCCCAGCGTCCGGTCGTCGAAGCCGGCCGCGGCGGCCTCGGCGTTCGCCTTGACCGAGATGCGCGGCACGCTCTGCGAGAGGTCGCTGGTCACGTCCGTGACGTCGTCGAGGCCGGCCACGGCCTCGCGGACCTGCTCGGCGGCCGTGCGCAGCACCTCCGCGTCGGCCGCCTTCACGACGACGCTCAGGTCCTGGCTGCCGAAGCCGTCACCGGCGGCGACGGTGGTCGTGCCGATGCCGTCGAGCTTCTTCAGCCCGTCCTCGACCCGCTTCTGGACGTCCTGGTAGGACGCGGAGTCCTCGAGCATCACCTGGTAGGAGGCCTGGTTGGTGTCGGTGCCGCCGCCGAAGGCGGCCATGAAGCCGGAGGAGCCGACGGTGACCTGGTAGTCCTTCACGCCCTCGGTGCCGGCGAGCAGTCGCTCGACCTTCTTCGCCTGGGCGTCGGTCGCGGCCAGGCTCGCGCCCGGCTTCAGCTCCTGCTTGACCGTCAGGACCTGCTGCTCGCCCTGGTCGAAGAAGTTGGTCTTCAGCAGGGGCGCCATGGCGAAGGTGACGATCAGGACGACGCCCGCGATCGCCACGCTGGTGAGGCGGCGCCGGGTGGCGAAGCGCAGGACGGGGACGTAGAGGCGCTGGAGGCGGCTCTTCGCCTCCTTCTCCTCGGCCGCGCGACGGGCTTCCTCGGCGTCCTCGGGGGTGCCCTTGGGAGCGCGCAGGAACCAGTACGACAGGACGGGGACGACCGTCAGCGAGACCAGCAGGGAGGCCAGCAGGGCCGCCGTCACGGTGAGGGAGAACGCGCCGAACAGGGCGCCCACCATGCCGCCGACCAGGCCGATGGGCAGGAACACGGCGACGGTGGTGAGGGTGGAGGAGGTGACCGCGCCGGCCACCTCGCGCACCGCCGTGATGATCGCGGCCTGCCGCTCCTCGCCGTAGCCGAGGTGGCGCTTGATGTTCTCCAGGACGACGATCGAGTCGTCGACGACCCGGCCGATCGCGATGGTCAGCGCGCCCAGCGTCAGCATGTTCAGCGAGAGGTCCCGCGTCCACAGGACGATCAGCGCCAGCACCACGGAGAGCGGGATGCTGACCGCCGTCACCAGCGTCGAGCGGATCGACGCCAGGAAGACCAGGATGACGAGGACGGCGAAGAGCAGACCGAGGGCGCCTTCCGTGGTCAGGCCCTCGATGGCCTTCGCGACGGCCGGACCGCTGTCGCTGACGACGGTGATCGTCGCGCCCGAGCCGAGGTCCCGGCGCAGGTCGGCCAGCATGGCGTCGACGGCGTCGGAGATCGCGACCGCGCTGCCGTCGTGGTCCATGGTGACCATCACGGCGAGGCTGGGCTTGCCGTCGGTGCGGGTGAGGGAGTCGGCCGGGGCCTCCTCCTGCCGCACCGCGGCCACGTCACCGAGGCGGACCGGCTTCCCGCCGGCGAGTCCCGGGATCCGCAGGTCCTCGATCTGCGCGACGGACGTGTAGCCGCCGCCGACCCGGACGGTGCGGTTGCTGCCCGCCTCGTCGAAGGAGCCGGCCGGGACGGTCGCGCCGCCCGCCTGGAGCGCCTGGGCGAGGGACTGCGTGGTCAGCCCGGCCTTCGCCAGCTTCGCGTCGTCCGGGGTGACGGAGACCTGCAGGTCCCGGACGCCGGTGACGGTGACCTGGCCGACGCCGTCGATGTCGCGCAGCGCCGGGACGACGCCGCGGTCGAGCTGGTCGGCGAGCGCCTGCTGGTCGCGGTCGGAGGTGACGGCGAGGACGACGGTCGGCATGTCGTCGGTGGAACCGGCGACGACCTGCGGGTCCACGGCGTCGGGGAGGCGGACGCGGGCCCGGTTCACGGCCTGCTGGACATCGGCGACGAGCTGCTCGGTGTCGTTGCCGTAGTCGAACGACGCCACGATCACGGCGTTGCCCTCGCTCGCCGTGGAGGTGACGCCGGTGATGCCGTCGACCCCTTCGAGGTTGTCCTCGATCGGCTCGACGACCTGCTTCTCGACGACGTCCGGGGAGGCGCCCTGGTAGGGCGCGAGGACGGAGACCATCGGGAGTTCGATGGTGGGCAGGAGCTGCTGTTTCAGTTGCGGGATCGCGATCGCGCCGAAGGCGATCGCGACGATGGACATGAGGCCTATCAGGGCCCGTTGCGCGAGGCTGAAGCGGGACAGCCAGGACATGGGTACGGGTCTCGTCTCTGTGAGCGGCAGAAGCGGTGCCAGGCATGACGGGTGCGTGACACGTGTGACACGTGGTGCACCTGTCTCACGTGGGGCACGTGTGGCCTCTTCACCCTGAGCCATACCGGTGGGGCGATCCGTACGCTCCAGGTCCAGTTGCTTATCCCGCGCCTACTCCGGGCGCAGTACGGCGGGACCGGGCTCAGTCCACCCTCGGACGTACCAGTCCCGACTCGTACGCGATCACCACGAGCTGGGCCCGGTCGCGCGCGCCCAGCTTGGCCATGGCCCGGTTGACGTGCGTCTTCACGGTGAGCGGGCTGACCTCCAGGCGCTCGGCGATCTCGTCGTTGGAGTGGCCGCCCGCGACCTGGACGAGGACCTCGCGCTCGCGCACGGTGAGGGCGTCCAGCCGGGCGGAGCGGGCCGGGTCGCCGTCGTCCGCCGCGCCGCCCTGCGCCAGGAAGCGCGCGATCAGGCCCTTGGTGGCGGTCGGCGAGAGCAGTGCCTCCCCGCCGGCGGCGACCCGTATGGCGCTCAGCAGCTCCTCCGGCTCGCTGCCCTTGCCGAGGAAGCCGGAGGCGCCGGCCCGCAGCGACTGCACCACGTAGTCGTCGACCTCGAACGTCGTCAGGATGACCACCCTGACGTGCGCGAGGGACGGATCGGCGCTGATCAGCCGGGTCGCGGCGAGACCGTCCGTGCCGGGCATGCGGATGTCCATCAGGACGACGTCGGCGCGCTGCTCCTTGGCCAGCCGGACCGCCTCGGCGCCGTCGGACGCCTCGCCGACCACCTCCATGTCGGACTCCGAGTCGACGAGCACGCGGAACGCGCTGCGCAGCAGCGCCTGGTCGTCGGCGAGCAGGACACGGATGGTCATGCGCTCTCCCCCGTGGTGGCCGTGCGGGTCTTGACCGGCAGGATCGCATGGACGCGGAAACCGCCCCCGTAGCGGGGACCGGTGGTGAGGGTGCCGCGCAAGGCGGTGACCCGCTCCCGCATGCCGAGCAGCCCGTGGCCGCCGCCGGCCGCCGGGGGCCCGTCCTCCGGCTGCCCGTTGTCGAGGACCGTGACCTCGATGTTGGGCCCTACGCGTACGACGCTGACCTCGGCCTTCGCCGCGGGACCCGCGTGCTTCTGGACGTTGGTGAGGGCTTCCTGGATGACCCGGTAGGCGGCCAGGTCGACGGCCGCGGGGAGCGTGGTGCCGTGGTCGGTCCTGGCCACCTCGACCTTGAGGCCGGCGCTGCGGAAGGTGCCGGCCAGCTCGTCGAGCCGGTCCAGGCCGGGCGCGGGCTCGGTGGGGGCCTCGGGGTCGCCGGACTGGCGCAGCAGGCCGACGGTGGCCCGCAGTTCGTTGAGCGCGGACCGGCTGGCCTCGCGGACGTGCGCGAGGGCCTCCTTGGCCTGGTCGGGCCGCTTGTCCATGACGTGCGCGGCGACCCCGGCCTGGACGTTGACCAGGGCGATGTGGTGGGCGACGACGTCGTGCAGGTCACGGGCGATGCGCAGGCGCTCCTCGGCGACCCGGCGGCGGGCCTCCTCCTCCCGGGTGCGCTCCGCGCGCTCGGCGCGGTCCCGGATGGCCTGGACGACGGCCCGGCGGCTGCGGACCGCGTCGCCCGCGGTGGCGCCGATACCGGTCCAGGCGAGGATCCCCAGGTTCTCCTGGGCGTACCAGGGAAGCGGTCCGGCGAGCATGGCCGTGCCGGTGAGGATCGTCATGGTGAGCAGTCCGGCCCGCACGGTGGTGGGGCGGTCGGTGGTGGCGGCGACGGTGAAGAGGGCGATCACGGCGGACATGGCCACGGGGGCCCGGGGGTCGCCGGTGACGGATTCGGTCACGGAGGCGGCGCCGGTCAGGGCGAGGACCGTCATGGGGGCGCTGCGGCGGAAGACGAGGGCGACGGCGGAGAGGGTCATCAGCAGCAGGCTGAGCGGGTCGGGGCTGCGGATGCTCCAGCTGACGCCGTGCTCGCCGTGCGGGTCGACGAAGGAACCCGCCAGCATGCAGAGCAGCACGCCCGCGGCCAGGCCCGCGTCCAGGGCGAGGGGGTGCGCCTTGAGCCGGCACTCGGCCCGGGAAAGGAGGGTCACTTCTGCGTCGCCGTCGCTTTCCTCGCCGTAGCTGGGGGGCTGGCGCCCCGGGACCCCGTCGTCGGCCCCGCGGGGGCCTCGTCCTCGATCGCCGGACGGGCGGCGCTCCGGGACCGGCGCGGCGGATCGCCGTCCCCGGCCCCCGCCGTCCTGAAGAGGCGCCGACCCCGTAAGAGGCGCCGACCCCGCCGTCCCGACGAGGCACCGCCCTCGCCGAGGAGCCGGCCGGGGTGGAGTCAGCCCGGGATCAGCCCGTCGTCGCTCAGCATCTCCCGGACCTCCGCCAGACTCGCGTCCGGGGCCGGGAGGATCAGTTCCGACGGCTCCAGCGCCTCGTCCGGCAGGGGTTCGCCGAGGCGTCGGACGGCGTCCAGGAGGGCGCCGAGGGTGCGGTGGAAGCCGTCCTCGTCGCCGCTCTCCATCTCCGCGAGCAGCTCGTCGTCCAGCGTGTTCAGTTCGACGAGATGGGAGTCGGCCAGTCGCCACTGGCCCTCCCCCATGATCCGTACGATCATGCGCCCTCCTCGGCTCCGGTCCCCGGCGCCGGGCTACTGCTTGTCGAAGCGCGGGGTGTCCTGCGGCTGCTGCTGGGACTGCGACTGGCTCGTGCCACCTTCGATGGCCTGCTGGCCGGACGGGCTGCCTCCTCCAGAGCCAATGGCCTGAGAGGTGCCGCCGGCGAGTTCGGCCTTCATGCGCTGCAGTTCCAGCTCTACATCCGTACCACCGGAGAGCCGGTCCAGCTCGGCCTGGAGGTCGTCCTTCGCGATGCCCGTCGGGTCGTCCAGGGCGCCGGACGCCATGAGCTCGTCGAGGGCGCCCGCGCGGGCCTGGAGCTGGGCGGTCTTGTCCTCGGCGCGCTGAATGGCCAGGCCGACGTCGCCCATCTCCTCGGAGATGCCGGAGAAGGCCTCCCCGATGCGGGTCTGGGCCTGGGCCGCGGTGTAGGTGGCCTTGATGGTCTCCTTCTTCGTACGGAAGGCGTCCACCTTGGCCTGGAGGCGCTGGGCCGCGAGGGTGAGCTTCTCCTCCTCGCCCTGGAGCGTGGAGTGCTGCGTCTCGAGGTCGGTGACCTGCTGCTGGAGGGCCGCGCGGCGGGAGAGCGCCTCGCGGGCGAGGTCCTCACGGCCGAGCGCGAGCGCCTTGCGGCCCTGGTCCTCCAGCTTGGAGGACTGCGACTGCAGCTGGTTCAGCTGGAGTTCCAGGCGCTTGCGCGAGGTCGCGACGTCGGCGACGCCGCGGCGGACCTTCTGCAGGAGCTCCAGCTGCTTCTGGTACGAGTAGTCGAGGGTTTCGCGCGGGTCCTCGGCCCGGTCAAGGGCCTTGTTCGCCTTCGCGCGGAAGATCATCCCCATACGCTTCATGACACCGCTCATGGGCTTCGCGCGCCCCCTTCTGACGTCCAGCTCCAGCTCTGCGACAGAACCCACAGTACGGGCCCTGCATCCATTGACGCACTGTTCGGGGACGGATGCGCTCATCCCCAAGGACGACTGACCGGCACCTTGCTCCGGCGTAGGGAGTAGGTGACCTTCAGGGTGAGCGATCGGTCACCCTGCGCCCCCTCTTTCCCGCACCTGTCCCGGTCTGTCCCCTCTACAGACGACTGGTGTTGCCGGATCGTTCCCCTCCGGGCTGGGGTCCATGCCCGCGAGCGCTTACCCTTGGGTTTTGTGTTCCGTAGCCGTGCCAAGGAAGAGAAGGCCCCCGCCGACAAGGCCGTGGTGACCGACTCCATGCAGCCCCGCGACCCGCAGGCCAAGAAGGGCAGGCCCACGCCCAAGCGCAGTGAGGCCCAGTCCCAGCGCCGCAGCGTCGCCAACACCTCGATGTCCCGCAAGGACGCCGCCAAGCGCCAGCGCGACGAGCGCCGCGCCCAGCTGGACAGGCAGCGCCAGGCGCTGGCCGGCGGGGACGAGCGCTATCTGCCGGTCCGCGACAAGGGCCCCGTCCGCAAGTTCGCGCGCGAGTTCATCGACTCCCGGTTCAACGTGGCGGAGTTCTTCCTGCCGATGGCCGTGGTCATCCTCGTGCTGAGCATGGTGCGGGTGGGCTCGCTGCAGACCATCGCGCTGCTCCTGTGGCTCGTCGTGATCGTGCTGATCGTGCTGGACTCGTTCGTGACGGGCTTCCGGCTGCGCAAGCAGCTCGCCGAGCGCTTCCCCGACCAGAACCGGCGGGGCGCGGTGGCGTACGCGCTGATGCGCTCCCTGCAGATGCGTCGGCTCCGGCTGCCCAAGCCGCAGGTCAAGCGCGGAGCACGGCCCTGAGCACTGCGGCTTTCTCCGGGGGGGCGGCCGAGGCCTGGCTGAACAGGCTGGGCGGGCTGCGTGACGTCGTACGACAAGAGCTGGTGGCCCGGCAGCTCGACGAGCAGATAACGGGCCGCTACCCGGTCGGGCAGCGGCTCCGGGTGCTGGACGTGGGGATGGGCCAGGGCACGCAGGCGCTGCGGCTGGCCCGGCTCGGACACCAGGTGACCGGGCTCGAGCGGGACGCGACGATGATCGCCGCGGCCCGGGACGCCCTGTGCGGCGAGCCCGAGGGCATCCGGGAGCGGATGCGGATCATCGAGGGCGACGGCCGGGACACCGGGGTGCACTTCCTGCCCGGCAGTTTCGACGTGGTGCTGTGCCACGGCGTGCTCATGTACGTCGAGGAGCCGGACGCGCTGCTCGCGGGGCTGGCGCGGATGCTGGCCCCGGGCGGGCTGCTGTCGCTGCTCGTGCGCAACGCGGACGCGCTGGCCATGCGGCCGGGGCTGTCCGGCGACTGGGCGGGGGCGCTCGGCGCCTTCGACACCGCCGCCTACCGCAACCGGCTCGGGCTCGACGTCCGGGCGGACCGGCTGGCGACGCTGACCGACGCGCTGGCCGGCATCGGGGCGCCGCTCCAGGCCTGGTACGGCGTGCGGGTCTTCACGGACACGGCGGCGGACGGGGCGGAGATCCCGCAGGACCCGCGGCAGCGGGAGAACCTGCTGTCCGCCGAGGAGCGGGCCGGGCGGACCGACCCCTACCGCCAGGTGGCGGCGCTGCTGCACCTGTGCGGGGTGCGCGGCTGAGCCGGACCGGCGTTCTTCACTCGTCCGGGTGAGCGAGGGCCGGGGTGGCCGTGCGGCGACCACCCCGACGGAGGGCTACGCCTCGTTCGCGTGCAGGCTCATCGGGCCGTAGATCTCGGCGGAGTCCTCGAAGAGCCGCACCTGGTCCGCGCCGCCTTCGAGGAGGTCCTTCCACACTTCCCCGATCCAGGACTCGGCGTCCCCCTGCGTGGTGAACTCCTCGGGCTGTACCGCTGGTTGGACCTCCGTCCCGTCGGCCTTCTCGAACCGCCACGTCCATGCCGCCATGTACGCCTCCCAGCTGTGACCACGTGCAGAGCAGAAGCCGGATCTTGGTCCGGCTTCTGCTGTGCAGCCTAGCCGGATGCGCAAGAGCTGGTCAGACGCGCGAAAATCAGCTCCGTGGAAGTCACTCTGCTCGGTACCGGTGCCCCCGCGGGCCTGCCCCGCCCCGACTGCTCCTGCGCCGTGTGCGCGACCTCGCTCGGGGAGGAGGCGCGGGCGGCCACCGCGCTGCTCGTCGACGGGGCCCTGCTGCTCGATCTGACGCCGGGTGCGGCGTTCGCGGCCGCGCGGGCCGGGCGTTCGCTGGGCGGGGTGCGGCAGGTGCTGCTGACGCATCCGCACGACGGGCCCCCGGTGGAGGTGCCGGCCGGGCTGCCGCAGCCCGGCCGGGTGCCGGACGGACAGGAGTCGACGCTGCTGACGGGGCATCGGGTGCGGGCGGTGGCGATGGACGCGCCCGGCACCGGGTACGCGGTGACCGGCCCGGACGGGCAGCGGCTGCTGTATCTGCCGCCCGGGGGCGCTCCGGCCGGTCTGGAGGAGGGATCGGAGTCCGCCGAGCGGTACGACATGGTCCTGGCGGATCTGGTGGGACGCCCGGACGCGCTGGCGAAGCTGCGGGCGGTGGGCGCGGTGGGGCCGACGACCGACGTGGTGGCCGTCCACCTGGACCATGAGGTGCCGCCGGGCGCGGAGTTGCGGCGGCGGCTCGCGGCGGCCGGGGCGCGGGCGGTGCCGGACGGCTCGACCCTGATCGTGGGGGTCTACGAGGACGTGCCGGACGTGTCGCGGCGGACGCTGGTGCTGGGCGGGGCCCGGTCGGGGAAGTCGGTGGAGGCGGAGCGGCGGCTGGAGTCCTTCCCGGACGTGCTGTACGTCGCCACCGGCGGGACCCGGGGCGGCGACACCGAGTGGGCGTCCCGGGTCTCGGCGCACCGCGACCGGCGGCCGGGTTCGTGGCGGACCGTGGAGACCTGTGACCTCGTGCCGCTGCTGGCGCAGGACGGCGCCCCGCTGCTGATCGACTGTCTGTCGCTGTGGCTGACGGACGTCATGGACTCCGTCGGGGCGTGGGACGACGCCCAGTGGGCCGACGGCGGCGAACGGGCCCTGCGCGCACGGGTGGTGGAGCTCGCGGAGGCGGTGCGCTCGGCCCGCCGGACCGTCGTGCTGGTCTCCAACGAGGTGGGGTCGGGGATCGTGCCGGCCACCGCGTCGGGCCGGCGGTACCGGGACGAGCTGGGGCGGCTGAACGCGGCCGTCGCCGCCGAGTGCGAGGAGGTGGTCCTGGTGGTGGCGGGCCAGGCACTGGTGCTGCGGGGACCGTCGGCCGGCGCCTGACGGTCAGTTCCTGCGCGCGATGACCTGGTAGGCGTTCGAGAAGCGGGTGCGGCGCAGGGCCGGGGCCAGCAGGTGGTCGAGCACGGCGGCCAGGGCGGTCAGCGGCCCGGCCGTCCGGCGCAGCCGGGTCCGGTTGAGGTAGAGCGAGGCGGCTGTCGCCAGGTCGTGCGGGGCGTGCGGTGTCCGGCGGTCCGTCACGACGATCTCGCAGCCCTGGGCCTCGAGTTCGGCCCGGAGGTTGGCCGGCGGGATCAGGTGGAGGTGGCGGGGCTGGTCGTAGGCGTGCCACCACTTGCCCAGCACGGCCGCGGACGCGCTGGCCGGGTCGGGGAGCTGGACGAGGAGATGGCCGCCCGGGCGCAGGGCCGTCAGCGCCGCCGCGAGTTCCCGCCGCGGGTCCCGGGTGTGTTCGAGGTGGTGGAGCATGCTGACCACGTCGTAGCGGCCGCGCAGACGGGCCAGGACCTCCGGCGCCGTCAGCGGGCCCAGGTGGGCCTCGTCGAGCCGGCCCGCCGCTCGCGCCCGCTGCACCCGGGGGGTCGGGTCCACCCCGTCGAACGCCGTGTAGGCGAAGAGTTCCCTCGCCGCCGCCGGGAAGGCCGCGTCCCCCGTGCCCACGTCCAGCCAGCTCTCCGGCTCCGGGAAGGGCAGCATCGCCCGGGCCGTCGCCCTGAGGTGCCCGTGGCCGGGCCGCTCCCCGGCCTCGTCGCCGTACAGCGCCAGCCCCTCCGGGGTGAGGCGCGGGTTCTGGAAGGCGTGCGCGCAGTCCCGGCACTCGTCGACCACGAAGGTGCCCGGCCTGCGGTGGCGCAGGTCCGGTGCGCGCAGCCGGGTGCGCAGGCGCTTCGAGCCGCACCAGGGGCAGTCGTCGCGGCGCGGCTCGTGGACGGGCCTGGGGGGCATGAGCGGCTCCGGGGAGGGCGATCGAGAGCGGACGACAATTAGCGGCAAAACGGAACGTATGGGATACCGATCTTGGGCGCAATGACGTCACGCGGGTGTGGTGGCGATGTGGCGCGGAACTGTTCGATCGGTGCCGGTACTGTTCGGCGAATGAGCTCGCTTAATCTCGACGACTTCACCGATCTGATCGAGCGCCCCGACGGCGGGGTGCGCCGCGACGCGGAGGCGCGCCGGGAACGTCAGATCGTGCCGCCCGGGTCACTGGGGCGTCTGGACGAACTGGGTGAGTGGCTGGCGGCGGCACAGGGCTCGTCGCCCGTACGGCCGGTCGAGCGGCCGCGGGTGGTGCTGTTCGCGGGCGACCACGGCGTCGCCGAGCTCGGCGTGTCCGCCCGACCCGCGGGCAGCGCCTCGGAGTTGGTGCGCGAGGTCCTCGAGGGCGGCCGTCCGGTCTCCGTGCTCGCCCGCCGCCTCGGCGTGCCCGTGCGCGTCGTGGACATGGCGCTGGACTGCGATCCGGCGGCGTTCCCCGAGGACGTCGTGCGGTACCGGGTGCGGCGCGGCAGCGGGCGTATCGACATCGAGGACGCGCTCACGCTCGAAGAGGCCGAGGCGGCCTTCCGGGCGGGTGTGGCCGTCGCGGACGAGGAGGCCGACTCCGGCACGGACCTGGTCGTGCTCGGCGACGTCAGCGTCGGCGGGACGACGGCCGCGGGGGCGCTGGTGGCCGCGCTGTGCGGGACCGACGCGTCCGTGGTGACCGGGCGGGGCGGCGAGGCGATCGACGACCTGGCGTGGATGCGCAAGTGCGCGGCCGTCCGGGACGCGCTCAGGCGGGCGCGGCCGGTGCTCGGGGAGCAGTTGCAGCTGCTGGCGACGGTGGGCGGGGCCGACCTCGCCGCCATGACGGGTTTTCTGCTCCAGTGCGCGGTAAGGAAATTGCCGGTCGTGCTGGACGGCGTGGTGGCGGCCGCCTGCGCGCTCGTCGGGCAGCGGGTCGCGTTCCGGGCGCCGGACTGGTGGCTGGCCGCGCACAAGAGCGGGGAGCCGGGACAGGCGAAGGCGCTCGACCGGATGGCCCTGGAACCGCTGCTGGACCAGGGCGTGAAGGTCGGCGAGGGCGCCGGGTCCCTGCTCGCGCTCCCGCTGGTCCAGGCCGCCGCCGCACTGGCGGCGGAACTCCCCGAGAAGCCCCAGGAGCCCGACAAGTCCCAGGAGCCGGTCGAGTCCGAGGAGTCCGACAAGTCCGAGGTGTCCGCGGACTCCGCGGAGCCCGAGCAGCCTCAGGCCCCGGAAGCCGCCGCTGCCGAGGCATCCGCGGCCGCCGGCGGACAGCTGACGGAGAAGCAGGAAACGGAGTAACGAAGCGCCCCAAAGGGACAGGCGGCGCCAAAAGAGCGGATTCCCCGAAGTGCACCCATATGATCACCGCTCATGGGCAACACCCGGGGCGCCGCCGCCTTCGCCGTCTGGTACCTGCGTGCCGTCGCGTTCGTCAACTTCCTCAGTGCGGTGTGGGTCTCCCTGGGGCAGGACGTGCGGCGGCACAACCAGGAGAACCTGTTCACGCCGTACCTGCTGACGGCCGGCTTCGCCTCCGGGGTCTTCACCGCCTTCCTGGCCGTCACCATGCGGCGGCGCAAACGGGCCGCGTGGATCCTCAACCTCGGCCTGAGCGGGGCGTTCCTGGGGCTGTTCACGCTCGCCATGGCGTTCCCGGAGATCCGGCGCCACCCGCAGAACTGGGTCTCGCTCGCGCTGACCGCCGTCTTCGTCCTGGCCCTGCTCGCCGGGCGGCGGGAGTTCTACGCGAAGGGCGACCGGTCCAATCCGAGGCTCGCCGCGGCCGTCGGCGCCGGCGGGCTGCTGGGCGCCTCGCTGCTGGCCGCGCTGCTGGTGACGGTGACCGACCGGGCGGCCACCTCCTCGACCTTCCTCGAACGCTGGCGCTACGGCACCCTGCGGCTGGTCTCCGTGGCCGCCGACGAGTACCGCGTCCCCGGGATCGCCCCGCCCACCTGGGTCGACGTGAGCGTCAACATGCTGAGCACGGCGCTCGTCCTCGCCGTCCTGTACGCCGCCTTCCGCTCCCGGCGGGCCGTCGACCCGCTCACCGAGGACGACGAGAAACGGCTGCGGGAGCTCCTCGACCGGCACGGCGAGCGGGACTCGCTCGGCTACTTCGCGCTGCGGCGGGAGAAGAGCGTGTGCTGGTCGCCGACCGGGAAGGCGGCGGTCGCCTACCGCGTCCTCGGCGGGGTGTCGCTGGCGTCCGGTGACCCGATCGGGGATCCGGAGGCCTGGCCGGGAGCGATCGCGCCGTGGCTCGCCGAGGCGCGGGCGCACGGATGGATCCCGGCGGTGATGGGCGCGAGCGAGGAGGCCGGGACCGTGTACGCCCGGCACGGACTGGACGCCCTGGAACTCGGCGACGAAGCCCTCGTCGAGGTCGCCGAGTTCACCCTGGAGGGGCGGGCCATGCGGACCGTCCGGCAGGCCGTCAACCGGGTCCGGCGGGCCGGGTACACGGTGCGCGTACGACGGCACGAGGACATCCCGGCCGACGAGATGGCGTCCCTGCTCCGGCGGGCCGACGACTGGCGCGACGGCGCCACCGAGCGCGGGTTCAGCATGGCGCTGGGGCGGCTCGGGGATCCGGAGGACGGCCGCTGCGTGATGCTGGAGTGCTCGGACGCCCGGGGTGAGCTGCGGGCCCTGCTCTCCTTCGTGCCCTGGGGACCGCACGGGCTGTCCCTCGACCTGATGCGGCGGGACCGGGACTGCGACAACGGGCTGATGGAGTTCATGGTCATCGAACTGCTCCGGCACGCCCAGCAGGACGACCGGGGCCACCGGGACGACCGGGACGACCGGGGCCACGGTGACGACCGGGACGAGCAGGGCGACCGGGCGATCCGGATCACGCAGATCTCGCTGAACTTCGCCGTGTTCCGGTCGGTCTTCGAAAGGGGCGCGCGGCTCGGCGCCGGACCGGTGCTGCGGCTGTGGCGCTCGCTGCTCTGCTTCTTCTCCCGCTGGTGGCAGATCGAGTCGCTGTACCGCGCCAACGCCAAGTACCGGCCGATCTGGGAGCCCCGCTTCCTGCTCTTCGAGAAGAGCGCCGACCTGCCCCGCATCGGCCTCGCGTCGGCCCGCGCGGAGGGGTTCCTGGAGGCGCCCGGGCTGCCGAGGTGGCTGCGCCGCGGGCGGCTGGAGACCCACCGGTGAGAGCGGTCGCCCGCTGGGCCCGCGCCGAATGGGGACCCCTCCACGAGGCCGTGCGCGCGCCCCTGGTGCGGCGGCGGTGGCGGGCGGTCCCGATGACCCTCGGGGCGGTGTGCCTGACGTCGGTGACCCAGGTCGTGCAGAACCAGGCGTGGGGCTACGGTCCGGTCCAGGCCCTCGGAGCGGTACGGGCCGAGAACCCGCTCGGGCTCGCCCTGCTGCGCACCCCGCTGTCCCTGTTCGTGCCCGCGCTGGACCTGCCGGTGTGGGGCGCCCTCGCGCAGATCCTGCTGGTGTTCGGGATCGCGGAGCTCTGCCTGGGCTGGTGGCGGACCCTCGTCATCGCCTACGCCGCCACGCTCGCGGGCACGCTGTACGCGCGCGTGGGCATCGCCCTCGGCCCCGGCGGCCCGCTCGGCCTGCCCGCCGCCGACGCCCGGATCGTGGACACCGGCCCGTCGGCGGCCGTGGTCGGCCTCGCGGTGTTCCTGGGCTGGCGCTACCGCGCGTACGTGACGGCGGGGGCGGTGATCGTCGCGATGGTGGCGGAGGTCCTGCTGAAGGACAACCTGGCGGGCAAGGAGCATCTGGCGGCGATCGCGGCGGTGCTGGTGCTGTGCGCGGTGGCGGACGTCCGCCGGCGGACCAGGGGGCCCGGGCGGCCCGCCCGGCGGCCGCGCGACGAGTCCGGCGCCCGGCCGCGCCGGGCGACGCGGGGCGGCGCCGGTCCGCGGCCGCGCCGCGGGGCGCGACCGGCCACGAAGCCGCGCAGCCGCCGTACGGTCCACGCGCCCGGCGCGGACCGGGCGCCTCAGTTCCGCTCCTCCGACTGAGCGAGCTCCGCGGTCGTCTTCCCGCCCAGCCAGTCCCCCACCACCCGGCGCGGCCCGGCCCAGCGGCGGTCGTGCCGGTAGGCCCGCAGCACCGCCTTCGCCCGGGCCTTCGGCCGCCGCCGGTAGAACCGGCGGGCCCACGGCGAGCCGGGCCGGGCCACCCGGACCAGGCCCACCAGGCCCAGGAACGGGATGAAGACGCTGAACACGGCCATCTTGGCCTTGCCCTTGCTCAGCACGGCCAGGGAGAACGCGAAGTTGAGCACGACGGTCGAGATGACGCTGCCCCGGTCCTGGAGCTCGTCCTGGCTCATGTCGTTGACGCCGAACGGCGAGAAGCCCACCAGCAGCAGTCCGCCCAGCGCCGCCGTCAGGACCACGGCCTCCACGCTCTTGCGGCCCGCCTCCGTCCAGTACACGTCGTCGAGATGCAGGATCAGCGCGAACTCGTCGAGGACCAGGCCGGTGCCGATGCCGAAGACCACCGCGAAGGCGCCCGCCCCGAAGCCGTGCCGGCCGCTCGCCACCGCGCCGAAGCCGCCCGCGACGGTCAGGACGACGCCGGGCACCACGTGGTGGATGTGCACCCCGCCCGAGCTGATGTTGCCGAAGGGCCCCCGGCCCGCCCGGATGAGGCGCGTGATGACCCGGGTGATCAGGAAGGTGAGGACGAACGCGGTCAGGGCGAGGAGCAGCGGGATCTTGCCCGGTTCGACGATGTTGCGCTGCACCCACTGGCCCATGTCCCCAGTCTCCCGGGGCGGGGGGTGGGCCGCCTCGTGGACGGGGCGTCCGGGCTACTCTGCCGCCGTGTCCACGACCTCGCCCTTCGACGGCCTCCGCTTCGCCTTCGGCACCCTCACCGCGCTGCCGGTCCGGGTGACCCGCTGGGACCGGGAGGCCGCGCGCGGGGGCATGCTCAACGCGCCCGTGGTCGGGCTGGTCGTCGGCGGCTGCGCGGCCGGGCTCGGCCTGCTGCTGCTGTACCTGGGCGCGGGCCCGCTGCTCGCGGCGGTCGCCTCCGCCGCCGTGCCCGCCGTCCTCACCCGCGGGCTGCACCTCGACGGGCTGGCCGACACCGCGGACGGGCTCGGCAGCGGCAAGGCCGCCGAGGACGCGCTGCGGATCATGAAGCAGTCCGACATCGGTCCGTTCGGCGTGCTCACGCTCGTCCTCGTGCTGCTCGCCCAGGTCGCCGCGCTGACGCAGCTGTACGGGACCTCATGGGCGCTGGGCGCGGTGGCCGCCGTCGTCTCGGCGGCCGCCGCCCGGCTCGCGCTGACCCTGGCGGCCCGCGCCGGGGTGCCGGCCGCCCGGCCGGAGGGGCTCGGGGCGGCGGTCGCCGGAGTGGTCCCGGTGCGGGGCGCGGTGCTCGTCGTCGTCGCCGTCACGCTGGCGGCGGCGCTCGCGGGAGCCTGGTGCGGACCGTACGAGGGCGGCGTCGTGGCCCTGATCGGGAACCATGGGCCGGGCGCCCGGTTCGCGCCGTTCGACGCCGTCCGGCCGGCGCTCGCGGTCCTCGCCGCCCTCGCCGCCGCCGAACTGCTGCTGCGGCACTGCGCGCGGCGCTTCGGCGGGGTCACCGGGGATGTCTTCGGCGGCCTGGCGGAGACGGCGGCGACCACCGCCCTCGTGGTGTTCTGCCTGGGCGGCTGACCGGCTAGCAGGCCTCCCGCCACACCCCCAGCTCGTACTTCTTCAGCAGTGAACTCAGGCGCAGCCGCCGGGAGTCGGCGCAGAACGCGCTCGTGGGGAGTTCGTACTCCACGTGGAAGACGGCCTTGCCCGCCTCGATGAAGGGGGTCAGGTCCGCGCACTCGTCGTACTCGGCGCACTGTTCGTTGACCGCGAAGTCGAAGTCGTCGACGAGGTCGGGGATCTGGTCGAGGTCGTTCTTCAGTCCGACCGACATGCCCCGGTCGTGGGCGAGTTCGGCGATGAGGCGGTTGTAGCGGAGCTGGTCGGCGGCCTCGACCGGGAAGCCGGTGGTGTTCTTGTAGCCGTCCATGTTGTCCGGCTCGACCGCGTCGAAGCCCTTCTCGCGGCACATGTCGAGACGGGCCGCCATCAGGGGCTCCAGGACGTCCAACGCGCGGATGTCGAGCCAGCGTTCGCCCTCCCAGCCGTTGCCCTTGCCGATCACGGACCGGGGGAACTCCGCCGCGTCGGGCCGCCAGTCCTCCCAGGCGCCGGTGGAGAGGTAGCAGATGACCTTGCGGCCGTCGTCGTGCAGTCCGGCCACCGTGGCCGCGGTGTGGTCGAAGCCGTCGATGTCGTAGACCGGTACGTCGACGCCGGTGTCCAGACGGCCGCTCAGCTGCCACTGCCAGTCGAGGCCGGGGGCCGGCCGCCAGATCCCGGCGTCCGCCGGCCCCGCGCCCGCCCCGTCGTCCGGCCGGTCGTCCCCGCCGCCGTCCGACGCGAAGGCGCAGCCCGCCAGCAGCAGGGCGAACAGGGGCAGCAGCGCGATCGGGCGTCTCACCGGGCGGCTCCAGGATCTCGGCGACGTATCCGACGATGATCGCCCATGTCTCCCGGCCGCCGTCGCCCCACCCCGACCCGAAGGGTGTGACCCGGCTCATGGAATGCGAGGATCGGGACGTGGCTACGACGCCACCGACAGGTGAACACGCGCGTGCATGAGCGACCGCACGCGCACGCGTACGCTCAGTCCGGGATTCCGCCGCGCCGGTTCGCCGCGCCGGTGAGGCAGACCCCGGATACGACCGCACCCATGACCCGGATCTAGGGTCGGCTGTCGGGCCCGGTCGACCCACACACTCCGGCCACCGCAACTCCACATCGGAAGCGAGATTTCACCACCGTGACTGCTCTCACTCTCAGCACCGCCGCGGCGCCCGGCCTCCGGGCCGACGCGATCGTGATCGGTGTCGCCAAGGGCGCGAAAGGCCCGATCGTTGCCCCAGGCGCCGAAGCCGTCGACAAGGCCTACGACGGCAGGCTCGCCGCCATCCTGGAGACCCTCGGCGCCTCCGGGGCCGAGGGCGAGCTGACCAAGCTCCCCGCCCCGGCCGGTTTCAAGGCACCGCTGGTGCTCGCGGTGGGGCTCGGCCAGGAGCCCGAGAAGGACGCCGGCTTCGACCCCGAGGCGCTGCGCAAGGCCGCCGGAACGGCCGCCCGCACCCTCACCGGCACCAAGAAGGCCGCCTTCGCCCTGCCGGTGACCGACGCCGCCGACATCGGCGCGATCGGCGAGGGCGTGGTGCTCGGCGCGTACTCCTTCGACGCGTACAAGCACGGCGGCGACGACGCCAAGGCCAAGAACGGCAAGGCGCCGCTCGCCGAGGCCGCCCTGCTCGGCGGGAAGCCGCGCGACGCCGCCCACAAGGCCGCGCTGCAGCGTGCCGCCGCCGTCGGCGAGGAGCTCAACCGCGCCCGCGACCTGATCAACATGCCGCCGAACGACCTGGACCCGCAGGCGTTCGCCGCTCTCGCCCAGACGGCGGCCAAGGAGCACGGCATCAAGGTGCAGGTGCTCGACGAGAAGGCCCTCGCCAAGGGCGGCTACGGCGGCATCCTGGGCGTCGGCTCCGGCTCGGTCTCGGCCCCGCGCCTGGTGAAGCTGTCCTACACCTCCTCCAAGGCCAAGAAGACCCTCGCCTTCGTCGGCAAGGGCATCACCTACGACTCGGGCGGCATCTCGCTGAAGCCGGCCGGGCACAACGAGACGATGAAGTGCGACATGAGCGGCGCGGCGGCGGTCTTCGCCGCGGTCGTCGCCGCCGCGCGCCTCGGGCTCGAGGTGAACGTCACCGGGTGGCTGGCACTGGCCGAGAACATGCCGTCCGGCTCCGCCACCCGCCCGGGTGACGTGCTGCGCATGTACAGCGGCAAGACCGTCGAGGTGCTCAACACGGACGCCGAGGGCCGGCTGGTCCTCGCGGACGCGCTGTGGGCGGCCTCCGCGGAGAAGCCGGACGCGATCGTCGACGTCGCGACCCTGACCGGCGCGATGATGCTGGCGCTGGGCAGCCGCACGTTCGGGATCATGGCGAACGACGACGCGTTCCGCTCGGCGCTGCACGAGGCCGCCGAGGAGGTCGGCGAGCCGGCGTGGCCGATGCCGCTGCCGGAGCACCTGCGCAAGGGCATGGACTCCAGCGTCGCGGACATCGCCAACATGGGCGAGCGGATGGGCGGCGGGCTGGTGGCCGGTCTCTTCCTGCGCGAGTTCGTGGGCGAGGGGATCACCTGGGCGCACCTGGACATCGCCGGGCCGGCGTTCAACGAGGGCGGCCCCTTCGGGTACACGCCCAAGGGCGGCACCGGGACGGCCGTGCGCACGCTGGTGCGGCTGGCCGAGCTGACCGCCGCCGGCGACCTGGGCTGACGCTCCCCCACGCGGTGAGCGGGGACTGTGCGCCTGGTCACTCGGGCCCGTCCGTCGTCTTGGCGGGCGCGGGCCGAATGTGGCCGGTCGCGCGGTTCCCCGCGCCCCGGGCGGGGCCGGTCCCCCCTGTCACATGTGAGCGTGGGGTGTCTCACACCCCGGCCCCGCGTCTCGTTCGTCTCCCGCAAGTGCGAAGATGGGCCTCGGCAGGACAGGGCCCCCACCACAGGGCCGAAGAAAGAGCGGCCGGACACCAGCCGCCGGCGGTCAGCGACGACCGGCGCACGGCGCACATGCATGGAGGACGTGACGTGGCGAACGACGCCAGCACCGTTTTCGACCTAGTGATCCTCGGCGGTGGTAGTGGCGGTTACGCCGCGGCCCTGCGCGGGGCGCAGCTGGGCCTGGACGTCGCCCTGATCGAGAAGGACAAGGTCGGCGGCACCTGCCTGCACCGGGGTTGCATCCCCACCAAGGCCCTGCTGCACGCCGGCGAGATCGCCGACCAGGCCCGCGAGAGCGAGCAGTTCGGCGTCAAGGCCACCTTCGAGGGCATCGACGTCCCCGCCGTCCACAAGTACAAGGACGGTGTCATCTCCGGTCTGTACAAGGGCCTTCAGGGGCTGATCGCCTCCCGCAAGGTCACGTACATCGAGGGTGAGGGCCGCCTGTCCTCCCCGACCTCCGTCGACGTGGGCGGCCGTCGCGTCCAGGGCCGCCACGTGCTGCTCGCGACCGGCTCCGTGCCGAAGTCGCTGCCGGGCCTGGAGATCGACGGCGACCGGATCATCTCCTCGGACCACGCCCTCGTCCTGGACCGCGTGCCGAAGTCCGCGATCATCCTGGGCGGCGGCGTCATCGGCGTCGAGTTCGCCTCGGCGTGGAAGTCGTTCGGCTCCGACGTGACGGTGATCGAGGGTCTGAAGCACCTCGTCCCGGTCGAGGACGAGAACTCCTCCAAGCTTCTTGAGCGCGCGTTCCGCAAGCGCGGCATCAAGTTCAACCTGGGCACCTTCTTCTCGAAGGCCGAGTACACCGCGGACGGCGTCAAGGTCACGCTGGCCGACGGCAAGGAGTTCGAGGCCGAGGTCCTGCTGGTCGCGGTCGGCCGCGGGCCCGTCTCCGCCGGTCTCGGCTACGAGGAGCAGGGCGTCGCCATGGACCGCGGCTACGTCCTGGTCGACGAGTACATGCGCACCAACGTCCCGACCATCTCCGCCGTCGGCGACCTGGTCCCGACGCTCCAGCTCGCGCACGTCGGCTTCGCCGAGGGCATGCTGGTCGCGGAGCGCCTGGCCGGTCAGAAGGTCGTCCCGATCGACTACGACGGTGTCCCCCGGGTGACGTACTGCCACCCCGAGGTCGCCTCCGTGGGCATCACCGAGGCCAAGGCCAAGGAGATCTACGGTGCGGACAAGGTCGTCGCTCTGAAGTACAACCTCGCGGGCAACGGCAAGAGCAAGATCCTCAACACCGCGGGCGAGATCAAGCTCGTCCAGGTGAAGGACGGCGCCGTGGTCGGCGTCCACATGGTCGGCGACCGCATGGGCGAGCAGGTCGGCGAAGCCCAGCTGATCTACAACTGGGAGGCGCTGCCCGCCGAGGTCGCGCAGCTCATCCACGCCCACCCGACGCAGAACGAGGCGCTCGGCGAGGCCCACCTGGCCCTGGCGGGCAAGCCGCTGCACTCGCACGACTGACCCTCGGTCGACGAAGCGACTCCGCGACGACACAGACTTCCGCAATTCGTAAGGAGCAACCGAAACCATGGCGGTTTCCGTAACCCTTCCGGCGCTCGGCGAGAGCGTCACCGAGGGCACTGTCACCCGCTGGCTGAAGGCCGAGGGTGAGCGCGTCGAGGCCGACGAGCCCCTGCTCGAGGTCTCGACCGACAAGGTCGACACCGAGATCCCCTCCCCCGCCGCCGGCATCCTGGCCTCCATCAAGGTCGCCGAGGACGAGACGGTCGAGGTCGGCGCCGAGCTCGCCGTCATCGACGACGGCACCGGCGCTCCCGCCGCCGCGCCTGCTCCGGCCGCCGAGCCGGCCGCCGAGCCCGCACCGGAGCCGGCCGCTGCCGCGCCGTCCACCGAGCAGGCTGCCCCGGCCCCCGCTCCCACCGCCGAGGCCGCCACCGGCGGCGGCTCCGCCGAGGGCACGGACGTCGTCCTGCCCGCGCTCGGCGAGTCCGTCACCGAGGGCACCGTCACCCGCTGGCTGAAGCAGGTCGGCGAGGAGGTCACGGAGGACGAGCCGCTGCTCGAGGTCTCGACCGACAAGGTCGACACCGAGATCCCGGCGCCCGTCTCCGGTGTGCTGCTCGAGATCACCGTCGGCGAGGACGAGACCGCCGAGGTCGGCGCCAAGCTCGCCGTCATCGGCGCCCCGGGCGCGGCTCCGGCCGCCGCCGAGGCCCCCGCCGCCCCGGCTCCGGCCGCCGCCGAGGCCCCCGCCGCCCCGGCGCCCGCCGCCGCTGCCCCGGCCGCTCCGGCCCCGGCTGCCCCGGCTCCGGCCGCCCCCGCTCCGGCCCCGGCTGCCCCGGCTCCGGCTGCCGCCGCCCCGGCCCCGGCCGCCCCGGCCGCCCCGGCCCCCGCGCCGGCCGCGCCGGCCGCCCCGGCTCCGGTCACCCCGGCCGCCCCCGCGCCCGCCGCTCCCGCGGGTGACGACGGCGCCTACGTGACCCCGCTGGTGCGCAAGCTCGCCGCCGAGAACGGTGTCGACCTAGCCGCCGTCAAGGGCACCGGCGTCGGCGGCCGTGTCCGCAAGCAGGACGTCCTCGCCGCCGCCGAGGCAGCGAAGGCCGCCGCCGCGGCTCCGGCTCCGGCCGCCGCCCCGGCCGCGAGCGCCGCGAAGAAGGCCCCGGCGCTCGAGGTCTCCCCGCTGCGTGGCCAGACCGTCAAGATGCCCCGCATCCGCAAGGTCATCGGCGACAACATGGTCAAGGCGCTGCACGAGCAGGCGCAGCTGTCCTCGGTCGTCGAGGTCGACATCACCCGGCTGATGAAGCTCCGCGCGCAGGCGAAGGACTCCTTCGCGGCGCGCGAGGGCGTCAAGCTCTCCCCGATGCCGTTCTTCGTGAAGGCGGCGGCCCAGGCGCTGAAGGCCCACCCGGCCGTCAACGCCCGGATCAACGTGGACGAGGGCACGATCACCTACTTCGACACCGAGAGCATCGGTATCGCGGTGGACTCGGAGAAGGGCCTGATGACCCCGGTCATCAAGCACGCGGGCGACCTGAACATCGCCGGCATCGCCAAGGCCACGGCCGACCTGGCGGGCAAGGTCCGCGCGAACAAGATCACCCCGGACGAGCTGTCCGGCGCGACCTTCACCATCAGCAACACCGGCTCGCGCGGCGCGCTGTTCGACACGATCATCGTGCCGCCGAACCAGGTCGCGATCCTCGGCATCGGCGCCACGGTCAAGCGTCCGGCCGTCATCGAGACGGAGGAGGGTACGGTCATCGGCGTCCGCGACATGACGTACCTGACCCTGTCCTACGACCACCGTCTGGTCGACGGCGCCGACGCGGCCCGTTACCTGACCGCGGTCAAGGCGATCCTGGAGGCCGGCGAGTTCGAGGTCGAACTCGGCCTCTGATCCCCAGGGCTCGACAGCGGGTGCCCCCGTCCGGAACTTTCCGGGCGGGGGCTTCCGTCTGCCGGTTCCGGGCGCGCCCGCGGGCGGCGCGTGTCCGGTAACGGTCTTCACAACCGATCCCCGCGTGGACGTGTAAGTCTCGTCTCACCTGCTTGAAAGCGCCCCCGTGCGCCTCTCCTCGGCGGGCCCCCGGCCGTATTGTCTAAACGTCAAACGCCCCCGGGGGCCCGTGCGGCCCCTCCTCAAAGGAGCCCTCATGACCGCGCCCGTCGTCCACTCGCTGCGCGAACAGATCCGCGAGCACATCGTGGAGGGGATCGTCAGCGGGCGCTGGAAGCCGGGCGAGCGGATCGTGGAGCGCAGGATCGCGACCGAGCTGGAGGTCAGCCAGACGCCGGTGCGGGAGGCGCTGCGCGAGCTGGAGTCGCTGCGGTTGATCGAGTCCGCGCCGAACAAGGGCGTGCGGGTGCGCAACCTCACGGCGGCCGATCTGGAGGAGAGCTACCCCGTCCGGGCGGGCCTGGAGGCGATCGCGGCGGAGCTGGCCGCCCAGCGGCTCGCGGAGGACTGCTCGGCCCTCGAACCGCATGTCGCCGCGCTGTACGAGGCGGACCGCGACGCGGACGGCACGGCCCAGGTGCGGCACACCGTCGGTTTCCACCGGGAGCTGGTGCGGGCGGCCGGCAACTCGGTGCTGCTGCACACCTGGGAGGGCCTCGGCATCGAGGTGTTCACGGCGCTGTCGATCCGCTGGCTGGGGACCGTGCAGCAGTCGTACGCGGAGGAGCACGAGGAGCTCGTCCAGGCGTTCCGGCGGCGGGACCCGAGGATCGCCGAGCTGGTGAAGGCGCATGTCCTCGGGTGTGCTCCCCGGGCGTAGGACCCGCCCTCGTTCAGTGGAGCGTACACGCGCTCATACGTGGGCTCCGACCTGCGAAAACCCCGCTTCGACGCGGCACGGGGTGCCTGCCCGAAAGGCACCCCGTGCCTACTTTCTCGCAATCGAGAGGTTTTGACCTTCAACCCTTTGATCGATCATCGATCAGGGGGTTACAGTCGCCGACGGGCCGCGGACGGAGCCACCCATGGCATCGCGCCGGAGCCCACGCCCTGTCCTGCCAAAGACCAAGGGCACCCCCAGGAACACCCTCACAGGGAACCCCCTTCGACTGAGGAAGGCGGCGACATGACCGACCCCCAGGCCATCCAGCCGAGCGCGCTCGACCAGCTCCCCGACCGGGACCCGGAGGAGACCGCCGAATGGCAGGCCTCCCTGGACGCGGTCGCCAAGGCGGCCGGGCCGCACCGTGCCGCATACCTGATGCGCCGCACGCTGGAGCGTGCCGAGGGCAACGGCATCGCGCTGCCCAAGCTGCTCGAGACGGACTACGTCAACACCATCCCCACCGCCGCCGAGCCGTCCGTGCCCGGTGACGAGGAGATGGAGCGGAAGATCACCGCGTGGAACCGCTGGAACGCGGCCGCGATGGTGACCCGGGGCAGCAAACACGGCGTCGGCGGCCACATCGCCACCTTCGCGTCCGCCGCCTGGCTCTACGAGACCGGCTTCAACCACTTCTTCCAGGGCAAGGAGGCCGACGGCTCGGGCGACCAGCTCTACATCCAGGGCCACGCCTCCCCCGGCATCTACGCCCGCGCCTTCCTCGACGGCCGGCTGACCGAGCGGCACCTCGACAACTTCCGCCAGGAGTCGGGCGGCGACGGTCTCCCGTCGTACCCGCACCCGCGCCGGCTGCCCTGGCTTTGGGAGTTCCCGACGGTGTCGATGGGTCTCGGCCCGCTCTCCGCCATCTACCAGGCGCGCTTCAACCGCTACCTCACCCACCGCGGCATCAAGGACGTCTCCGCGTCCCACGTATGGGCGTTCCTCGGTGACGGCGAGATGGACGAGCCCGAGTCGACGGCGGCACTCGCCCTCGCCTCCCGTGAGGGTCTCGACAACCTGACCTTCGTCATCAACTGCAACCTCCAGCGCCTCGACGGCCCGGTCCGCGCGAACTTCAAGATCGTGCAGGAGCTGGAGGCCCAGTTCCGCGGCGCGGGCTGGAACGTCGTCAAGTCGCTGTGGGGCTCCGCCTGGGACGAGCTGTTCCAGCTCGACACCACGGGCGCGCTGGTCCGCCGGCTGCGCGAGGTACCGGACGCCCAGGTGCAGACGTACCAGACGCGTGGCGCCGCCTACATCCGCGAGGACTTCTTCGGCAAGGACCCGGCGCTCGTCGAGCTGGCGAAGCTGCTGAGCGACGACAAGATCCTCGAGTGTTTCCACCTCTCCCGCGGTGGTCACGAGGCGCGCAAGGTGTTCGCGGCCTACAAGGCGGCGGTGGAGTTCAAGGGCGCCCCGACGGTCATCCTGGCCCAGACGGTCAAGGGCCACACCCTCGGCGAGGGCTTCGCGTCGAAGAACGCCAACCACCAGATGAAGAAGCTCTCGGTGGACGAGTTCAAGGCGATGCGCGACCTGCTGGAGCTGCCGATCCCGGACGCGCAGTTCGTCGACGGCGTGGTCCCCTACGGCCACCCGGGCGCCGACTCCCCCGAGGTCCGCTACCTCCAGGAGCGCCGCGCGGCCCTCGGCGGCCCGGCCCCGGCCCGCCGTACGCACGCCCTGGCCCCGCTGCCGGCCCCCGCCGACAAGGCGTTCGCCTCGTTCGACAAGGGCTCCGGCTCCCAGAACGTGGCCACCACCATGGCGTTCGTCCGGCTGATCAAGGACCTGGTCCGCGACAAGGAGACCGGCAGGCGCTGGGTGCCGATCGTCCCGGACGAGGCGCGCACGTTCGGCATGGAGAGCCTGTTCCCGTCGCTCGGGATCTACTCCCCCAAGGGCCAGACGTACGAGCCGGTCGACCGCGACCAGCTGATGTACTACAAGGAGGCCAAGAACGGCCAGATCCTCAACGAGGGGATCACCGAGGCCGGTTCGATGGCCGACTTCATCGCCGCGTCCACCGCGTACTCCACGCACGGTGAGGCGATGATCCCGTTCTACATCTTCTACTCGATGTTCGGCTGGCAGCGCACGGCCGACCAGATGTGGCAGCTCGGCGACCAGCTGGGCCGCGGCTTCCTCGTCGGCGCCACGGCCGGCCGTACGACCCTGACGGGCGAGGGCCTCCAGCACGCCGACGGTCACTCCCCGGTCATCGCCGCGACCAACCCGGCCGCCCTCAGCTACGACCCGGCGTTCGCCTACGAGATCGCGACGATCGTCAAGGACGGTCTGCGCCGGATGTACGGCGAGGCGGCCCCGGGCGAGGACCCGAATGTCTTCTACTACCTGACCGTCTACAACGAGCCGATGCCGCAGCCGGCCAAGCCGTCCGTCCCCGGTCTGGACGAGGGCATCCTCAAGGGCCTGTACCGCTTCAACACGGCCGAGTCGGCGGGTGTGGACGTGGCGGCGGCCAACGCCCCGCGCATCCAGCTCCTGGGCTCCGGCACGGCGATCCACTGGGTCCTGAAGGCCCAGCGGCTGCTCGCCGAGGAGTGGGGTGTGGCCTCCGACGTGTGGTCCGCGACCTCCTGGACCGAGCTGCGCCGCGACGCGCTGGAGGCCGACGCGGCCCTGCTGCGCGGCGAGGAGCGCCAGCCCTACGTCCGTCGGGCCCTCCAGGGCGCCGAGGGCCCGGTCCTCGCGGTCTCCGACTACATGCGCCAGGTCCCGGACCAGATCGCGCAGTGGGTCGAGCAGGACTGGTCCTCGCTGGGCGCGGACGGCTTCGGCCTCTCCGACACCCGTGAGGCGGCCCGCCGCCACTTCGGCGTCGACGCCGAGTCGATCGTCGTCGCGGCCCTGGCGCAGCTCGCCCGCCGCGGCGAGGTCAAGGCGACCGCGGTGAAGGAAGCGCGCGAGCGCTACGGCCTGTAGGTCACGGTTCGACGAAGGGGGGTACGGCGGGCGCCGTACCCCCCTTCGCTGTCGGCGGGCCCCGGCATCATGGTCCCCATGCGTGCTGCCCGCCTCATCAAGATGGTGCTCCTGCTCCAGTCCCGTCCCACCATGACCGCGTCCGAACTGGCCAGGGAACTGGAGGTGTCGGAGCGGACCGTCACCCGGGACGCGCAGGCGCTGTCCGAGGCGGGCGTGCCGGTGTACGCGGAGCGCGGGCGGGCGGGCGGTTACCGGCTCGTCGGGGGCTACCGGACGCGGCTGACGGGGCTGGGACGCGGTGAGGCCGAGGCGCTGTTCCTGAGCGGGGTGCCGGGGGCGCTGCGGGAGATGGGGCTGGAGGACATCGCGTCGGCCGCGCGGCTCAAGGTGTCGGCGGCTCTGCTGCCCTCCCTGCGCGACGCCCCGCGCACGGCGGCGCAGCGTTTCCATCTGGACGCGCCCGCCTGGTTCCGGGAGCCGGCGGCGCCCGCCCTGCTGCCGGTGATCGCGGACGCCGTGTGGGACGACCGGTGCGTGAGCGCCCGCTACCGGCGCGGGGAGAACGAGGTGACGCGGGAGCTGGAGCCGTACGGGCTCGTGCTCAAGGCGGGGGTCTGGTACCTGTGCGCCCGGGTCGGCGGGACCGAGCCGGGAACGGGCACGGGCGCCGAGCCGGGAACGGGCACGGGCGACCCGGCGGGAGCAGGAGCGGGGGCGGGCGAGGGGGCGGGGGCGGGGGCGTTCCGGACCTACCGCATCGACCGGTTCGTCGGTGTCGACGTCCTGAAGGATCGTTTCAGCCGAGTTGAGGACTTCGATCTGCCCGGGTTCTGGGACGAGCAGGCCGAGCGGTTCGCCCGGTCGATCCTGCGGACCGAGGTGGTCCTGCGGCTCTCCGGCACGGGGGTGCGCAACCTGCCGTACGCCGTGGATCCGGTGGCCGCCCGGGACGCGCTGGCGGACGCGCCGGAGCCGGACGGGACGGGACGGGTGACAATCACCCTGCGCGCCGAGTCGGAGGAGGTCGCGCACACGCAGCTCACGGCGCTGGGGCCGGAGGCCGAGGTGCTCGCCCCGGCCTCGCTGCGGGACCGGTTCGCCGCGGACGCGGTACGGCTGACCGAGCTCTACGGGCGTCGGGAAAAGTGAGGATCCCGCCTCGATCCCGGGCACTCCGGGTGCGTGGCGCACTGCGAGGCACGATGCTGGACGCGTGATGGACGAGACGGAGTTCTGGGAGCTGGTGGACGCCTCCCGCGAGGCCGCGCAGGGCGATCCCGAGGAGCAGGCCGACCAGCTCGTGGAGCGGCTGGTCCGGCTGGACCCGGATTCCGTGCTCGACTTCGCCCGGCACTTCGAGTCCCGCTACAACCGGGCGTACCGCTGGGACCTGTGGGGCGCCGCCTGGCTGCTGCTGGACGGGGCCAGCGACGACGCCTTCGACTTCTTCCGGTGCTGGCTGATCGGACAGGGCCGCGAGGTCTTCGAGGGCGCCCTGCACGGCGACCCGGACTCGCTCGCCGATCTGCTGGACGATTTCGACGAGGAGATCGACGGGGACGGCGAGGAACTCGGCTACGCGGCCGACGAGGCCTACGAGCAGCTCACCGGGACCGTCGCCCCGGACCTGGGCATTCCGCCCGCGCCCGCCGAGCCCGAGGGCACGCCGGTCGCGTTCGAGAACGAGGCCGCGCTGGCCGAGCGGTATCCCCGGCTGTGGCAGCGCTTCAAGGAGTGAGGCCCGGCGGTCACACCGCGAGCTTGCGGCGGGTGCTGTCCGCCGGGATGTACGCCTGCGACTGATCGACCCGCACCGCGTGGTGCAGCGGCGCCTTGTTGGCCTGCTCCAGGGCGGAGGCGGTGGTCGCCGCCGGGCCCAGGACGACCGCGGCGACGGCGCACAGCACGGTCCAGGGGCTGCGGGCGGCCTTGGCCCATGGCGGGCTCTGCTCCGCGCCGGCCGCGTCGCCCGCGGCTCCGGCGCTCTCCCCGCCCGCCTGACGTGCCGTGCTCCCCGGGTGGCCCGCGTGTCCCGAGTTCCCCGCGGACCGGTTACGACTGCTGTTCATGATCCCCGCCTCCGGTCTGTTCCTGTCGTGCATGACCGTAGGACGCGGGAATGGGAGAACCCTGAACGCCGCCTAAGGCGCTCCTGTGAGACTCCGGGCGGGCGGGCCGGCCGGTCTGCCCTGGAGCCGGGCCGCCGCCTCACGGATCTCCGGCAGCCGCGCGGCGAGGGCGGCGCCGGGGCAGCTCGTCATGTAGCCGTCCTTGTGGCCGGCCAGCGCGGGGAGGGTGGCGGTGGCCCCCGCGGCGTACCGGCTGCGGCTGTTGCTGGAGGTGAGCCGGACCTTCGCGCGCGGGTCGACGCCGGAGAGACCGAGCTTCCAGGCGGCCAGGGCGGCGATCGCGTCGACCATCGCCTGCGGCACCGGCACCCCGGCGGTGAAGGTGCCCAGGGCGGCGATGCCGGCCGTGCGGTGGTTGAAGCCCTGGGTGTGGGCGCCGGTGACGGGCCGGTCGACGCCGCCCGCGCGGCCCTCGTAGATCGTGCCGCAGCGGTCGACGAGGAAGTTGTAGCCGATGTCGTCCCAGTCACGGGCGCCGGTCTGGCCCGCGTACAGGTAGCGGATGATGCGGGGCGCGTCGGCGCAGGCGTAGCCGTTGGGCGAGTCGGTGTGATGCACGAAGACGGCGACGACCTTGTCGTCGTAGCGCGGGGGCGGCTGCGCGTGCCGGGCGAGGTCGTCCAGCCAGACGGAGCGGGGCACGACGGGCGGCCGGACCGCGGGGTGGACGGCGGCGGGCCGGGCGGCGGGCGGGCGGCTGCCCGACGCGGCCGTGGCGGCGTGGTCGACGCCGCCGGCGCACAATCCCAGGGCGGCCATGGCGGCGAGCCCGGGCAGGCAGCCCAGGAGCACGAGGAGCGGGCCCGGTGTCCGCGCCGGGCGCCGTCCTCGCGTTCCCGGCGCGGACACCGGTCGGAGGGCACACATGAACCCACTGTCGGCCGGTTCCGGTCCGTCCGCGATGTGTGCTGTGCCACCTGGTGGAACCATCGTCCCGGTCCACGGCGTTTTCGGGGTGACACGCACGCGTGGCCGGTCGGGTCGGTCACGCGCGCGTGTCGATGGGTAGCTGATCACTGGGCCCTTCCCGCACGTACTCACCGACCAGGGGTTCCGACAGAAAGGCGGCCGCGTGGACCTGCTCGACATCCTGCTGGTGCTGGTGATCCTGGCCTACGCCGGATCCGGCTACCGGCGCGGACTGGTGGCCGGCTGTGTCTCGCTCGCCGGGTTCGTGGGCGGCGCGGTCGTCGGCGTGTGGGTGCTGCCGTGGCTGATGGACCTGGTGACACCGGGGACCACGGCGGCGACGGTGACGGCGGTGGTCACCGTCCTGCTCCCCGCGGTGGCCGGGCACGAGCTGGCGGGCCGGCTGGCGCTGCGGCTGCGGCGGGAGCTGGACCGCGGTCCGCTGCGGGTGGCCGACGGGGTCGGCGGGGCGGCGGCGAACGCGGTGGCGGTGCTCATCGTGGCGTGGGTGGCGGCGAGCGTGCTGGGCGCGTCCTCGTCCCCGGTGGTCACGTCGTCGATACGGGACTCCCGGCTGCTGGGAGCGGTGCAGGAGGCCATGCCGGACACCACGCCCACCTGGTTCTCGCGGGCCACCTCGGCGCTGACCCAGGCGGGCTTCCCGCAGGTCTTCAACCCGTTCGAGAACGAGTCGACGGCCGAGGTGGCCAAGCCCACCGGCGACGACGTCACGCCGAGCGCGACCGGGGCGGCCGAGCGGAGCACGGTGAAGATCGAGGGCGTCACGGGCGACCAGGGCCGCGAGGGCAGCGGCTTCGTCTACGCGAGCGAGCACGTGATGACCAACGCGCACGTGGTGGCGGGCATCGACGACCCGACCGTGCGGATCGGCGGTGTGGGCCGGTCGTACGACGCGCGCGTGGTGCTCTTCGACCCGGACAAGGACGTGGCCGTGCTCTACGTGCCGGACCTCAGGGCACCGGTCCTGAGTTTCGACGACGACGCCTCGCGCGGGGACTCGGCGGTCGTCGCCGGCTATCCGCAGGACGGGGACCTGAACCTCCAGGCGGCGACGGTCGCGAACCGGGTGAAGGCCACCGGCCGGAACATCTACAACGACGAGATCGTCACCCGGGAGATCTACTCGATCCGCTCCACCGTCCGCCCCGGCAACTCCGGGGGCCCGCTGCTGACCACCGAGGGCCGGGTCTACGGCGTCGTCTTCGCCCGCTCCACCTCCGACGACGAGACGGGGTACGTGCTCACGGCGGCCGAGGTGGCCGGCGACGCCGAGCGGGCGGCGAAGGCGACGGCGCCGGTGGACACGGGCGAGCCGACGACCTCCTGAGCCCCGCGCCGCGCTCCGGCAGGGCGCCGCGGCCCGGTGCTCCGCGACCGCGCGCTACAACGCACGCCCCATGAACACGTCGTCCACGTACTCCCCGCCCAGCAGGAACTCCTCCGGCAGGACGCCCTCCACCACGAAGCCCTCGGACGCGTAGAGCCTGCGGGCCGGGGTGTTGTGGCCGAGGACGCGCAGGGTGATCCGGCGGGCTCCCTGGCCGCGGGCCTCCTCGACGGCGGCGCGGACCAGCGCCCGTCCGACGCCCCGGCCGCGCCCCTCGTCGAGGACGGCGAGGCCCTGTATCTGGCGCACGTGCGCGTTGCACGCGAGCGACGTGGGCAGGCCGAGGCGGACGTAACCGACGACACGGCCGTCCAGTTCGGCGACCAGATGGTTCTCGGCGCGATGGCGCTCGTCGAAGAAGGGGCGGTACGGAGGCTCCGGCTCGGGCATGACCGCGTGCAGAGGGGACCAGGTCAGACGGTCGACGAGGGCCAGCGCCTCGGCGTCCTCGGGCCGAGCGGCGCGGATGCGGGGTGCGGAAGGTTCGGGCATGGCCGTCACCCTATGGCGGGGAGACGGCGGGCAGCCCGGGGTTTTCTCCGGCCACGGGGCAGGATGGCCGCATGGAACCTGAGCGAATCGCGGTGGCCGGCGCCTCCGGCCTGATCGGCAGTGCCCTGGTGCGTTCCCTGACGGCGGACGGGCATCGGGTGGTGCGCCTCGTGCGCCACGCGCCCCGGAGCGCGGACGAGGTGCGCTGGGACCCCGAAGCGGGGCGGGTCGACGCGGCCGGGCTGGCCGGGTGCGACGCCGTGGTCAACCTGGCCGGGGCGGGCGTCGGCGACAAGCGCTGGAGCGAGGCGTACAAGAAGCGGATCCACGACAGCCGGGTGCACGGCACGACGGCGCTGGCGAAGGCGGTCGCGTCGCTCGACGAACGGCCGCGGGTCTTCGTGAACGGCAGCGCGATGGGCCTGTACGGCGAGACGGGCGAGCGGGTGGTGGACGAGGACTCGCCCGCGGGGGGCGGATTCCTGCCGGAGCTGTGCGTGGAGTGGGAGGCGGCCGCGGCCCCCGCGCAGGAGGCGGGCGTGCGTACCGTCTTCACCCGGACCGGGCTGGTCGTGGCGCGCGGCGGCGGGGCCTGGGGCAAGCTGTTCCCCCTCTTCACGGCCGGGCTCGGCGGGCGGATGGGCGACGGCCGGCAGTACTGGTCGTACATCGCCCTGCACGACGAGGTGGCGGCGATCCGGCATCTGCTCGACCGGGACGATCTGTCGGGACCGTTCAACCTGACCGCGCCCGAGCCGCTGACCAACCGGGAGATCACCGAGGCGATGGGGCGGGTGCTGCACCGGCCGACGCTGTTCGCGGTGCCCGCGCCGGTACTGCGCTCGGTGCTGGGCGAGATGGCCGGGGACGTGCTGGGGAGCGCGCGGGTGGTGCCGAAGCGGCTGCTGGAGTCCGGGTTCACCTTCGCGTTCCCCGGGATCGAGGACGCCATCCGGGCAGCCTGATCCTTCGCGTGACCGTATGCGACCGCCGTGCGACCGTGCCCTGTCCATGCGCGACTGTTCCTGACCGATCACGGCCCTAACCTCGACCCGAACTCGGGTATCCAAGACGGCTGTTGGGGGCATGACGTCTCCACCGGCCGCGCAACCTCGAGGAGGGGCACGTGCTTGAGCCCGCGTACCAGGCAGACGTCGTCGTGGTGGGAGCCGGAGTCGCCGGTCTCTCCGCCGCGCACCGGCTGGCCAGCGCAGGAGTAACGACCGCAGTCCTGGAGGCCGCTCCCTACGTGGGCGGCCGCATGTCGACGGAGAAGGTCGACGGCTTCCGGCTCGACCGCATCGGGCAGCTGCTGTCCACGGCGTATCCGGAACTGGACCTGACACCGGGGCTGGACGCGCTCGTCCTGCGTCCGTTCGCGCCGGGGGTCCTGCTGCACAGCGACGGACGCCATCACCGCGCGGGCGCACAGGCGGGCGCGGGGAGCGCAAGGGGCGCACTGCACGCCGTACGCGCCCTCGCGAGCGTTCCCCGGCCCGGCGCGCCGCCCAGGGCGCGCGCCGGCGGCTCCCCCGCCGCACCGGCGCGACCGGCGCCGCCACCCCGGGTCCGGGCGGGCGCGCCACTGGGCACCGCCGTGGACCAGGCGCGGCTGGGCGCCGCGCTCACCCGGCTCGCGGCCGTCCCCGCCGAACGGCTGATGCGCCGCCCGGAGGCACCGGCCGCCCAGGCCCTCGCGTCCCGCGGGCTGCCCGCCCGCACGATCGACGGCTTCCTGCGTCCGCTGCTCGCCGCGCTGCTGTGCGACCCCGACCTCACCACCTCCAGCCGGTGCGCGGACCTCGCGCTGCGCGCCTTCGCGGCCGGCCGGCTGTCGCTGCCGGAGGGCGGGGCCGAGGTGCTGCCCGAGCTGCTCGCGCGGACGCTGCCGCCGGGCACCGTGCACACCGGGGTACGGGTCACCTCGGTCTCCACGACCTCGGTGACCACCGCCGAGCACGGCGAGTTCCGCTGCCGCGCCGTGCTGGTCGCCACCGACGCGCGCACCGCGGCGGAGCTGCTGCCCGGGCTGCGGGTGCCCGACTTCCATCCGGTGACGGTCGTCCACCACACGACGGACGAACCGCCCGCGACCGGCGCGTCGCTGCTGCTCGACGCCGACCGGGGCGGGCCGGTCGCGCACACGGCCGTGGTCAGCCGGGTGGACCCCGCCCGCGCGCCCGCGGGACGCGCGCTGATCTCGTCCACGGTCCTCGGCACACCGCCGCCGGGCGTCGACACGGCCGTACGCATGCATCTGTCCCGGCTGTACGGCACCTCGACCGCGCGCTGGGAGACGCTGGCCGTGCACCACACCGCCGAGGCCGTGCCGGCCATGCGGGCGCCGCACGACCTGCGACGGGCGGTACGGCTCCTGGCGGGCCTGTACGTGTGCGGCGACCACCGGGACACCAGCACCGTGCAGGGCGCGCTGCACTCGGCGCACCGGGCCGCGGCGGCGATCGTCTCCGACCTGGGCGGCGCCGGTTCGCTGCACCTGGCCGATCCGCGCCCGACGGCCCGTCAGGAGCGGGCGGCCGCGTGACCGTCCCGCCCCCGGGGCCCAGGCCCGGACCCCGTCGGCCCCGGAGGGGCCTCCTGCCCGCCCGCCGCCCGGACGCCGGTCGGGCCGACGTGCCCGAGCGGCGGCGCTCCCTCCGCCGGGGCGGGTGGAGCGGTGGGCACAGGGCCGGGGCCCGGGTGGAGCCCCCGGGGCGGGGGTCAGGCCAGGGCCGCGACCTTGTCGCGGTAGGTGCGGGCCGGGGCCGCGTCCTTGTACGGCTCCAGCCGGCGCTCGAAGTCCCTGACGTACTCCAGCGCGCGGACGGACCGCATCTCCGCCGCCTGCCCGGCGGCCTCCGCGGCCAGCTGGCACGCCTGGTCGAGCTCGCCCAGCCCGAGCCGGGCGGAGGCGAGGACGACCCGGCAGAACAGCCGGCTGCGGGCGTGCGCGGCGGGGCGCAGCTGCAAGGAGCGCTCGGCGTGCTGCGCGGCCGCCCGGAACTGCTGGAGGTCGCGGTGGCAGTGGCCGAACTCGTCGGCGAGCTGCGCCTCGTCGAAGAAGCGCGCCCAGTGCGGCACCTCGTCGCCTGACTTGGCCGCCTCCAGCGCGCGTTCGGCCCGGACCAGCGCGGCGGTCGAGGCGCGCACCTCGCCGAGCACCCCGTGCCCGCGCGCCTCCGCCGCGTGCAGCAGCGCCTGCACGACGGCCGGGGCGCCCGTGCCGACCCCCTGCTGGGCCACCCGCGCGAGCTGCACGGCCTCGCGCCCGTGGCCGAGATAGACGGCCTGGCGGCTCATGGTGACGAGGACGAAGGAGCCGTACGCCCGGTCCGCGGCCGCCTGGGAGAGCCGCAGGGCCTGGACGAAGTAGCGCTGGGCCAGGCCGTGCGCGGCGATGTCGAAGGAGGTCCAGCCCGCGAGCCGGGTCAGGTCGGCGGCCGCGCCGAACAGGCGGCGGCCGGTCTGCTCCCCGTAGGCGCCGCGCAGCATCGGCTCGCACTCGTGCTCCAGGTAGCGCACGAGGGCCTGGCGGGCGTGACCGCCGCCGTACCGGTCGTCGAGGCTGCGGAAGAGCTCGCCGACCGAGCGGAGCGCGGAGATGTCGCCTCCCGTGACCCGCTGGCCGAGGCCCCGCTCACCGCCCTGGCCGCGCTGCCGGGGGACGGCCGCGGGACCCGGCAGCACCTGGGGCGGAGCCACGCCGGGCGGCGCGGAGGCGGGCTGCTGGGGCACGGCGGACCGGGGCGCCGCACGGCCCTGGACGGGCACCCGGGCGGGCGGCTCGCTGCGGGCGACCTTCTCGTCGGCCCGCCCGATCAGCCAGTCACGGCTCGGCACGACGAGCCCCGCCGGGGTGAAGGCGATCTTGCGGAGCTCGGCGTGGCTGCCGGAGTCCTTGCGCCACAGTCCGCCGACGATGTCGATGGCCTCCTCGGGGGTTCCGGCGAACTCCAGGCCCGCGTAGACGGGGGCGCAGGCGTCCAGGCCGAGGTCCTGGGCCGTGAGGCGACGGCCCAGGCGCCGGGTGAAGACCTCGGCGATGAGCGCGGGGGTGGTGCCCCGGGGCTGCTGCCCGCGCAGCCACCGGGTGACGGACGTCTTGTCGTATCTGAGATCCAGCCCGTGTTCGAGGCCGAGCTGATCGACGCGACGGGCCAGTCCCGCGTTGGAGAAGCCCGCTTCTGCGATGAGCGCGGCGAGCTGGCGGTTGGGAGTGCGCTGCGCGGGTCGTTCCGTCATCTGCGGTGCGGTCTCCTGCCTCCCGGGCCTTTGACGTGCCCGGATGAAGTGCCTGCTGCTGTGAGCAGCCCTTTTGGCCTCGTGAACGGCGCGAATGTAGCGGAGCGTAAGCAGCCGGTCGCACATATCGACGTTCATTCATCCGATCGTGTGAGGATTGACCCCGAGGCTGACGCGGGACGCGCGGACGTACAGTGGCTTGGGCGCCCGACGCGCCTGACGACTTTCCAGGGAGGCGCTTGCCGTGAGCGAGCTGCGGTTCGTCCGGATGGGGTTCGGCGGGGACGCCGTCGAGTACCGGGAGGCGTGGGAGGAGCAACGCCGCGTGCACGCGGCGCGGTTCACCGACGAGATCCCGGACACCGTGCTGCTCCTGGAGCACCCCCCGGTGTACACCGCAGGCCGGCGCACCGCCGACGACGAGCGCCCCCTGGACGGCACCCCGGTCGTGGACGTGGACCGCGGCGGCAAGATCACCTGGCACGGGCCGGGACAGCTGGTGGGCTATCCGATCCTGAAGCTGCCGCGGCCGGTGGACGTCGTCGCCCATGTGCGGCGCCTGGAGGAGGCCCTGATCCGGGCGTGCGCGGAGTTCGGCCTCGAGACCTGCCGGGTCGAGGGCCGCAGCGGCGTCTGGGTGCTCGGCGATCCGGTCGAGCAGCGCCCCTCGCTCGGCGGACTGTCGCTGGACTTCGACCCCCGGCTCACCGACGAGGAGTTCGATCCGCGGCTGAACGGCCCGGAGTACGCCCCCTCGAACGCGGGCCAGCGGCGCGAGGACCGCAAGATCGCGGCGATCGGGATCCGGGTCGCCAAGGGCGTCACGATGCACGGCTTCGCGCTCAACGTGAACCCGGACAACCAGTGGTTCGACCGGATCATCCCGTGCGGGATCCGGGACGCGGGGGTCGCCTCGCTGGCGAACGAGCTGGGCCGGGACGTCACGATCGACGAGGTGCTCCCGGTGGTGGAGCGGCACCTGAGGGACGTCCTCGAGACCGCGGAGCCGAAGCCGCGGGAGATCGAGAAGGCGACCGTCTGACCGAGGGAACCGGCCCCAGGCTCTGAGGCTGGCCTCACAGCAGGACCCGGCAAACACGGGCGTACCCTGGTGTGCGCCGAAGAATCGAAAGTCTACGCAGACAGGCAGGGAGCCGACGTGTCCGCAGTCGCACCCGACGGACGCAAGATGCTGCGCCTGGAGGTCCGCAACAGCCAGACCCCCATCGAGCGCAAGCCCGAGTGGATCAAGACCCGGGCGAAAATGGGTCCCGAGTACACCAAGATGCAGAACCTCGTGAAGAGCGAGGGGCTGCACACCGTGTGCCAGGAAGCCGGCTGTCCCAACATCTACGAATGCTGGGAAGACCGCGAGGCCACCTTCCTGATCGGCGGCGACCAGTGCACCCGGCGCTGCGACTTCTGCCAGATCGACACCGGCAAGCCCGAGGCGCTGGACCGGGACGAGCCGCGGCGCGTCGGCGAGTCCGTCGTCACGATGGACCTGAACTACGCCACCATCACCGGCGTCGCGCGCGACGACCTGGCCGACGGCGGGGCCTGGCTGTACGCCGAGACGGTCCGGCAGATCCACGCGCAGACCGCCGAACGGGAGGCCGGGCGGACGAAGGTCGAGCTGCTCGCCCCCGACTTCAACGCCGTTCCGGAGCAGCTGGCCGAGGTCTTCTCCTCGCGGCCCGAGGTCTTCGCGCACAACGTCGAGACCGTCCCGCGGATCTTCAAGCGGATCCGGCCCGGCTTCCGCTACGAGCGTTCGCTGGACGTCATCACGGCGGCCCGCGACCACGGCCTCGTCACCAAGTCGAACCTGATCCTCGGCATGGGCGAGACCCGCGAGGAGGTCGGCGAGGCACTCCGGCAGCTGCACGACGCGGGCTGTGAGCTGGTCACCATCACGCAGTACCTGCGGCCCTCCGTGCGTCACCACCCGGTGGAGCGCTGGGTCAAGCCGCACGAGTTCGTGGAGCTGAAGGAGGAGGCCGAGCAGATCGGCTTCTCCGGCGTGATGTCGGGCCCGCTGGTACGGTCCTCCTACCGTGCCGGGCGCCTGTACCAGATGGCCGTCGAGAAGCGCGGCGCGTACATCGCCTCGCAGGCCGTCTGACACCACGTCAGCTTCCTTGCTCCGTACGGACGCAGGCCGACTGTGTGAATTCCCGCACAAGATGCTACCGGCCAGTAGTGACCGATTCGACGCGGCCCCGGCCGTCCTCGCAGATGAGGGCGTACGCCGGGGTCGCGTCAGCGTTTCGGCCCTGCGCATCCAGGCTTCATTCGTGTTTGACCGGTCGGTCACGCCCTGGTAACACCAATCAGTGACGCTGGTGTCACATCACGTGCACCAGACATCCCCGTACCCGAAGCCGTCCGAGGGGGACACCCGCCATGCAGGCCGCGCCCGTTCGCGCCACCGCGATCCCGACCTTCAGCACCGCACTGCGCGCCGTCGAATCGCTGCTCATGAGCAGCGGCCAGCGCACCGCGCGTCGCAACGCCTGGAACTCCGTGCTGGAGGACCGTCGTCGCGCCAAGGACCGGGTCGAGGCGCAGCGCGTCCTCGAAGCGGTCACCATCGCCCGCCCCTGACCCACCCGCTCCCCACACCCTCCCCACACCTCCCCTCCTGCCGTCGTAGGCGCTTCCGGGGCCACGTAGACTTTGCGGCATGGCGAGAAGTGACAGCGCGGCGGACGCCGCTAACCCCGGGCGACTGAAGCAGATCGCCCTGACGTTCAAGATGACCCACAAGGCCGACAAGACGATCGGTTTTGTCCTTGCGGGTGTCTTCCTCATCACGTTCGGCGTCTTTCTCGCGATCGGCTTCCTGATCGACCACCCGGTCTACCTGGGCATCCTGGGCTTCCTGCTCGCCTTCCTCGCGACGGCGATCGTCTTCGGACGCCGGGCCGAGCGGGCCGCCTTCGGCCAGATGGAAGGCCAGCCGGGCGCCGCCGCGGCCGTCCTCGACAACATCGGCCGGGGCTGGACGACCACCCCCGCGGTGGCGATGAACCGCAGCCAGGACGTGGTGCACCGGGCCGTCGGCAAGGCCGGCATCGTCCTGGTCGCCGAGGGCAACCCGAACCGGGTGAAGAGCCTGCTGGCCGCCGAGAAGAAGAAGATGAACCGCATCGTCGCGGACGTGCCGGTGCACGATGTGATCGTCGGTACGGGCGAGGGCCAGGTCGAGCTGAAGAAGCTGCGCACCACCCTGCTGAAGTACCCGCGGGTCCTGGCCGGCCCGCAGGTGACCGCCACCAACGACCGGCTGCGCGCCATGGGCGACCTGATGAGCAACATGCCGCTGCCGAAGGGCCCGATGCCGAAGGGCATGCGCCTGCCGAAGGGCGGCGGCAAGGCCCGCTGAAGCACCCTCCCCACGTCACGAAGGGGCGCCCGGATCACTCCGGGCGCCCCTTCGTCGTGCACGCCGCTCGTCGCCGTACCGAAGCCGCCGGTCGCGTCGGCGGGCAGGGGCCGACGGCCGGGGGGTGCGGGTCACGGGTCGGCGACCACGGACCGCGCACTTCGCCTCGCATCACGGACCGCGCACCCTGGACAGCGGACTGTCGTCCCTGGACTGCCGGTCGCGGACTGCCGGCCGTGGACTGCCGTTCCTGTTCTGCCGGCCGTGGATCGTCCCGGACGCTCAGATCCGGACTTCCACCGTGCGGGCCAGGCGGTCGTGCAGGCCGCGGCCGTCGCGGTCCCAGATCAGGGCCGGGACGGCCAGGCAGAGCAGGATCGTGCGCGCCACGGCACGCAGCGGACTGACCGCGCCGGTCTCGACGGACACCACACGCAGGCCGAACAGGCGCTTGCCCGGGGTGGAGCCGACCGTACCGACCGTCAGGACGCTCAGGACGAAGAAGACGAGCAGCGCCCAGTTGCTGGTGGCCGGGCTGTAGCCGTCCGTGATCAAGCTGTATGCGATCAAGACGCCGAATCCCCAGTCCACGGCCAGCGCACCGAGCCGCCTTCCGGGCCGGGCGATCGAGCCCGGCCCGTGCTCGGGCAGACCGAGCTGCTCGCCCCTGTATCCGAAGTCGACACCGGCTTCCTCGGCGGCCGCGCGCGGGCCCGAGAGCCACGATCCGATTGCATCCCTGTTGTCCACCCGACCACGGTACTGCGCCCGTTTCGCGATACGGACAGGTGGGGTACACCGGGCAGGGTCCGGTTAACTTGTGCGAAACAAATGGGTCACGCCCGAGAAATCACCCGTCCCTAGGGTCGATGTCAGCGTGTGCCACCGCACTGGCCGCACGAACGAACTACCACCCCGGCTCGACGGCCGGGAGTAGGAGGAGCTGGATGTTCCAGAACGCCGACGAGGCCAAGAAGTTCATCGCGGACGAGGACGTCAAGTTCGTCGACGTCCGCTTCTGCGACCTGCCGGGCGTCATGCAGCACTTCACGCTGCCCGTCGAGGCGTTCGACCCGGACGAGGAGCTCGCCTTCGACGGCTCGTCGATCCGCGGTTTCCAGGCCATCCACGAGTCCGACATGGCGCTGCGCGCCGACCTGTCGACCTCGCGTGTGGACCCCTTCCGCCGTGACAAGACGCTGAACATCAACTTCTTCATCCACGACCCGATCACGGGCGAGCAGTACTCCCGTGACCCGCGCAACGTGGCGAAGAAGGCCGAGGCGTACCTGGCGTCGACCGGTATCGCCGACACCGCGTACTTCGGCCCCGAGGCCGAGTTCTACGTCTTCGACAGCGTGCGCTTCCAGACCTCCGCGAACGAGTCCTTCTACCACATCGACTCCGAGGCCGGCGCCTGGAACACCGGCGCGCTCGAGGACAACCGCGGTTACAAGGTCCGCTACAAGGGCGGCTACTTCCCGACCCCGCCGGTGGACCACTTCGCCGACCTGCGTGCGGAGATCTCCCTGGAGCTGGCCGCGTCCGGCCTCCAGGTCGAGCGTCAGCACCACGAGGTGGGCACCGCCGGCCAGGCCGAGATCAACTACAAGTTCAACACGCTGCTCGCCGCGGCCGACGACCTTCAGCTCTTCAAGTACATCGTGAAGAACGTCGCCTGGCGCAACGGCAAGACCGCGACCTTCATGCCGAAGCCGATCTTCGGTGACAACGGCTCGGGCATGCACGTCCACCAGTCGCTGTGGACCGGCGGTTCCCCGCTGTTCTACGACGAGGCCGGCTACGCGGGCCTGTCGGACATGGCCCGCTACTACATCGGCGGCATCCTCAAGCACGCCCCGTCGCTGCTGGCCTTCACCAACCCGACGGTGAACTCGTACCACCGTCTGGTCCCGGGCTTCGAGGCCCCGGTCAACCTGGTGTACTCGCAGCGCAACCGCTCCGCGGCCATGCGTATCCCGATCACGGGCTCCAACCCGAAGGCCAAGCGCGTCGAGTTCCGCGCGCCCGACGCCTCCGGCAACCCGTACCTGGCGTTCTCCGCCCTGCTGCTCGCGGGCCTGGACGGCATCAAGAACAAGATCGAGCCGGCCGAGCCGATCGACAAGGACCTCTACGAGCTGGCCCCCGAGGAGCACGCGGGCGTCGCGCAGGTCCCGACCTCGCTCCCGGCCGTCCTGGACCGCCTCGAGTCCGACCACGAGTTCCTGCTCGCCGGTGACGTCTTCACGCCCGACCTGATCGAGACGTGGATCGACTACAAGCGCACGCACGAGATCGCCCCGCTGCAGCTGCGCCCGCACCCGCACGAGTTCGAGCTGTACTTCGACGTGTGATCGGCCCCGGGCCCGTGGGCCCGTGAGCCGGCAGGGCCGCAGTCGTCGCTTCTCCGGGCTGTGCCGACGCCCCCGTTCCCGTTTCTCGGGGACGGGGGCGTCGTCGTATGGTTTCTGGCACTGCTGTTCGACGGGAGACCTCGACAGAGGTGACGGGGGAGATACGGGAATGTCCGAACAGGACGATGCGGAGCGGGAGTTCGACCTCAGATGGGCGGACGCCGCGGTACACAAGGAACCCTCCGCGCGAGCCCGGATGCTGGCCGCCCGGTGGAAGGAGAACCCGCCCGGCCCGGTGCCGTTCCGCGCCGACCCGGACCGGGTGGCCTCGCCCCGCTCGTCCTGGGTATCGACGGCGCTCGTCCTGGGCTGCGTGGCCGCGGTGATCCTGCTGCTGGGGTACACCCGGTTCCGGGCGCAGTACTGAGGTGCGCGGGGTCCAGGAGGACATCGGGAGCGGATCGGCGGCGGCGGTACGGCTCGCCCGGGGGGTGCCCCTGCGGGAGGCGCTCGACCGCGGTGTTCCGGCCGCCTGGACGGCGCTGGACGTGGGTGCCCGACCGAGCCACCGGGGGGCGTACTACCTGCCGGAGTGGGAGCGGTACGGGGCCGGGCGCACGCTGACCACCGCCCTGCACGCCGGCCGGCCTCTCAGTGAGTCGCATCTCGCCCTCGCGCTGTGCCACCGGGACGGCCGGATCCGGGCGGCGGCACTGTGGCGGCTCGGCGGACACCCCGACCTGCTGCCGCTGCTGGTCGTGCGGTGCGCGGACTGGGCGGAACCCGTACGGGAGCAGGCCCGCCTGCTGTTGGGCGAAGTTCTCGACGCCGTGCGGGCCGTGGCCCTGCTGCCCCTGATCCTGCGCGTCGGGCATCGGGGGCGGGGCGCGTTCGCCGTCGGCCTGGCCGGCCGACTGCTGCGCGAGGCGCCCCCCGAGGTCCTCACGGCGCTGTACACCGACTCCGATCGCGCCGTACGGCGGTACGCGTATCGGCTCGCCGTCGAGGAGGGCCGCTTCTCCGCCGGCGAGCTGGCCCGCGTGGCCGCGCGGGAGGACGACGTCGTCGTCCAGAACCTCTGCGCGGACGCCGCCCTGGTCGCCATGCCGGACGCGGAGCCCGACGACGTGCTCCGACCGCTGCTCGCCGCGCGCAACCCGCGGGTCCGTGCCGCCGGGGTGACCGCGTTGCGGCGGGCCGGGCGGCCGGAGCAGGCCACGGAGTTCCTGGCCGACCGGGCGGAGCTCGTGCGGGCCTGCGCACGGTATGTCGTACGGCAGCACGGGGGCGATCCGCTGCCCTGGTACCGGGAGCGGTGCGCGCAGCGGAGCGGTCCCGCCGGGCCCGCCGGTTCCGCTCCGGCGCCCGGCGCCGTCGCCGGGCTCGCGGAGTGCGGGGAGCGCGGTGACGCCGAGGTGCTGTGGTCGCTGGTCCGGCATCCGGCCGCGGGCGTGCGGGCGCGGGCCGTGGCCGGGCTGCGTGTGCTGGACGTGGCCGACGCCCGTCGGCTGTCGCCGATGCTCGACGATCCGGCGCCGGGCGTGGTGCGGGAGGCGACCGCGGCGGTGCTGCCGTCGGCGGAGCTGCTGCCCGGGGAGTGGCTCGTCGAACGGCTCGGCGCCGGGCGCCCCCGGCACGTGCGGATCGCCGCGTTCCGGCTGCTATGGAGCGGGGCGGCGCGGCGGAGCAGCGTGCCCTGACGGCGTTCCGGGACGATCCCGACGAGGAGCTGCGGCGGCGGGCTACCCGGGCCGGGCGCCTCTGACGCCGGGCCGGAACCGCGCCCGGTGCGCGAGACCGGCGTCCGGAGGAGCCTTTGCTCCGCCTAGGCACGTTCGGGGACCGCTCATGGGGGTGGGGCGGTGCACACTGGCAGGGGGACGAGTGCCTGACTGCGGGGTGATGCAGATGCAGAGCCGTTTCCGGAGCGACCGGCAGCTGACCGTGCGGATGACGGTCACGTTGTTCCTGCTCGGACTGTTGTACGTGGCGTTCGTCGCCGCGTTGATCGTGTTGCTGAAGTCATGGGTGCTGGTCGCGGTCGTCGCGGTGGCGATGCTGGGCGCGCAGTACTGGTTCTCCGACCGGGTCGCGCTGTTCGCGATGCGGGGGCGGGTCGTGGAACGCGAGGAGTATCCCGAGCTGCATGCCGTGATCGACCGGCTGTGCGCGATCGCGGACATGCCGAAGCCGGTCGTCGCCGTCTCGGAGATGGGCATGCCGAACGCGTTCGCGACCGGACGCAATCCCGATCACGCGGTGGTCTGCGTGACGACCGGGCTGCTGGGGCGGCTGGAGCCGGCCGAGCTGGAGGGCGTGCTCGCGCACGAGCTGTCGCATGTGGCGCACAAGGACGTGGCGGTGATCACGGTCGCGTCGTTCCTGGGGGTGATCGCGGGGCTGGTCGTGCGGTTCGCGTTCTACTCGCAGGTGTTCGGCGGCGCGCGCAGGGACCAGAACGCCGCGGTCGTCTTCGCGGCCGTGATGGGTGTCTCGGCGGCCGTGTACGCGATCAGTTTCGTGCTCATCCGGGCCCTGTCCCGGTACCGGGAGCTGGCGGCGGACCGGGCGGCGGCGCAGCTGACCGGCCGCCCCTCGGCGCTGGCGTCGGCGCTGACCAAGGTCTCCGGCGACCTGGCCCGTATCCCCACGAAGGACCTGCGGACGGTCCAGGCCTTCAACGCCTTCTACTTCACCCCGGCGCTGGGCGCCGAGCCCGGTGTGGCGGGGCTCTTCTCGACCCACCCCAGCCTGGAACAGCGGCTCGAACAGCTGGGCCGGATCTCCGTCGAGCTGGGCGAGGCGGCCGCTCCGGGCAGGGCGGGCTGATCATGGGGCTGCTGGACATCCTGCTCGGCCGGACCAAGCCGGTCGTGCCCGATCTGGACCGGCTGTTCGCGCTGCCTTCGGCGGCCGTCACGCTGGAGGCGGCGACCGGGTTCACCCCGACCGGGCAGGGTGCCGTGTGCTTCGCGACCGTCGAGGGCTCGGTCTTCGAGCAGACGCACCGCGAGGTGCAGGCGCTCCTCGACGCGGACACCGAGCGCACCGGTCCCCCGGTACGGCTCGTGCGGGACGACTACGGCTACTCCTGGCTGGTCTCGCAGCGCACTCCCGGGCAACTGGCGCTCCTGGTCAACGATCTGCACGCGGTCAACAGCGCGATGGAGGTCAACGGCTTCGGGCCGCAACTGCTGTGCTCCCTCGCCGGTTTCGAGGACCGGCGGGGCGGGACGGAGGGGCCGGACACCCGCCGGCTGGCGCTCGTGTACCTGTACAAGCGGGGTTCGTTCTACCCGTTCGCGCCGCTGCCCGGTCCGGGACAGCGGCGCGACGGGACACTGGAGTTGCAGGTGCAGGCCGCCCTCTCGGGCGACCTGCGGATCGAGCAGGACCTGAGCCGCTGGTTCCCCGTGTGGGGAGCCCCCGGGCTCTAGGCGGACCGGCGGACCTGCGGACCGGATCAGCGGCAGGCGGGCCGGCCGGCGGACCGGCTGACCGGCCGGCCCGCCTGCGGGCGGTCTACCTGCTGCGCTCGCGCTCCTGACGGCGGGACTCCAGGGGACGCTCGCGACGGTAGCGGCGCTCCCACTTGGCCTGCCTGTCGCGGCGGTCGCGGTACGCCTTGTACGACGTCGGGGCGGTTCCCGCGCTCGGCGCGGGCCCGGGCCCGGACGACGAGGACGTGTCGAGCCCGTACCGCACGTACAGGAACAGCAGGCCGGCCGCGGCGAGCCAGTAGAGCGGGTTCCCGAATCCCAGGACCACCAGGACGACGGCCCCGGAGAGTACGACGGTGCCCATGGTGTGCCTCCTTCCTGGGCGAGGACGGGTGACCGAACGTGACGAGGGGGGTGGGGTGACGCCTTCAGCGTAGGGAGTCCGTCACTCAACGTGCACCTCCTTTTCCGCGGCCCTGGAGTCGGGCGAAACGGACTCGACAGGCAATCGACCGCCATGAGGGGTGCCCGGATGAGCAATCTCTTCGTCGTCGCCCATGACGACCTCGCCACCGCCAACCAGGTGCGCGAGAAGCTGTTCGAGCTGTCGAAGCAGCATCTGGTCGAGCTGGAGGACGCGGTGGTCGTCGAGCGGCGCGACGACGGCGGGATCAAGCTGCACCAGGCGGTGAACCACACGGCGGTGGGCGCGGCCGGCGGAGCGGTGTGGGGCGGGGTGATCGGGCTGCTCTTCCTGGCGCCGCTGCTCGGCGCGGCGGTGGGCGCGGCCGCCGGTGCGGCCGGGGGCGCGTTCACGGACACGGGCATCAACGACACCTTCATGAAGGACCTCGGCCAGAACCTGCGCCCGGGCGCCGCGGCCCTGTTCGTCCTGGTGAAGCACGCCGCCGGGGACAAGGTGATCCCGGAGATCGCGCCGTTCGGCGGCCAGTTGGTGCAGACCTCGCTGAGCAAGGCCGAGGAGGACCACCTCCGCGAGGCGATCAAGGCGGCCCGGGCGGAACCCGCCCACGAGTGAACGCGCGACCCGTCCGTGAGTGAATGGGCCCCATGAGCGCACTGTCCCCCTTCACGCACGAGTACGGCGGTGAGCGGCTCAGCGGGGTGCACGGCGGTGGTCCGGGACCGGTCACCGCCGTTCTGCTGCACGGCGCCGGCAACGGCAGCAAGGAGCGGCTCCTGCCGCTGGCCCACGAGTTCACCCGGCACGGCTGCCGCGCCCTCGCCCTCGACTTCTCCGGCCACGGCGAAAGCAGCGGCGCGCTGCGGGAGTCGAGCCTGCGTCGGCGCTTCGAGCAGGCGGTCTCCGTCATCGGCGCCTGCGTCCCGCCCGACGGCCCGCTGGTGCTCGTCGGGTTCAGCATGAGCGGGCAGACGGTGGCCGACCTGGCCGCGTTCTACCGGGACCGGGTGGCCGCTCTCGGGCTGTGCGCGCCCGCGGTGTACGCGGCCCGGGCGTGGGACCTCCCCTTCGGCGAGGGGGACGGGGAGTTCAGCGCGATCATCCGCAGGCCCGGCAGCTGGCGGGAGGCGCCCGCGCTCGACGTGCTGCGCGCGTACGAGGGCCGGGCGGTGCTCGCCGTGCCGGGCACGGACACGGTGATCCCGCCGCAGGTCACCGAGGCGGTCCAGGACGCGCTCGCCACCCGCGCCCGTTACACGAGGTTCGAACTGCCCGCCGCGGGACACCGGCTGGGCCTGTGGTTCCAGGACCACGCCGACGACCGGCGCGCCTTCGTGGCCGCCGTGCTGGCCGGCCCGGACGCACCCGGGTGGACGGCCACCCCTTCCTGACCGGCGTCCGACCGGGTGACGGCGTGCCCGGCGCCTGCCCGCGCGCGAGAAGCCGGGCGGCCCGCGGCCCTCAGACGCCCGGCGCCGCGCTCACCACTCCGGCCGCGACCGCCGCGCCCAGGATCGCGTGGTCGGCGGCGGTCCGGTCGGCGTAGTCCACGGCGAAGTCGGCGACGGCGCGCTCGAAGGTGTCGGCGCCGCCGAGGTAGCCGGCGATGGCGATGCGGTCGCCGGAGCGGGCGTGGGCGCGGGCCAGGGTGGTGCCGCACAGCCGGGCGTACGCCGCGAGCTCGGCCGGGGACATCCCGGCGACGCCGGCGGAGCTCTTCAGGTCGCGCAGCTGACGCCAGTAGAAGGCGCGGCTCTGCGGCCCGGTCATCCAGCCCAGGAAGACGTCCCCGGCGGCCTGGAGGAGCCGTTGCCCGGCGACGACCCGGTGGCCGGGATGGAGATACGGGCCGCTCGGCAGGTGCTCCTCCAGGACGGACGCGCGGGCCTCCTTGATCTGGAGGAACAGCGGGTCGTCGGTGTCGCGCCCGGCGAGCAGCACGATGAAGCACCGGGTGCCGACACTGCCCACGCCGACGGCCTTGCGGGCGGCGTCGACGAAGCGGTAGCGGTCCAGCAGCAGCCGGCGCTCCTCGGTGAGGGTCGAGCGGTAGTCGCTGAAGATCTTGCGCAGGGCGGCGCCGTCGGAGGCGCCGGCGGGTTCGATCAGCGGTGGGTCGTGGATGATGCGGCGGCGGCCGTCGACGACCTCCGTGAGCTTGTCGAGGGACTGCAGGCTGGTGCGGCGGCGGGCGCGGGTGAGACTGCCCCCGGCGCGTGCGCGGCGCCGGGCGGAGCGCAGCAGGGGCAGCAGCTGTCCGGCGTCGACGCGCTCGTACCAGACCGCCAGCTCGTCGAGCCGGGACAGCCGGCGTACGGCGGTGCGGTAGGCGGCCGCGGCCTCCAGGGCGGCGCGGTGCACCCTCGGCTCGGGGTGGCCGTTCTCCCGGGCGGCCACCGCGACGGAGGCGGCGAGCCGTTTGACGTCCCACTCGAAGGGCCCGGGGAACGTCTCGTCGAAGTCGTTGAGGTCGAAGACCAGCCCCCGCTCCGGGGAGGCGTACAGCCCGAAGTTGAGCAGATGGGCGTCGCCGCACAGCTGCACCGTCAGCCCGGTGTGCGGCTGCGCCGCCAGGTCGGCGGCCATGAGGGCGGCGGCGCCGCGCAGGAAGGCGAAGGGCGAGGCGGCCATCCGCCCGTACCGGATCGGCAGCAGCTCGGGGAGCCGGTCCCGGCCCTGCCGCTCCAGCACGGCGACGGGGTCGGGCCGGTCGACGGACGGGAGCCAGAGGGCGTGGGCGGAACGGGCGACGCGCTTGCGGGCGTCCCGGCCGCGCCGGGCACGGTCGGTGGGGGTGGTCATCCGCGTCGCCTTCGCACCACATCCGCCTCCCGGTCCACGGCACTTCCCGGTCCCCTGTTCGCAGTGAAGGCCGGGTGGGGGTCGTCCGCATGCCGGGTACGTCGAACGGGTGACACCCGACGCTCCCGTCGGCCCCGGCGCGCACCCATGGCCCCCGTGCCGTCGGGCGTCACGGCGCTCGGAGGCCGATGGCCGAGGCCGATTGTCAGTGGTGTCGGGAAGGATGGCGGGCAGGGACGAGTGCCGGACGGCGGCTGGACGACGAGGGGTGGAGGCCGGTTATGGGCGACGGGCTGCGGTACATCGGTGTGGCCGAGCGGCGGGCGCGGCTGGCCCTGCGCCACCGCCTCGCCCCGCAGGCGCGGGTCGCGACGCCCGAGGCGGTGGCCGACGCGCTGCTCGCCCTGCACGGCTCGGACCCGGCGACGGTGTACCTGGCGGTCGGCGCCCGCCTCGCCGACCCGGCGGCGACGGCGGCGGAGACCGACCGGGCGCTGTACACGGACCGGACGCTCGTCCGGATGCACGGCATGCGGCACACCGTGTTCGTTTTCCCGACGGAGTCGACGGCGGTCGTGCACGCCTCGACCGGCCTCGCGGTCGCCGCGCGGGAGCGGGCCTCGCTGGTGAAGGACATGGCGAAGGCCGGTGCTCCGGACGCGGCCTGGCTGAAGGAGGTCGAGGAGTCGGCGCTGGCCGCCCTGGGGCGGCTCGGCCAGGCGACCGCGGCCGAGCTGGCCCGCGAGGAGCCGCGTCTGCGGGAGCAGTTCGTGTACGCGGCGGGCAAGCCCTACGAGGGCGTCCACACCGTCGTGACGCGGCTGCTGAGGGTGCTGGGCGTCGAGGGCAAGGTGGTCCGGGGCCGCCCGCTGGGCTCCTGGACGTCGAGCCAGTTCCGCTGGGCCCTCGCTCCCGAGCACGCCGAACTGCCTTTGGAGCAGGCCCAGTCGGAGCTGCTGCGGCACTGGCTGACGGCGTGCGGCCCGGCCACCGAGGCCGATCTGAAGTGGTGGACGGGGTGGAAGGTGACGGACGTCCGCCGCGCGCTGACGGCGATCGGGGCGCGGGCGGTGGCGCTGGACGAGGGGACGGGGTACGTCGTCGAGGACGACGTGGACGCCGTGCCCGCGCCCGAGCCGTGGGCGGCGCTGCTGCCCGGCCTCGACCCGACGGCCATGGGCTGGCAGGGCCGGGACTGGTATCTGGCCCCGGAGCTGCGCCCGGGCCTGTTCGACTACAGCGGGAACGTGGGCCCGACGGTGTGGTGGAACGGCCGGGTGGTGGGGGGTTGGGCCCAGCGGGCCGACGGCGAGATCGTGTGGCGGATCCTGGCCGACGACGGCAGGGGCATGGGCCGCGAGGCCGAGGCGGCGATCGCGGCGGAGGCGGCCCGGTTGGAGTCGTGGCTCGGGGCGACCCGGGTGACCCCGAGGTTCCGCACGCCGGTGGAGAAGGACCTGGTGAAGTGACTCCCGGACACCGTCCGCTCCCGGTCGCGGTGTCCGTCCCCGGTCCCGTCGGCGTCCCGCTCGCCGCCTCCGCCCCGTCGGCCGGACGCCGGCACCGGACGCCGGCACCGGACGCCGACGCCGGGCGCCGTCGGCGGGAACGGCGCCCGGCGCCCGGTTCACCGTGAGTACCGCAGCAGGGCCCGCACCATGTGGCACGTCGTGTCCGACGGCGCGTGAACGCCGATCAGCTCCGCCGTGCTGCGGATCTTCTCGTTGCGGGCCTGGTTCGGCATATACACGCCCAGGTCGAGCAGGGCGATGGCGAGGCGCATGGCCTTCAGGCGACGGTTGTGCGTGACGTACCACTCGCGCGGCCGCCCGGGCGGCAACGGCCGCTTCTCGACGGGCACATAGGGCAGATCCAGCTGGACGGAGCGCTTCGCGGTGGACTGGGTCGGCAACGGCTTCGGCTTCAGTGCGGCAGCGGGCACAGGCATCCTCCTGTCGCGGTCAGGGCCCGGTCCGGAACCTCCGGCGAACCCTCGAACACTGCTTCTATTCTACTGCCCACCACTGACAATCGCCCCTGATCACAAGGGTTTTCGCGGCCTCGGACCGCTACCGTGTGCCGCATGGAGATCTGGATCAACCCCGCCTGTTCCAAGTGCCGCAGCGCCCTCACCCTCCTCGACGCCGAGGGCGCCGACTACACCGTCCGCCGCTATCTGGAGGACGTGCCGAGCGAGGACGAGATCGCGGCCGTGCTCGATCGCCTCGGACTGGAACCCTGGGACATCACCCGCCCCCAGGAGGCCGAGGCGGCGGAGCTCGGCCTGAAGGACTGGGCGCGGGACGCGAGCACCCGCGGCCGCTGGATCACCGCGCTCGCCGCGCACCCCCGGCTCATCCAGCGCCCCATCGTCACGGCGGACGACGGCACCGCCCTGGTGGCCCGCAGCGACGAGGCCGTACGGGACGCGCTGTCGCGCTAGAGGCGCCGGCCGGCCGACGAGCCGTCACATCGCGCGCCGGCACGGACCCTGGCCGGACCGTCGACGATCCGCCCCCGGCGAGGGGGCGGCGCGCCCGGGCACTGCTACCCTCCGCCGCCATGACCTTCGGTGATCAAGGGCCCGGGTCCCCTCCCGGGCAGGGGCGAATACGACGGCGTCGGCGGACCCGGCGTTCGGCGGCCGTCGGGTCCTGCGCGGCCCTCGTCGCCGCCGTCGCCGCGGTCGCCGCCGGCACCGTGCTGAGCGCGGACGAGGAGGACGGCCCCCGGACCGTGTCCGCTCCCCCGGCGACGGCGGCGACGGCGTCCAGGACCGTCCCGGGTCCCGCGGCGGTCCCCTCAGGGGCCGCCGGGCCGCCCTCCCGCTCCGCGAGCGCGCTCGCCTCCCTGCTCGCCCGTCCGGTCGTCCGGCCCGAGCAGGCGTTCCCCTCGACGGGCGTCCGGCTGCAGGACGGCTCCCGGTACGCCCGCGTCGACCTCTCGACCACCGTCGACTGCGCGCGGGGCGTGTCGCCCGGGCTCGCGCGGCTGGCCGGACAGGGCGCGGGGTGCTCCCGGTCGACGGCGGCCCTGTTCACGGACACCGGACGGCGCTCGCAGGTGACGGTCACCGTGCTGAGCTTCGAGCGGGTGGAGGACGCCTGGCGGGTGTTCACGACGGCCTCGGCGGACCCGGTGACGTATCAGGCGTACCCGCTGGATCCGCCTGCGGAGGCCGGCCTGCCGACGGTCCCGCAGAGCGCGGCCGAGGTCTCCCGGCGGGCGGTGACCGTCCGGTCGGTGGTGTTCGCGACCGGACGGCGGGGCGACGCCGACGGGTCCGGCCCGGCCGAACTCGCGGCCCGGACCGAGGGGTTGCTGCAGCGCGCCGACGACACGGTGACGGCGTACGAGGAGGGGCGGAACTGACTCCGGCCCCGCGCCCCGACCCACCCCGACTCGCCTGTGACGCACGCCACTTCGATTGACTCCTGTAACCGCTGAGTCACCTCGTTCGGTATCTCGTACATAGCGGCGTACGCTCCCCTACCCCTCAGGAGGCGCGCATGTCGCGCAGGAGAACTCTCGGCCCGAAGAAGAAGATCGCGCTGCTCGTCAGCGCCGCGGCGGTGGCGGGCGCCGGAGCCTTCGCCATGGCGGCCACGTCGAACGCCTCGCAGGGCCCGGAGAACGCCAGAACGCTGTCCGCCGGGGACTCGACCGTCTGCGCGGGGCTGGCCACGGCTCTCGGCAACAACGAGAAGTTCATCGAGGGCCAGAAGACGAACCCGGACGCGCAGTCGGCGGCCCGGATCGCCAACCGCGAGGCCGTCATCGCGCAGATCAAGGTCCAGCAGCAGGCGTCCGGCTGCGTCGTTGGGGAGTCGGCTCAGGACTCCCAGGCGACCCAGCCCGGCGCCTCCGCTCCCGCGGCTTCGGCTCCGGCCGCCTCCGCGCCGGCGGCCTCCGCCCCGGCCGGGAACGCGGGCAACGCGGGAAACGGCGGCGGTGCCGCCTCCGGCCAGCAGGTCTGCAACGGTTCCACGGTGACGCTCTCCGGCGAGGGCGGTGCCCCGGCCGCGTCGAGTAACCAGTTCCCGGCGGGGACCAAGCTGAAGGTCACCAACCTGGACAACAACAAGTCCACGACCGTCGAGGTGACCTCGGTCTCCGGCAGTTGCGTCCTGCTCAACAACGCGGCCTTCGAACTGGTCCGGGAGCCCGGCAAGTTCCTGATCCGCCGGGCCGTGATCGAGAAGGTGGGGTGAGGCCGGGCCGCCGGTCACCTCGGTGAACCGGCGGCGCCCTCCGTCGCGTCCCGTCAGGGCGCACGGGTCACCGGTCCTGCCGCTCGCGGCCACGAGCGGCAGGACCGGCGCGTTCCGGTCGCGCGGGTGCGGGCCCGCGGGTGTCCGTCCCGGACGGGCCGCCGAACCGCGAAACCGCGGCTCACACCGTGAGCCGCACCACAGAACCACCAGGTAACACGGGGTTCACATTCGAGCAATGATCGGGAAATCGCCTGTTGACAAGCTGCCGGGCAAACAGGCGGCGCCCCAGTGCCGCAGCGCCGCAGCACCCGCACGTGCGTCAGACACACCCCGAAGGAAGTGGCCCGTGACCTTCAAGGCTGAGTACATCTGGATCGACGGCACCCAGCCGACGGCGAAGCTCCGTTCCAAGACGAAGATCATCGCGGGCGAGCCCGCCGGTCTCGACGCGCTGGGGATCTGGGGCTTCGACGGGTCCTCCACGAACCAGGCCGAGGGCCACTCCTCGGACCGTGTCCTCAAGCCGGTCTTCACCTGCCCCGACCCGATCCGCGGCGGCGACGACATCCTCGTCCTGTGCGAGGTCCTCAACATCGACATGACGCCGCACGAGTCCAACACGCGTGCCGCGCTCACCGAGGTCGCCGAGAAGTTCGCCGCGCAGGAGCCGATCTTCGGCATCGAGCAGGAGTACACGTTCTTCCAGGACGGTTACCCGCTCGGCTTCCCCAAGGGCGGCTTCCCGGCCCCGCAGGGCGGCTACTACTGCGGTGTCGGCGCGGACGAGATCTTCGGCCGTGAGGTCGTCGAGGCGCACCTGGAGAACTGCCTCGCCGCCGGTCTCGCGATCTCCGGTATCAACGCCGAGGTCATGCCCGGCCAGTGGGAGTTCCAGGTCGGCCCGGTCTCCCCGCTCGAGGTCTCCGACCACCTGTGGGTGGCCCGCTGGCTGCTCTACCGCACCGCCGAGGACTTCGGCATCGCCGCGACCCTCGACCCCAAGCCGGTCAAGGGCGACTGGAACGGCGCCGGCGCGCACACCAACTTCTCCACGAAGGCGATGCGCGAGGGCTACGATGCGATCATCACCGCGTGCGAGTCGCTCGGTGAGGGCTCGAAGCCGCTCGACCACGTCAAGCACTACGGCGCGGGCATCGACGACCGTCTGACGGGTCTGCACGAGACCGCCCCGTGGAACGAGTACTCCTACGGCGTCTCCAACCGCGGCGCGTCGGTCCGCATCCCGTGGCAGGTCGAGAAGGACGGCAAGGGCTACATCGAGGACCGCCGTCCGAACGCGAACGTCGACCCGTACCTGGTGACGCGTCTGATCGTCGACACCTGCTGCTCGGCGCTGGAGAAGGCCGGCCAGGTCTGATCCGCTCCGCCGCTCTCGTGAAGGGGCGCCCGCCGACTCGGCGGGCGCCCCTTCCGCATATCCTGCGCTCCCATGGCGACGGAGAGAGACCGGGCGGGTTTCGACCGCGCGTACGGCTCGACGGACGTACCCGGGCTGCTGCGGGAGCTGGAGTCCGCCGACGGAGCCGTGCGCGAGCGGGCGATGGACCGGCTGCACTCCCGCCTGTGCTTCCGGGAGGAGATCCGCACCGCGCCCGTGGTGCCGCGTCTGATCCGGCTCGCCCTGCACGGGGCCGGCCTCCGGGCCGACCTGCTCAGGCTGCTGGCGAACCTCGCGAACTGGGCCGGGTACCCGGACGAGCGGCAGCGGGTCCGCCGGGCGGTGGCGGAGGCGATGCCGTCGCTGCTCCCCTTCGCGCGCGACGCCGACCCGGGGGTGCGCGAGTCGGCGGTGCTGCTGATCGCCGCCTGCGGCCGGGAGACCGACCCGGTGCCGGTGCCCCTGCTGCGGGACCGGCTCGCCGAGGAGGACGACCCGCTGGTGCGCGCCCGGGTCGTGACGGCGCTCGGACTGCTCGATCCGGGCGACGGCGCCTGGCGGCGGGGTCTGCTGAGCGACCCGGAGCCCCGGGTCGCGCTCGCCGCCGCCGAGGACCTGCTGCGCACCACCGAACCGCCGCTGCCGCACCCGCTGGTGGACGCCTGCGCGCGGGCCTGCGCGGCCGCGCCCGAGCTGCCCGAGGAACCGGAGACCTCGTTGTGGCCGGGACGCTACCGGCCGTTCACCGAGCGGCTGCTGGAGGACCCGGAGGCCGCGCTGCGCGCCCTCGCCCAGGGGATGCCGCTCGCTTTCGCGATCACCGAGCACTGGCGGGACCGCGAGCCCGACGTGCTGCCGTGGGCGCTGCGCGAGACGGAGGGCGAGCCCTGGCAGCTGTACCGGCTGGCGCAGTTGACCTGCGCGCTGCCGCCGGAACTGCACGCGCGCGTGCGGGAGCGGGTGCTGCCCTACCTCGCCGACGACAGCCCGGCGGTGCGGGCCGGGGCGGTCACCGCGCTGGCCCGGGCGCGCGTACCGGCGGAGGTGGCGGTCGAGGAGGCGCTGCGCGTGCTCGCGGAAGCGCCCGGCGCGTACGACACCGTCCGCGCCGTGCGGGCGGTGACCGGGGAGTTCGGGGCCGCGGCGGCGCCCGTGGCGCGGGCGGTGGCCCGGCGGCCGGGGGACGGTCACGCGGAGTCGGTCAAGGTGCTGACGCGTTATCCCGAGGTGGCGGCGGACGTCGTCGAGGAGCTGGCCGGGCTGCTGACCCGGCACGGCACCGGCTACCCGTCCGTCGCGGTGGCGGTGCTGGCCGGGCTGGGGCGTGCGGCGGGTGACGTGGGCGAACGGGCGCTGCGGACCTGTGTGCGGGAGGGCGTCCACTCCTCGGTCTCGGCGGAGGCCGCGGTGGCGCTCTGGCCGGTCGCCGGGGACCCCGGACCGGCGCTGTCCTTCCTGCGCCGGGAACTGACCGCCTCGGCCTCCTCCTGGGCGACGAACCTCGCGGGCCGGCTCGGCCCCGCCGCCGCACCGCTGCTGCCGCTCGTCGAGCCGCTTCTCGCCCCGCGGATCCCGTCCGGCGCCCGGGCCACCGCCGCGCTGGCCGTCTGGCGCATCACGGGCAGGACCGACGACACCGTGGATCCGCTGGCCCAAGAGGCGCTCGCGTGGCGGAGGTTCTCCCCGGGCCCGCCCCATCCGGTGGTGACCCTCACGGAGATGGGGCTCCTCCCCCGCTTCGCCGTGGAGCCGCTGCGCCGCGGCGCCGAGACGCCGCGGCGGGTCGTGAAGGACCTGCTGTACGGCGACGCCGCGCATCCGGACGACGTGCTGCGGACCGCCGTCCGCACGCTCCTCCGGACGGCACGCGTGCTCGGGTGACGCCGACTTCACGCCAGGAACCGTCCAAGCTGTGAGAGGAGGCTCCTGTTACGGGCAGGTGTCTGCTTCAATGGGCCCATGGCCAGCTTCCAGAAGTGCACCGCTACGGGTCGCCACGACCTCGAGCCCTTCTGGCCTTCCCGTCAGCACCATGACTTCGACCGGGTGTGTTGCCGCGCGATGAACGCGCCGGCCCTCTAAAGCCGTACACCCCGGCCTTCGGCCAGCGCGCACGACGTACGTCCTCGACGAGCCCGACCACGCATCGCGGCCGTCGTCCTCTCCGACGAACTTCTCGCGCGAAAGAGCTGACCTCTCATGGCGAACACCCGTTCCCTCTCCTCCGCTCCCAGCCTCACCGCCGCCACCCCGAACGGCACCGCCCGCCATCGACTGCGGGCCGTCGACCGGGACGAGGTGGTGGACGTCGCCGACTTCCTGCCGCCGGGCGCGACCTGGCTGCCCGCTCCTGCGCACACCCTGCCCACCCTGCCGGGCCAGCCGCCGATGGTCGGCTACCTGGTGCTCGTCCCGGCCGACCGGCAGCCGCCGTTCCTGCCCGTGGCGGTGCCGGACCGGCCGGCGGCCGAGGAGGCCGCCGAGCCCGAGGGCGCCGGGCGTCCGCTCGTCCGGATCGACCCCGTGCAGCGCACGGCGGCCGTGGACGGACAGCAACTCGACCTCACCTACCTGGAGTTCGAGCTGCTCGCGCATCTGGTCGCCCACCCGAACCGGGTGCACACCCGCGACCAGCTCGTCACCACGGTGTGGGGCTACGGGCACGTGGGCGACGGCCGTACGGTCGACGTGCACATCGCCCGGCTGCGCCGCAAGCTGGGCGCGCGGCACCGCCAGTCGATCCAGACGGTGCGCCGGGTCGGCTACAAGTACAACCCGCCGACCGGCCACTGAACCGCTTCCTCTGCCGACGGCAGAGGACGGTTCCCCACCGCGTCCGCAGCGGGCAGAGTCACCGGTATGAGACTTCTGGTGCTGGGTGGGACGGAGTTCGTGGGGCGGGCCGTCGTCGAGGCGGCCCTCGGGCGCGGCTGGGACGTGACGGTCTTCAACCGGGGGCGGCAGGCGTCCGCCCCCGGCACCCGGTCGCTGACCGGTGACCGCACCGCGCCCGGCGGTCTCGACGCGCTGGCCGAGGGCGACTGGGACGCCGTCGTCGACACCTGGTCGGCGGCGCCCCGCGCGGTGCACGAGTCGGCGCGGCTGCTGCGGGGCCGCGTCCGCCGGTACGTGTACGTGTCCAGCTGCTCGGTGTACACCTGGGCCCCGCCCGCCGGGTACGCCGAGGACGCGCCGGTCGTCGAGGGGGCCACGCCGGACGCCGGACAGAGCGACTACGCCCGCGACAAGCGGGGTGGCGAGCTGGCCGTTCTCGACGCCTTCGGCGCGGACGCCTCCGTCCTCGTACGGGCCGGGCTGATCCTCGGCCCGTACGAGAACGTCGGACGGCTGCCCTGGTGGCTGACCCGGATCGCCCGCGGCGGCCCGGTCCTCGCGCCCGGCCCGAGCGGGCTGCCCCTGCAGTACGTGGACGTCCGCGATCTCGCCGAGTGGATCCTCGGCGCGGTCGGGCGGGAGCTGAGCGGGCCGTACAACCTGATCAGCCCGCAGGGCCACGCGACGATGGGCGAGTTGCTGGAGGCGTGCGTGCGGGCCACCGGCTCGAACGCCGAACTTCGGTGGACGGCGCCGGAGATCATCCTCGACGCGGGCATCGAGCCGTGGACCGAACTGCCCGTGTGGGTGCCGCCGGGCACCGACATGCACGACGCCCTGCACGCGGCCGACGTCTCACGGGCGGTGGCGGCGGGGCTGTCCTGCCGTCCCGTCGGGGAGACCGTCGCCGACACCTGGCACTGGCTCACGTCGATCGGCGGCACGGCCCCCCAGCGTCCGGACCGGACCCGCAAGGGTCTCGACCCGGAAGTGGAGGCGAAGGTGCTCGCGGCGGACGCCGACGGGCCCGCCCCCGGAGGTGTACCTGGCACCACCCCCTGACCGGGGGCGTCGGGCCAGTGACCACCGCTCCGCGGCTCGGCCAGACTGATGCCATGAACACCAACACGAAGAGCGGCGACGGCGGTTCGAGGCTGCGGGGGACGGTCCTCGCCGCCGGGCGGGGGCTCGCGCTGGCCGTCGGGTCGCTGCCGCTGAGCATCCTGGGCTTCTGCCTCTCCCTCGTGTCGATGGCGCTGATACCGATCGGCGTCGGGGCCCTCGCCACGCCCTGGGTGGTGAAGGGGGTGCGCGCCTACGCCGGGTGGCGGCGGGCGCTCGCCGAACGGTGGGGCGGGGTGCACATCCCGTCGGCGTACCGGCCGGCCCCCGAGACCGCCAACCCGTTCCGCCTCACCTACGCGCTGCTGCGCGACCCGGCGACCTGGCGGGACCTGCGGTGGCTCCTGGTGGACATGCCGGCCGGGTTCGCGACCGCCCTGCTGCCCGCCGTCCTGTTCTTCTACCCCCTGGAAGGGCTGGCGCTGCCGGCCGGGCTGTGGCGGGCGTACGTCGAGACGTCCGGCGCCGCCTACTGGTACGGATTCGTGCCGGTCACCGACCAGACGTCCGCGTTCGGCGCCGCCGCCCTGGGCGCCGTCCTCCTCGTCGTCGCCCACCGGTACACCGAGAGCGCCCTGCGGGTCCACTTCCTCCTCACCAAGACCCTGCTGACCCCCAGCCAGGCCGAACTGGCGGAGCGGGTACGGGTACTGACGGAGACCCGGCGGGACGCCGTGGACACCTCGGCCGCCGAACTGCGCCGCATCGAGCGGGATCTGCACGACGGCGCCCAGGCCCGGCTGGTGGCGATGGGCATGGATCTCGGCACCGTCGAGATGCTCGTCGACAAGGACCCGGAGAAGGCCAAGGCGCTGCTCGCGCAGGCCCGTCGGTCCTCCGCCGAGGCGCTCTCCGAGCTGCGCGACCTGGTGCGCGGCATCCACCCGCCGGTCCTGGCCGAGCGTGGACTCGGCGACGCCGTGCGGGCGTTGGCCCTGCGGCTGCCGGTCACCACCGAGGTGAACGTCGAGATCGAGGGCGGTCGTGTGGACGCGCCCGTGGAGTCGGCGGCCTACTTCGCGGTGAGCGAGGTGCTCACCAACGCGGTCAAGCACTCCGGCGCCGGCCGGATCTGGGTGGACCTCCACCACGGCTCGGGCCGGCTGCGGATCTCGGTCACCGACGACGGCGATGGCGGCGCGGCGATCGGGGCCGGCTCGGGACTCGCCGGCGTCGAGCGGCGACTGGGTACATTCGACGGCGTCCTGGCCGTCAGCTCTCCCGCCGGCGGTCCCACCATGGTGACCATGGAGATCCCTTGCGTGTTGTCCTAGCCGAGGACCTCTTCCTGCTGCGGGACGGTCTCGTCCGGCTGCTGGAGGCCTACGACTTCGAGATCGCCGCCGCCGTCGAGAGCGGGCCCGAACTGGAGCGGGCGCTCGCCGAACTGGAGCCGGACGTCGCCGTGGTCGACGTCCGGCTCCCGCCCACGCACACCGACGAGGGTCTCCAGTGCGCGCTCCGGGCGCGCCGCAGAAGGCCCGGGCTGCCGGTGCTCGTCCTCTCCCAGCACGTCGAGCAGCTGTACGCGCGCGAGCTGCTCGCCGACGGCACCGGCGGGATCGGCTACCTGCTGAAGGACCGGGTGTTCGACGCGGAACAGTTCGTGGACGCCGTACGGCGGGTCGCCGCCGGCGGCACGGCGATGGACCCGCAGGTGATCCAGCAGCTGCTGGCCCGGCGCTCGGGCGACGGACAGGGGCCCGTGGACCGGCTCACCCCACGCGAGCGGGAGGTGATGGAGCTGATGGCGCAGGGCCGGTCGAACGCGGCGATCGCGGGCAAACTCGTGGTCACCGAGCGGGCGGTCGCCAAGCACACCGCGAACATTTTCGTGAAGCTGGGTTTGGAGGTCTCGGACGACGACAACCGCAGGGTACTGGCGGTGCTGGCCTTTCTGGACCGGGATCGCTGACCCCTACAACTCCTGTGTTTTGTGAGGGTGTTGGGGTTGTTTTGTCGTACGGAACCCTCATCAATTTCTGAGCGGGCTGAACACTGCCGAGGCGACGTGCGTAAAGGAGGGGGCAGCTTCAGCTTCACTCCTGTCGGGCGCCTCGATGCTGCCCCGCAAGGAAGTCAGAGGAGTTCCATGGGACGCAACATACGTAAACGCCGTTCGTCGATGGCCACGAAGGCCGTGGCAGCATCGGCGGCCCTAGCGCTCGGCGGGGGCGGGCTGATCTGGGCGAACTTCTACGCTTCGGCGCACGAGTCGAACTCGGGCCAGAACTCGACCAAGGCCGCCACGGCGGCCGCCCAGGTCGCCACCATCTCCTGCCCGGATGTGGGGCAGAAGCTGACGAACGTACCCAACGGTGCGAAACAGGGCGTCGCGACCGAGCTGGCCAACCTCGACAAGCAGATCACCGAGGCCTACACCCGGCTCGCCTCCACGCGCCGGGCCCAGACGAACGACGCCAGCTTCGTGCAGAACGCGATCACCGGCCCCCTCAAGGAGAAGCGCGCCGCCACGATCGACCGGATCCGGATCAACATCCAGCGTTCCGGCGGTCAGTTCAACAGCGCGCTGAGCCAGTTGGCGGCCTGCACCACGCAGTCGGCGAACACCAACGCCGGCCAGGCGGGCAACGGCCAGAACAACGGCGGCCAGCAGAACACCGGCGGTCAGCAGAACAACAACGGCGGCCAGCAGAACAACGGTGGCCAGCAGAACAACGGCAATGCCGGTCAGGCGCAGAACGGCCAGGGCGGCAACGGCCCGGTCGCCGCGGACTTCGTCGACATCACGAAGGTCCAGGCCAACGCGCAGCTGGGCGTCGGCGCGAACGGCCTCAAGGCCAACGGCAACGGCGGCTCCCGGGGCACCTTCACCTCGAGCTGCGGTACCAACGGCAACGACAACCACAACACGGACAACGTGATCGTCGCCCCCGGTGTCACCAACGGCGCGCACCACCTGCACGACTACGTCGGCAACCAGAACAACGACGCGTTCGCGAGCGACCAGGAGCTGGCGGGAGCCGGCACCAGCTGCCAGAACCAGGGCGACAAGTCCTCGTACTTCTGGCCGGTGCTGCGGGTCCAGGACGGCTCGCAGGACTTCGACCAGAACAACGACGGCGGTGGCAAGGAAGGCAACGTCGGCAAGATCCTCCAGCCCGCCCAGGCGCAGATCAAGTTCGTCGGCAACAAGCGGGGCAAGGTCGTCGCGATGCCGACCGCCCTGCGCATCATCACCGGTGACGCCAAGGCCTTCGTCAACGGCAACGCCAACGCGAACGTGAACTGGAGCTGCACCGGCTTCGAGAACAAGGTGCAGCTGGAGACGCAGTACCCGATCTGCCCGCAGGGCAGCCAGGTGGTGCGGACGACCAACTTCCAGAGCTGCTGGGACGGTCAGAACATCGACAGCGCCAACCACCGCACGCACGTGGCCTTCGTCCAGGCGGACGGCACCTGCGCCAACGGCTTCAAGGCGATCCCCCAGCTCCAGGTCCGGCTGGTCTACAACGTTCCGGCCCCGAAGCTCCAGAACGGGACGGTCGTCCAGCCGTACGCGGTGGACAGCTTCCCGGAGAACCTGCACAAGCCGATCACCGACCACAACGACTTCATCAACTTCTTCTCGACGAACCTGATGAACAAGATGGTCAACTGCATCAACACCGGCAAGAGGTGCAAGTGACCCGCTGAGCGGGCCACCCGGTAGAACCGCCCGACAGAACCACCCGGCGGAACCGGACGGCAGGACCGGACGGTGAAGCCGACGAGAAGGCCGGCGGTGAGGATTCCTCACCGCCGGCCTTCTGGTGTGCCCCGGGGCGCGCGGGGCGCGCGACGGGCGCGAGTCCGGTCAGTGACCGGAGTGCGAAGCGCCCTCGGACGGCTCGCCCGACCCGTGCGCGGAGTGGTCCGTGCCCTCCTCGATGTCGCCGCCGAGCGTCTCCCGCAGCGCCGTGACGGTGCTGGTCTCCTCACCCACGGCCACCCACTTGCGGCCGACCAGGTAGTGGCCGCCGTAGTCCTTGGCGCCGTTGATCCACTCGCGCTGACCGCGGTCGGTGGCGAAGGTGAGCAGGATGAACTTGCCGTCGTCGTTCTTGCAGAGGGCCTGACGGAGCTCGTCGGCGTCGGTCTGCATGTCGGGCGTGCACTTCACCTCGGACGCCAGGTGCTCCAGGCTGCCGGTCGCCGTCACCGGGACGGTCTCCTCGGCCCCGTCGGAACCGCAGCCCGTCAGCACCAGCGCCGCCGCGGCGGCGGCCACCGCGAGCATCGGTCGGGTCATCTTCATCCGTTCCTCCCTGCAAGAGCCTCGCCCTGGATACGGCTCCCACGCGCGGTGCGCTCAAAATACCCGGGCCCGGTGGGGACACCCGTGCGAGAGTGTTCCGGTGAACCACGACTGGGAAGATCGCGTGACCGCCGCCTGGGCCGCCTTCGACGCGTACCCGCAGGAGCGGGCGGCCGAGTTCCGGGCCGTGATCGACAAGCTGGTCGCCGAACTCCCCGCGGACAGTCCGCTGGGCCCGTTCGAGCGGGCCTGCGCCTGGGACTCGACCGGCCACTCGGACCGGGCCGTCCCGCTGTACCGGGACGCGCTCGCGCGCGGGCTCGGCGAGCTGAGCGGCTACAAGGCGAGACGAGCCAAGATCCAACTCGCCAGCTCCCTCCGCAACATCGGACAGGCGGAGGAGGGCGTCGCGCTGCTCACCCCCGAACTGGACGCCTCTTCGGACGAGTTGGACGACGCCGTACGCGGCTGTCTGGCCCTGTGCCTGTCGAGCCTCGGCCGCGACCGCGAGGGCCTGTCCCTGGTGCTCGGCGCCCTGGCCCCCCATCTGCCGCGCTACCAGCGGTCGATGGCCGACTACGCGAAGGAACTCCTGGAGGGCTGACCGCCCGGGGTGACCATCCACCGGCTCGCTCGTTCTGCTGGACGTGCAGTCACAGGATGTCGCCCCGCGCCCCGCACCCGGATCCACCGCCGACCGGACCGTCGACGTCGAGCAGGCCGAGGCCGCGCTCGTCGAGCACTACCCGCGGCTCGTCCGGCTCGCCTACCTGGTGCTTCCCCCCGGCCTCGGCCGCGGCCGGCGCGTCCTGACCGCCCACGCCCTCGCCCAGCGCGCCCTGCCGCGCGGCAGCGCCTCGACCCCCGTCATCCCGGCCCAGAACGGGGGCGCGGGGGACGGCCGCGACGGCGACCCGGGGTACGCCTACATCCGCCGCCAGGTGGTGCGCACGGCGCTGGAGGCGGGGCTGCCGCTGAGGCTCTGGGCCCGGCCCAGGCGCGCACAGTTCCCGCCGCTGCTCCCCCAGGTGTGGGGCCTGCGGCTGTTCCCGCGCTCCGGCGGCGCCGACGAACTCGCCCTGGACCAGCGTCTGGCCACCCTGTCGGGTCCGGCCCGGGCCGCCTACGTGCTGCGCGGTCTGGAGCGGCTGACCGACGACGACGTCCGCGAGGTGCTGACCGGGGCCGGCGTCCCGGACGCCGGGGTGACGGCGGCCCTGCGCGCGGCCGGCCGGATCCCCGCCGCCCAGTACGCGCTGCTCGACTCCCCCGAGTTCGACGCCTGCTCGCTCCAGGCCCGGCCCACCGATCTGATGCGCCGCCGCCGGCACACCAGGGCCGCGCTGGCCGCCGCGGCCGCGCTCGCCGTGTGCGGCACCCTGGTCGCGCTGCCCGGCGGCGGCTGGGGACCCGACGGCGCGGCGGCCCCGCCGTACGCGCAGAACCCGGCCGCCGAGGCCGCTCTCGACCCCGGGCGGCTGGTGAAGGTGTCCCCAGCCGCCTGGAAGACCTCCGCGCGCACGGACTTCTCCGTCTGGCCCGCGCGCGGCCCCCTCACCCGGGACAGCGCGCTGCTGCGCCGCGCCCTCGCCGTCTGGGCCCGCCCCGGGAAGGCCGTGCGCGTCTCGGCCACCCCGGACACCCCGCTCGGCGGCCCCGCGGGTCCGCCCCAGCTCCTGTACGCGGGCGAGGTCGACAACGCGCGCGTGGCGATCCTCTACGACGGCCTGCGCATCGCCCGCTACGCCGAGCCGAAGGACGGCACCGCCGGGGCGGCCCTCGACTTCGCCCGGGTCGACGGCGCGACCGGCACCGAGGCGGGCGCGCTGGTGCTGGGCCGGGCGGACGGCAACGTGCGCTATCTGACGGCGCCCTGGGTGACGAAGGCCGGCGAGCGGGACCTGTCGAAGCCGGGCGCCGGGGTGATGGACCTGACGCTGACCGACGGGATCACCTCGCCGCTGGCCAGCCCGGCCACTCACACCGGCACGTGCACGACCTGGAACGTGCTCCAGCTGACGGACGCCTCCGGCACTCAGCTCCTCAGCGACCTCGGCGAACTCGTCCCCGCCCGCCTGACCGCGGGGCGCCCGTCGGCTCCCCGGGCGGCGAGCGGCGCGGCGGCGCTGCGGACCTGGGCGCCGTTCGCCTGCTCGCTGGCCGACGCCCGCGGACAGGGCGTGCGGACGGTCAACGCCTGGGGCTACACCCGGCAGCAGCTGCCCGACGCGAGCGGGGCGGCGACCTGGGTGTGCACGCGGGCCGAGACCTGGCGGGGCGACGGCAGCCGGGTGCTGGCCCAGTTCCACACGCCGGGCGGGCTGTTCGGGGCGGCCGTGGCGAAGGCCGGGGACGTGCCGGCGTGCGGGCCGCGCGATCCGCATGTGCTCGCCGGGGTGCTGTGGAAGTCGAAGGGCGGCGACTGGTATCTCCTCGCGGCCGGCGACAAGGCGACGGCGTCCATCCGGGCGACGGGCGGGGTGACCGGGTCCGGCCAGGGCAACCTGCTGGCGGTGCCGACGAAACAGGGCGCGCAGGCCGGCCTGGAGGGCCGGCTGAAGGACGGGCGGGCGATCAGCGGACTGCGCTGACCCGGCCGGGGGTCCGGCCGGACCCGCCGGGCGGACGAGCCGGGTGGGCACGTCGTGCGGGCGAGTTGTCGCACAGGGGTTCACCACCGCCCTACCCGTCAGTACATTGACATCATGTCTAACAAGCCTGAGGGGCTGCCGGACGAGCGGGTCACGCTCAAGGCGCGCAAGGTGTCCTTCTCCTGGGAGGACACCCCGCTGCACTGGGTGCCGGGGGACCCGTTCGCCACGCACACCATCAACGTGCTGCATCTGCTGCTGCCGGCCGGTGAGCGCTGGTTCGTGCACGTCTACCGGCAGGTCCTGCCGTACATCCGGGACGAGCGGCTGCGCGAGGACGTCATCGGGTTCATCGGGCAGGAGGCGATGCACTCCCAGGCCCACGACGAGGTGCTACCGCATCTGCGCGAGCAGGGGCTCGACCCGACGCCGTACACCGCGCAGATCGACTGGTTCTTCGAGAAGCTGCTCGGCGACCGGACCCTGCCGCCCGGGCGGCCCCGGCGCTGGTGGCTGAGGGAACGGGTGGCGCTGATCGCGGCCATCGAGCACTACACCGCGTTCCTCGGCGACTGGGTGCTGAACGCCGAGGAGCTCGACCGGCGGGGCGCCGACCCGACCATGCTGGACCTGCTGCGCTGGCACGGGGCCGAGGAGGTCGAGCACCGGTCCGTCGCCTTCGACCTCTTCACCCACATCGACGGCGGTTACCGGCGGCGGGTGCGGACCTGGGCGACGGCGTTCGCGGCGCTGGTGTTCCTGTGGCAGCGCGGGATCCGCTTCTTCATGGAGAACGACCCGACCCTGGTCGACGGGCGCGCCTCCTTCAAGGACTTCTACGTCCGCGGCAGACGGGGCACGCTGCCCGCGACCGGCGACCTGCTGCGGTCGGTGCCGCGCTATCTGAGCCGCGCCTACCACCCCTCGCAGGAGGGCTCCACCGAGCAGGCGGTCGCCTATCTCGCCTCCTCCCCCGCCGCGCTGGCCGCGCTCGCCGCGGAAGAGAGGGCGTCGTGATGCCGAAGCCGCTGGCCGCCGTGGCCGTCGCGGGCGCGGCGCTGCTCGTCCGGCGGGCGCTGCGCCGCCGGATCAGGGTCTCACCCCTGTGGCCCATGCCCGCACTGGCGGAACCGGTCTCCGGCCGGCCCCGGTCACGGGCGCTGCGGCTCCTGGTCGCCGAACGGCGGGAGGCCGCCGAGGGTGTGGTCCTGCTGCGGCTCGAAGGACGCGAGCTGCCGCGCTGGGAGCCGGGAGCCCACCTCGACCTCGTGCTGCCCTCGGGGCTGGTACGGCAGTACTCGCTGTGCGGGGACCCGGCGGACGCCTCCGCCTACACCGTCGCCGCGCGGCTCGTCACGGACGGGCGGGGCGGCTCGCGCGAGGTGCACGAGCAGCTGCGGGAGGGGATGGAGGTCGAGGTGCGCGGGCCCCGGAACCGCTTCCCGCTCGTCGAGGCGCCCTCGTACGTCTTCGTCGCCGGGGGCATCGGCATCACGCCCCTCCTGCCCATGCTGCGGGCCCTCCCCGAGGGCGCCGAGTGGCGGCTGCTCTACGCCGGCCGGACACGGGCCTCGATGCCGTTCCTGGCGGAGGTCGCGCAGCTCGCCGGGGAGGACCGCGACCGGGTGACGGTGACGGAGGGACGGCCCGATCTCGACGCGGCGCTCGGGGATCTGCCCGAGGGGGCGGCCGTCTACTGCTGCGGCCCGGAGGGGCTCATGGCGGCGGTGGCGGAACGGGCGCCGCACGTACGGCTCGAGCGGTTCGCGGCGCGTACCGTCCGGGACGGCGACGCCTTCGAGGTCGAACTCAGGCGCACCGGGCGGGTGGTGACGGTCGCGGCGGACTCGACGGTGCTGGCCGCCGTCCGCGCCGCTCTGCCGGACACCCTCTACTCGTGCGAGCAGGGATTCTGCGGGACCTGCCAACAGCGGGTGCTCGCCGGGGAGGTGGAGCACCGGGACGAACTGCTCACGGACGCGGAGCGCGGCGACTCGATGCTGATCTGCGTCTCGCGGGCGCGCGGCGAACGGCTGGTGCTGGACATGTGATCCGGTGCGCGGCCCCGCGACCGGCCCGGCACCCGGCGGGCCCGCGCGGAGGAGGCACGAAGGACCGGGCGCGCGGCGGGCAAGGGGAGCGGCCGGGAATGACTGACATGTGACCGGACAAGTGACCGTTTTGGTGACGGATCGGGTGAACGTCTGCGCCGGTCCGGTCCATTCCGGGCCGGATCCGATCGGTAAGGTGTTCGTATGACTACCGGGGTCCGTCGCAGAATGGGAGTCGAGGAGCGTCGGCAGCAGTTGATCGGCGTCGCCCTCGAACTGTTCGCCCAGCGCTCGCCCGACGAGGTCTCCATCGACGAGATAGCCGCGGCCGCGGGTATCTCGCGCCCCCTCGTCTACCACTACTTCCCCGGCAAACTCAGCCTGTACGAGGCCGCGTTGAAGCGGGCCTCGGAGGATCTGGCGGGCCGGTTCGCGGAGCCGCACGAAGGACCGCTCGGCTCCCGGCTGCTCCGTGTGATGCGCCGCTACTTCGACTTCGTGGACGCGCACGGCCCGGGATTCTCCGCCCTCATGCGCGGCGGCCCGGCGGTCGGCTCCTCGACCACGAACGCCCTCATCGACTCCGTACGCCAGAACGCCTACGAGCAGATCCTGTCGCACCTGGGGGTCGCCGACGCGCCCCCGCGGCTGGAGCTGATCGTCCGCTCCTGGATCTCTCTCGCCGAGTCGACCGCGCTGATCTGGCTGGACGGGCGGCGCATCCCGCGCGAGGAGCTGGAGGTCCAGCTCGTGCAGGACTTCGCCGCCTTGACGGCCGTCAGCGCGGCCCACGACGACGAGCTGCGCGCCCTGCTGCGCCCCGTGCTCGGCGGCGAGCCTGCCGACGGGCCGTTCGGCGACCTGGTCACCCGGCTCATCGCTCTCGCCTCCTGAGACCGGCCCCCGGGACGGGCCGCCGGGACCGCCCGGAATCGGTCCCGTCCGCCCGGGGCGACGTGTGCGCCCTGCCCGCCCCAGGGCCTGTCTGACCATTCCCGTCGTCGCCCGGGGCAGACGGGAATGGTCAGACAGGCCCTAGCCCTCGTACTTGCGGTAGGACGGGTCGAGGTCGCGCACCTCGGCCGAGGCGTGGAGCACGAAACCGTCCTGCGTCACGTGCTCGCGCAGCAGCTCCAGCACGGCCTCGGTCAGCTTCGTCTTCGTCTCGTCGGTGCGGCCGGCCAGGAGCCCCAGCGTGACGTGGACGACGGCGTGCCCAGCCTCCTCGGGGTCGTCGTAGCCGAACGCGGTGAACTCGGCCGGACGGAACAGGGTCTTGCAGGCTTCCGGCTTGGCGGCCGCGATCTCGACGACCGAGGTGTGCAAGGCCCGCGCGAACCCGCTCCGGTCGAAGGCGGACGCCATCGTGGTCGAGTAGTCGACGGTGATCTGCGGCATGGGCACTCCTGTTCCAGGGCAAACAACGCCCAGCCTAATTCTTCAGCCGCAGGGCCAGCATGGCGATGTCGTCCTCCCGCTCGTGTCCGAAGCTGGTCAGGAGGGTGTCGCACAGCGCGTCCAGACCCGGCATGGCGCCGATGGCCGCCGCGCGGAGCTGCTCCATCGAGACCGCGAGGTCGGTGCCCCGGGTCTCGATCAGACCGTCGGTGACCATGAGGAGCCGGTCGGTGGGCTCGAGGAACAGTTCGGTGGGCGGCGGGTGGGGCAGGCCCGGGCCGAGCAGCGGGCCGGCCGCCTTGGCGTAGTCGGCGCCGCCGTCGTCCCGGACGATCAGCGGCGGGATGTGCCCCGCGTTGGCGATGCTCGTGCGCCCTGTTCCGGGGTCGATCAGGACCAGACAGACCGTCGCCGTGACCTCGGGGTGGTAGAGCCGGAGCATCCGGTCGAGGCGCTCGGCGAGCACCGCCGGGTCGCTCTCGTCGACGCAGTAGGCGCGCAGCGCGTGCCGGATCTCGACCATGACGGTGGCCGCCTCGAGCGAGTGCCCGACGACGTCGCCCACCGCGGCCAGCACCCCTCCCCCGGTGCGCAGGGCGGCGTAGAAGTCGCCGCCGATCTCCGCCTCCCGGGACGCGGGCACGTAGCGGACGGCGACGTCGACGCCGGGCAGCTCGGGCAGCCGCTGCGGCCGGGGCAGGAAGCTGTGCTGGAGGGTGAGCGCGACGTGCCGCTCGGCCTGGTACATCAGCAGGGGCTCGGCGGCGAGCGCGGTGGCCTGGGCGAGCCGGGCCAGCCGGGACTCGGTCTCGGGATCCACCCGGCGGGCTCCCCGGGTGGGGACGGCCAGACACACCGAGGACCTGCCGTCCTGGGTGGGGAGCAGCACCAGCCGGGCGTCGTGCGGCACCCCGGGCCGGAAGAACCCGGCGGGCCACAGCGGCGCGGGGACCGTGGTGATCCGCACACCCGCCTGGCCGTGGGTGAGCCGCCGCAGCGTCGCGACGACGGCCTGGTGGGCCTCCTGGTCCGGCAGCGCGAGCGAGGTGCGGCTGCGGGAGGTGCCGCGGTGCAGCACGTCGTCCGGGCCGAGGACGAAGGCGGCGGCGGGCGAGCCGGTGATCCGCGCGGCACCCTCGGCGGCCGCGTCGGCGAGTTCCTGGGGGGAGCGCGCCGCCTGGATGCCGACGATCGCCTCCGACAGCAGGGACAGCCGCCGGGCCGCCGCCCGGTCGTCGGCCCGCAGCCGCGCGGCCCGTACGGCCGCCCGGACCACGGCGTCGATCTCCTCGGGCTCGGCGGGCATCGCCAGGTGGGCCTCGCCGCCCGCGTCCAGTCCCTGACCGCGGTCGCCCGGGGCCACGTCGCCGGCCGAGAAGTGCACGACGGGCAGCCCGGCCATGTGCGGCCGGGCCTTGAGCCGGCGGCACAGCTCGAAGCCGCTCATGTCGGGCAGCTCCACGTCGACGAGGGCGACGTCCGGCAGCGCGCCCCTGCGCCGCCGCACGTCCAGTTCGACGAGGGCCTCGTGGCCGGTGCCGACCGCGACGACCTGGTGGCCGGCGCGGCGCAGCACCGCGCCGAGGGCGAACCGGCCGGCCGCCGTACGGTCCACGACCAGCACGGTCGTGGCTGTCCGTCTGTCGTTGACGTCCATCTGCCGACCCTCGGACTCAACCGGTGGAGCAGACCGGCTTCAGGTCTGCTCCACCAAGGTAATGCCCCTGTCTAGGGGGTCGTCCGGGAGAACACCGCGACGGTACGGCCCGGCACGGCGAACGTGCCGGACTGCGCGTCGTACGACGCGGTCCTGACGGTGGGGTCCGACCCCGCCGCCTGCAGCGGGTGCAGGCGGTATCCCGTCCCGGCGAGCGTGTCGACGGTCTGCTTCCGCGCGGTCGGCGTCGCGTTGAACACGACGACGAGGTCACCGAGTTCCATGGTGATCACCCCGGGTGTCTCCTCCTTCCCGGAGAGCGGGAAGGAGAGCGCCGACTGCACCTGGGCGGCGGTCCCGAGCGAGAACGCCTTCTCGGTGGTGCGGATGCCGAGCAGATCCCGGTAGGCGGCGGAGGCCGCGGTGATCTGCGGGCAGCCCACCCCCACGGAGGTCAACAGGGGCTTGGCATAAGGCCACTTGGAGGCGTTGTCGGGAGCCGGCGGCAATCCCCGGCCGAAGCCGTTGCCGGCGGCGCAGTTCCAGTGGATCGCGTTGAACCAGTCCCCGCTGTCGTAGGAGTTGCGGTCCAGGGACTTGGAGCGCAGCAGGTCCGTGCCCGCCTGGGACAGCGCGGGCCCCTGGGAGAGCGCGGCGGTGGCCATGGCGAGCACCTGCATCCGGGCCCGGTCGGCCGCCGAGGTGCCCTTGGGCAGCTTGTACGCCAGCGCGTCGAACAGCGACTCGTTGTCGTGCGCGTCGACATAGGCGAGGGCGTCGCCGGGCGCCTTCGCGTAGCCCGCCGGGGCGCCGTTGTAGTCGACCTCGGCGCCGGTGACCTGCTTGCCGTCGGTGTCCGTGAAGCGGTAGGCGGCGAGGTTGCCGCTCAGCCCGACCTTGATCAGGTCCTGGTAGTGCAGCAGCCGGGCCTTCTGCTCGGCCGGTGTGCCGTTGCCCGTGGAGGAGTTGGGGTCGGTGTAGAGCCCGGACGCGAAGCCCTGGACGCCCGGGTCCGCGTCGAACGGCCCGCCGCCGCGCACGGCGTCGCGCGCCCGGTCGGAGAAGGTCGCGATGCCCGTTCCCGCCATGTTCTTCTGCGTGGCCTGGACGAACCGGGCGTCGTCGGCGACCTCTCCGAAGTTCCAGCCCTCGCCGTAGAGGATGATCTTCTTGCCGTCGACGCCGTCCTTGGCGGGGGTCAGCGCGTCCAGCGCCTTGCGCACCGCCAGGATGTTGGCCTTGGGGTGGTGTCCCATCAGGTCGAAGCGGAAGCCGTCGACCTTGTACTCCTTGGCCCAGGTGACGATCGAGTCGACGACCAGCTTGCCCATCATCGCGTTCTCGGTCGCGGTGTTCGCGCAGCAGGTGCTGTTCGCCACCGAGCCGTCGGCGAGCAGCCGCTGGTAGTAGCCGGGGACGATCCGGTCGAGGACGCTGGTCGCCGCCTGGCCGCTCGCGGCCGTGTGGTTGTAGACGACGTCCATGACGACCCTGAGGCCGTCCTGGTTCAGTGCCTTCACCATCTTGCGGAACTCGACGGTCCGGGCGGTCCCGTCCGGGTCGTCCGCGTAGGAGCCCTCGGGGACCGTGTAGTGGTACGGGTCGTACCCCCAGTTGTAGGCGTCCTTCGCGGCGGTCGCGGCCACGCACTCCTGCTGCTTGTCGGAGTCGGCCGGGTAGGAGGCGAGGTCGCAGCCGGGGGTCGACTGCGCGGCCTTGTCCTCGGCGATGGTCGCGATGTCGAAGACGGGCAGCAGGTGGACGTACGACGTGCCCGCCGCCGCCAGCTCCCGCAGATGCTTCGAACCGTCGCTGTCCCGGTCCGTGAAGGCCAGGTAGGTGCCCCGGTCCCGGGCGGGCACGGTCGTGTCCGCGACGGAGAAGTCCCGGACGTGCAGCTCCTGGATCTGGGCGTCCTTCAGCGGGACGGCCTTCGGCTTGGCGAGCGTGGACCAGCCGCCGGGGGCGAGGGCCTTGTCGTCGAGATCGACGACGAGACTGCGCGCGGAATCGGTGGTCAGGGCGACCGAGTAGGGGTCGGTGACCTTGTTGGTGACGACCTTGCCGACGCTGGGCGCCCACACGGTCACGACGTACCGGTAGGGCTTGTTCTTCCAGGATCCGGGCCCGGTGACGGACCAGACGCCGGTGGCGTCGTCGCGCCGCATCTTCACGGTGGAGCCGTCGAGCTCCAGGGCGACCTGCTGCGCCGTCGGCGCCCAGACGGCCAGGGTGGGCCGGCCGTCACGGAAGGTCGGACCGAGCCGCGCCTTGGTCGCCCCGGGGTACAGGTCGTCCAGCACGCCCGCGGTCTGCACGCCCGTGGCCGCCAGCACCGCGCCGTTCACGGCCCGTTGGGAGGCGACGACCTGCCCGCTCAGCGCGGCGCGCACCCGGTCCCGGTCGCGCGGGTCGACGGACCAGGCGGTGGAGGCCTTGAGGTGCGGGTACGCGGCCTTCTGGGCGTCGGTGAGGGTCGTTCTCGTCAGCCGCAGCCACCGCGCGGCGCCGGTGAGCGTGCCGTCGGCGACCGCGATCGAACCCTTCGCGCTGTACAGCAGCTGGGTCGAGGCGGCCGCCTCGGAACCGTTCCAGGCGACGGTGTTCCGGTCGATCCAGACCGCCTTGGAGGTGCTCAGGTCGAGGGCCGCCGCGGAGCCGGCCGGCTGCGGGAGCAGGTACTTCTCCTGCCCGCCCAGCAGCCACACCTCGTGCCCGTCGGCGGTGAGGTCCAGCGACTGATCGGTCGGGAGATCCTTCTCGTCGCCCTTGTGCAGGATGTAACTGAGGCTGGTGGCGCCGGCGGTGAGCGGCACCTCGAAGACCGCGCCGTACGCGTCGGTGGTGACCGGCTTCAGCGGGTTCGACCACTCGGTGGGGTTCGCGGCCCCGGTCCAGGTGTGCAGGCCCCAGCCGCTGTAGTCGCCGTCGGCGCGGTGGTAGTGCAGGACGGCCTTGGCGGTGTCCTGCGCGGGGTACTCGGGCTTCTTCGTGAGGACGTCCTCCTTGCCCTGCTCGATCCAGACCTCGCCGGTCTTCGTGACGTCGATCGTGCGGTCGGCGGAGACGTCCTTGCCGCCCTGCTCGTCGATGACCAGGAACCCGACGGACGAGGCGCCCGGCTTCAGCTTGACGTAGGCGAACGCCCCGTAGGCGTCCCGGCCGACGAAGGGGTGGCTGTCCGGCCAGGTGGTCGACTCGCCGTCGGCCAGGTCGCCCCAGGCGTACAGGCCCCAGTCGGCGTAGTCGCCGTCGGTGCGCTTGTAGTGGACGATCGCGTAGTCGCGGGAGGAGGCGGTGGGGGTCTCCGGGGCGGGCGGGGTGCCGGTGACGGAGGCCGCGGTGGCGCTCGCCGTGCGCCCGGCCGAGTCGACGACGACCGCCTTGTAGCGCAGCGCCGTTCCGGCGGGGACGGCGGCGTCGAGGGTCTGCGTGACCCGGTAGGGGGCGTGGTCGGCGGAGCCGAGGGTCTGCCACTTGCCGTTGCCCGTCTGGGCGGCGAAGACGACCCGGTCGAGCGCGCCGCCCTGCACGTCGGCGTTCAGCTCGACGGTGCCGGTCGCGCCGGCGGCCGGGGCCCGCAGGGTGACGGTCGGCCCGGCGGTGGGCGCGGACGGCTTGCGAGCGGCCTTGAGGACGACGGCGGAACCCGCGGGAACGGTGACGGTGATCTTCTTGTCGGCGCCGGCGGTCACCGTCTTCCCGGTGCCGTAGATGCCATGGAACGCGGTGTTCGCGGAACCCGTGGCGAAGGTCGCCTCCTGCGCCGTGCCGGCGTTGTTGAAGGCGACGACGTACTCGGTCGTGTCCTTGCCGGTGCCGTTGCGGGAGAAGGCGTAGACGCCGGGGCCGTCGGCCGCGTAGCGCTCGGTCTGGACGCCGTCGGTGAGGGCCGGGTTCGCCTTGCGCAGCTGGGACAGGGCGCTGATCTGCCGGTACAGCGGGGCGCCGGTGTCGTAGGCGTCGCTCGCGTGGGTGCGGTCGGTGCCGATCTCGTCGTCGTCGAGGTAGTCGGCGGTGCGCGAGGCGAACATGGTCTGGCGGGCGTCCTTGTCGCCGCCCGAGCCGGTGAAGCCCTGCTCGTCGCCGTAGTAGACCACCGGGTTGCCGCGGCTGAGGAACATCAGCTCGTTGGCGAGCTCGTCCTTGGCGAGGAGTTCGGCGTCGGAGGCCCCGGGGTTGTCCTGGTTCAGGAAGTACCCGATGCGGCCCATGTCGTGGTTGCCGAGGAAGGTGACCTGCTCGTAGGCGTTGGCCTTGTCGGTCGTGTACTTGTAGTCGTCGGCGAAGACCGAGGCGAGCTTCCGCGCGCTGCCGCCCTGGGAGGCGTACTGGCGGGCCGCCTCCTGGAAGGGGAAGTCGAGCGTGGCGTCGAGGCGGCCCTGGGTGACGTACGGGGACGTGACCGAGGTGTCGGCGGAGTAGACCTCGCCGAACATGAAGAAGTCGTCCCGGCCCTGCTGGGCCGCGTAGGCGTCGAGGGCCGTCGCCCACTGGGTCCAGAACTCCATGTTCACGTGCTTCACGGTGTCGATCCGGAAGCCGTCGATCCCGAAGTCCCGCACCCAGCGCTGGTAGATCTTCTCCATCCCGGCGACGACCTCGGGCCGCTCGGTCCACAGGTCGTCGAGCCCGGAGAAGTCGCCGTACGTGGTCGACTCACCGGCATAGGTCGAGTCGCCGCGGTTGTGGTACATCGCCGGGTCGTTGAGCCAGGACGGGACCTTGGCGTTCTTCTGCCCGGCGGCGACCGTCGGGGTGCGCGGGAAGGAGTCGGCGTCGACGGCCGGGAACTTCGTGCCGCCGTCCGCGTAGTCGGCGTCGTCGAAGGGCACGCCGTCCTTCGTCAGGTACGGGAACGCGCCCTTGGACAGGTAGCCGTAGGACTTCTCCTCGTAGTCGACGACGTCGGCGGTGTGGTTGGTGATGACGTCGAAGAAGACCTTCATGCCCTTGGCGTGCGCCTTGGCGATGAGGGTCTCCAGGTTTTTGTTGGTGCCGAAGTGCGGGTCGACCTGGGTGAAGTCGGTGATCCAGTAACCGTGGTAGCCGGCCGAGGCGTTGGCGCCGGTGCCCTGCACGGGCCGGTTCTTGAAGATCGGCGCCATCCAGATGGACGTGGTGCCGAGGCCCTTGATGTAGTCGAGCCGCTGGGTCAGGCCCTTGAGGTCGCCGCCCTGGTAGAAGCCCTTGTCGGTGGGGTCGTAACCCGTGGCGAGGCGTGAGCCGGTCAGTCCGCCCTCGTCGTTGGCGGTGCTGCCGTTGGCGAAGCGGTCCGGCATGACGAAGTAGAACTGCTCACGGGTGGCGTCGTGGCGGGCGGGCGCGGCGGCCAGTTTCGCGTCGGACGGCGGCGGGGGCGGGCTGTCCGCGTGCGCCGCGAGGGGCTGCACGAGGGCGGCGGCCAGCGCGGTCACGGCGACGGCCGCGATCCGTCGGGCAGGTGGCGCGGTGCGGCGCGTCAGGGGCGCCGGCCATCTCGGTATCACAGGCGGGAACTCCTTGCGATTACGGCTCTCTTGGGTCCGACCCCAACGCCGCGGGACGGCTTCGTCGCCGGGCGCCCGCGTGACCGTATCGCTCACGAAAGGTTTACAGCAAGAGTCTTGCAACCGACGGAAAGAACTTTCACCGGACCCTTGACGGTCTCCTCGCCATCACCCCACGCGCACCCCGTGTCGCCGCCCGGGCAGGGCGCGTCCGTGCCCACGGACGTGCCCTGCCCGGGCGGCTGCGGTACGGTGCGGGTCGCCCCGCCCGCCGGGTCCTGGAGCAGCGCGAGAGCGGCCCCGGCCGCCGCGGGAGCGGGTCGGGGCCGCCGGTGACGGCCGGGGAGCGAACTCAGCAGCTCGACTTGCCCGCGTAGATCGCCAGTGCGGTGTCGGCGCCGAGGGTCGCCGTGAACTGGCCCGAACCGTTCACGGTCACCGTCGTGTTGTTCTGCACGTTGCAGTAGGTGCCGGCGGCGAGGGACGTCTGGTACGTCCGGCTGAGGGAACCGCTCTCGTGGTTGATCGCCACGTACCCCTTGCTGCCGCGCCCGAAGGCGATCGCGTCGCCCCCGTTGTCCCACCAGTCGGTCATCGCCGCACCGCGCGTGGCGTTGCGGAACGCCACCATGCGCATGATCTCCGGCCAGGCGTGCTGGCACTTCCAGCCGTTCTGCCAGCAGGCGCTCACCGCGCCCCCGGCGGGCGGCCCCGTGTCCGCGTCCGACCACTCGTAACCGGAGTTGACGTCCGGCGCGCCGTACGGATACGCGAGCATGAAGACGTTGGCGAGCGTGTACTTCGCGCCGTCCTTGTAGGTGAGGGTCGATCCGTTGCGCTCGGTGTCGTGGTTGTCGACGAACACCCCGGCGGCGGAGTTGCTCAGGTACCCCCAGCCCTCGCCGTAGTTCTTCAGGTACGCGAGGTTCTCGTTGTTGAAGACCCGCTTGAGGTCGTAGGCGTAACGGAACTCCTGGACGTCCCCGTTGCCGGTGTACTCGGTCGGCTGGACGGCCTCTCCGCTGCCGTAGATGACCTCCTGCTTCCAGTACACGCCCGGGTTCGTCAGCCGCGACTTGATGTTGGCGAGGTCCGCGGTGTCGATGTGCTTGGCGGCGTCGATGCGGAAGCCGTCGACGCCGAGGGTGAGCAGGTCGTTCATGTACCCGGCGACGGTCTTGCGGACGTACTCCTCGCCGGTGTCCAGGTCGGCGAGGCCGACCAGCTCGCAGTGCTGGACGTTCCAGCGGTCCGCGTAGTTGGTGATCTGGGACGTGCAGTCGTCGAAGTCGTACGAGGAGTACAGGCCCGGGTAGCCGTACTTCGTGTACGACGAGCCGCCGGTGCCGGTGCCGCTGCCCGCGGACATGTGGTTGACGACGGTGTCGACGACGACCTTCACACCGGCCGCGTGACAGGTGTTCACCATGCTCTGGAACGCGGCACGGTCGCCGAGCCGGCCCGCGATCTTGTAACTGACGGGCTGGTACGACGTCCACCACTGCGAGCCCTGTATGTGCTCGGCGGGCGGGGAGACCTGGACGTAGCCGTAACCGGCCGGGCCGAGGGTGTTGGTGCACTCCTTGGCGACCGAGGCGAAGTTCCATTCGAAGAGGACGGCGGTGACGTCCTTGGTGCCGGGCGGGGCGGCGGACACGGCTGTAGGGGCCATGACGGCGGCCGCGGCGGCCAGGGCGAGGGCGCCCGAAAGGGGTCTGCTGCTTGCCATGTGGGGAAGTCCTTCTCCGTTGAAGGCGCTTGCTGAAACACGTCAGCAATCTTGCGGTGACGGAGATGGTAAAGGCCCGCTGCCTGAAAAGGCAGCGGGCCGTGCGAAGTTGATGCAAGAAATTCCTGGGAGGTCGTCAGACCGTCGTGAACCACACCGTCGTGTCCGCCGGGAGCTTCGCCTCGCCGGAGTCCGTCTCGGTCACCTCACCGCTGGCGAGCAGCACCCGCCCGTGCGCCGCGGTCGTCACCGACTCCCCCGTGGTGTTCGCCACGCACACGAACTCCCCGCGGCGGAAGGCCAGTACGCCCGCCGGGGCCTTCAGCCACTCCACCGAGTCGCCCGCGCCCAGGTCGGGCCGCGAGCGGCGGATCCCGAGGGCCGAGCGGTACAGCTCCAGCGTCGAGCCGGGCACGCCCTGCTGGGCCTCCACGCTCAACTCGCCCCAGCCGGACGGCTGCGGCAGCCAGCTGCCGCCGTCGCCGAAACCGTAGGACGAGCCCTCGCGCGTCCACGGGATCGGGACCCGGCAGCCGTCACGGAAGCCGTCCTGGCCGGCGCCGCGGAAGTACGCCGGGTCCTGGCGCACCTCGTCGGGCAGGTCGACGACGTCCGGGAGGCCGAGCTCCTCGCCCTGGTAGACGTACGCCGAGCCGGGGAGAGCCAGCATCAGCAGCGTGGCGGCCCGCGCCCGCCGCAGCCCGACCTCGCGGTCGCCCGCCGTGCGGATCTGGGTGCCGAGGCCGGGCGGGTTGGCGAAGCGGGTGGCGTGCCGTGTCACGTCGTGGTTGGACAGCACCCAGGTGGCGGGGGCGCCGACCGGGCGCATCGCCTCCAGGGTGCGGTCGACGACCTCGCGCAGCTGCTCGGCGTCCCACTCGGTGCCCAGGTACTGGAAGTTGAAGGCCTGGTGGAGCTCGTCGGGACGGACGTAGTTGGCGGTGCGCTCGACGGTCGGGGTCCAGGCCTCGGCGACGAAGATGCGCTCGCCCGAGTACTCGTCGAGGATGAGACGCCACTGGCGGTAGATCTCGTGGACGCCGTCCTGGTCGAAGAACGGCATGACATCGTTGCCCAGCAGCTTGAGTTGGTCGTGGGCGCCGAGGTCCGGGAGACCCGCCGCCTTGACCAGGCCGTGGGCCACGTCGATGCGGAAGCCGTCGACGCCCATGTCCAGCCAGAAGCGCAGGACGGAACGGAACTCGTCCCCGACCGCCGGGTGCTCCCAGTTGAAGTCGGGCTGCTCGGGGGCGAAGAGGTGCAGGTACCACTCGCCGGGGGCGCCGTCCGGCTCGGTGACCCGGGTCCAGGCGGGGCCGCCGAAGATGGACTCCCAGTCGTTGGGCGGGAGTTCGCCGTTCGCGCCCTTGCCGGGCCGGAAGTGGTAGCGGTCCCGGAGGGGGGAGCCGGGGCCTTCCCGCAGTGCCCGCTTGAACCACTCGTGCTGGTCGGAGGAGTGGTTCGGGACCAGGTCGACGATGATCCGCAGGCCCACTTCACGGGCGTCCCGGATGAGCGCGTCGGCGTCGAGGAGGTTGCCGAACATGGGGTCGACCGCGCGGTAGTCGGCGACGTCGTAACCGGCGTCTGCCTGCGGGGAGGCGTAGAAGGGGCTGAGCCACACGGCGTCCACACCGAGGTCGCGCAGGTACGGGAGACGGGAGCGTACGCCTTCCAGGTCGCCCATGCCGTCGCCGTTGCTGTCGGCGAAGCTGCGCGGGTACACCTGGTAGATCACCGCGTCCCGCCACCAGTCACGGCGCTTGGCGACGGTGGCGACAGCCGAGGTGGGGGTGGGGGCCGGGGCTGCGGGCTGCTGGCTCATGGCGTCCTTGGTACGTAACGGGGCTGTTGACATGGAGTGTTGGGGCTCGCTTCGGTATTCGAGGGCGAGTGGTCGAGGCGAGTCGATGAGACGGTTGGATGAGGCGGCCGCGGTGCCGGCGGGGTCGGATGGACACCGCGGCCGCCACCCGCGCGCCTGACGGCGCACGGAGTCTCGCAGGGCTTCAGCCCTTCGTTCCGCCCGCGGTGAGTCCGGTCACCAGGTTCTTCTGCACGAGGTAGAAGAACACGGCGGCGGGTATCGCGATCAGCACCGCCGTGGCGGCCATGAGGTTGCGCTGGGCGTCGTGCTCGCTGACGAAGGACTGCAGACCGACGGCGAGGGTGTACTTGTCGTCGCTCAGCATGAACGTCGACGCGAAGGCGACCTCGCTGAAGGCGGTGAGGAAGTTGTAGAACGCGGCCACCGCGAGACCGGGCTTGGCGAGCGGCAGGATCAGCCGGAAGAAGGTGCCGAACGGGGTGAGCCCGTCCACGCGTCCCGCCTCGTCGATCTCGAAGGGGATGGTGTCGAAGTACCCCTTGAGCAGCCAGGCGCTGTACGGGATGACCGTCGTGCAGTAGACGAGGATCAGACCGAAGTAGTTGTCGATGAGCTGGAGGTCCGAGAGGATCTGGTACATCGGCACCATCAGCACCGCGACCGGGAACATCTGGGTGACCAGCAGGACCCACATGAACTTCTTGTAGCCGGGGAAGCGCATCCGGGAGACGGCGTAGCCGGTGGTGGCGGCGATGAGCACGCCGATGGCCGTGGTGCCCAGCGTGACGACGAGCGAGCTCTTCAGCCAGTCGAAGAACTGGGTGTGCTGGAGGACGAACGTGTAGTTGTCGAACGTCATCTTGTCCCAGATGCCGCCCGGGTGCAGATAGTCGTCCGTGTCCGGGCCGAGGGACAGATAGACCAGCCACGCGATCGGGAAGAGCGCGATGACGCTCGCGACGAGCAGGACGCCGTGCGAGGCGAGGGAGCCGGCCAGGCTGTTCTCGCCGCGGCGCCGGGCCCGGCCCGGGGTCTTGGCGCGCTGCTCGCTCACGGGGGCGGAGGTCTCGGCGGTGGTGCTACTCATGGGGACTCCTGCCTCAGATCGCGAGCTGCTGCTCGTTGCGGTTCAGCCAGCGGCGGTAGAACGACGTGAAGACGATCAGGATGGCCAGCAGCAGGATGCCGTAGGCGGCGGACTGGGCGAAGTCACGCGGCTGCTGTCCGAAGCCGAGGTAGTACGCCCAGGTGACGAGGATCTGCGCGTCGGGGGCGGTGTTGCCGAACAGCAGGAAGATCACGGCGAACTGGTTGAAGGTCCAGATGATGCCCAGCAGGACGACGGTCGAGCTGACGGACCGCAGGCCGGGCAGGGTGACGTACCGGAAGCGCTGCCAGGCGCTGGCGCCGTCCATCTCGGCCGCCTCGTACAGGGAGCCGTCGATGGCCTGGAGGCCGCCGAGCAGCGAGATCATCATGAACGGCACACCGCACCAGGTGTTGACCATGATCGCGGCGAACCGCTGCCAGAAGCTGTCCTCGAGCCACAGGGGCGAGGGCAGATGCAAGGCGTCCAGCGCGGAGTTGATGATGCCGCCGTCGGCGAGCATGAACCGCCAGCCGAACACGGTGACGAAGGTGGGCACCGCCCACGGCAGCACCAGGATCAGCCGGTACAGGGTCCGCCCGCGCAGCTTCTGGTTGAGCAGGAGCGCGAGGCCCAGTCCGATGCCGTAGTGAAGAGCGACACAGGCCGCCGTCCAGACGATCGTCCAGATGAAGTGCGACCAGAAGCGGTCGTAGGCCGTCGGGCCCCAGAGGATGTCGGCGTAGTTGTCGAGGCCGATGAACTTGTAGGTGGCGTCGATGTGGTTGACGCCGATCGTGCGCGCCGTGTTCAGGCTGTTGGCGTCGGTGAGCGTCAGGTACAGGCCGTACACCAGGGGGTACAGCACGAGCACACCGAGGACGACCGCCACCGGGGCGATCATGGCGTACGCGTACCAGTGCTTCTGGTAGCCGCGCCTCAGGCGCCCGGCCGGCCCGGGCTTCGGCTCACGGTCACCGCGGCGCTTGCCGGTCGCGCGGTCGATGGCGACTGTCATGATTCGACACCTTCTGGATCTTCACGCTGGATCTTCGACGGGGTGGTACGGCTCACAGGCCGGTGGCCGCCGGATCTCTCCCCCCAGGTGCGGGAGATCCGGCGGCCACTCGGGCTCACTTGCTGAAGTCCGGCACCAGCTTGGCGATGGCGGTCTCAGCGGTGCTCAGGCCCTTGTCGAGGGTCTCCTTGCCGCCCGCGATCTTGGGCAGTTCGGTGTCGAGCGGGCCCCAGAGGGAGCTGTACTCCGGCAGCGCCGGGCGCGGCTGGGCGGCGGACAGGACCGTCTGGTAGCCGGCGATGCCCGGGTCGGCCTTGACGGCGTCCGTGTAGGCGTCGTCGCGGGTCGGCAGCGTGGAGTTCTTCTGGGCGATCGTCGCCTGGCTGGCGGCGGAGGTCATGAAGTTGACGAACTTCAGCGCGGCGGCCTGGTGGGCCTTGTCCGAGCCGGCGTAGACCGAGAGGTTGTGGCCGCCGGTCGGGGCGCCCGCCTTGCCGGCGGAACCGGCCGGGACGGTGGCGATGCCGAGGTTGTTCTTGTCCGTGAAGGCGCTGCCCTTGTAGAAGTTCGTGATCTCCCACGGGCCCTGGACGATCGCGGCGACCTTGCCGTTGACGAACGCGTCCTGGATGTGGGCGTACGCGTCGGCGGTGGTGTCCGCCTTGTGCAGGCCCTTGCCGTCGAAGAGGCCCAGCCAGGTGCCGTACGCCTTCTGGGCGGCCGGGGAGTTGACGGTGATCTTCTTGGCGTCGGCGTCGACGGTGTCGGTGCCCTCGCCGTACAGGAAGGACTGGGCGTAGTAGGCCTGGGTGGAGCCCCAGTAGCCGTCGACGCCGGTCTTGGCCTTGATGGTGGCGGCGGCCGTCTTCAGGTCGTCCCAGGTCTTGGGGGCCTCGGTGATGCCGGCCTTGGTGAAGAGCGCCTTGTTGTAGACCAGCGCGAGCGTGTCCGTGACGATCGGCACGCCGTACGTCTTGCCCTCGTACTTGGCCTGCTCGATCAGGTTCGACTTGAACTTGGCCTGGTCCTTGAGGGCCTCCGTGCCGTCCAGCGGCAGGAAGAAGCCCTTCTTGGCGAAGGCGGGGGTCCAGCCGACCTCGGAGCGCAGCACGTCCGGGGCGCCGGAGGCGCCGGCGGCCGTGTCGAACTTGTTCTGCGCCTGGTCGAAGGGCACGTTGACGTACTTGACCTTGACGTCCTTGTTGGCGGCCTCGAACTGCTTGACCAGGGCCTGGTACGTCGGCGCCTCATTGGTGGCGTTGGAGGTGTCCCACCAGGTGATGGTGACCGGCCCGGACGAGTTGTCGCTGCCGCTGTCGTCCCCGCCGCAGGCCGTCGCCGCGAGGGCGAAAGACGCCACCAGCGCGGTGGCCGCTATGCCACGCCGCATGAGTTTCTCCTTGAGGGTGAGAGCCCGTTTAGCTACAGGAAGCGGTCCCGTCCGCTGTCCTGCCGACTCCGACCGCGCCGTTGCTGCCGTCGGGCGACGTGAACGTAACAGCGATGTAAGCGGCACGAAAGACCTTGCAGAAAAAAAGTGCAAGACATCACCGAAGTTATCCGCGCGTGATCCGTGCGTGACCTTCCGTCGACCGCTGTGAGACCGTAGTTGTCATGGCTGCGGGGCCTCACGGCGGGAGACAGGGCCGCTGTGCAAGACTCTGCAAGCTCTTGCCATCACTTTCATGAGGGAGCGCGATGACGCAGCAGCCCGCGGGCCGTTCACCAGGTCGCCCACGGCGTCCGATCGGTGTGCAAGTCAGCACCCGACCGGTACAGTCCACCCCTGTGACCACACGGCTTGCCGACATCGCTGCGCAGGCGGGGGTGAGCGAAGCGACCGTCAGCCGCGTTCTCAACGGCAAGCCCGGTGTCGCCGCCACCACCCGCCAATCCGTGCTCGCCGCTCTGGACGTCCTGGGCTACGAGCGCCCCGTCCGCTTGCGCCAGCGCAGCGCGGGTCTGGTCGGTCTCATCACGCCGGAGCTGGAGAACCCGATATTCCCGGCCCTGGCCCAGGTCATCGGCCAGGCGCTGACCCGCCAGGGCTACACCCCGGTCCTCGCCACCCAGACACCGGGCGGCTCCACGGAGGACGAGCTGACCGAGATGCTGGTCGACCGCGGGGTCGCGGGCATCATCTACGTGTCGGGCCTGCACGCGGACACCACGGCCGACATGCAGCGCTACGAGCAGCTGCGGGCGCAGGGCGTCCCCTTCGTGCTGGTCGACGGCTTCTCCCCGAAGGTCCAGGCGCCGTTCATCTCCCCCGACGACCGGGCGGCGATGACCCTGGCGGTCACCCACCTCGTCTCGCTCGGCCACACCCGGGTGGGACTGGCGCTCGGCCCCAAGCGGTTCGTGCCGGTCCAGCGCAAGATCGAGGGCTTCGTCCGGGCGGTCCAGGAACAGCTGGGCCTCGACCCCGAGACGATCGAGAAGGACCTGGTCCAGCACTCCCTCTACACCCTGGAGGGCGGCCAGGCGGCGACGACGGCCCTGATCGACCGGGGCTGTACGGCGATCGTCTGCGCCAGCGACATGATGGCGCTGGGCGCGATACGGGCGGCCAGGCAGCGCGGCCTCGCGGTGCCCCAGGACATCTCGGTGGTCGGCTTCGACGACTCCCCGCTGATCGCCTTCACCGACCCGCCCCTCACGACCGTCCGCAAGCCGGTCCCCGCGATGGGACAGGCCGCCGTCCGCACGCTCCTCGAGGAGATCGGCGGAACTCCGGCGCCCCACAGCGAGTTCGTGTTCATGCCGGAACTGGTGGTCCGCGGTTCGACCGCTTCGGCCCCCGGGGACCGGAATCGTCCGTAGGGCGGAGACGTCCGGGTTCTGCCCCGTACGCCGGCAGTAGGCGAAGCGGTCCGCCCGTCGTAGGAAGTGCGGGCCGAACCCGACCGGGGGATGATCGGGCCAAGAGGTCTTTTCTGGCAGACTTTATGTCCATGGGTGAACCGACTGTGACGCCATTGGAAGGCCGTGGCCAGGCCCTTCCGGACCCCGTCACGGCCGCGCCCCGCCCACGCCGCCTCGACCGGCTGCGCAGCCCCCGCCGCCCCCGCCTCTGGTTCGAGATCCTGCTCATCGCGGTGAGTTACTGGACCTACTCGCTGGTGCGCAACGCGGTTCCGGAGCAACGCGCCGAGGCGCTGCGCAACACGGACTGGATCTGGCGCGCGGAGCACAGTCTCGGCATCGCCGTGGAGGAGTCGGTCAACCACGCCGTGAACTCGGTGACCTGGCTCATCGTGGGCATGAACTACTACTACGCGACCCTGCACTTCGTCGTCACGCTGGCCGTGCTGGTCTGGCTCTACCGCAGCCACCCGGGACGCTACGCGGCGACGCGCCTGGTGCTCTTCGCCACCACGGCCGTGGCCCTGGTGGGCTACTACCTGTATCCGCTGGCGCCGCCGCGGCTGATGCCGCGCGGTGACTTCGTCGACACCGTGATGGTCCACCAGACCTGGGGTTCGATGGCGTCCGGCGACCTCAAGCACATGTCGAACCAGTACGCGGCGATGCCGTCCATGCACATCGGCTGGGCCGTGTGGTGCGGTCTGACCGTCTTCGCGCTGGCCAGGCTGCCCTGGGTGCGCATCCTGGGACTGCTGTACCCGACGGCGACCCTGGTGGTGATCGTCGCGACGGCCAACCACTTCTGGCTGGACGCCGTGGGCGGCGTCCTCTGCCTGGCCTTCGGCTTCGCGGTGGCCGGCGTCTGGTACGGGACCCTGCCGTACTCCCTGCCGCGACGGGTGCCCCCGAGGGGGCAGGGCAGGCCCCTGCTCCCCACGAAGGCCTGACGCACGAAGCCGCTCGACGCCGCCGCTCGGCACGGACGCCGCACCCGGCGCCGGCGTCACGGTTTCCCGCTCAGCCCTCTCCCCGGCGCACCACGTGTCCCCCGGCCACGGTGCGCCGCACCGGCGCCCCGGCCACCTCGTCCGCCGGAGCGGCGACCGGGTCGACGGGGCTCATGAACCACGCGAGGACCCCGCGCGTGGACGGCTCCGCGTAGCCCGGCGGGCGCGCACGGCACGGCCGGGGAGGCGCCTTGCAGCACAGCCGGGGAGGCACCCCGCGCCACGGTGGGGGCGCGCCCGGCACGACCGAAGGGCGCCGCACGCCACGGCCGGGGAGCCGCCCCGCAGCACAGCCGGGGAGGCACCCCGCGCCACACCGGGGAGGCACCCCGCGCCACGGTGGGGCCGCGCACGGCACGACCGAAGGGCGCCGCGCGCCACGGCCGGGGAGCCGCCCCGCGCCACCGCCGAAGGGCGCCGCGCGGCACGGCCCGGGCCCGCGCGAGTTCACGGCGCTTCCGCGGCCGCCTTCAGCGCGTCGATGAACGCGTCCAGCGCGGGCTGCGGCGGCGCCGTCTCGCGGACCACCGCCTGGATGACCCGCACCGGCACCGGGTCCCGCACCTCCCGCACGACGACCCCCGGATGCCGGCTGCCGAGCCCCAGCCGGGGCACGAGGCTCACCCCCAGACCGGCGGCGACGAACCCCTGGGCGGTCACGTAGTCCTCGCTCTGCACCGCGAACCGGGGCCGGAACCCGGCCGCCGCGCACGCCTCGAGCTGAGCGTCGAGACAGGGCCCCGGCCACTCGCTGCCCACGAACGTCTCCTCGGCCAGCTCCTCCAGCCGCACACCGCGCCGCCCGGCGAGCCGGTGCCCGCGCGGCAGGACGGCGAGATAGGGATCGTCGAGCAGGTGCAGCAGCCGTACGCCGGTGCCCTGCCGGCCCTCCCCGCGCACCACCAACGCCAGATCGGCGCGTCCCTCCCGCACCTCCGCCAGCGGGTCCTCGGGACCGGCCGTCAGCCTCAGCTCGATCCGGACGCCGGGGTGCGCCTCCCGCAGCCGAGCCACGGCGGGCGCCACCAGTCCGGCCCCGGCGGTGGCGAAGTACCGCACGCCCAGCCGGCCGGTCCGCCCGGCGAGCAGGTCGGCCAGCGCCGTCTCGGCCTCGGCGACCTGGCGGCCGATGGCGTCCGCGTACTGGGTGAGCAGCAGTCCGGCGGCCGTGGGCCGCACACCCCGCCCGGCCCGCTCCAGCAACGCGGTCCCCGCCTCCCTCTCCAGGGCGGCGACCTGCTGACTGACGGCCGACGGGGTGTACCCCAGCACGGCCGCGGCCCCCGTCACCGACCCGTTGCCGACGACCGCCCGCAACACCTGCATCCGCCGCACATCAAGCATGCAGAACAGCTTAACGAACAGTCCAGAACATTTCACTTGTCCTCACAGGTCGGGTTCGGCGACCGTAGGGACATGCCCCTCGCCTCGACGCTCCGCATGGCCGCGCTCGCCCTCTTCTGGGGCTCCGGCTTCCTCTGGATCAAGCTGGCCCTGACCCACGGCCTGACGCCCGCCCAGATCACCATCGCCCGGTGCGCCCTGGGCACGGCCGTCCTGCTGCTCCTGGCCCGCCGGGCGGGCGGGCGCCTCCCCCGGTCCCGGACCACCTGGGGTCACCTCGCCGTGGCCGCCCTGTTCTGCAACGCGCTGCCCTTCGCCCTCTTCGCCCTGGGCGAGCAGCACCTCGACTCGGGCATCGCGGGCGTCCTCAACGCCACCACCCCCCTGTGGTCGCTCCTCATCGGCGTCGGCCTGGGCATGGAACGGGCCCTGCACCCCGTGCGCGTGGCCGGCCTGGTCCTGGGGTTCGCCGGCACCGTCCTGATCTTCGCCCCCTGGCGCCACGAGGGCCTGCTCAGCCTGCCCGCCCTGTACCTGCTGGGCGCCGCGGCGAGCTACGCGGTGGCCTTCGCCTACATGGCCCGGCACCTGACGGCCTCGGAGTCGCCCATGGCCATGTCGGCGGCCCAGCTCCTCGCGGCCACGGGATGGAGCACCCTGGCCCTGCCCGCGGCCGGCCCCTTCCGCGCGGACGCCACCGCCCTGCTCGCCGTCGCCGCGCTGGGCGTCCTCGGGACGGGCCTGACCTTCTACCTCAACTACCGCCTGATCGCCGACGAGGGCCCCACCGCGGCGGCGACGGTCGGCTACCTGCTCCCGGTCGTGTCGGTGGCGCTCGGCGCGGCGGTCCTGGGCGAGCAGACGGGCGCCCGCGTGCTCGCGGGCATGGCGGTGGTGCTGGTCGGCGTGGGGTTGACCCGGCGGAACACGGCGTCCCGCGCGAGCGGACCGGTGGACGCGCGGCGCGACGGTGCGGCTCGGCCCCTCGTCCAGCGGTCCTAGCCGCCGTAGAACAGCTCGTCCACGACGCCCCGGGCCAGGCGCGCGGTCCGCCGGTAGTCGTCGAGCATGTCCCCCACCCGTCCGGGCCCGTACCCCAGGTACCGCCCCACGGCGACCAGTTCACGGGGGTCGGAGGGGAAGGTGTCCCCGGCCCGGCCGCGCACCAGCATCACGGCGTTGCGCACCCGGGTCGCCAGCACCCACGCCTCGTCCAGCGTCGTCGCGTCCTCGCCCGGGATGAGCCCTGCGTCGCGCGCGGCGGCGAGGGCCTCCCGGGTGCGGGTGGTCCGCAGGCCCGGATGCGTCGAACCGTGCCGCATCTGGGCCAGCTGCACGGTCCACTCGACGTCGGACAGGCCGCCCGGCCCGAGCTTGGTGTGCAGCTTCGGATCGGCGCCCCGGGGCAACCGCTCCGACTCCATACGGGCCTTGAGCCGCCGGATCTCCCGCACGGCCTCCTCGCCGAGCCCGTCCGCCGGATAGCGCAGGGGGTCGATCAGCTCGATGAACCGCCGCCCCAACTCCTCGTCGCCCGCGACGACTTCGGCACGCAGCAGCGCCTGCGACTCCCAACCCAGCGACCAGCGGCGGTAATAGGCCTCGTACGACTTCAACGTCCGCACGAGCGGACCGGACTTGCCCTCCGGACGGAGGTCGGCGTCGATGAGCAGCGGCGGATCGGCACTGGAGATCTGGAGCAGCCGGCGCATCTCGGAGACGACCTTGTTCGCGGCCTCCGCGGCCTCGCGCTCGTCGACGCCGTCCCGGGGCTCGTGCACGAACAGGACGTCGGCGTCGGAACCGTAGCCCAGTTCATGACCGCCGAAGCGGCCCATGCCGATGACGGTGAAGGACGTCGGAAGCGTGTCCCCCCAGCCTTCCCGCACGACCGCGCGCAGCGTGCCGGCCAGCGTGGCGGCCGTGATGTCCGACACGGCCCCGCCCACCAGGTCCACCAGGGCGCCTTGGTCCGCCTCGACCGGCTGCGCCTCCGTGCCGTAGGAGGCGACGATGTCGGCGGCGGACGTGCGGAACAGCTCGCGCCGCCGCACACCGCGCGCCGCGGTGACCGCCTGCACCACCCCGTCGGCCCGTCGCACCGCGGCGAGTATCTCCTGCTCCAGATGCGCCCGCCCGCGCGGCGCGAGGCCCCCGCCGTCCCCGTCGCCGAGCAGCGCCACCGCCTCCGGCGCCCGCATCAGCAGATCGGGGGCGAGCCGTCCGGCGGACAACACCCGGGCGAGGTTCTCCGCGGCGGCGCCCTCGTCCCGCAGCAACCGCAGATACCAGGGCGTCTTGCCGAGCGCGTCCGACACCTTGCGGAAGTTGAGCAGGCCCGCGTCCGGATCGGCGGAGTCCGCGAACCAGCCGAGCAGGACCGGCAGCAGGGTGCGCTGGATGGCCGCCTTGCGGGTGACGCCGGAGGCCAGCGCCTCCAGGTGACGCAGCGCCGACGCGGGGTCGGCGTACCCGAGCGCGACCAGCCGCTCCCGGGCCGCCTTCGGGCTCAACCGGGTCTCGCCGGGGGCGAGTTGGGCGACGGCGTCGAGCAGCGGCCGGTAGAACAGCTTCTCGTGCAGCCGACGCACCACGGCGGCGTGCCGCCGCCACTCCTGGCCGAGTTCGGCGACCGGGTCGGTGCGCAGTCCGAGGGAGCGGCCCAGCCGCCGCAGGTCGGTCTCGTCCTCGGGGACCAGATGCGTGCGCCGCAGCCGGTAGAGCTGGATCCGGTGCTCCATGGACCGCAGGAACCGGTACGCGACGTCCAGTTGCTCGGCGTCGGCCCGTCCGACGTACCCGCCCGCGGCGAGCGCGTGGAGCGCGTCGAGCGTGGTGCCGCTCCGCAACGACGCGTCGGCCCGTCCGTGCACCAGCTGCAGCAGCTGCACGGCGAACTCGACGTCCCGCAGCCCCCCGGGACCGAGCTTCAGTTCCCGGTCGACCTCGGCGACCGGGATGTTCTCGACGACCCGCCGCCGCATCTTCTGCACGTCGACGACGAAGTTCTCCCGCTCGGCGGCCTGCCACACCAGGGGCTCGACCGCGGCGACGTACTCGGCCCCGAGCGCCAGGTCACCGGCCACCGGGCGCGCCTTCAGCAGGGCCTGGAACTCCCATGTCTTGGCCCAGCGCTGGTAGTAGGCCAGATGACTGGACAGCGTCCGCACCAGCGGCCCGTTGCGCCCCTCGGGCCGCAGGTTGGCGTCGACGGGCCAGATGGACCCCTCGACGGTGGTCTCGGAGCAGATCCGCATCAGGTGCGCGGCCAGTTTGGCGGCGGCCCGCAGCGCCTTGCCCTCGTCGGCCCCGTCGGCGGCCTCCCCCACGAAGATCACGTCGACGTCGGACACGTAGTTCAGCTCGTGTCCGCCGCACTTGCCCATCGCGATGACGGCGAGCCGGCACAACGCGGCGTCGTCGGGCGCGGCGGCCCGGGCGAGGCCCAGGGCGGCCCGCAGCGTGGCGGTGGCGAGATCGGCGAGCTCGGCGGCGGTCTCGGCGAGATCCGTCGTCCCGCACACGTCACGCGCCGCGATGGAGAGCAGGCAGCGCCGGTAGGCGACGCGCAGCGACACCGGATCCGTCGCCTCGGCCAGGCCCCGCTCGAACTCCTCCACCCCGGGATGCAGATCCCGCGGCTCGTACGTGACGAGCGCCTCCCAGTCCCGCGGATGCCGGGCGAGGTGGTCGGCGAGGGCGGCGGACGCCCCCAGCACGCCCAGCAGTCGGTCGCGCAGCGGTTTGGCCGCTATCAGCGTGTCGAGCAGCTCCCGTCGGGCGGTGGGCCCGGGCTGGGCCTCCAGCAGCCGGACGAGACCGTGCAGGGCGAGGTCGGGGTCGGCGGTGGCGCCGAGGGCCTCCAGCAGAAAGGGGTCGTTGCGCACCGGCGACAGCTCGGGCCCGTCCAGGAGCCGCTCGGCGGCGGACGGGTCGGTGAAGCCGTGCCGCAGCAGCCGTGTGAAGGTGCTGCTCCTGCGCCCCGGCGCCATCATCCCCGGCCCTCCCTCGGATCAAGGTCGTACGCACCTGAGCGTAACCCGCGCTTTTCGGTGGCGCCCCGGCCCGGTTTCCGGTTCTGTGGTACTTCGGGTTCCGCGGGGCCCCGGGTTCTGCGGAGCCTCGGGTCCTGCGGACATCTGGGTTCTGCGGGCTTCCGGATCGGTCGGACCGCGGATCCGCAGGACCGCGGTTCCGTAAGCCTTCGGTTCCGCACAGAGCGACGGCCGCGACAAGGGAGTCAAGCCATGGACATGACCCTAGAGGTGATCCTGCTGCCGGTGTCCGACGTGGACCGGGCCAAGGAGTTCTACCGCGACAAGGTCGGCTTCCACGTCGATCTCGACGGCGAGGTCATGGAGGGCGTGCGCATCGTCCAGCTCACCCCGCCCGGCTCCGGCTGTTCGATCGCCCTGGTCGACGGCCTCCAGGTACCGACGGGCACCCCGCAGCCGGGCACCTACCACGGCATGCAGCTCTGCGTGACGGACGCGAAGGCCGCGTACGAGGAACTGACCGCCCGCGGCCTGGACGTCACCGAACCCCAGCAGTTCGCCCCGCAGGACGGAGCGACCTTCATGTACTTCAAGGACCCCGACGGCAACGGCTGGGCGATCCAGGAGTACCGCCGCAGGGAGACGGAACCCCTGCACCAGGTCCTGGCGAACCTGACGGCCCGGTAAGGCTCCCGGCGAGGCGGGGGCAGTCCGGGGGGCCGGTGCCGGGAGCCGGCAGGCCGGTGCGGCCCGCAACCCGCAGCACGCGCCGGGGCCGGCGGTCCACGACCGTCGGCCCCTCGTGTCGTCGTGGCGGGACACCCGCCCCCGGCCGCGCCTACAGCACCGGCAGGTTCTTCCGCAGTTCGAAGGCGGTGACCTCGGAGCGGTACTCCTCCCACTCCGCCTTCTTGTTGCGCAGGAAGAAGTCGAAGACGTGCTCGCCGAGGGTCTCGGCGACGAGGTCGCTGCGCTCCATCAGGCTCAGGGCCTCGCCGAGGTTCTGCGGGAGGGGCTCGATGCCCATCGCGCGGCGCTCGGCGTCGGACAGGGCCCAGACGTCGTCCTCGGCGCCCGGCGGAAGCTCGTAGCCCTCCTCGACGCCCTTGAGTCCGGCGGCGAGGAGCATGGCGTAGGCCAGGTACGGGTTGGTGCCGGAGTCGAGGGAGCGGACCTCGATGCGCGCGGAGCCCGTCTTGCCGGGCTTGTACATCGGCACGCGGACGAGCGCGGAGCGGTTGTTGTGGCCCCAGCAGATGTACGACGGCGCCTCGCCGCCCGCGCCGGCCGTGCGCTCGGAGCCGCCCCAGATGCGCTTGTAGGAGTTGACCCACTGGTTGGTGACGGCGGCGATCTCGGCGGCGTGCTTCAGCAGACCGGCGATGAAGGACCGGCCGACCTTGGAGAGCTGGTACTCCGCCCCCGACTCGTAGAACGCGTTGCGGTCGCCCTCGAAGAGGGAGAGGTGCGTGTGCATGCCGCTGCCGGGGTGCTCGGAGAACGGCTTCGGCATGAAGGTCGCCTGGACCCCCTGCTCCAGCGCGACCTGCTTCATGACCAGGCGGAACGTCATGATGTTGTCGGCCGTGGAGAGCGCGTCGGCGTAGCGCAGGTCGATCTCCTGCTGGCCGGGGGCGCCCTCGTGGTGGGAGAACTCGACCGAGATGCCCATCGACTCGAGCATGGTGATCGCCTGGCGGCGGAAGTCCATGCCCACGTTCTGCGGGGTGTGGTCGAAGTAGCCGGAGTTGTCGGCCGGGGTGGGGCGCGAGCCGTCGGTCGGCTTGTTCTTCAGCAGGAAGAACTCGATCTCGGGGTGCGTGTAGAAGGTGAAACCCAGGTCGGAGGCGCGTGCCAGGGCGCGCTTCAGCACGTACCGCGGGTCCGCGAAGGACGGTGAGCCGTCCGGCATCAGGATGTCGCAGAACATGCGGGCGGTACCGGGGGCCTCCGCGCGCCAGGGCAGCACCTGGAAGGTGGACGGATCCGGCTTGGCGATCATGTCGGACTCGTAGACCCGGGCGAAGCCCTCGATCGCGGAGCCGTCGAAGCCGATGCCCTCGTCGAAGGCCTGTTCGAGCTCGGCCGGGGCCACGGCGACGGACTTGAGGAAGCCCAGCACGTCCGTGAACCACAGCCGTACGAACCGGATGTCGCGCTCCTCCAACGTCCGGAGCACGAACTCCTGCTGCTTGTCCATCTTCCGCTTCCCCATCCTTGCTGGTCAGGCCGCCTGTCTCCCGTCCCACGGAGAGGCGGTCGGGCACCCGAGCATCACACCACAACACCATTTCATGCGCGTTGCCGACCATGATCGCCTCGGCGACCCGGGTCTGAACGCCTCCCGTCCGGCAGATGTACTGCCGCACGCACGGCGGGCGTGCTGCTCTGCTGCCCATCTTGCCTGCTCGCACCGTCATCCGTAATGCCCCACCCCCCTCAGTACCCCCGCGGCCATTTAATTTGCATCTCAGATGCAAGTTTAACTAGCGTGCCGGACAGCAGAACACCGAGTGAGCCCCGAGGAGCCCCGATGCTGTCCGAACAGTCCGCCGCCACCGTCCGCGCCACCCTCCCCGCCGTGGGAGCGGCCATCGGCGAGATCACCGAGCGCTTCTACGCCGGCCTCTTCGCGGCGCATCCCGAGCTCCTGCGGGACCTGTTCAACCGCGGCAACCAGGCGGCGGGCACCCAGCGCCAGGCGCTGGCGGGGTCCATAGCCGCCTTCGCCACGCGACTCGTCCGGACCGGCAACCCTCCGCAGGACCGTCCGCAGGACCGTCCGGACGCGATGCTCACCCGTATCGCCCACAAGCACGCGTCCCTCGGCATCGCGCCCGAGCAGTACGAGGTCGTCCACGAGCACCTCTTCGCCGCCATCGCCGACGTCCTGGGCGAGGCGGTCACCCCCGAGGTCGCCGCCGCCTGGGACGAGGTCTACTGGCTGATGGCGAACGCGCTGATCGCGATCGAGCGCCGCCTCTGCGAGGAGAGCGGGGGCGACGCGTGGCGCGCGTGGGAGGTCGTGGAACGCGTCCGGGAGACCGAGGACGTCGTCACCTTCGGTCTGCGCCCGGTCGACGGCGCGCCGGTGCGGGACTTCCGCGCGGGCCAGTACGTGTCCGTCCGCGCGCAACTGCCCGACGGAGCACGCCAGATACGGCAGTACAGCCTCTCCGGCGCACCGGGGGCCGCCGTGCGCCGGATCAGCGTCAAGCGGGTGCCCGGCGGGGCGACGACACCGCAGGGCGAGGTATCGAACCACCTCCACGCGCGCGTGCGGGAGGGCAGCGTGCTGGAGCTCTCCGAGCCGTACGGCGACCTGGTCCTCGACGACGCCGCGGGGACCCCGCTGCTCCTCGCCTCGGCCGGAATCGGCGTCACCCCGATCGTGGCGATGCTGGCCCACCTCGCCGCCGCCGGCCACGACGCGCCGGTCACGGTCGTCCACGCCGACCGCTCCCCCGCGGACCACGCCCTGCGCGTCGACCACGAGGCCTACGCGGCGAAGCTGCCGGACGCCTCCGTACACCTCTGGTACGAGCGGGAGGCCCCGGCGCACGCCCGGACCGGGCTGGCCGACCTCACGGACGTCCCCGTCCCGCCGGGCACGCGCGCGTACCTGTGCGGTCCGCTGCCGTTCATGCGGGCGGTGCGGGCGCAGCTGATCGAGAAGGGGGTCGCCCCGGCGGACGTGCACTACGAGGTGTTCGGCCCGGACCTGTGGCTGGCCCGAGCCTGAGCCGCCCCCGCCCGCCCCTCAGCCGGCCCCTCGCCCCCCGCTCCGCCCGGTCCGGCTCAGCCCCAGGCGCGCGACGGGCTCCGCGTGACGACCGGACTGAGGACGCGGGGGCGCGGCCGGACCGCGGCCGGGGCACGGCACGGGCGGGCCGGCTCAGTACGGCCGCGGTATCTCGTGCGCGGCCAGCGCGGCGGCGTAGCGCTCCAACAGGGCGTCGAGGCCGGTCAGGAGGAGCCCGGCGGTGTCGCGGGCGTCGCCCAGGTCACCGCGGTCGCACGCCTCCACCAGCTCGGCCATGTCGGTGCGGAGGATGTGCAGGGAGTCGCCCTGCACCAGCACCCCGGGGAAACGTCGGCCGGGCAGGCGGACTACGGCGTTGTTGCCACCGTCGGTGAACAGCTCTGCTTCGATGCGTTCCATCGGGCCATCCAATCCGGCCCGGCGACGCGGCGACAACCGCATTGCCGGGGGAAAGCGTGAAGGACGGGACGGGCGGGGCGGACGGGACCCGGAATCGGTGGCTCGCGTCGGCGGGTCGGAGCAGGGATCCCCCGCCACGGCGACGCCGGTGGGGTCAGGCCGGTCCCGAGATCCCCAGCAGCAGCGGTCCCGTCGGTTCCGCCACGATGTCCGCGACCGTGATCGGGTCCAGGGACGCGAAGAACGCCTCCTGGGCCCGGCGCAGGGCGCCGCGCAGTCGGCAGGCCGAGGCCAGGGGGCAGGGAGTGGCGCCCTCGCAGTCGACGACGTCGCCGTCCCCCTCGAAGGCGCGGACCACCGTCCCGACGGAGGCGGCGCGGCCCCGGTCGGTGAGGGCCAGGCCGCCGCCCCTGCCGCGACGGGCCTCCAGCAGCCCCATGTGCTGCAGCTCCGCCACGACCTTGGCCGCGTGGGTGTAGGGAACCTCCATGGCGGCCGCCACGTCACGGGTCGTCGGGGTGGCCTCCGGGGTGTCGCCCGCCACCGCGAGTCGCATGAGGACGCGCAGTGCCAGGTCGGTGGATCGCAGCAGCCTCATGAGAGGAAGCGTAGATAATGCGTATCTCCCGTTCAAATTACCTCCCGCCGGCCGCCTTCCTCTCTTGGCCGTGACCGGTCTACGACTTTCCCCGTCTCCCCATTACGATCAGCGGACTCGCACACCCCGAGCACCCCGACCGTCCCGCCCCTTTCCCCAGAAGGACAGGCCTCATGGGTTCCGCCGAAAAGACCGGCAGCGCGGCGCGCAAGGCGCGCATAGAGGAGATGCGGCGGGCCGAACAGGGCCGGGAGCGGCGCAACCGGCTGCTGGTGATCGGCGGCAGTGTCGTCGCCGTGGTCGCGCTGGTCGCCGGTGGCGTGTTCGTCGTGAAGTCGCAGTCCGGGGACGACAAGGACACCGCCGCCGACGGCAAGGCGGCCTCGGGCCGCTTCGTCACCGGTTCGGACGGGGTCAGGACGTGGAAGGGCACACTCGGGCGCACCCACGTCACCAAGACCGTGAAGTACCCGACCGAGCCGCCCGTCGGCGGGGATCACCACCAGGTCTGGATGAACTGCAACGGCGACGTCTACACCAAGGCCCTCGACAACATGAACGCCGTGCACTCGCTGGAGCACGGCGCGGTCTGGGTGACGTACACCAGCAAGGCGAGCAAGGCCGACGTCGACGCCCTCGCCGCCAAGGTCAAGAAGACGCCCTACACGTTCATGAGCCCGGACGACGCCCAGGCCGACCCGATCATGCTCACCGCGTGGGGTCACCAGCGCACGGTGACGAGCGCCGGCGACGCGAACGTGGACGCGTTCTTCGAGAAGTTCGTGCAGGGCGAGCAGACTCCCGAGCCGGGCGCCGCCTGTACGGGTGGTCTGCCGCAGTGAGGTACGCCGGAGTGGCGGTGGCCGTGGCCGGAGTGCTCGTCGCCGCCGGGGCCGTCACCTACTCCGTCGCCGGGGACGGCGCGGCGGACACCGCGGCGCCCGCCGCCGGCTCCGCCGACGCCGGGTTCGCCCGGGACATGGCGGTGCACCACCAGCAGGCCGTCGAGATGTCGTACATCGTGCGGGACCGGACGGCCGACGAGGACGTGCGGCGGCTCGCCTACGACATCGCGCAGACGCAGGCGAACCAGCGCGGCATGCTGCTGGGCTGGCTCGATCTGTGGGGACTGCCGAAGGTGTCGTCGAAGGCGCCGATGAGCTGGATGGGCATGGCCGACATGGCCGACGGCGAGGACGGCGCGCTGATGCCGGGCATGGCGACCAACACCGAGCTGAAGAAGCTCGGGACGCTGAACGGCAAGGCGGCCGAGGTGTTCTTCCTGCAACTGATGACCGCGCACCACCAGGGCGGTATCCACATGGCCGAGGGCTGTGTGGACAAGTGCGCGGTCGGGGTGGAGAAGCGGCTCGCGCAGGGCATGGTCGAGGCGCAGCAGTCGGAGATCGCCCTGATGACGGACATGCTCGAAGCCCGAGGGGCCAAGCCGTAGTCGGCCCTCCCCCGCGCCAACCCCTAGGGTTTTCCCTCGATTTCACGGACGTATCCGTCAAATCCGGTCAGCAAGCGGTCACTTGGACGCTTCTTGGTATGCGCATTCCCCTGGCATGAACGGTTCATCGCCAGAGTGGCCGACACGCCGAGTGATCCACTCGCGTCGAACCACATACAGGGGGTCCTATGAGATCCAACCGCGCCGCGCTGCGCGCCGGAGCGAGCATGGCGGCGACACTGCCCATGATCGCCGGTGCGCTCGCGCTCGGCATACCCGCCGCGCACGCCGCGGACGGCCCGGCCCGCGACACACTGGCCGGGACCAGGCCCGCGTGGGCCACGGCCAAGGCGGACAAGGGCTCGACCTCGGACAGCGCCCAGGTCTCCGCCCGCGTCTACCTGGCGGGACGTGACGCCGCCGGCCTCGCCGCGTACGCGAAGGCCGTGTCCGACCCCGCCTCGCCCGCCTACGGCACGTACCTCTCCGCCCAGCAGTCCCAGGCCCGCTTCGGCGCGACCGGGGTCCAGGTGGCGGCGGTCAGGTCGTGGCTGACGGCGGCCGGTCTGAAGGTCACCGGCACGACCCGGCACTACGTGTCGGTCAGCGGCGAAGTCGCCGCCGTCGAGAAGGCGTTCGGCACCCAGCTGCACAACTACAGCAAGGGGGGCAGGACCTACCGCGCGCCGTCGAAGTCGGCCTCGGCTCCCGCGAGCCTGGACGGCGCCGTCCTGACCGTCACCGGCCTGGACAACGCACCGCACAAGGCCGCGTCCAAGGACCAGCTCCCGCCGCCGGACGCGGTGTTCAAGAACTCCGGGCCGTTCTCCTCGTACTACGGCTCCACCACCGCGAGCACCCTTCCCTCGGCCTACGGCAAGAAGATCCCGTACGCCGTGCAGGGGTACACCGGCAAGCAGCTGCGGGCCGCGTACGGCGCGGGCGGCTACACCGGCAAGGGGGTGCGCATCGCCATCACCGACGCGTACGCCTCGCCGACGATCGCCTACGACGCGGCCACCTACGCGAAGGCGCACGGCGACGCGCGCTGGAAGACCGGGCAGCTGACCCAGGTCCTGCCCTCGGGCTACACCCGGACCGAGGAGTGCGGGGCGGCCGGCTGGTACGGCGAGGAGACCCTCGACGTCGAGGCCGTGCACGCGGTCGCGCCGGCCGCGGACGTCACGTACGTGGGCGCCGCGTCCTGCTACGACGACGATCTGCTCGACTCGCTCAGCAAGATCGTCGACAACCATCTGGCCGACATCGTCTCCAACTCGTGGGGCGACATCGAGGCCAACCAGACGCCGGACCTCGCGGCCGCCTACGACCAGGTCTTCCAGTTCGGCGCGGTCGAGGGAATCGGTTTCTACTTCTCGTCCGGCGACAACGGCGACGAGGTCGCCGACACCGGCACGAAGCAGGTCGACACCCCGGCCGACTCCGCGTGGGTGACGGCGGTCGGCGGCACGTCGCTGGCGGTCGGCAGGAACGACACGTACCTGTGGGAGACGGGCTGGGGCACCGACAAGGCCTCGCTGTCGGCCGACGGCAAGAGCTGGACGGACTTCCCGGGCGCGTTCACCTCGGGCGCGGGCGGCGGCACCAGCAGGACCGTCGCCGAGCCGTACTACCAGAAGGGCGTCGTCCCGAAGGCGCTCGCGACGGCCAACAGCGCCGCCGGCAACCGCGTCGTCCCGGACATCTCGGCGATCGCCGACCCGAACACGGGCTTCCGGGTCGGCCAGACCCAGACCTTCCCGGACGGGACCGAGCAGTACAGCGAGTACCGCATCGGCGGCACCTCGCTGGCCGCGCCGGTCATCGCGGCCGTGCAGGCCCTGGGCCAGGAGGCGCGCGGCGGCAGGGCGATCGGCTTCGCCAACCCGTCGATCTACTCCCGGTACGGCTCGCGGGTCTACCACGACGTCACGGACAACCCGACCGGGTCCGGGCTCGCGGTCGCGCGCGTCGACTTCGCCAACGGCTACGACGCGGCGGACGGGCTGCTGACCTCCGTGCGCAGCCTCGGCAAGGACAGCTCGCTGTCCGCCGTGAAGGGCTACGACGACGTCACCGGCGTGGGCACGCCCGCGAAGGGTTACGTGGAGTCGTACCGCCGGCGCTGAGTCGGTCGCACACCGCCGCGCCGCACACCGTCGCGGACGGGTCGCACCCGAGGGGGCGTGGGGTATCCGACACCCCGCGCCCCCCATCGCGTCGCATTGACGATTACACTGATGCGCGTGCCTCAACTTCGTCTCGCTCTGAACCAGATCGACTCGCGCGTCGGCGACCTCGTCGGCAACACCGAAACGATCCTCCGCTGGACCCGGCACTCCGCCGAGCAGGGAGCGCATCTCGTCGCGTTCCCGGAGATGGCGCTGACCGGGTATCCCGTCGAGGACCTCGCCCTGCGCTCCTCCTTCGTCGAGGCCTCCCGCACCGCCCTGCGCGAACTCGCCGTCCGTCTCGCCGACGAGGGCTTCGGCGAACTGCCGGTGGTCGTCGGCTACCTCGACCGGTCCGAGAGCGACCGGCCGAAGTTCGGCCGGCCGCCCGGCTCGCCGCGCAACGCGGCGGCGGTGCTGCACGGCGGTGAGGTGGTCCTGACCTTCGCCAAGCACCACCTGCCCAACTACGGCGTCTTCGACGAGTTCCGCTACTTCGTGCCGGGCGACACCATGCCGGTGCTGCGGGTGCGCGGGATCGACGTGGCCCTCGCGATCTGCGAGGACCTCTGGCAGGACGGCGGCCGGGTCCCCGCGGCACGCTCCGCCGAGGCCGGTCTGCTGCTCTCCATCAACGCCTCCCCCTACGAGCGCGACAAGGACGACACCCGTCTGGAGCTGGTCCGCAAGCGGGCCCAGGAGGCCGGCTGCACCACCGCCTACCTCGCGATGACCGGCGGGCAGGACGAGCTGGTCTTCGACGGCGACTCGATCGTCGTCGACCGCGACGGCGAGGTCGTGGCACGGGCGCCGCAGTTCTCCGAGGGCTGCGTGGTCCTGGACCTCGAACTGCCCGCGGCCTCGGCCGACGCGCCGACGGGCGTCGTGGACGACGGGCTGCGCATCGACCGCGTCGTGGTGTCGCAGGACCCGGTCCCGGCGTACGAGCCCGAGCTGAGCGGCGGGTACGCGGAGCGGCTGGACGACGCCGAGGAGGTCTACTCGGCGCTGGTCGTGGGCCTGCGCGCGTACGTCGCGAAGAACGGCTTCCGGTCGGTGCTCATCGGGCTGTCGGGCGGCATCGACTCGGCGCTCGTCGCGGCGATCGCGTGCGACGCGGTCGGAGCGGAGAACGTGTACGGCGTGTCCATGCCGTCGAAGTACTCCTCCGAGCACTCGAAGGGCGACGCGGCGGAGCTGGCGCGCCGGACGGGTCTGAACTTCCGCACGGTCCCGATCGAGCCGATGTTCGACGCGTACATGGGCTCGCTCGGCCTGACGGGTCTGGCGGAGGAGAACCTCCAGTCGCGGCTGCGCGGCACCCTGCTGATGGCCGTCTCCAACCAGGAGGGCCACATCGTCCTCGCCCCCGGCAACAAGTCGGAGCTGGCGGTCGGCTATTCGACCCTGTACGGCGACTCGGTCGGGGCGTACGGCCCCATCAAGGACGTCTACAAGACGTGGATCTTCCGGCTCGCGGAGTGGCGCAACCGCGCCGCGGCGGAGCGGGGCCAGACGCCGCCGATCCCCGAGAACTCGATCACCAAGCCGCCGAGCGCGGAGCTGCGCCCCGGGCAGGTCGACACCGACTCGCTCCCGGACTACCCCGTGCTGGACGCGATCCTCGAGCTGTACGTCGACCGGGACCAGGGCGCGGACGCGATCGTCGCGGCGGGCTACGACCGTGAGCTGGTCGTCAAGACCCTCCGCATGGTGGACACCGCCGAGTACAAGCGGCGCCAGTACCCGCCGGGCACGAAGATCTCGGCGAAGGGCTTCGGCAAGGACCGCCGTCTGCCGATCACGAACGGCTGGCGCGAATCGGTGTGACGGCCGCCCTCCGGGGCGCCGAGGCCGGTCGCGACCGGGGTGCGCGGCACCTCCGGCGTGGCGCGGCGCCCCTGAGGTGATCGTGCGGAACGGCGGCCGCGGTGCGGCCGGGTCCGGGATCGTCCGGAGTCTTCGGGCGGTCCCATCGGGCGCGGGCCCGTCGCCGGGGCCGACTCGCTCCTCGAAGCGCTGCCCGCGGCCCTCGGCGGCGGGCGCCGCGACGGCGGGGTGAGCATCGGGGCCGGCATCCCGCAGCGGAACGGTCCTCCGCGACCTCCGGCACGGCCGGCAGACGGACGCCCCCCACCGGACACCCCCCACCACCGGGTCCCAGCACCGCATACGGCCGTCACCGCCCCGATCGGCGGCCCGCCGACACCCGAACCGGCCGCTCCGCCGACTTCCGCAGAACGCCCCGCCGACACCCGTACGCCCTCCGCGGGGCTGCGGACCGACACGGCCTGCGCCGCGCTCTCGACATTTACTCTGCGCGCAGATAATCTATGGACACATCATCTGGTCGAGGAGGCCCGCATGTGGGAGTACGAGCACAGCATCGAGACCGGCGCCACGCCCGAGGCGATCTGGGCTCTGTGGGCCGACGTGCCGACCTGGGGCACCTGGAACGCGGAGATCGAGAAGATCGAGATCGACGGCCCGTTCGCGGAGGGCGCGCAGATCACCATGACGCCGCCCGGGGACGACCCGATCGTGCTGCGCGTCGCCGAGGCCGTCGAAGGCGAGCGGTTCGTCGACGAGGCCCGCTTCGGGGACCTGCTGCTGCGCACCAGCCACCGGATCGACCGCCTCGACCGGAGCCGGACCCGGGTGGTGTACCGGATGGAGATCACCGGCACCGGCGCGGACGAGATGGGCCCGCAGATCGGCCCGGGCATCACCGCGGACTGGCCCGAGACGATGGCCGCGCTGGCCGGGCTGGCTCTGCGCTGATGCCGCTGAGCCCCGGCGAGAGCCCCGGATTCCTGCTGTGGCACGCCACGCTGCGCTGGCAGCGCGACATCGCCGCGGCCCTGGCCCCTCTGGACCTCACCCATGTGCAGTTCGTGCTGCTGGCCTGCACCTGGTGGTTCAACGCGCAGGGTGAGCACCCCAACCAGCTGACGCTGGCCCGCCAGGCCGGCACCGACGTCAAGATGACGTCCCAGGTGCTGCGCACGCTGGAGCACAAGGGGCTCGTCGAGCGCGAGGTGGACCCGGCCGACACCCGCGCCAAACGGCTGCGCGTCACCGAGGCGGGCGCCGACCTGGCGCCGCGCGCCATCGCCGCGGTCGAGCAGGCCGACGCGCGGTTCTTCCGGCCGGTGTCCGTCGCCGACGCGACGGCCCTGCTCGGCCGTCTGGCCCACCCGGAACCCTGAGACGCCGTCCCCCGGCGTCCCGGGTCACCGGGAGCGGCCCCGCCCGCCGGAGGGCGTCAGTGGCGCACGCCCGCCTCGGCCGTCCGCGGCACATGCGTCGCGACGACGCGCTCGCGGCCGGCCGTCCGCGGGGCGCGGCGCGCGTCGACCGCGGCCGCGGCGCCCGCCACGGCCAGGCCCAGGGCGGCCAGTGCCGCTCCCGCCAGCGCGGGCGAGGTCACACCGAGGCCGGCCGTGAGGGCCAGGCCGCCGAGCCAGGCGCCGCCCGCGTTGGCCATGTTGAAGGCGGCCTGGTTGGCGGAGGAGGCCAGCGACGGGCCCGCGGCCGCCTTCTCCATCACCATCAGGTTGAGCGGCGAGCCCGTCACGAACGCCGCCACGCCCAGCAGGACCACGGCGAGCGCACCGCCCCACGCCGTCGTCATCAGCAGCGGGAAGAAGGCCAGGACGACCACCAGGGAGGTCAGGCCGCCGAACAGGGTGGGGCGCATCGCGTGGTCGGCGAGACGCCCGCCCAGCAGGTTGCCGATCGTCGCGCCGACGCCGAACAGGGCGAGCAGCAGCGTCACGCTGGAGTCGCCGTAGCCGGCGGAGTCCGTCAGCATCGGGGTGATGTAGCTGTAGGCGGAGAACAGGGCGCCGAAGCCGGCCACCGTCGTGCCGAGGGCCAGCCACACCGGCAGCGACCGCAGGGCCGCCAGCTCGCGGCGCAGCCCCACGGCGGGCGCCTGCGCGTGGTCGCGCGGGATCAGCAGGGCCAGCGAGGCGATCGCCGCCAGGCCGATCACGCTGACACCGAGGAAGGTCGCGCGCCAGCCGAGCTGCTGTCCCATGAGGGTGGCGACGGGGACGCCCGCGATGTTGGCGACGGTCAGGCCGAGGAACATCAGCGACACCGAGCGGGCCTTGCGCTCCGGGGCGACCAGGTTGGTGGCCACCACCGCGCCGACGCCGAAGAAGGCGCCGTGCGGGAGACCGCTGAGGAAGCGGGCGGCCAGCAGCGAGTCGTACCCGGGGGCGAACGCCGACAGGGCGTTGCCCACGACGAACAGGCCCATCAGGGAGATCAGGACGGTCCGGCGGGACATCCGGGCCGTGACCGCGGCCAGCAGCGGCGCGCCGATGACCACGCCGAGCGCGTAGGCCGAGACCAGGTGTCCGGCCGTCGGGATCGCGACATGCAGGTCGTCCGCGACATCGGGCAGCAGGCCCATCATCACGAACTCCGTGGTGCCGATTCCGAAGGCACCCACGGCCAGGGCGAGCAGGGCCAGGGGCATGAGGGACACGCCTTTCAGGGAGAGGGGTTCCGTTCAGCATACGGGTCGTATGTTCAAGTACGGAACAAAGTCTCCCCGGCCCGCTATTCCGGCGAGCGACGCCCTGGTCAGGGTGTGGTGACCTTCACCCGCGCGGCCACCGGCAGATGGTCGCTGCCCGTCTGCGGCAGCGTCCAGGAGGTGACCGGCTCGACGCCCTTCACCATGATCTGGTCGATCCGCGCCATCGGGAACGACGCGGGCCAGCTGAAGCCGAAACCGCTGCCCGCCGCGCCCTGCGTGGAGCGCATCTGGGAGGTCACGGCGTTCAGCGAGCGGTCGTTCATGGTGCCGTTGAGGTCGCCGAGCAGGACCACCCGGGTCAGCTTCTCGTCGGCGATCGCCTCGCCCAGCGCGTCCGCGCTCTTGTCGCGCTGGCGGGCGGTGAACCCGGCCTGGAGTTTCACCCGCACGGACGGGAGGTGGGCCACGTAGACGGCGACCTCCCCCTCCGGCGTCGCGACCGTCGCCCGCATCGCGCGCGTCCAGCCCAGCTTGATGTCGACGGGCTTCACCGCGCTCAGCGGGTACCTGCTCCACAGACCGACCGTGCCCTGCACCGAGTGGTACTTGTACGTCGCCGCCAGCGCCTTCTCGTACACCGGCACCGCCGTGGCGGTCAGCTCCTCCAGGGCCAGCACGTCCGCCTCGGACGCGGCCACGTCACGGGCGGTGCCGGACGGGTCCGGGTTGTCGGCGTTGACGTTGTGGGTGGCGACGGTGAGGTCCCCGCCGCTGCCGGTCCGGTCGACGAGGAGTCCGCCGAAGAGGTTCAGCCAGACCACGGCCGGCAGGACGACGGCGATCAGCGCGGTCGCCGACTTGCGCACCAGTGCCAGCACCAGCAGCACCAGCACGAACAGGCCGATCCAGGGCAGGAACGTCTCCGTGAGGCTGCCGAGGTTGCCGTAGCGGTTGGGGATGCGTGAGTGCAGCCCCATCACCAGGGAGAACAGCAGCGCGAAGCCGGTCAGGACCAGACCCCGCCGCCAGACGCGCGGATCGCCGCGCCAGCCCGCGCGGATCCGGCCGAGCAGGGTGCCGATCAGGCGCCGGAGCCGAATTCCCCGAGGCTCGGGACCCGAGCCTCCGTTGTCGTCCGTCTCCGTCATGTACGCCTGCTGCGCCATACCGTCGCCTCACTGCCTGCCTTGCACACCGTCCGTTCCCCCGGGTACGACCCTAGGGGATGATCGGCTTCGATCTCGCCGTCCCGTGACGGCCGTACGGGCACGAGGACGACCGACGCGGTCTTTCGGGTTCCGTCCCCGGGCCATGGGGCCCGGTCTGTGACGAAACGCGCACATTAGGGCTGCCGGGGCGCGGAACTGACGGGGCGTAGCCCGGCGAGCAGCGTGTCGACGATGCGCGCGGGGAGTTCCTCCGGGAGGTCGGCGTCAGGGCGCATGATCGCGCGGACGAGCATGGGGCCCACGAAGATGTCGTTCACCAGTTCCACATCCAGATCGGCGCGCAGTTCGCCGTTCTCCTGACCCCGGCGCAGGACCTCGACGGCCATCCTGCGCCGGGGTTCTATCGCCGTGTTGTGGTACGCCGCCCAGATCTTCGGGCTGCTCTTCATCTGGGCGTGGACGTTGTGCAGGATCGCCGAGGAACGGTTGGCGAGGCCCCTGCGGCGCAGCGCCTCGAGGAGCACGACCAGGTCGTCGCGCATGGAGGTGCCGGGGAGCTCGGGGTCCTGCGGTTCGGCGGCGCGCAGCACGTCGACGAAGAGCTCCTCCTTGCCGCTCCACCGGCGGTAGATGGCCGCCTTGCCGACGCCCGCGGTCCGGGCGATGCGCTCGATGGAGATCTCGGCGAGCGAGACGCCGTCCTCCAGCAGCTTCATCGTGCCCTCGAGGATGGCCCGTTCGACGGCCTCGCTGCGGGGGCGCCCCCGGGCGGGCTGCTCCCCGCTCACGTCGGCCCCCGTGACGGTGGTCCCCCTGTCGGCGAGGCTCACGTGTTCGATCCTTTCGTCGCGGTGGGGGGAATTCTCGCCCAAGGGGCGGGCGGGGCGGCAGTTCCCGGCCGCCCCGGCCGCCTCCCCCTACGGCTTCGTCCGCGCCAACTCCCCCTCCTCCGCCGCGCCCTTCGGCGTGGGCTTCGGCCTGCCCGGCAGGAACACGGCCACCACGACCGCGCCCACCGCCGCGACCCCGGCCCCGCACAGGGCGGTGACGTGCATGGCGTGCAGGAAGGCGTCGTTGGCGGGGGTGACCAGCACCCTGCCCTGGTCGCCGAGCTTCGCGGCGATGCCGAGCGTCGCCTCGATGGATTCGCCCGCGGTGTCGCGCAGCGCCGCCGGCAGGGTGCCGAGGTGCCCCTCGATGCCGCTGCGGTACGACGCCGACAGCACCGAGCCGAGCACGGCGATGCCGAGCGCGCCGCCGAGCTGGCGGAAGGTGTTGCTGAGCGCGGAGGCCGAACCGGCCTTCTCGCGGGGCAGCGCCTGCATGATGACCACGCTGGTGGGGGTCATGACGTGCGCCATGCCGGCGCCCATGCAGAAGAAGACGATCTCCAGGAGCCAGATCGGGGTGTCGGCGTCCAGCGTCGCGAAGGCGACCAGGGTCGCCGCCAGCACGATCATCGCCGCGGTGGTCGTGGCCCGGACCCCGAAGCGGTCGACGACCAGCCGGGCGCGCGGCGCGAAGATCAGCTGGGCGGCGGCCAGCGGGAGCAGCAGCAGGCCGGACTGCAGCGGCGAGTAGCCGCGCACGCTCTGGGTGTAGAAGACGGAGAAGAAGGTGACGCCCATCAGCGCGAAGAAGACCAGCGTGATGACGGCCATCGCGGCCGAGAACACCTTGTTCTTGAAGTAGTCCATGTCGACGGACGGATGGTCGCTGCGCTTCTCGAACACCACGAACGCGACGAGGACGAGCAGACCTGCCGCTATGGTCGCCAGCACGGTCGGGTCGGTGAAGTCGGCCAGCTCGCCGCCCTTGATGATGCCGTAGACGAGCAGGACAAGGCCGACGACCGACAGGACGACGCCGACGAGGTCGACACGGCCCGGGTTCGGGTCGCGCGACTCCGGCACCAGCCACAGCATCAGAACGAACGCGATCAGCACGATCGGCACGTTGATGAGGAAGACCGAACCCCACCAGAAGTGGTCGAGGAGCAGACCGCCGGTGATGGGGCCGATGGCGATGGCGAGTCCGACACCGCCCGCCCAGATGCCGATCGCCTTGGGCTGCTCCTCGCGTTCGAAGACGTTCATCAGGACGGCGAGGGTCGCGGGCATGACGAAGGCCGCGCCGACGGCCATCAGCGCACGGAAGGCGATGAGCTGGGCGGGCGAGCCGGACTCCGCGGCGAGCGCGGAGCCGATCCCGAAGACGGCGAGTCCGCCGAGCAGGACCTTCTTGCGGCCGAGCCGGTCACCGAGGAGACCGGCGGTGAACAGCAGCCCCGCGAAGACGAGCGTGTAGGAGTTGATCGCCCACTCCAGCTCGCTCTGGGTGGCGCCGAGGCCGGTCGGGGCGGGCGTCGAGATCGTCTTGATCGCGACGTTCAGGATCGAGTTGTCGAGCACCACGATCAGCAGGCTCAGCATCAGGACACCGAGGATCGCCCAACGACGCCGGTGCACCGCCTCCGGTATGCGCGGAGCGGTGGGGACGGCAGGAGTAGTCATGCCGTCGAGCGTAGGGCACTTCCGATACGAGACCGTCTCGTATCGATTCCTCTTACCGTTTTTCTTACTGAGGCTTTACCCACAGGGGGTGCTCTGGCCCTCCCTGGCACGAAGTGCCACCATGGGTGGTGGTCCGGGGACGCCGTGAGGGCGCCTCGAGATGACATAAGGAGCCGTTGCAATGACGCAGCTTTCGGCTGCCCCCACGAATGCCCCCGACGGCAGCAAGGCGCTGTACGGAGGCAAGGGCACACGCCGTATCACCGTCCGCGACATCGCCCTCGCCAAGGAGCGGGGCGAGAAGTGGCCCATGCTCACGGCCTACGACGCCATGACCGCCTCCGTCTTCGACGAGGCCGGGATCCCCGTGATGCTGGTGGGCGACTCGGCGGGCAACTGCCACCTCGGGTACGAGACGACGGTGCCCGTCACCCTCGACGAGATGACCGTGCTGTCGGCGGCCGTCGTACGGGGCACCAGCCGTGCGCTGATCGTCGGCGACCTGCCCTTCGGCTCCTACCAGGAGGGACCGGTGCAGGCGCTGCGCTCGGCGACCCGGCTGGTGAAGGAGGCCGGGGTCGGGGCCGTGAAGCTGGAGGGCGGTGAGCGCTCGCACCGCCAGATCGAGCTCCTCGTCGAGTCCGGCATCCCGGTCATGGCGCACATCGGCCTGACCCCGCAGTCCGTGAACGCGATGGGTTACCGCGTGCAGGGGCGCGGCGAGGAGGCGGCCCAGCAGCTGCTTCGGGACGCGAAGGCCGTGCAGGACGCCGGCGCGTTCGCGGTGGTGCTGGAGCTGGTTCCGGCCGAGCTGGCCGCCGAGGTCACCCGGGTGCTGCACATCCCGACCGTCGGCATCGGCGCCGGGCCGGAGACGGACGCCCAGGTGCTGGTGTGGACCGACATGCTCGGGCTGACCGGCGGGCGGGTGCCGAAGTTCGTCAAGCAGTACGCGAACCTGCGTCAGGTCATGGGCGACGCGGCGAAGGCCTTCGCCGAGGACGTCGTCGGCGGAACGTTCCCGCTGGACGAGCACAGCGTCCACTGAGCCATTTCCGCACCACCGCAGCCCGCCGATCTTCCCCCGTCGGCGGGCTGCGCTCATGTGCGCCCGGTGGCTGTCGGGAGGATGTCGGCGCTGTCGGCGTCCTGTCGGTGGTTTGTCGGTGGGGGTCGGCAGAGTTCCCGTCATGACGCGAATCGACAAGAACCCCGGCGGCGCGGAGAGCGCCGTCACCGTTCGGGGGTTGGTCAAGCACTACGGCGAGACCAAGGCGCTGGACGGAGTGGACCTCGACGTACGGGCCGGGACCGTGATGGGGGTGCTCGGGCCGAACGGCGCCGGGAAGACGACCCTCGTGCGGATCCTGTCCACCCTGCTGGCCGCCGACAGCGGGCGGGCGACCGTCGCCGGCTACGACGTCGCCCACCAGCCCCGGCAGCTGCGCCGGGTGATCGGGCTCACCGGGCAGTACGCCTCCGTGGACGAGAAGCTCCCCGGGTGGGAGAACCTGTACCTCATCGGACGGCTGCTCGACCTGTCCCGCAAGGACGCACGTGCCCGCGCCGACGAGCTGCTGGAGCGGTTCTCGCTGACGGACGCCGCCAAGCGGCCCGCGAGCACGTACTCCGGCGGCATGCGGCGCCGCCTCGACCTCGCCGCGTCGATGATCGGCCGGCCGCAGGTGCTGTTCCTGGACGAGCCGACCACCGGGCTCGACCCGCGCACCCGCAACGAGGTGTGGACCGAGGTCAAGGCGATGGTCGGGGACGGGGTCACCGTGCTGCTGACCACCCAGTACATGGAGGAGGCCGAGCAGCTCGCCTCCGAGCTGACCGTCGTCGACCGGGGCAAGGTCATCGCCGGCGGCGGCATCGAGGAGCTGAAGGCCCGCGTCGGCGGCCGGACGCTGCGGGTACGGCCCGCCGATCCGCTCCAGCTGCGGCCGCTGGCGGGCTGGCTCGACGAACTCGGCATCACCGGGCTCGCCACCACCGTCGTGGACGCCGAGCGCGGTTCCGTCCTGGTGCCGGTGCTCAGCGACGAGCAGCTGACCGCCGTGATCGGCGCGGTCAGCGCGCGCGGCATCACGCTCACCTCCCTCACCACCGAACTGCCCAGCCTGGACGAGGTCTTCCTGTCCCTCACCGGCCACCGCGCGAGCGCGCCCCAGGACGCCCGGCCCACCGAGACCCGCGAGGAGGTCGCCGTATGAGCGCGGCCACGATCGACATCAGCCCGACGACCGACGCGCGCATCCCGGTGCGCAGCCACCTCCGGCACACCGGCGCGCTCATCCGCCGCAACCTGCTGTGGATCCGGCAGGACCCGGAGTCGATGTTCGACGCGGTCCTCTTCCCGGTGATCTTCACCCTGCTGTTCGTCTACGTCTTCGGCGGCTCGATCGGGCAGTCGCTGGGCGGCGGCCAGGAGGCGTACGTGCAGTACGTCATCCCCGGGCTGCTCGCCATGATGGGGATGAACATGGCCCAGGGCGTGGGCACCGGCTTCAACACGGACTTCAACTCCGGGGTCATGGACCGCTTCCGGTCGCTGCCCATCGGACGGGGTTCGGTGCTCTTCGCCAAGATCGTCGTGGAGCTCATGCGCATGCTGGTCGCGTGCGTGATCCTCATGGTGGTGGCGGTGCTGGTGGGCTTCGACATCACCCACTGGCCCGGTCTGTTCGCCGCCGTCGGGCTGGCCACGGTGTTCGGTTCGGCGCTGATGTGGGTGTTCCTCACCCTCGGCGTGGTGATGAAGAGCGCGCAGTCCGTGCAGGCGATGGGCTTCCTGGTGCTGATGCCGCTGCAGTTCGGCTCGTCGATCTTCGCCCCCACGCAGTCGATGCCGGGCTGGCTGCAGAACTTCACCGAGTACAACCCGCTGTCCTCGCTCGCGGACGCGGCGCGCGGACTGATGGTCGGCGGGCCGGTCGCGCACGGGCTGTGGGTGACGCTGGCCTGGTCGATAGGGCTCACCGCGGTGATGGCGCCGGTCGCGATCCACAAGTTCCGCACGAAGACCTGACCCGGGCGCCGCGCACAGGGCGGCAGGACGCGTCGGGACGCTTCACACCAGGGCGGTGGCCTCCTCGTAGGAGAGGCCACCGCCCTCGGCGTACGCGCTCTCGAACGGCCCGTCGCCGAGCGCGTCGCGCGTCCGGTTCATGGCCAGGTCGCGCGCCTCGCGCTCCACCCGCGGGGGCACGTGACGCGGGGGCAGCAGGGTGTCGGCGGCGCCCAGGCAGCGGGCGGCGTCCGCTGCGCGGCTGCCGCCGTCGACGCCGACGAGGGCGGTCGCGGCGATGAAGAGGTAGAAGGAGCGCATCTGCGGGGCGATGGCCACGGACAGCGGATCCATGGCCCGTTCCAGCGCGGCCCGGATGCCGGTCAGGGCCTGCGCGGACCGGCCGTCGATCGCGTCCAGCCAGGCCTCGGCCCCCAGGATGAAGGAGTGGAAGACGGCGAAGTGGCCGAAGTTGAACTCCTGGCGCAGCAGGTGCAGTTGCTCGCGGGCCTCGGCGCGCCGGCCGATGGCGGCCAGCCAGCCGGCGAGGAAGAGGCGGGCGATGTGCATGGCCTCGTTGACCGCGCGCTCCTCGCCGGTGATCACCTCGCGCAGCAGGCGTTCGCCCCGCTCCTCGTCGCCCGCCTCCAGCAGCACGCTGCCGAGCCGGGCGGCGAGGACCGCGGACTGGGAGCGGGCGCCGAGCCGTTCGGCCTGCTCGATGGCGCCCTCGTAGTCGGCGGCGGCCTCCCGGTACGCGCCCAGGCGTTCATGGGCCTCGGCGCGGGCGGAGAGGGCCTCGGCGGTGCCCCAGGCGTCGCCCAGGCGCTGGAAGATCTCCAGGGCCTCGGCCGCGTCACGGAACGCGCTGCCCGCCCAGTCGGCGCGGTTGGCGAGGATGTTGGCGCGCAGCTGGAGGCAGGAGGCCAGCTCCCAGTCGTAGCCGGGCGTCCGGCGGCAGGTGTCGACGTTGGCGTCGATGATGGCGCGGATGCGGTCCGGGGCGCCGGCCATCACCACGGCGAAGAACCAGAGCAGGCCGGGGGCGCGGCAGGTCTGCGGCAGGCCGGGCTCGTAGGTGTCGGCGATCAGCCGCAGCTTGGCCTGCGAGGTCGCGGTGTGCCAGGCCTCCATCTCGGTGTCCATGCAGGCCAGATGGGCCAGGTGGACCCCGCGTCGGGCCTCCGCGAGGACCTCGCCGGTCATCGGTGGCGGGGCGTCGATGCAGGACTTCCACACCGGCGCGGCCCGGCGCAGCGGTTCGGCGAACGGGTCGGGGCTCAGGGCCATCGTCTCGACGCACCAGGCGCGGGCCTCGATGCGCAGGTCGCGCATCTGCCAGTACCAGACGAGGGACAGGGTCAGGCAGAGCGCCTCCTGCTCGTCACGCGCCGCGACGGCGCGGCCCAGCGCGGTGCGCAGGTTCTCGTACTCCAGCTGGAAGCGGTCGATGGCGTCCCGCTGACCGGGGCCTCGCAGCAACGGCTCGGTGGTGCGGGCGAGTTCGCGGTAGTACGTGAGATGCGCGCGCTCGGCCGCCGGCCGCCGCCCCGACTCGTCCAGTCGCTCGCCCGCGTACTCCGCGACGGTCTCCAGCAGCCGGTAGCGCATGTCGCCGCGGGGGTCCGGAGCGGCGACGACGAGCGACTTGTCGACCAGTGAGGAGAGCAGGTCGAGCGCGGACCGGCCCTCGTCGGCCACGTCACGCACGCCGGGCGCCCCGCCGACGGCGCCGGCCTCGTGGGAGCCGCGCACGTCACGGCGGTCGGGACCGTCCCGTCGGTCGTCCGCCCCGCGGGGGCCCGGCCCCTCAGGGGAGGCGTGGCCCTCATGACGGTCGTGGCCGTCGCGGGAGTCGACAACCCCCGGGAGGCCGCGGCCCCCGGCGGGGGCGTGGCCGGCGCGGGGGGCACGGGCGGCCGGGCCGCACACCGCCTCGACGGCGGCCAGGTCGCAGCCGCGGGCGAAGACCGACAGGCGTGCCAGGACGTCGCGTTCGTCCTCGTCGAGCAGGTCCCAGGACCAGTCGACGACGGCCCGCAGGGTCTGCTGGCGGGGCAGGACGGTCCGGCTGCCGGAGGTCAGGAGCCGGAAGCGGTCGTCGAGCCGGTCGGCGATCTGGCGGGGCGTCAGCATGCGCAGCCGGGCGGCGGCGAGCTCGATGGCGAGCGGCAGGCCGTCGAGCCGTCGGCAGATCTCCGCGCAGGCCGCCGCGGTCTCCTCGTCGGCGTCCGGCCGGAATCCGGGCCGGGCGGCCGCGCCCCGGTCGGCGAGCAGCCGCAGCGCCACCCGCTCCGGCAGCGGAGCCAGCGGGCGCAGCACCTCCCCGGGCACCCCCAGCGGCTCACGGCTGGTGGCCAGGACCGTCACCTCGGGGCAGCGCGCCAGCAGTTCCTCGACGAGCCGGGCGGCGGCCCCGACCACGTGCTCGCAGTTGTCGAGGACGATCAGCATGCGGCGTCGGGCGCAGTGCTCGACCAGCCGCTCCAGGGGGTCGTCGTGGCGTTCGGCGGCGACCCGCATCTCCTCGGCGCCGGCGCCGTACAGCACGGTCTCGCGGGCTCCCACGGCCGTGAGGACGGCCTGCGGCACGGCGTCGGGGTCGGCGACGGGCGCGAGCTCGGCCAGCCAGACGCCGTCGCGCGCGATGTCCCGCACGGTCTCGGCGGCCTCCTGCGACAGCCGGGTCTTGCCGGCCCCGCCGGGCCCGAGCAGGGTGACGAGCCGCGCGCTCGCGAGATCCCCCCGGATGGCCGCGATGTCGGCCTCCCGGCCGACGAAGGAGGTGAGGCGGGCGCGGAGGTTGCCCAGCGGCCGGGGCGGCGCGGCGGCGGCCGTCGAGGCCGCGCTCGGGCCGGCGAGGCCGACGGCACGGGACGGCTCGCCGGGCCTTCCCGGGTCACCGTCCACCGGATGACCGTTCAGCCGGTCGGCGGGTGCCGCCGGATCACCGGGAGTGAGCAACTCCGTGTAAAGGGCGCGCAGTTCGGGGCCGGGATCGGCGCCGAGGCGGTCCGCCAGGAGCCGGCGGACCTCGTCGTACGCGGCCAGCGCCTGCGCGGTGCGGCCCGCCTCGCGCAGGGCGCGCAGCCGCAGCGCCTGGAGCGGTTCGTCCAGCGGGTGGGCGTCGCACAGGGCCGTGAGCTCGGGCAGTGCGCGCTCGGCCTGGCCGAGGGCGATCGCAGCGGTGTGCCGGGCGCGCAGCGCGTCGAGGCGGCGGGCCTCCCAGCGGGCCGCCTCGGCGGCGCGGTCGGGCAGGTCGGCGAGGGCCGGGCCCTGCCACAGGGCGAGGGCGTCGTCGAGGACGGCGGCCGCCTTGGCGGGGTCCGCGTCAAAAAGCGCGCGGATGCCGTCGGCGGTCAGCCGCTCGAAGCGGTGCAGGTCGACGTCGTCCGGGGCGGCGGCCAGCCGGTAGCCGCCCTCCGCGGAGTCGATCGCGGCCGCCCCGAGGGCCCGGCGCAGCCGGCCGACCAGCGCCTGCAGCGCGCCCGGCGCGTCGGCGGGCGGGTCACCGGCCCACACCTCCTCCACCAGCAGCCCGGCGGGGACGCTCCGGCCGGCCCGCAACGCCAGCACGGCCAGCAGGGCGCGCAGCCGCGCTCCGCCGACGGCGACGGGGACGCCGTCCGGACGGAGTGCCTGGGTGGTGCCGAGGATGCGGTAGCGCACGGGGTCCATTCTCTCCGGTGGGATCGAGCTCGGTCACGGGGTTCCGGCGGGGTGGCGCGACCCGGTCGCCCGCACCTTTCGCGTCCCAGGAACCGGGGGCCGGCCGCGGAACGTTTTCCCGGTATGCCCGGGCCGGGTACGGTCGGGCAGTTCCACACACGCGTACGAGCCCAGGGGGCCCCATGACGACCGCCACCACCCGCAGTGCCGAGCGGCGGATCAGTCCCGTCTTCCTCGGGATCCTGGCCGTGACGGCGGTCACCGGCTGGGCGACCTGGACGGGGTTCGCCGAGCAGCCGGGCGTGGCGGTGTTCCTGTTCGTGACGGCCGCCTGGATCGTCTCCCTGTGTCTGCACGAGTACGCGCACGCGCGCACCGCCCTGCACAGCGGTGACATCTCGGTCGGCGCGAAGGGGTACCTCACGCTCAACCCGCTCAAGTACACGCACGCCCTGCTCAGCGTGGTGCTGCCGGTCCTCTTCGTGATCATGGGCGGCATCGGTCTGCCGGGCGGTGCGGTCTTCATCGAGCGCGGGCGGATCCAGGGGCGGTGGCGGCACAGCCTGATCTCGGCGGCCGGTCCGCTGACGAACGTGCTGTTCGCGGTGGTGTGCACGGCGCCGTTCTGGCTGGACGCGCTGGACGGCGTGCCGGCCGACTTCCGGTTCGCGCTCGCCTTCCTCGCCCTGCTCCAGGTCACGGCGGCGATCCTGAACTTCCTTCCGGTGCCCGGTCTGGACGGCTACGGGGTGATCGAGCCCTGGCTGTCGTACGACGTCAAGCGGCAGGTGGAGCCGTTCGCGCCGTTCGGCCTGCTGTTCGTGTTCGCGCTGCTGTGGGTGCCGGCGGTCAACGGGGTCTTCTTCGACATGGTCGACGCCGTGCTGCGCGGTCTCGGGATCGGCGACTTCGAGACGTACTGCGGCCAGTCGCTGTACCGCTTCTGGCAGGGCACGAACGAGTTCTGCTCGGTCAGCCGCTGACGTCGGCCCCCGCGGCCCTGCGCACCTTCTCCCGCTTCACGTAGTACCAGGTCATGTTCGAGGACAGGCCCGCGAGCAGCACCCACACGACGCCCAGGAAACTGCCCTGGACGAAGGAGACGACCGCCGCGGCCACGGCGAGTACGCAGACGACGAGGGTGTAGAGGGCGAGGCGGGGCATGGGTCCGGTTTCTCCTGTCGGGGGGACACTGCTGGGCTGCTCCGACCAGTGTCCCCCATGCGCTCACACGTCCGTGACGCGCAGCCCGGCGTGGGCCTTGTAGCGGCGGTTGACGGAGATCAGGTTGGCGACCAGGGACTCCACCTGGTGGGCGTTGCGCAGCCGCCCGGCGAAGACGCCCCGCATGCCGGGGATCCGGCCGGCCAGCGCCTGGACGAGCTCGACGTCGGCCCGCTCCTCGCCCAGCACCATCACGTCGGTGTCGATCTCGTCGATCCCGGGGTCCTGGAGGAGAACCGCCGAGAGGTGGTGGAAGGCGGCGGCGACACGCGAGTCCGGCAGCAGGGCGGCGGCCTGTTCGGCGGCGCTGCCCTCCTCCGGCTTCAGCGCGTAGGCGCCCTTCTTGTCGAAGCCGAGCGGGTTGACGCAGTCGACGACCAGCTTCCCGGCCAGTTCCTCGCGCAGGGACTCCAGGGTCTTGCCGTGGCCCTCCCACGGCACGGCGACGATCACGATGTCGCTGCGGCGCGCGGTCTCGGCGTTGTCGGCGCCCTCGACACCGTGCCCGAGCTCCTCGGCGGCGGTCCGGGCACGGTCGGCGGCACGCGAACCGATGATCACCTTCTGGCCGGCCTTGGCGAGCCGGTAGGCGAGACCCTTGCCCTGCGGGCCGGTCCCCCCGAGCACGCCGACGACCAGTCCTGACACGTCGGGAAGGTCCCACGGGTCCTTGGCGGGAGCCTTCGCCGGGGCGGCAGCGGCGGCGTTCTGTGCACTGTCGGTAGAGGTCATGGGCCGACTTTACGTGGGCGGGTGCGGCGGCCCTTCGTCAAGTCGGGTGAACGAGGGGCGAACCCCGGGCGGCCGGCTGCCGGTTGCGGCACGATGCGGCGGCATGGACGCCGTACGGGTCGCGCTGCTGCGCGAGGTGCTCGCCGGGACCGAGTGGCTGGGGGCCACCCGCAGGTTCGCCGGGGTGCTGCGCGGGTCGGTGGTCTCGCACGGCGGCGGACTGCTGCTGGCGGGCACGGCGGCCTACGAGCCCTGGCACCTCGCGGCGCATCTGGTGGACGAGGCCGCGTGGTCGGGCACGCCGGAGCTGGCCCCGACCCTCGTACGGCATGCCGCGCGTCCTTCCGACCCGGCGCATCTCGCCGTCGGCCTGGGCCGGATCGAGGCGGCCCGGCGGGGCGAGACGCTGCTGGTGGCGTCGCCGTCGGGGGACGCGCCGCTGCTGGAGCGGGTGTCGGACGCCCGGCGGGCCGGCGTCGTGATCCTGTCGCTCGGTCCCGGCGAGGGGGAGCTGACGGCCCTGGCCCACGAGACGCTGGCCGTCCCGGACGGCTCCGAGCTGGACCTGGACACCGTGCAGCACCTGGTGAGCGCGGCCGCCGGCGAGACGCTGCCCCCGGCGCGAGGGCGCCGGCGGTTCGCCGACCGGCTCTCCCACCTGGCCGAACGGCTGACCGCGCCGCCGCCTCCCCCCTGGTGACCAGCCCGCCCGCCTGCCGGTCCGCCCACCTGCCCTCCTGCCCGCCTGCCCTACCGGTCCCGCCGAAAAGCGGTTGCCCCTCGCTCCGCTCCCGGCCGAGCATGGCCCCTCGTGACCGATGACGATGTCCCCGCCGCCGCGCGTCCCGCTCCCTCCGGTCGGCGGTCCCTGCTCCCCGACCTCGCCCCCTGGCGGGCCTCGCGGGACTTCCGGCGGCTCTGGGTGTCGGGCACGGTGTCGACCTTCGGGAGCTTCCTGACCTTCGTGGCGCTGCCGGTGCAGTTGAAGGAGCTGACCCGATCGGCCGCGGCGGTCGGCGCGATCGGGGCCGTGGAGCTGGTGCCGCTCCTGGTGTTCGGCCTGTACGGCGGGGCCCTCGCGGACGCGTGGGACAAGCGGAAGCTCATCGTCCGGACGGAGGCCGGGCAGGGGCTGCTCAGCGCGGTGCTGCTGGTCAACGCGCTGCTGCCGGATCCGGCGGTGTGGCCGTTGTACCTCGTCGCCGCGCTCTCCTCCGCGCTCGTCTCCGTCCAGCGGCCCGCGCTGGACTCGCTGTGGCCGCGGATCGTCGCCCATGAGCACCTGCCCGCGGCGGCCGCGCTGAACTCGCTGCGGTGGACCGTGGGCGGGGTCGCGGGACCGGCCCTCGCCGGTGTCGTCGTCGCGTACGCGGGCCTGGGCTGGGCCTACGCGGCCGACCTCCTCACCTTCGTGGTCTCGGTCGCGCTCGTCGTCCGCATCGCCGCCTCTCCCGCCGCGCACGAGGCGGCGAAGCCGTCCCTCCGGGCCATCGCCGAGGGCGCCCGGTACGCCTGGGGCCGCAAGGAGCTCCTGGGCACCTACGCCGTCGACCTCGCGGCGATGTTCCTCGCCATGCCGCTCGCCGTGCTGCCGTTCCTCGCCGACGAACTGGACGCCGAGTGGTCGCTGGGCCTGATGTACGCGTCGGTGCCGGCGGGCGCGCTGCTGGTGAGCCTGACCAGCGGCTGGACCTCCCGGGTGCACCGGCACGGACGGATGGTGGTGCTGTCGGCCGCGCTGTGGGGCGGGGCGATCGCCGCCGCCGGACTCGCCGGGAACGTCTGGCTGGTGCTGCTCTGCCTCGCCCTGGCGGGCGGCTTCGACATGGTCAGCGGCATCTTCCGCGGGGTCATGTGGAACCAGACGATCCCGGACGAGCTGCGCGGGCGGCTCGCCGGGATCGAGCTGCTGTCCTACTCGGTGGGGCCGACGGTCGGCCAGGTGCGCAGCGGCGGTCTGGCGGCCTGGCTGGGGGTGCGGACCTCGGTCTGGTCGGGCGGGGCGCTGTGCGTGGGCGCGGTGGGACTGCTGGCGCTGTGCCTGCCGAGCCTGATGACGTACGACGCGCGCACCGACGAACACGCGGCGCGGCTGCGCGCCCGACGGTCGGCAGCCGCACCGGTGGCCGACGTTCCGTCGACCGGGTGATCAGCGATTGATCACCGGTTGATCAGTCGTCGTCCCGGGCGCCGGCCGCCGGGGCGTCGTGCCACTTGGGGTCGTTCTCCCACTGGAGGTTGCGCTCGCGGGCGGTCTGCATCGCGTGCTCGGCTTCCGCACGGGTGGTGTACGGGCCGAACCGGTCCTTGGCCGGGCATTCCGGCCCCTCCTCGACCTTCTTGTGCTCCAGGCAGTAGAACCACTCGCCCGGCTTGCCGGTGGTCGACTTCTTGAACAGGGGCATGACGGCTCCTCTCGCCATCGTCATGTTCCCCCATGTCCGCTCGTTAGACTCACCGGCATGTCTGGCCAGTCGCTGCTCGTCCCCGGGGAGCTGTCCCCCATCCGTTCGGTGCCCGGAAACATCCGCCGCCCCGAGTACGTCGGCAAGCCCGCGCCGACGCCCTACACCGGTCCGGAGGTGCAGACGCCCGAGACGATCGAGGCGATGCGCCGGGCCGGCCGGATCGCCGCGCAGGCGATGGCGGAGGCGGCGAAACTGATCTCCCCGGGAGTCACCACCGACGAACTGGACCGGGTGGCGCACGAGTACATGTGCGACCACGGCGCCTATCCGTCGACGCTGGGCTACCGGGGCTTCCCCAAGTCGCTGTGCACGAGCGTCAACGAGGTCATCTGCCACGGCATCCCGGACTCGACGGTCCTGCGCGACGGCGACATCGTCAACCTCGACGTGACGGCGTACATCGGCGGGGTGCACGGCGACAACAACGCCACCTACCTGGTCGGGGACGTCGACGAGGAGTCGCGGCTGCTGGTGGAGCGGACCCGGGAGTCCCTCGAGCGGGCGATCAAGGCGGTCCGGCCGGGCCGGCAGATCAACATCATCGGGCGGGTCATCGAGTCGTACGCCAAGCGCTTCGGGTACGGCGTGGTGCGCGACTTCACCGGGCACGGGATCAACTCGTCGTTCCACTCCGGGCTGATCGTCCCGCATTACGACAGCCCGCACGCGACGACCGTCATCCGGCCCGGCATGACGTTCACGATCGAGCCGATGCTGACCCTCGGCACCCACGAGTACGACATGTGGGAGGACGGCTGGACCGTGGTGACCAAGGACCGCAGGCGGACGGCCCAGTTCGAGCACACGCTGGTGGTGACGGAGACGGGGGCGGAGATCCTCACGCTGCCGTAGCGCGGCCGAAGGCCCGTCCCCTGCTGGGGGCGGGCCTTTTCTTGTACGCTTTTACCGACAAGGCGTCGGCAAACCCATTGACTTAGGTAAGCCTTACCTTAAAGGATGCGGGCATGGACTCGTTCTCGACCCTCATTCGCACGGCCTCCCACGAGCAGCACGTGGAGGCCGAGACCTCGACGTTCATGAGTGACCTTCTCGGCGGCAGGCTCGGCGTCGAGGCGTACGCGCGGTACACCGAGCAGCTCTGGTTCGTCTACGCGGCGCTGGAGGCCGGCGCCGGGCGGCTGGCCTCGGACCCGGTGGCCGGGCCCTTCGTCCGGCCCGAGCTGTTCCGGCTGCCGGCGCTGGAGCGGGACCTGGCCCATCTGCGGGGCGCCGGGTGGCGTTCGGGGCTGTCGGCCCTGCCGGCGACCGAGGCGTACGCGGCGCGGGTGCGGGAGTGCGCCGATCGCTGGCCGGCCGGGTACATCGCCCACCACTACACGCGCTACCTGGGCGACCTCTCCGGCGGGCAGATCATCCGGGACAAGGCGGAGCGGACCTGGGGCTTCGAGCGCAAGGGCGACGGCGTCCGCTTCTACGTCTTCGAGGAGATCGGCAACCCGGCGGCGTTCAAGCGGGAGTACCGGGAACTGCTGGACGGGGTGCGCGCGGACGACCTGGAGAAGCAGCGGATCGTGAGCGAGTGCAAGCGCGCCTTCGCGCTGAACACGGACGTCTTCCGGGCCCTGGGCGAGGAGTTCCCGCTCTCGGCGTGAGCCGGCCGCGCGGGCCGGAGCGGACGGATCGGGCCCCCTCGCCGTACGGCGAGGGGGCCCGGCGTCGGATCAGAAGCGGTCGCAGTGCTTGCCGGCCCAGAAGATGTCGGCCGAAACCGTGTCGACCGCGCCGATGTACGGGCTGCACACGCCCTCGTCCCCGCCGAAGTGGTGCTCGCGCGGCTCCTCGTGGTGCTGGCGGGGACCCTCGTCGGCGGTGGCGGTCGTCGCGCCGGTGGCGGCGAGGGCGATACCCAGGACGGTTGCGGCCAGAACTGAACGGATACGCATGGCGTTCCTCTCACGGGGCTCGAATGTCACGCCCAGAGGTCCCCGTTCGTCGCTCTCCGCACACGCCAGACCACCCGTACGGCCGCGGAGAACTCCGCGGAAAGCCGCGACCGGCCGTATGGTTCAGCGCTCCAGGAACACCCGTCCGCCGATCTCCACCCAGCCGTACGGCTGCGGGGCCGTCAGGATCTGCGAACCCGCGCCCTGGGTGATGTTCAGGGCGCGGCCGAGCCGCTCGGTCAGCAGCAGGGCCGGGGCGCCCGTCGCCTCGATCTCGTCGACGCCGTCGCCGCGGCCCGGGAAGCCACGGGCGCGGATCCGGCCGGCCGGCTCGTCCTCCCAGGCCCAGGCGTAGATCCAGTCACCGGCCGGCGGCACGGGCAGGTCGTCGACCTCGGCGGCGGTGGCGTAGCGGTGGAACACGCACGGCGGGGCCCACTCCGCGCGGGCCTCTATCCAGGTGAACTCTCCGTCCAGGCGGGTGCCGACGGCGCCGGCGGGCGTGACGAGTTCCGGCACGTCGAGCAGCCAGGCGACGCCCACGCACGAGTGGTCCGCGAAGGACAGGCGCCGGGTGGGCGTGTAGACGTCGATGATCCCGCGCTCGGGGTCGTCGACGAACACCGTCTCGCCGAAGCCGAGTTTCGCCGCGAGGTCCTGCCGGTCCTCGCGGTCCGGCAGGACCGAACCTTCGCGGACCACGCCCAGTTCATTGCCGTAGCCGCCGTTCGGCGCGCAGAAGACGCGGAGCACGTCGTAATCAGTCACCGGGGAATTGAAGCACCGCCGGACGGCGGGCGGCGGGTCGCGCGGCCCCCGCACCCCTGCGGCGGGCCGCCCCTGCCCGGCCCGGCCCTCGGCCGTCGCACGCGTGGCGGTCGGCCGTGGCCCCTCGCGCGGTCCCCGCGCTCCTGAGGTGAGGGCGTCAGGTGGCTCGGCGAGGGGCTCGGTGGTGAGGGTGCGCGCCCGGGCCGTGACCCTGTGCGCCGGGCGGGGCTCGGCGCAGGGTTCGCCGGAGGCGAGGGGCACCCGGTGGCCGCTTCTGGACGTCCGCGACCGGCGGGTGAGCCGCTTCCGCGCCCGGGACACCAGAGCGGCACCGTCGCCCCCAAGCGGAATCTTTGAATCATCTTTGACCATCTCTTGGGGTCCGTTTTGAGTCACCGTGATCCGCTCGTGCTCATACGGCGTCTATGAGAGGTGAATCACTGCACGGACGGGTATTACGCAGGTAAGCCTTGGATAAGTTAGGCGAGGCTCACCAACCCTGTGAGCCGGGTCACGCCCTTATTCAGCCATCGCTGGGAGCCCGAATGCGAGCCGCCAGACTGTCCGTCGTCACCGCCGTCACCGCCGTGACCGCACTGACCGCCGTCACCGGCTGCACCTCCAAGAGCGACGCGAAAGACGGTGACCGGGTCATCACCGTGACCGCCACCGACGCCAAGTGCGTGACCTCCAAGAAGGAGATATCCGCCGGACACGTCGAACTCGCGATCGAGAACAAGGGCTCCAAGGTCACCGAGGTCTACATCCTCTTCCCCGACGACCGGATCGTCAGCGAGCGGGAGAACATCGGCCCCGGCACCAAGCAGCGGGTCACCGCCGAGGTGAAGGCCGGTGACTACCAGATCGCCTGCAAGCCCGGCATGAAGGGCACCGGCATCCGCCAGGACCTCAAGGTCACCGGCGGCTCGGTCGCCAAGCGTGACCCGCGCCTGGACAAGGCCGTCGCCGCCTACCGCGAGTACGCGCAGGAGCAGGCCGACGCCACGCTGCCGCTCGTCGCGACCTTCGTGAAGGCGGTCAAGGCCGGCGACCTCGAGGCGGCCAAGGCGGCCTACGCGCCCTCCCGCATCGGCTGGGAGCGCACCGAGCCGGTCGCGGAGTCCTTCGGCGACATCGACCCGAAGGTCGACGTCCGCGCGGACGGCCTGGAGGCCGGCCAGACCTGGACCGGCTGGCACCGGCTGGAGAAGGCCCTCTGGCAGGACAAGAAGATCACCGCCGCCGAGAAGACCCTCGCCGACCAGCTCACCACCGACCTGACCGACTGGCAGCAGCGGGTCGGCAAGGCCGAGATCACCCCGACCTCCATGGCCAACGGCGCCAAGGAACTCCTCGACGAGGTCGCCACCGGCAAGGTCACCGGCGAGGAGGAGCGCTACTCGCACACCGACCTCGTCGACTTCAAGGCCAACGTCGAGGGCGCCCAGAAGTCCTACGAGCTGCTCAAGCCGGTCGCCCAGGAGAACGACGCGGCCCTGGTCACCGAGCTGGACAAGCAGTTCGCCGCGCTGAACACGCTGCTGGACAAGTACCGCCCGAACACGTCGTCGTACGCCTTCACCGCGTACGACAAGGTCGGCGCCGCCGACCGCAAGGAGCTGTCCGACGCGGTCAACGCGCTCGCCGAGCCGCTGTCCAAGCTCGCCGCCGCCGTCGCGAAGTAATCGAGGGGCCAGGACATGACCGAGACTCAGGGCAGCGTGCCGTCCAGGCGATCGCTGATCGGCTGGGGCGGTGCGGGCCTCGCGCTCGGCGCCGCCGCGGCCGGCGGCGCGGTCGCGATGACCCGCACCGGCGACGACGTCGACCCGGCGGCCGCCGAAGTGGGCGGCGCGGTCGGCTTCCACGGCGCGAACCAGGCGGGCATCGCGACGCCCGTGCAGGACCGGCTGCACTTCGCCGCGTTCGACGTGAAGACCACGGACCGCGCCGAGTTCGTCCAGCTCCTGAAGGACTGGACGGAGGCGGCCCGCCGGATGACGGCCGGGAAGGCGGTCGGCGAGGGCGCGTACGGCGGTCTGGCCGAGGCGCCCCCGGACGACACCGGCGAGGCCCTGGGGCTCAAGCCGTCCCGGCTGACCCTGACGGTCGGCTTCGGGCCCTCGCTGTTCGGCAAGCTCGGCCTCGCCGACCGGCGGCCCGACGCGCTGATCGAGCTGCCCACCTTCGCCGGGGACGCGCTCGACGCGGCCCGCAGCAACGGTGACCTGTGCATCCAGGCCTGCGCGGACGATCCGCAGGTCGCCGTGCACGCGATCCGCAACCTGGCCCGGATCGGCATGGGCAAGGTCGTCATCCGCTGGTCGCAGCTGGGCTTCGGGAAGACCTCGTCCACGACGCCCGACGCGCAGACCCCGCGCAACCTGATGGGCTTCAAGGACGGCACCCGCAACATCGCGGGCACCGAGACCGACCGGCTGAAGAAGTTCGTGTGGGTCGGCGAGAAGGACGGCCCCGACTGGATGGTGGGCGGCTCCTATCTCGTCGCGCGCCGGATCCGGATGCACATCGAGACCTGGGACCGCACCTCGCTGCAGGAGCAGGAGGACATCTTCGGCCGCGACAAGGGCGAGGGCGCGCCGGTCGGCAAGGCGAAGGAGCGCGACGAGCCGTTCCTGAAGGCGATGAAGCCCGACGCGCACGTACGGCTCGCGCACCCGGACTCCAACCACGGGGCGACGATCCTGCGCCGCGGCTACTCCTTCACCGACGGCACCGACGGCCTCGGCCGGCTCGAGGCCGGTCTGTTCTTCCTCGCCTACCAGCGCGATGTGCGCGAGGGGTTCGTCCGCGTCCAGCGCAACCTCGCGACCGACGCCCTCAACGAATACATCCAGCACGTGGGTTCGGCCGTTTTCGCCGTCCCGCCGGGCGTCCGCGACAAGGACGACTGGTGGGGCCGGACGCTGTTCTCCAAGGAGGCGTAGCCCGTGTTCTCCAACTATCTGATCGGACTGCGCGAGGGCCTGGAGGCCAGTCTCGTCGTCTGCATCCTGATCGCCTACCTGGTGAAGACGGACCGCAGGGACGCCCTCAAACCCATCTGGATCGGCATCGGCGTCGCCGTCGCGCTCGCGCTCGGCTTCGGCTGCGTCCTCGAATTCGGCTCCCAGGAACTGACGTTCCAGGCGCAGGAGGCGCTCGGCGGCTCCCTGTCGATCCTCGCGGTCGGCCTGGTGACGTGGATGGTGTTCTGGATGCGGCGCACCGCCCGGCATCTGAAGTCGGAGCTGCACGGCAAGCTGGACGCGGCCCTCGCGATGGGCACCGGCGCGCTGGTCGCCACCGCCTTCCTCGCGGTCGGCCGGGAGGGCCTGGAGACGGCCCTGTTCGTCTGGGCGTCGGTGCACGCGGCCGGCGACGGCACCCCGCGTCCGCTGATCGGCGTGGCCCTGGGGCTCGCGACCGCCGTCCTGCTGGGCTGGCTGTTCTACCGCGGAGCCCTGAAGATCAACCTCGCGAAGTTCTTCACCTGGACCGGCGGCATGCTGGTCGTGGTGGCCGCGGGCGTGCTGGCGTACGGCGTCCACGACCTCCAGGAGGCCGACCTGGTCCCGGGCCTGAGCGACCTGGCCTTCGACATCAGCGGCACGCTCCCGCCGGACAGCTGGTACGGCACGCTGCTGAAGGGCGTGTTCAACTTCCAGCCCGATCCGACGGTTCTCCAGGTCACGGTGTGGCTGCTGTACCTGGTCCCGACGCTCGCGCTGTTCCTCGCCCCGGTAGGGTTCGCCTCCGGGAAGGGGAAGGTGAAGTCGCCTGATGAGCAGGGAACGCAGCCTGACGACCGGGGTTCCGCGCAGTCGAACGCTCCGCGCACGTGACCGGTACGCACTCGTAGCGGCGTCGCTCACCGCCGTCTCGCTCACCGCGAGCGGCTGCGTGGTGGTCCACGGGGAGCTCGAACTGCTCCCCGCGGCCACGAAGGCGGAGGCCGTGAAGGCCGTCGAGCAGTTCACGGCCGCCTACAACAAGGCCGACGCGGCGTACGACAGTTCGCTGGACGCCGACCGCACCACCGGCCCCCTCGGGATCATCGACGAGGCGCGGCTGAAGGCGGGCCGCGTCAACAACCCGGACGGCAACCCGCAGCACACGCCGCTGGTGCTGTCGGACGTGAAGTACACGATCGTCGAGAAGGCGGGCTGGCCGCGCTGGTTCGTCGCCGACGCGAAGGGCAACAAGGGCGGCGACGCGCGCTGGTTGATGGTGTTCACCCGGGGCGAGCGGGCGGAGCCGTGGCAGGCGACCTATCTGACGCTGGTGGCCCCGGGCTCGATCCCGCGCTTCGAGCAGTCGGGCAAGGACGGCCATGCCGAGGCCGTGTCCGCCGACTCCGCCGAACTGGCGGTCGCGCCCGAGGACTTGAGCAAGGACTACGCGGCGTACCTGCAGAGCGGCAAGGGCGCCTTCGCGGACGGCGCGCACACCACCGCGCTGCGCGCGACCCGGGCGAAGAACGCCACCAAGCCGGGCCTGGCCACGCAGTACATCGACGAGCCGCTGACCGGCGGCGACTACGCGCCGCTGGCACTGCGCACCGCGGACGGCGGGGCGCTGGTCTTCTTCACCACGCACCACTACATGAAGCAGACGGCCGCGGCGGGCGCCGCCGTGCCCGCCCCGAACAAGAACGTGGCCGCGCTGACGACCGGTGAGATCAAGCAGTCGCTGACGATGGAGTTCGTCGCCAACGACGTCGCTCTGGCCCCCGCGAAGGGCTCGGGGAACGGCAAGGTGTCGATTCTCAGCCGGCTGGAAGGCCTGACGGCGGCCAAGGGAGCCTGAGCGCGCCGGGTGGCGTCACCGTCGCGGCGAGGGGACCGGGCGGCGGTTCGGCCGGTCGGTTCCGCGCCTGGGCCGTGATCGCGGGAGGCCCGTCCCGCACCCGGCTAGTGGCGCGAGGGCCAGGCCGTGCCCGCGTGGTCGGACTCCTGGCCCGCGTGGCGCGCGCACGCGTCCGTGAGCGTCTCCAGGAGGGTCAGCGGGTCCGGCAGCGCGTGCTCGGGACCGCGCAGCCAGTGCACGCGACGGCCCTCGTCGCCGGGGAGCCGGGCGGGCGGCACCAGGACGTAGGAGCCGCGGCAGTGCCAGCGCAGGCCGGGGTGCTCGTCCATGGTCTCGGGGTGGCAGTCCAGCTCGCACGGCCACCACTCGTCCTCGTCCTCGGGGGTGCCGCGGGTGAGGGTGAAGAAGAGCATGCGGCCGTCGTCGCTCTCGGCGACCGGGCCGACCTCGACGCCGGAGTCGAGCAGCCGCTCCAGGGCCTGGCGGCCCGCCTCCAGCGGCACGTCGAGCACGTCGTGCGTCATGCCGGTGGCGGTGATGAAGTTGGCCTGCGGCTGGTGGCGGGCCCAGCGCTCGATCTGGGCGCGGTCGGTGGTGGACTGCGTCTGCCAGGCGAAGGACACCGGGTGCCGGGCGGGGGTCGGACAGCCGACGCGGTCGCAGGAGCAGCCGTAGCCGGGGGCCGGGTGCGCGGCGGGCGCGAGCGGGAGCCCCGCTCCGGCGGCGGCCAGCAGCAGGGCCTCGCGGTCGCCGTCGTCGGCGGCCTCCGTCGGGCCGCTCGGGCGCAGCCACTCCGAGATCTTGCCCCACAGGCCGGTCCGGCCGTCGAACTCCGCGCTCATCTGTCCCCTCGCTCGCCGTGGTGCCGCCAGCATGCCTCATGGTCCCACCATCCTGCGCATCGGGGGGCCGTAGCCGTGAATCGGGGCAGGTGGGACGGGTGGGCCCAGAGTGACCTATGTCGGCAGGCTCACCGGGGCGCGAGACCGTGCAGCGCGTAGTCGACGAGGGCGTCGGTGTACGCGTAGGAGATCGGGCCGGTGCGCTGGAGCCAGCGCTGGGCCAGCGGGGAGATGAAGAACTCCAGGGCGATCCGCGGGTCGAGGTCGGCGCGGACCTGCCCGGCCCGCTGGGCGGCGCGCAGGCGGTCGACGTACAGCTGGATGGACGGTTCCATCAGCTTGGCCGTGAACTCGCGGCCGACCTGCTCGTTGACCACGCCCTCGGCGGCCAGGGCGCGGGAGGGCGCCTCGAACCTGGGGTCCGTGAGCTGGTCGACGGTGGCGCGCAGGACGGCCTTGATGTCGGCGGCCAGGTCGCCGGTGTCGGGGATGACGTACGGCTGCTCCTGCGAGGCCCCCGCGCCGCGGGCCGCCTCCTCGCTGAGGTCGAGGAAGGCCTCCAGCAGGACGTCGGCCTTCGACCCCCACCAGCGGTAGATGGTCTGCTTGCCGACGCCCGCGCGGGCGGCGATGCCCTCGATCGTGGTCTTCGCGTAGCCGGTCTCCGCGACGAGGGCGAGCGCGGCGTCGTAGATGGCGCGCCGGGACCGCTCGCTGCGGCGGGTGGTGTCGGGGGCCGGCTTACCGGACTGGGTGACCATGGGTCGACGGTACCAAGCCGGTGAGACGGGACGTCTCGCGAGCGGTCACGTGTCCTCGCCGGGGTAGCGCACGCCGATCCGCTCGCGGACCGTGTCGAGGGTCCGCATGACCGCGAGGCTGCCGTCGAGCGGGACCAGCGGCGACTCGGTCTCCCCGGCCCGCAGGGCGCGCATGACCTCACGGGCCTCGTGCCGGAACGTCGTGCGGGGGCCGTCGGCCGGGTCGGCGGCGAACTCCTCGGGGTCGCGCCCGTCCCGGTGCAGGACGAGACGGTCGGGGTGGAAGAAGCCGGACGGGATGTCGATCCGGCCGCGCGAGCCGGTGACGGAGGCGGTGGTGCCCGTGCCGCCGGTCAGGGAGCAGTGCAGGGCGGCGAGCGCGCCGGAGTCCCAGGACAGGGCCAGGGCCGTCTGGAGGTCGACGCCCTCGGCGGACAGGACCGCCTGGGCGGCGATGCCCGAGGGCGCGCCGAGCAGGAGGTGGGCGAAGGAGACCGGGTAGACGCCCAGGTCGAGGAGGGCGCCGCCGCCCTGGGCGGGGTCGCGCAGCCGGTGCGAGGGCGGGAAGGGGCCTTCGAGGCCGAAGTCGGCCTGCACGGTGCGGATCTCGCCGATCGCGCCGTCGTCGACGAGCGCCTTGAGGCGGCGGATCACCGGGTTGCAGTACATCCACATGGCTTCCATGAGGAAGCGGTCGTGCTCCCGGGCCAGCGCGACCAGTTCCTCGGCCTCGCGCAGGTTCAGCGTGAACGCCTTCTCGCACAGCACGTTCCGCCCGGCCTCCAGGCAGAGTCCGGCGGCGGCGCGGTGGGCGGCGTGCGGGGTGGCGACGTAGACGACATCGATGTCCTCGTCGGCGGCGAGCGCGGCCCAGTCGCCGTAGGCCCGGGGTATGCCGAACCGCTCGGCGAACGCCTTCGCGGAGACCTCGCTGCGGGAGGCGACCGCGACGACCTCCGCGTCGGGCAGGTCGATCAGGTCCGCCGTGAACGCGGCGGCGATCCCGCCGGTCGCCAGGACGCCCCACCGCACCGTGTCCGTCGTCATACCCTGCCCCGCCCTCGTGCCGTCCCAGCAGTGTGTTCGAGCTGAGAGCATAGGCGGCACTGATGTCGGAGAGGGAGGGGCGGCCGGATGCCGGAGGGCGGGGCCATACCTGACGCGGCGCCGAAGGCCGTGACGGACCGGGGCACGAGCACGGGAACGGGCGAGGGAGCGGGGCCGACGCCGTCCGCCCGGCGCCGGACGGGGCTGCTCGTCACCCTCGTCCTGGGCGGGCTGACCGCCACTCCCCCGCTCTCGATGGACATGTACCTCCCGGCGCTGCCGGAGGTGACCCGCTCGCTGCACGCGCCGGCCGCGACGGTGCAGCTCACGCTGACCGCGTGCCTGGCCGGTATGGCCCTGGGGCAGCTGGTGGTCGGCCCGATGAGCGACCGGTGGGGGCGCAGGCGCCCGCTGCTGGCCGGACTCGTCGTCTACGTCCTGGCGACCGCCCTGTGCGCGCTGGCGCCCACCGTCGGGCTGCTGGTCGCCTGCCGGCTGGTGCAGGGGCTCGCGGGCGCCGCCGGGATCGTGATCGCGCGGGCCGTCGTGCGCGATCTGTACGACGGCGTGGCGATGGCCCGGTTCTTCTCCACCCTGATGCTGATCTCCGGGGTCGCCCCGGTCGTGGCGCCGCTGATCGGCGCGCAGATCCTGCGGGCGACGGACTGGCGGGGCGTGTTCGTCCTCCTGACGGCGGTGGGACTGCTGCTGGCCGTGCTGGTGTGGACCCGGCTGCCGGAGACACTGCCCGCCGCCGGGCGGCACGCGGGCGGGGTCGGCGAGGCCCTGCGCTCGATGCGCCGGCTCCTCGGCGATCTGCCCTTCACCGGCTACATGCTCACGGGCGGCTTCTCCTTCGCCGCGCTGTTCGCGTACATCAGCGCCTCGCCGTTCGTGGTCCAGGAGATCTACGGCGCCTCCCCGCAGACGTTCGGCCTGCTGTTCGGCGTGAACTCGGTCGGGCTCGTGCTGATCGGCCAGCTCAACGGCAGGGTGCTGGTGGGCCGGGTCCGGCTGGACCGGGTCCTGGCCGTCGGGCTCTCGGTGGTCGTGCTGGCCTCGGTCGCCCTGCTGCTCATGACGACGGGCGTCTTCGGCGAGGTGGGGCTGGCGCCGGTGGCCGCCGCGCTGTTCGTCCTGATGTCCGCGATGGGCGTCACGCTGCCCAACGCGCAGACCCTCGCCCTGACGCGGATACGGCACTCCGCCGGTTCCGCCTCGGCGCTTCTCGGCACGTCCTCCTTCCTCATCGGCGCGATCGCCTCCCCGCTGGTGGGGATCGCCGGCGAGCGCACGGCCGTCCCGATGGCCGTCGTCCAGTCGGCCGCCGCACTGGTGGCATCGGCCTGCTTCGTGGGAATGTGCCGTCCCTGGACCAAGGCGGGCGCGGAAGGAGCAGTGAACTGAGCGCACCGAGACTGCGCGTCGACACACCGGAACGGGCCGGGCTCGACCCGGCGGAGACGCGACTCCTCGTCCGTGACGTCGTGGACCTCACCACGGGCGACCGGCCCTGGGCGGCGGGCGCCGTCGTGGTCGCCGGGCGCGGCCCGGTGATCGCCGTGCGGGAGGCGGTGGGCTGGGCGGTGCGGTACGCGGCGTACGACCCGGCGGCCGACGCGGGGGTGGAGCTCCCGCCCGGGGCGCGGATCCCGATGACCGTCGACACCCCGTTCGACCTCGCGTCCCTCACCAAGCTGTTCACCTCGGTGGCGGCGGTGCAGCAGATCGAGCGCGGCACCCTCGGCATCGACGCCCGGGTGGGCGCCTATCTGCCCGACTTCCACGGGGCCGCCGCGCACGGCGTCACCGTCCGCCAGCTCCTCACCCACACCTCCGGGCTGCGCCCCGAGCTGCCCCTGTACGACTGCGCGGACGACGCCCGGCGGTGGGCGCTGCTACGCGCGGAGACGCCGGTCGGCGCACCGGGCGCGTACCTGTACTCGGACCTGAACATGCTGGTGCTCCAGCAGCTCCTGGAGCGGCTCACCGGCCGCACCCTCGACGTCCTCGTGCGGGACGGGATCACCCGTCCGCTGGGCATGACCTCGACCGACTTCGGCCCGTGCCCCGGTGCGGCGGCGACCGAGGACCAGCGGCGGCCGTGGGCCAAGGCGGACCGCGGGATGCTGCGGGGCGTGGTGCACGACGAGAACGCCTGGGCGCTGGGCGGGGTGGCCGGTCACGCGGGGCTGTTCTCCACGGGCCGCGATCTCGCGGTGTTCTGCCGCACCCTGCTGGCGGGCGGTTCCTACGGTCCCGCCCGCATCCTCGGTCCCGACTTCGTGGAGCTGCTGCTCAGCCCGCCGGGGCTGGGCTTCGCGGTGGATCAGCCGTGGTTCATGGGCGAGCTGGCGGGCGAGGGCGCGGCGGGGCACACGGGGTTCACCGGGACCTCGCTGGTGCTGGATCCGGCGACGGACACGTTCGTGGTGCTGCTGGCCAACACGGTGCATCCGAGGCGACGGGCGCCGGACAGCGGGCCGCGGGCCCTGGTGGGGACCCGGATGGCGATGGCGGTGCGGTGAGGGTGCGCGGTGCGCGCGCCGGGGCCGGTCGGGGCGGGGCCGTGCGGGTGGTGCGGCGAGGGCGGGGCCGTGCGGGTGGTGCGGCGAGGGCGGGGCCGTGCGGGTGGTGCGGCGAGGGCGGGGCCGTGCGGGTGGTGCGGTGAGGGCGGCGGCCCGGACCTGAGAAAATCCGGGGGTGAACGTCTCCGTATCCGTTTCCGAGACCCTCCGCGGCGCCCTGACGGACCTGCTCGACGGGCTGCCGCCCAAGCAGGCCGCACAGGCCGTCGAGCGGCTCATCGCCAACTACCGGGGCGCCACCCCCACCGACGCGCCCATCCTGCGCGACCGGGCGGACGTGGTCGCGTACGCCGCGTACCGGATGCCGGCGACCTTCGAGGCGGTGCGGTCGGCGCTGGAGGCGTTCGCGGACGCCGTGCCGGGGTGGTCGCCGGCCGGTCATACGGACGTCGGCGGCGGCACGGGGGCGGCGACCTGGGCGGTGAGTTCCACCTGGGAGGGCACGCGCCCGGTGACCGTGCTCGACTGGGCGGAGCCCGCCCTGGCCCTCGGCCGCGAGGTGGCCGCCGCGAACCCGGCGCTGCGCGACGCCCGCTGGCAGCGCGCGCGGATCGGCACGGCCCTCGCCCTGGAGCCCACGGACCTGGTCACCGTCTCCTACGTGCTCAACGAGCTGGCCGCACCCGACCGGGCCGTGCTGCTGGACGCCGCCGCGTCGGCCGCGCAGGCCGTGGTGATCGTCGAACCGGGCACACCGGACGGTTACGCCCGGGTGATCGAGGCCCGCGACCGGCTGATCGCCGCCGGGTTCCGGGTCGCCGCGCCCTGCCCGCACAGCGCGGCCTGTCCGATCGTGCCCGGCACGGACTGGTGCCACTTCTCGGCGCGGGTCAGCCGCTCCTCCCTGCACCGGCAGGTCAAGGGCGGCTCGCTGCCCTACGAGGACGAGAAGTTCAGCTATGTCGCGGCCGCCCGCTTCCCCGTCTCCCCCGTCCCCTCGCGGGTGGTCCGGCGGCCGCAGATCCGCAAGGGCCAGGTGCTCCTCGACCTGTGCGAGGCCGAGGAGCGGCTGAGCCGTACGACGGTGACGAAGAAGCACGGCGAGCTGTACCGGGCGGCCCGGGACGCCGACTGGGGCGACGCCTGGCCGCCGGCCCCGTGAGCGCCGGGGCCCGGATCGCCCGGGGCGGGTCCGCGGCCACGGTCTAGGCGGGCTTGAGCCCCTGGTCGCCGACCTCCGTCACGAAGGAGGCGGCCGTGGTGAGGGGGGCGCCCTGCGTGGTGACGTACGGAACGGTCTTGAAGTCGGCGCGGGCGAGGTCGCGTCCCAGCGAGACGGTCGCGTAGCCGCGCAGGCCGTTGTAGAACTTCAGGTGCGGATTGGCGGCCATGAAGGCGGCCCAGTTGGCGGGTTCGGCCGAGCCGTTGCCGCCGCTGGAGATCGACGTGGTGACGATCTCCGTGCCGAGCGTCCTGGAGGCCTGGTCGTCGAAGTCCCGCTTGATGTCGAAGCCGTAGTGCACGTGGACGTCGCCGGTGAGGACCATCAGGTTCTCGACGCCGGCGGCCTGTGCTCCGGTCAGGATCCGCTCGCGGGAGGCCGGGTAGCCGTCCCAGGAGTCCATGGAGACCTGGGACGGCACGGCGGTGGAGTTGTACCGCCGGGCGAAGGTGACCTGCTGCGGCACCACGTTCCACAGGGCGCGCGAGCGGTGCCAGCCGTCGATCAGCCACCGCTCCTGGGAGGCGCCGGTCAGGGTGCGGGCGGGGTCCTCCGACTCGGGCCCGGGGAGCCGCCAGCCGTCGCCGTACGCCTGGTCGGAGCGGTACTGGCGGGTGTCGAGGACGTCGAACTGGGCGAGCCCGCCCCAGTGCAGGCGCCGGTAGAGCCTGAGGTCGGGGCCGTCGGGGAGCTGCGGGCGGCGCAGCGGCTGGTTCTCCCAGTAGGCGCGGTAGGCGGCGGCCCGGCGGATGAGGAACTCCTCGGCGGGGTCGTCGTTCTCCGACACCGCGCCCGCGTAGTTGTTCTCGGTCTCGTGGTCGTCCCAGGTGACGACGAACGGGTGGGCGGCGTGCGCGGCCAGCAGGTCGGGGTCGGACTTGTACAGCGCGTACTTGAGGCGGTAGTCGTCCAGCGTCACCATCTCGTGGCCGTAGACGGCGGGCACGGTCCCGGCCGGGTAGGCGCGGGCGCCTCCGACCCCGCTGACGGCGTACTCGTAGAGGTAGTCGCCGAGGTGCAGGACGAAGTCCACGTCGTCCTCGGCGAGGTGCTTGTAGGCGGTGAACCAGCCCTGGTCGTAGCGCTGGCAGGAGACCACGCCGACGGTGAGGGCGGACGCCCGCGCGCCGGGGGCCGGGGCGGTGCGGGTGCGGCCGGTGCGGCTGATCCAGGCACCCGCCTTGAAGCGGTAGTAGTACACGCGGTCGTTCTCGAGACCGTCGACCTGGACGTGCACGCTGTGGCCGAACTCCGGGTGCGCGACGGCGGTGCCGCGTCTGACGGGCCGGCGGAAGGTCTCGTCGCGGGCCAGTTCCCAGTGCACGCCGATCCGCTCGGCGGGCAGTCCGCCGTCCGCCTGGTACGGGGCGGGCGCGAGGCGGGTCCACAGGAGGACGGAGCCGGGCAGCGGGTCACCGGAGGCGACGCCGAGGGTGAAGGGGTCCTCGGAGAGCCGCGCCGGGTCGAGTTCGGCGGCGGCCGCGGTCCCGGCGGCGGGCAGGTTCACCGTGAAGGCGAGCGCGGCGGCGGCCGCGGTGCCGGTGAGGAAGCGGCGGCGCCCCACGTGCCGGGCGGTGGCGCGGAGTTCGGGGTCGTGCTGGGAGTGCTGGGCTGCGGGTGTCATTCCGGTCCTCCCCTGAGAATGGCGGCAGAAGGCATTGCAGTGGGCGGAGACGGCTCGGGAGCGTCGCAGGGTTGGCGCGTACACAACAGTCAGATGTCGGACGCGTGCGGTCCGCATGCCGGAACCCAGGCGCCGAGCTCACGTACGCTGCGGGCCCATGAACGCCGAGAACACCCAGAACACCGAGAACACCGAGAACACCGCGAAGAGCCCCTGGGGCGCCGGGACCGCCGGAACCGCCGGAACCGCCGAGAACACGGAGACCGCCCAGGATGCCCGGATCCCCCGGGACGCCGGCCGATCCGCCGGAGGGACGAAGATCGCGATCGTCACCGGCGCCGGTTCCGGGATCGGGCGGGCGGTGTCCGTGGAACTGCTGCGCGCGGGCTGGGCGGTGGCGCTGGCCGGCCGGCGCGTGGAGACCCTGGAGGCGACGGCCGCGCTGGCGCCCGAGGCGCCGAGTCTCACCGTACGGACGGACGTCTCACGCCCGGAGGAGGTGGCGGCCCTCTTCGACGCCGTGCGCGACCGCTTCGGGCGGCTGGACCTGCTGTTCAACAACGCCGGCACGTTCGGGCCCGGCGGCGTGCCGTTCGAGGAACTCCCCTACGACGCCTGGCGGCACGTGGTCGACACCAACCTCAACGGCGCGTTCCTGTGTGCGCAGGGGGCGTACCGGCAGATGAAGGAGCAGGATCCCCGGGGCGGGCGGATCATCAACAACGGGTCCGTCTCGGCGCACACGCCCCGCCCCCTGTCGGCGCCCTACACGGCGACCAAGCACGCCCTCACCGGCCTGACGAAGTCCCTTTCGCTGGACGGCCGGGCCCACGGCATCGCGGTCGGTCAGATCGACATCGGCAACGCGGCCACCGATATGACGGCGCGGATGCGGACCGGCGCGCTGCAGGCGAACGGTGAGACCGCGCCGGAACCGGTGATGGACGTCGCCGACGTGGCGCGCACGGTGCGGCACATGGCGGAACTGCCGCTGGAGGCGAACGTGCAGTTCGCGACGGTGCTGGCGACGGCGATGCCGTACGTGGGACGGGGCTGAGGACGCGCGCAGCGGACGGTCCGCGGGCGGTGTGTCGATCGCCCGCAGGTCGTCAACTCCTCAACTTGCACAAGCGGAGTTTCCCCGTCCGCACCATTGCGGCCGGTAGCGGACTTATGCTCAAATCTTCTCCACGGGAACTTCACACTTGAAGCACGACAGTTCCGCCGCCCCGGGCGACCACAGGCCACACCGAGGGGGGGGAGGGCAGCCGTCCCAGGGCGCCGGGTGGGGGTGGACCTCGCCGGGACCGCGAGGTACGCACCGGCACCGTGGGACGGCTGCCCCACCATCAGCTCGTCGTCCGCTCCTCGCCCGCACGGCGTCGACGCCGGCGCAGCGTGTACGCCCCGCCCGCCAGCAGCGCCACCGCTCCCGCGGCCCCGCCGAGCGCGCCCCAGCCGTCCGGGCCCGCGCCCTCCGCCGGCGAGGCCTGCGCCCCGGCCCGCGGCGCCTTCCCCGCGGACGAGCCGCCCGCCCTGGTCCCGCCCTCGCTCAACGCCTCGACCAGCGTGCCCACCGCGCGCGCCGAACTCCCTTGCGCGAAGCCCCAGTCGAGCAGCGCGGCGGTCTCCTCGTAGACGGCGTTGTGGCCGCTCCTCGGATGCAGCACGGTGACGACGAGGGTGCGCCCCGCCCGGGTCGCGGCCCCGGTGAAGGTGTTGCCGGCGTTGCTGGTGAAGCCGTTCTTCACGCCGATCATGCCCGGGTACGGCGTCACCCCGTACGTGCCCGACAACAGCCGGTCGGTGTTCTCGATCCGGAAGGTCTTCCCGCCCCCGGCCGGGAACCGGGCGGCCCTGGTGCCGCAGTAGGCGCGGAAGTCGGCGTCGCGCAGGCCGTGCCGGGCGAAGAGGGCGAGGTCGTAGGCGGAGGACAGCTGGCCCTCGTGGTCGTAGCCGTCGGGGCTCACGACATGGGTGTCCAGCGCCTGGAGGTCGACGGCTCTCGCCTGCATCTCGGCGACCGTCTTGGCGACCCCGCCGTTCATCCGGGCGAGCACCTGCACGGCGTCGTTGCCCGAGCGCAGGAACACGCCCTGCCACAACTGCTCGACGGTGTAGGTGATCCCGGCCTTGACGCCGACCAGGCTGGAGCCGGACGGGATGCCGGCCAGGTCCGCGTCGGTCACCCGATAGCGCTCCGTGCGCGCGAACCTGCCCAGCAGGGTGTCCGCGAACAGCATCTTCAGCGTGGAGGCGGGCGCGACCCGCAGATGCGCGCGATAGGAGGCGAGCACCTCGCCGCTGTCCTGGTCGGCGAGCAGCCAGGCCCGGGCGGTGAGCTTCTTCGGCAGGGCCCCGCCCCCGTTCACCTGGACACCGTCGGCGACGAGCCGTGCGCCGCCGACCACCACGTCGGACGCGGCCGCGGCCGGTGTCGCGTCGAGCGGTGCTGCGGTCAGCGCGGCGGTGGCCCCGAGGGCCAGCAGGGAGCGCCGGGACAGGCGCGGGGACGGGCGCGAGAATGCGTGCACCGGCGGACCGTACAAGGAGATTCGGGGAAAATGGAAATCCTCAGCCAACCGCCGTCACCTGGGAAAAGCCCCTCCACAGCCTAGGAATCAGCTGTCTCAAGAAATTCTGATCCGGGGCCCCGCATTCTCAGTTCTTACACATCCTTTACTCAGGACGACTCAAAGGTTTCTCCCTAGGTTGTGGCCGCGCCCACAGCGGGCGCCAAGAACCTTTAGGGAACGGGATGTTTGGCATCTATCTCAAGCGTGAACTGGGCCGGCGCAAGAAGGCCGCCCTGGTCATCGCACTGGGTCTGGCGCTCGGAATCGCGCTGGTCATCACCGTCAACTCGGTGTCGGCCGGCATGACACAGGCTCAGGACAAGGTCCTCCAGTCGCTGTACGGCCTCGGCACCGACATGACCGTGACCAAAGCCCGCACGGCGCCCTCGGCCAACAGTTCCGGCGGCCCCAGATTCGAGTTCGACGCGAAGGGCGAGGACGACGACACGGAACAGAGCTCGGACCGGGTCTCGACGCAGGGCGGCCAGGCCCTGAAGGCCGCGCTCGTCACGCAGGTCGCCGGTCAGAAGGGCGTGGCGGCCGCGGTCGGCGCCCTCACCCTGAACGTCACCAAGGTGGACGGCTCCTTCACCCAGGGCAAGGCCCAGAGCTCCAGCGGAACCGGCGGCAACGGCGGCCAGGGCGGCCCCGGCGGCAGCGGCGGGTCCACCGCGGCCCCGCAGGTCCAGGGCGGCGGCGCCTCCTTCGACGTCAACTCGTACTCCGTGGCCGGCGTCGACGTCACCGACCAGGACCTCGGCCCGCTGGCGAGCTCGAAGATCACCTCGGGCGTGACGTTCACCGCGGCGCAGACGAACGCGAAGGTCGCCGTCGTCAGCAAGTCGTACGCCAAGGAGAAGTCGTACAAGGTCGGTTCGACGCTGACGATCTCCAGCACCAAGTACAAGATCATCGGCATCGCCACCCCCGACAGCAGCGACTCCACCACGGACGTCTACCTGCCGCTGAAGCAGGCGCAGACCCTCGCCGACGCGGCGGACCAGGTCACCACGATCTACGTCAAGGCGACCGACTCCCAGCAGATCGACACCGTCAAGGCGACGATCCAGAAGAACATCTCCGGCACGACCGTGACGACCTCCGCCGACCTCGCGGAGACCGTGTCCGGTTCCCTCTCCACCGCTTCCGACCTGGCGACCAGCGTCGGCAAGTGGCTGTCGATCGCCGTCCTCGTCGCCGCGTTCCTGGTGGCCGCGCTGCTCACCTCCTCGGCCGTGTCCCGCCGGGTGCGCGAGTTCGGCACCCTGAAGGCACTCGGCTGGCCGAGCCGCCGGGTGACCCGGCAGGTCGTCGGCGAGTCCATGGTCAACGGTCTCCTCGGCGGCGCCCTCGGCATCGCCCTGGGCCTGGCGGCCGCGTACACGGTGACCGCGATCAGCCCGAAGCTGACCGCCGAGCTGGGCAGCACCGGCGGCGGTGGCGGCATGGGCGGCGGCCCGGGCGGCGGCGGCCCCGGTCAGCAGTCCGCGTCGAACACGATGGAGATCGCCCTCTCGGCCCCCGTCTCCGTCACCACGATCGCGCTCGCGGTGGGCCTGGCGGTCGCCGGCGGCCTGATCGCCGGCGCGATGGGCGGCTGGCGCGCCTCACGGATGCGCCCCGCGGACGCCCTGCGCAGCGTCTCCTGACCCGCGCCCGCACCAGTCGTCACCTTCTTCACGGAGAACACGGAGAACCCGGAGATCCCATGTACAACCTCACCGGCGTCACCAAGCGCTACACGCGCGGCAAGGAGACGGTCGAGGCGCTGCGCGGCATCGACCTCACGATCGCGGACGGCGACCAGCTCGTCATCCAGGGCCCCACGGGCGGCGGCAAGTCGACCCTGCTCCAGATGATCGGCGGCCTCGACCGGCCGTCCGAGGGCAGCGTCGAACTGGACGGCGTCGACCTCGCGCGCATCAGCGAGGCGAAGCTGACCCGGCTGCGCGCCGAGAAGATCGGCATCATCTTCCAGTCGTTCAACCTCATCCCGACGCTGACCGCGCAGGAGAACGTCGAGACGGCGCTCGTGCCGCTCGGCGTGAAGCCCGCGGAGCGGCGCGAGCGCGCGGCGGAGGCCCTGCGCTCGGTCGGCCTCGGCGAGCGCCTCACCCACGCCCCGGCGGAACTCTCCGGCGGTCAGCAGCAGCGCGTGGCGATCGCCCGCGCGCTGGTCAAGAAGCCGAAGGTGCTGCTCGCCGACGAGCCCACCGGCAACCTCGACGAGGGCATGCGCGACGAGATCATGGAGGTCCTCGAAGGGCTGTGGCACGAGTACGGGCTGACGTTCATCATGGTCACCCACGACTCGTCGATCGCCCGCCGGGCCCCGCGCCTGGCCACCATCAAGGCGGGTCGGCTCACCCTGACGGAACAGGCGACCGCCCGCTCCTGGTGAACCACCGCAGCCCGAGGGGCCGTTGACCGCCTGCCCGGCGGTGAACGGCCCCTCGGCCGTTTCCGCCCGGGCCGTCGGCCGGTCGCTCGCGCGGCTGTCCGCGCCTACGCCTGACCGGTCTCGAACCGGGAGATCCGGCCGTCGTCCTCGACGACGAAACTCCACCTGGTGCGCATCTCGCCCCAGGTGTCGTTGCGGTAGTCGGCGATGAGGGCGCGCCCGCCGGCCGACTCCTTGGTGACGTCCATGTGGCCGTGGGAGGAGAAGATCTCCCGGTCGGCCCACTGGGCGAGGTCACGGTCGGAACCGTCGTCCGCCATGGTCGCGTCGGGGGTGAGCAGGCTGCGGAACGCCTCTTCGTCATGGGCGTTGACGGCGGCGACGAAGGCCCGCACGGCCGGGTCGCTGAGTCTGTCGATCTGGATCGCCATACCGGCCACCCTCACACCGCGCTCCGGGCCCCGCCACCCGAACGGCGCCCAGGACGGGCCGTACGGGTGTGAGTGGTGCGACGGTGGAGACGCGGAGGGGGCTGTTTCTGTTCTGTTCCTGCTCTGTTCCTGTTCTCCGATGTCCGCCGTTCTCTGCTCAGGGAGTCACCGTGACCTGTTACGACCGTCGTGATCTGGGACTGCTGCTGCTCCGGCTCGGCACCGGCGGAGTGCTGGCGGCCCACGGCGCGCAGAAGCTGTTCGGCTGGTTCGGCGGACACGGCCTGGAGGGGACCGGCCAGTTCATGGAGTCCGTCGGCTACGCCCCCGGCAAGGCCAGTGCGACGGCGGCGGGCCTGGCGGAGACCGGCGGCGGCACGCTGCTGGCGCTGGGCCTGGCCACCCCGGCGGCGGGCGCGGCGGCGGCCGGCGCGATGGCGGGCGCCTCCGCGGTGCACGTCCCCAACGGCTTCTTCGCGCAGAGCGGCGGCTACGAGCACGCGGCCTCCCTGGGCCTGGCCGCCGCGGGCCTCGCCATCACCGGCCCGGGCCGCCTCTCCCTCGACCACCTCCTCGGCCACACGGTCGACCGCCGCTGGATGGTCCCGGCGGCCCTCGGCGTGACGGCGGCGGTCACCACGGTGGTCATCGGCATGCGCAACAAGCGGCTGCGCAGGCGGGAGGAAGGGGAGCAGGAGGCGCTGTTCGAGGAGTGAGCCCCCCCCAGGGGCAAGGCGACGCCCGGGGGCAGGGTGCCGCTGCCGGACACGGCCCCGGGGGCGGACATGGCCTGGCAGGATGCGCTGATGGACATTCAGCCCCCGGCCACCGGGCCCACCGAATCCGCCGGTCCTCCCGCTCTCTGGGCCACCGTCGACGCCCTGTGGTCCTGGCTGGACGCCGACGCGGCGCACGGCGGTCGCGAAGGCCTCCTGCTGCGGGTGCTGAAGCTGTCGGAGGAGGTCGGCGAGGTCGCCCAGGCGGTCATCGGCGCGACCGGCCAGAACCCCCGCAAGGGCGTCACCCACACGTGGGAGGACGTCCAGGGCGAACTGTGCGACGTGGCCATCACGGCGCTGGTGGCGCTGCGCACGCTCACCCCGGAGACGGAGCGGGTGTTCGCCGGGCATCTGGCGTGGGTGGCGCAGCGGTCTCTGGGGAGCGCGTGCGGCGGAGTGGCCGGTGGGGCGCACGGGTGAGAACGGGGCAGGCGTGCGCCGAGTGCGCCCGCCCCCTCTTCCGCGAACCGCCCGACCACCCCTCGCGTCCCTCTGTACGATCACCGCACGCGAGGCGGGGGCCGTAGGCGGAGGGGGCGGGGATGGACGACAACACCGGTGGCCGCAGGGCTGCTTGGCGGTGGCGGGCGACGGCTGCGATGACCGGGGCCGCGCTCATACTCGGCGGCTGCGGTTCCGGGGACGACGACAAGGCGGCCGACCCCAGTCCTTCGGCGACGTCGGGGGCGTCGGCCGCGTCCGGCTCTCCGTCGGCGTCCGCGACGGGCGGCGGCTCGACGTCGCTGTCGCCGTTCCAGGCGGACCCGGCCCGGGTGCCCCGCACGAAGGCGCAGGCCGAGGCGCTGGCGTCGGCGGTCGCGCTGAAGCCACAGGCGTGGGGCGCGGGCTTCCGGGCCCAGCAGCCGGCCGCGAGCACCCCCGGCACCGTCGCCGTGCTCGACGAGCAGTGCCGGTGGGAGCGGCGCCCCCTCACGGCGGGTGTTCTGGCCTCCCTGTCCCGCTACAGCGAGATCCCCGCCGGCGCGGGCAAGGGCGAGCTCAAGGTGACGGCGGCCGTCACCGTGCACGCCACGGTGCTCGACGCCGACGAGCGGCTGGCCGCCACGCTGGAGGAGCCGCTGCGCTGCCGGGAGCAGCAGGTGCGTACCGACGAACGGATCACGAAACTCATGTCGGCCGCCACTCCGTACGGCCAGGGCAGCAACAACTACGCCGACGACCAGGTCGTCGAAATCGGTTCCTATCTCACCGGGAACAGCGAGCAGGCCTACCGCTGGTACGTCACCCGGCTCGGCACGGTGACCCTGGCGGTGTCGGTCAAGGGCGGCCAGGGCTACACGGACGACCAGTTGAACAAGTACGCGTCGAACGCCAACGTCACGATGCTCAACAGCGTGCAGTTCGAGCTCGGAGGAGACAGCTGATGGAGCCGTTGCGTTCGTCCGATCCCTCGCGTATCGCGGACCACCGACTGCTCGGCCGGCTCGGCGCCGGAGGCATGGGCGTGGTGTATCTGGCGCGCACGCCGGGGGGCGCCCTGGTGGCGCTGAAGGTGCTGCTCGCCGAATACGCCGAGGAACCGGGCTTCAAGGAGCGGTTCCGCCGCGAGGTCGAGGTCGCCCGGCGGGTCGACAGTCCCTGGGCGGTACGGCTGGTGGACGCCGACCCGGACGCCGGCGCGCCGTGGCTGGCGACCGCGTTCGTGCCCGGCCCTTCGCTGGGCGAGGCGGTGGCCGCGTACGGGCCTCTCACCGAGCGCGGGCTGCGGGTGCTCGGCGCCCGGCTGGCCGAGGCGCTGGGCGAGGTGCACCGGGCCGGTCTGGTGCACCGGGACCTGAAGCCGGGCAATGTGCTGATCGCCCATGACGGGCCGCGGCTCATCGACTTCGGCATCGCCCGGGCACCGGAGGACCGGACGCTCACGGCGACCGGGATGGTCGTCGGCACGCCCGGCTATCTGTCGCCCGAGCAGGCCGAGGGGCGCGGCGGGGACGGCATCGGTCCGGCGAGCGACGTGTTCTCCCTCGGGTGCGTCCTGGCGTACGCGGCGACCGGGCGGGCGCCGTTCGGCGGCGGCGCGGTCGACGCCCTGCTGTACCGGGCGGTGCATGATCCGGCGGACCTCGACGGGGTGCCCGCGGGACTCCTCGACGTGCTGGGCCGCTGCCTGGAGAAGGATCCGGCCCGTCGCCCGGAGGCCGGTGACCTGGCACGGGAGCTGTCGGCCGACGGCGCCGCGCCGGACGGCGGGGCGAGGGACGGCGGGGTACAGGACGACGCCGCGTCCGAGTGGCTGCCCGAGCCGGTCACCCGGCTGATCGCCGAACGTTCGGCGGCCGCGCTCGCGCTCCCGGACATCGAGCACACGCTGGCGCCGTCCGACCCGCCGTCCGGTCCCGGATCACCCGGTCCCGACACCCACGGGACCTCCGGCGCGGCGGAGCGGGGCACGGACGGGACCTCCGGGTCCTCGGAGGCGGACATGCGTGAGACGTCCGGGTCACCGGAGCCGCGGGACTCTCGCCCGGTCGGCCGGCGCCGCTTCCTGCTGCTCGCCGGCGGGGCGGCGGCGCTGGCTGCGGGCGGGGGCGGGGCCTGGTGGGCGGCCGCGCGGGACGGCGGCTCGGGCGGCGGCAGCCCGGCCGCCGCCGCGTCCTCGCGCCGCCCGGTGCACACCGTCGCGCTGCACGGTGACCTCAGCGGCCCGCACGCGGAGACGGGCCGGGCCCAGGAGCGCGGACTGCGGCTGGCCGTCGCGGAGTTCAACGCGCGCGGCGCCGCCCCGTTCACCGTCAAGGTCAAGGCCGTCGACGACGGGGGCGACCCGGCGGCGGCGGCCCGGCTCGCCGCGGAGCTCACGGACGATCCGGCGGTCATCGCCGTGGTCGGCCCGACCACCGACGCCACCGGGCAGGCCTCGCTCGCGAAATACGACGCGGGGCTGGTGCCGGTCGTCGCCGTGTCCCCCGGCACGACCGCCCTCTCCATCCAGGGCTTCCGCTCGTACCTGCACGCACGGCTGCCCGACGCGGTGCTGTCCTTCTACGTCAGCAACTACCTGCGGGGCACCGCGCGCTCGCGCAAGGTCGGCATCGTCGTCGACCGCCCGGCCGGCAACTACGGGACGGACCTGAGCAGTTCCCTCAGCAACACGTTCAACAGCGTCGGCCAGGCGTCCGTACCCGAGGTGGTCGGCGCGATGCGCCGCGACTTCGGCGGCGCGGTGGACACGGTGCTCTCCGCCGGCGCCGACTCCGTCTTCTTCGCCGGACTGCCCGACCGGGGGGCGCTGATCGCCGCCACGTTGCGCGAACGCGCCTTCCAGGGTGCGCGGGTGTCCGGCCCTGCGCTGCTCGACGGCCGGTTCCTGACGGAGGCTCAGGAGGCGGCCGAGGGCTGGGTGATGGTGGCGCCGGTCATCGACGCCGCCGTCAAGCCCGAGGCGAAGAAGTTCGCCGCCGCCTACCGCGAGCACTTCAAGGAGGCGCCGCCCCGGTACGCGGCGGAGGCCTACGACGTGACCGGCATGCTGCTGAAGGCCCTGGCGGGGCTGCCGGCGAAGAGCCGCACCCGGGAGAACCTGCTGGCGGCCGTGCGCAAGGGGAAGTACCAGGGCATCACGAAGGCGTTCGCCTTCCAGGAGACCGGCATGATGGTCATCGACGGCACCGGCGGCTTCCTCTGGCGCGTCGAGCAGGGCGACTTCGTGTACGGCGGTCCCGCGCCGATCACCGTCTGATGGAGCCGTTGCGCACCGGCGACCCGTCCCGGATCGGCCGGTACCGTCTGCTGCGGCGGCTGGGCGCCGGGGGCATGGGCGTGGTCTTCCTGGGCCGGGCGCCGGGCGGAGCGATCGCCGCGGTGAAGACGGTACGGTCCTCGTACGCCGAGGAGAACGGTTTCCGGACCCGTTTCCGCCGTGAGATCGAGGCCGCCCGGCAGGTGCGCAGCCCGTGGGTGGTCCCGCTGCTGGACGCGGACGCCGACGCGGAGACGCCGTGGCTGGCGACCTCGTACGTGCCGGGGCCCTCGCTCACCGAGACGGTGGACACCTTCGGACCCCTGTCGCCCGCTTCCGTGCGGGTGCTGGGCGGACGCCTCGCCGAGGCGCTCGAAGCGGTGCACGGCGCCGGTCTCGTGCACCGCGACGTGAAGCCGGGCAACGTCCTGCTGGCCCCGGACGGGCCACGGCTCATCGACTTCGGCATCGCCCGCGCGCCGGAGGCCACCGCGCTGACCTCCAGCGGCGTCATCGTCGGCTCGCCCGGTTTCCTGTCGCCCGAGCAGGCGCGGGCCCGGGGCGGCGAGATCGGCCCGCCCAGCGACGTGTTCTCACTGGGCTGCGTCCTCGCGTACGCCGGGACGGGGGTGCGGCCGTTCGGCGGCGGCGGAGCGGCCGGCATGCTGCTGCGCACGGTCTACGAGGAGCCGGATCCGGCGGCGCTCCCGGAGGATCTGGCACCCGTCCTGAGAGCCTGCCTGCACAAGGATCCGCCCGGCCGCCCGAGCCTCGCCCGACTGCGCGAAGAGCTCGGGAACGGCACGGAAACCGGTTCCGCCGGACGGTCGGGCTGGCTGCCCGCGCAGGTCACCCGGCTGATCAACGACCGGTCCGCGGCCGTGCTCACCATCGGCACGATCGAGCCGACCCAGGTGCCCGCGAGCACGGCGGGCAGGGCGGGTAGGGCGGGTACAGCCGACTCGGTGTCACCGGAGGCCGCGACGCTGACGGCCGTCACGGCGGCCCCGCTCCGCACCCCCGCCCTCGGACGCCGCGGTTTCCTGCGCCTCGGTTCGACGGCCGGGGTCCTGGCCGCGGGCGGTGCCGGGGCCTGGTGGTGGAGCAACCGGCCGAAGCAGGGAGCATCCGGAACGTCCGGGACCGGCGGTTCGCGCCCCGCGCTGGTCGTCGCGTTCCACGGCGATCTGACCGGGGCCCACAAGGAGCTCGGAATCGCCCAGCTCAGCGGGGCCCGCCTGGCCGTCGACCAGCTCAACGCCAAGGGCGCCCACCCGTTCCGGCTCGCACTGCGCCCGCACGACGACGGCGGTGACACGAAACGGTCCGCCGAGCTGGCCGTCCGGCTGACGAAGGACCCCGACGTCCTCGCCGTGCTGGGACCCACCACCGACGCCTGCTTCCTCGCGTCCGATGTGACGTACACCAGGGCGGTGATGCCCGTCGTGTCCGTCTCGGTGGGCGCGGACACCCAGAATTCGACGATCGACATGAACACCTTCCACTCGCATGCGGCGCTGCGCGTCGCGCACGGGTACCTCGCCACCCCCTGTGTCCGCTACCTCAGCCTCCACGCCGACGCCCGCAGGCCGTTCCTGGTGGACGACCAGGCGCAGGGCGACTTCGCGTGGAACCTGTGCGACCAGACGGACAAGGCGCTGCGGCAGGACGACCGCGACGTCACGGTGACCCGGGTCGCCGCCGGGACGATCGACTACGCCTCGCTGGCCGCCGAGGCGATGTCCGCCCGCGCCGACGCGGTCGTCTTCACCGGCGACGCGGCCCGGGCGGCCGGTTTCGCCTCGGCCCTGCGGACCGCCCGGTTCACCGGCACCCGCATGGCGACGGAACGCGCCCTCGCCCCGCGGTTCCTCACCTCGGCCGGCGCCGCCGCGACCGGCTGGGTCCTCGCCACCTCCTTCACCGACCCGACGGCCCGCCCCTCGGCCCGCGCCTTCACCAAGGCCTACCGCGCCCGGTACGGCACCGCCCCCGGCTGGTACGCGGCGGAGGCCTACGACGCCGTGATGTTCCTGGCCGAGGCCTGCACCAAGAACGGCTCGCCGGTCACGGAACGGGGCGCGATCGCCCGCCGGATGCTGGAGGTGACGTACTCCGGCATCACCCGGAAGGTGAAGTACGAGCAGGGTTACGGCTACAACCACGACGCGATGTTCCTGTTCCGGGCGACGGGGGGCGCGTTCCGGTACCTAGGGCAGTACCAGGAGAAGGGGGTGTCGTGAGGCGCGCGGCGAGCGGCTGGCTCCGCCGGTCGCCGGGACGACGACGCGTACGCCGGAATCGTTCTGTCGTGCGTCCTCACCGTCGCCGCAGACGGAACCGCGGCGGTGCTGCGGCTGGTGCCCTCGGTGCGGAGAGCCATGCCGTGGTGGTGGATCCTTCCGGCGCCGCTGCCGGGCGTGGTCGCGGGAGTGCGCCGGGCCGTGGGCGGTCAGCCCAGGAGGCCGTGGCCGAGCGGTTCACCGCGCGGAGGCCCTGGCGAGGGGGAGCCGCAGGGAGCGGCAGACGAGTCGGGCTGTACGCCGGGTTCTGTCGCCCGGTCGCCTCGCGGCGGCCGGGGAGACGGCCATCCATCTAGGGCCGGCGTTGCCGCCGGCCTCGTGCGGTCTACCCGCGGACTCGGGCGGGCAGCCCTCGAACGTCCGCGCAGAGCGCTTGTTACGGCGCTCCTTTTGACCTTGCTCCAGGTGGGGTTTACCTAGCTGCCCAGGTCACCCTGGGCACTGGTGGTCTCTTACACCACCGTTTCACCCTTACCGAGGACCGAGGTCCCCGGCGGTCTGTTTTCTGTGGCACTGTCCCGCGGGTCACCCCGGGTGGCCGTTAGCCACCACCTTGCCCTGTGGAGCCCGGACGTTCCTCGGGAAGTCCCGTGAGGGGCTCCACGCGGCCGTCCGCCCGGCTCGTCTGCCGTGTCGACCATGCTACCGGGCGTGCGTCGCTCTTCGGGCCCGAGGCCGTCGCGAGGACCGAGCCCGCGAGGATCAGGGTGAAGGCGGCCACGATCGTCGCCGTCAGGGGTTCGCCGAGGAACAGGGCGCCCGCCGCCACCGCGACGGCCGGGTTGACGTACGTGATGACCGTGGCGCGGGTGGGACCCGCCTCCTTGATCAGCTCCATGAAGGCGACGAAGGCGACCGCCGTGCAGACGACGCCCAGGCCCGCGAGGGCCGCCAGCACGGACGGGGCGGGCATCTCACCGGGCCGGGTCGCGGCCGCGGCCGGCGCGTAGACCAGGGCCGCCAGCGCCAGGCAGGGGGCCGTGAGGTGGAGCGACGGGACGTCCTTGAGGTGGCGGGCGGCTATCAGCGGGGCCGTCGCGTAGCCGAGGACCGTCAGCAGGACCTCGGCCAGGGAAAGGGCGTCGCCGCCCGTCAGGTGCGGGACGGTGAGGACGCCGACCCCGGCGAGGCCCAGCGCCAGGCCCGTCACCCGCCGCACGCCCAGCGTCTCCGTGTCGCCGAAGAAGCGGGACAGCGTCACGCCGACGATCGGCACGCCGGCGATCAGCAGGCCCGCCGTGGAGCTCGACAGGTGGCGTTCCGCGTCGGTGAGGGTGAACCAGGGGCCGATGATCTCGATGACCGCGAAGGCCAGCATGGGCTTCCAGTGCGTCCGTACCGTCCGGGTCAGGCCCCGTTGCCGGAGCGCGAAGGGGAGCAGGAGGGCCGCGCCCAGCGCGCACCGGGTGAACACGACCATGGACGGGGAGAGGTCCTCCACCGCCACTTTGATCATCAGGTAGGGGATGCCCCAGACCACTCCCATCAGGGAGAACAGGAACCAGCCGCGTGCAGTCATACGGGGAGTGTCGGCCGGGCCCCGGTCAGGTGTCTTGAACGCTGTTGCGGTACGCCGCCGGGGTCACGCCGAGCACGCGGCGGAACCAGCGGGTGAGGTGGGCCTGGTCCGCGAAGCCGACCAGGCCTGCCACCTCCGCGGGACGCAGCCCGGACTCCAGCAGGCCCCGCGCCCGCGCCACCCGGTACTGGGCCAGCCAGGCGTACGGCGGCATGCCGGTCGTCGTGCGGAAGGCGCGCAGGAGCTGGTAGCGGGAGAGTCCCAGGTCGGCCGCGAGGTCGGCCAGGGAGGGCGGGGCGAGGAGTTCGTCGGCGAGCCGGGTCCGGACGGCGCGGGTGAGGTGTTCGGCGCCGGGGATCGCGTCGCACACCGGGCGGGCCGTGGAATGGCGTCGGGCGAGGGCCGTCAGCAGCCACGGGAAGCGGGACTCGGCCTCCAGCGGGTCGGGGCAGGCGGCCAGTTCGGTGTGCGTCCGGCGCAGGGCGGCGGCCAGTTCCGGGTCGTCGAGCAGGGGCTCACGGAAGTGCGGCACACCGCCGCGGGTGCCCTCGGTGAGAAGGGCGGGGCCCGCGTACAGGGCGCGGTAGGCGTAGCCGTCGGTGTCGTTGCCCGGGCCGCCGGTGTGCGTCTCGCCGGGGGCCAGCACGACGATGGAGCCGGGACCGGTACGGATGTGGCCGCCGCGGTAGTCGATGATCTCCGAGCCGCCCACGCAGACGCCGACGGTGAACTCCTCATGGGCGTGCGGGGCGTAGACGTGCCGGTCGAAGCGCGCGGTGAGCAGGTCCAGGGGCGGGCCGCAGCGCCCCAGCCGCGCTCTGGTCCACAGCGCCTGTTCACGACTCATTCGCCACCCCCGTGCGCCCCGCCCTGCGACCCCTGTCCGAGCCTCCAGGGGTGGAACACCTCCGGCTCCCGGTTCATGCCGCCGGACCGGTGCCGGACGGGTGCGGGAGCGGTGCCGGACGGGTGCCGGGGGAGCGGACCGGCGAGCGGAGGGGCGGGTGCCGACCTCGGCCGGGCCGTCCCGCGCTACGCCGTACGCTGTCGCAGCAGAGCTCTATTGAAGGAGATGTCCCGTGCTTGTCCTGCTGCCGCCCTCCGAAGGCAAGGCGTCCTCCGGACGCGGCGCCCCGCTCAAGCCGGAGACGCTCTCCCTGCCTGGGCTCGGCGCGGCCCGCGAGGCCGTCCTCGACGAGCTGGTCGAGCTGTGCGCGGCCGACGAGGACAAGGCGCGCGCGGTGCTCGGGCTGAGCGAGGGGCTGCGCGGCGAGGTCGCGAAGAACACGGAGCTGCGCACGGCGGGAGCCCGGCCCGCCGGGGAGATCTACACGGGCGTCCTGTACGACGCCCTCGGTCTGGCCTCCCTCGACGCGGCGGCCAAGCGTCGTGCCGGCCGGTCGCTTCTCGTGTTCTCGGGGCTGTGGGGCGCCGTCCGGGTGACGGACCGGATCCCCTCCTACCGCTGTTCGATGGGCGTGAAGCTGCCCGGGCTGGGGGCGCTGGGCGCGTACTGGCGGGCGCCGATGGCGTCCGTGCTGCCCGAGGCGGCCGGGGCGGGGCTGGTGCTGGACCTGCGGTCGGCGGCGTACGCGGCGCCCTGGAAGCCGAAGGGTGAGGTCGCGGGACGGACGGCGAGCGTGCGGGTGCTGCACGCGCCGACCCGGAAGGTCGTCAGCCACTTCAACAAGGCGACCAAGGGGCGGATCGTGCGGAGTCTGCTCACGGCCGGGATCGCGCCGGCGGGTCCCGCCGAGCTGGTGGAGGCGCTGCGGGACCTCGGATACGTGGTGGAGGAGAAGGCGCCCGCGAAGGCGAAGGCCGGGACGACCGCCTGGACCCTGGATGTGCTGGTGGACGAGGTGCACTGACGCACCACTCTCCGCCTCGTTGCAACATGCGCAATGCCCTTTGCGCGTGTTGCACACCGGGGGCAGGATGAGGCGCATGACCTCACCCCTGCCCTCCTCCTCGGCTGCCTCGGTACTGGATCTGGCACCGGTCGTGCCCGTGGTGGTCGTCGAGGACGCCGCCGACGCCGTACCGCTGGCGCGGGCGCTGGTGGCGGGCGGGCTGCCCGCGATCGAGGTGACCCTGCGGACGCCGGCCGCGCTCGACGCGATCCGGGAGATCTCCGGGTCGGTCCCGGACGCGGTCGTCGGGGCCGGGACCGTGATCACGCCGGAGCAGGTCACGGCGTGCGGGGCGGCCGGCGCGCGGTTCCTGGTGAGCCCGGGCTGGACGGACGCCCTGCTGACGGCGATGCGGGCGTCCCGGCTGCCCTTCCTGCCCGGGGTGTCGACCACGTCGGAGGTCGTGGCCCTGCTGGAACGCGGGGTGCGCGAGATGAAGTTCTTCCCGGCGCAGGCGGCGGGCGGCACGGCCTACCTCAGGTCCCTGGCGGGACCACTCCCCCAGGCCCGGTTCTGCCCGACCGGCGGGATCGGCCCGGACAACGCGCCGGAGTACCTCTCGCTGCCCAACGTGGGCTGCGTGGGCGGCAGTTGGATGGTCCCGGCGGACGTGGTCGCGGCGCGGGACTGGTCGCGGATCGAGGGGCTCGCGCGAACCGCCTCGCTGCTCAGGTCCGCAGGTGGGACGTGTCGTTGAACAGCCGCACGCTGGCGTTGCCGTCCGCGTAGTAGGCCACCGCCGACAGCGAGGCCGCCGACAGTTCCATGCGGAACAGCGACTCGGGCGGGGCTCCCAGGGCGAGCCGTACCAGCGTCTTGATCGGGGTCACATGGGTGACCAGCAGGACCGTGCGGCCCGCGTACTCCGCGACCAGCCGGTCCCGGGTCGCCGCGATCCGGGTGGCGGTCGCCGCGAAACTCTCGCCGCCGCCGGTCGGCTCGGCCTCCGGGTCGGCCAGCCAGGCGTTCAGGTCGTCGGGGTGGCGCTCGCGGACCTCGCCGAAGGTCAGCCCCTCCCAGGCGCCGAAGTCGGTCTCGGTCAGTCCGTCCTCGACGGTGACCTGGAGGCCGAGGCGGGCGGCCACGGCCCCGGCCGTCTCACGGGTGCGGGCGAGCGGGGAGGCGAGGATGTGCTGGACGGTCCCGCGCCGGGCGAGGGCGGCGGCGACCCGCTCGGCCTGTTCCCGTCCGACGTCCGAGAGGGAGGGATCGGTCCCCCCGCTGCCGGAGAACCGCTTCTGCGGCGTGAGCGGTGTCTCGCCGTGCCGCAACAGCACGAAGGTGGCGGGCGCCCCGAGATCGGGCGGCGCCCCCCAGCCGACGGAGGGCGTGGCGGCGGGGGTGGCGGACGCGGAGGCCGAGACGGTGGCTGAGGCGGCCGGGGAGCCTGCGGAAGGGGCCGACACCGCGGCGGCGGCCGGAGACGGGGTGGCGACCGTGCGGGCGGCACGGAGATCGGCGTCGGTCTTCGTCGCCTTCGCCTGCTCCTGCCCCTGCTCCCGCCCCAGTTCCTGTCCCTGCCCCAGTTCCTGTCCCTGCTCCCGCCGCTGCGCCTGCGCCTGAGCGGTTTCCGCGGTCGTGGCCGCGGTCGTGTCGGCGGGCGGGCGGGACCGGGTCAGGGCCTCGCGGGCCTTCGCCGCGCCCGCCGCGGCGTCGCCGGGCGGGCCGGACGGCTCGGGTGCGGCCGGGGTCGCGGAGGCACGGGCGTCGAACTCGGCCCGCGACGCCCCGGCGTCCCACTGCTCGCCGCGCTTGCCCGCGTCCATCGCCTCGTTCGCCAGGCGGTCGGCGTGCTTGTTCCGCTCGCGCGGCATCCACTCGTAGGTGACCTGCCCGGGCGGCAGGATCCGGGCCGCCTCGGCGGCCAGCGGCTTCATGTCGGGATGCTTGATCTTCCAGCGGCCCGACATCTGCTCGACGACCAGCTTGGAGTCCATGCGCACGCGCACCGTGGCCGTCGGGTCGAGCTCACGCGCGGCACGCAGACCGGCGACCAGTCCCCGGTACTCGGCCACGTTGTTCGTGGCGACGCCGATGTACTCGGCCCGCTCGACGAGCGTCTCCCCCGTCGCCGCGTCGATCACCACGCTGCCGTAGCCCGCGGGCCCCGGGTTGCCCCGCGACCCGCCGTCAGCCTCGACGATGAACTCCCGCACGACGTACGCCCCTTATCGAATCCGGGCCCGACCACCGATGACCGAGCGCCGACCACCCGATCACCGACTTCACGGCGATCGACTTCCCGCCGACCGACTTCCGATGACCGACGTCCGATCACCGGCGCGCCGGCCGGCGAGGACGCCGACGGCGGCAACCGGCGGCCGGGCCCCGGTCGCTCGTCACCGAAGGCGGCTACAGGCCGGACTCGGACGTGCGCACGAGGATGCGACGGCAGTTCTCGCACCGGACGACCGTGTCGGACGGGGCCTTGCGGATCTCGGCCAGCTCGGTGATGGCGAGCTCCTGGCGGCAGCCCTGGCAGGTCCGCTGGTAGAGCTTGGCCGCGCCGACGCCGCCCTGCTGCTCGCGCAGCTTCTCGTAGAGCTTGAGGAGGTCGGCGGGCACGGTGGCCGCGATGACCTCGCGCTCCTTGGCGATCCCGGCGGATTCGCCGTCGAAGCTCTCCAGAGCCGCGTCCCGGCGCGCGAGGGCGTCGTCGATCTTGCCCTGGACGGAACCGACCCGCTCGGTCAGCTCGGCGGCCCGCTCCTGAGCGCTCTCGCGGCGCTCCATGACCTCCAGGACGATGTCCTCGAGGTCGCCCTGGCGCTTGGCGAGGGAGACGATCTCCCTCTGGAGGTTCTCCAGGTCCTTGGGGGAGGTGACGGCCCCGGAGTCGAGCCGCTGCTGGTCACGGGCGGCACGCTGACGGACCTGGTCGACGTCCTGCTCGGCCTTGGTCTGCTCGCGGGCGGTGTCGCTCTCCTCGGTCTGCGCCGCGACGAGGAGGTCGCGCAGCTGCGTGAGGTCCTTGTTCAGCGACTCGATCTCGGCGTGCTCCGGCAGCGACCTCCGCTTGTGGGCGAGCTGCTGGAGGCGGGCGTCGAGGGCCTGGACGTCGAGAAGTCGGATCTGGTCGGCGGGCGCGGCGTTCAGTTGGGGGCTCCCATTGAGCTAGAGGTGGTGTTGGACGCCGCGTGGGCCGTCCAGGGGTCGGTGACCGTACGGGAGACGTGGACCCGGAGGCCCCATCCCCGCCGGTCGGAGATCTCGTCGAGCTGGGTGGCCGCCAGCTCGCACCAGGGCCACTCGGTGGCCCAGTGCGCCGCGTCGAGCAGCGCGAGAGGTGTGTGGGCGCCGTGGGCGCGGTCCGCGATGAACTCCGACGCCGGGTGGTGGCGCAGGTCAGCGGTGAGGAAGGCGTCGACGCCGGCCGCGCGGACATGGTCGAACAGGCTGTCGCCGGAGCCGCCGCTGACCGCGACGGTCCGCACCGGCGCCTCCGGGTCCCCCGCCACCCGGATGCCCTGCGCCGTGGCGGGCAGCCGCTCGGCGGCACGGGCGGCGAGCTCGCGGACGGTGAGCGGGTGGTCGAGCTCGCAGACGCGTCCGAGGCCGCGCCGCCCCTCGGGGTCGCTCGGATCCGGCACGAGCGGGCGTACGACCCGCAGGTCGAGCGCGCCGGCGAGGGCGTCGCTCACACCGGGATCGGCGGTGTCGGCGTTGGTGTGCGCGACGTGCAGGGCGATGTCGTTCTTGATGAGGGTGTGCACGACGCGGCCCTTGAAGGTGGAGGCCGCCACGGTCGTCGTCCCGCGCAGATACAGCGGATGGTGGGTGACGAGCAGACCGGCGCCGAGCTTCACCGCCTCCTCGACGATCTCCTGGACGGGATCGACGGCGAACAGAACCCGGGAGACCTCCTGCTCGGGGTCGCCCACGACCGTGCCGACCGCGTCCCAGGACTCGGCCCGCTCGGCGGGCCACAGGTTGTCCAGCGCGGCGATGACTTCAGACAGACGGGGCACGAGGAAAGGCTACCTGGCCGTCTCACCGGCCTGTACCGGTGCCGCCGACGCCGTCCCGGCCACCGCGGCGGCCGGCCGGGGGTGAGCGGCCGATCGATGCACAGGCCTCCCATCACCCTCAGGCGAATCGCTTCTGCACCACTCTTATGAGGGAAGAAGGCCGCCCGGCGGTCCCACGTCCGCGCGTACGAAAACTAGCTTCGTCGCCGGAGGTGACCGAACGATGACGATGCCGGCCTGTGCGATCGAGCCCACCGCTGCGGACGGGAAGGACCCCGAGGACGGCGCCGCCGAGCCCCCGCCGGAGGCGGAGGGGCCCGCGGAGGAACACGCGGGGCTCCACCTGAGCCGCACGCTCATGGCGGAGCACGTGCTCCCGCCCGTCCCGGCGATCCCGGCGGGCCACGCGCCCCCTGAGGACCGTGCGGACACGGAGGTCGCTGGAGCTCCTGAGGACGGTGGGTTCGTTGAGGACCGTGGGTTCACTGAGGACGGTGGGCTCGCTGAGGGCCGTGGGTTCACTGAGGGCCGTGGGCTCGCTGAGGACCGTGGGCTCGCTGAGGGCCGTGAGTTCAGGGAGGACCGCGGGTTCACAGCAGACCGCGGGTTCACTGAGGACCGCGGGTTCACAGCAGACCGCGGGTTCACGGAAGACCGCGGGTTCACGGAAGACCGCGGGTTCACTGAGGACCGCGGGTTCGCGGACGACCATGGAGTCGCGGAAGACCCTGAACTCGCGGAAGACCGTGGGTTCACCCCCGGCGGCGCAGAGGGCCGGGACCGCGTGCCCACGACCGGCCGTGAGGGCGAGGCCGGTCACCTGACCGCGACCGGCCGTACGGGCCGGGTCGGCGACGTGGACGTGCTTCGTCGTGCGGGCGGGGGCGGGGACATGGACATGCTTCGTCGTGCGGGCGGGGGCGGGGACATGGACGTGCTTCGCCGTGCGGGCGGGGGCGGGGACATGGACGACGTGGGCCGGGGCAGCGAGGCCGACTGCGTGATCACCGCGGGGGGCGCCTACGCCGCGCGGCTCGCCCGGGCCGGGGACTCCTGGTTCCCCGAGCGCTGGACCCTGGACGGCCCCGAACCGTACGCCGTGCCGCTGCCCGGCAACCAGCCGGAGGAACCCGGCACCGAGGTTCAGCCGATGGCCGACGGCCGGGTCCTGATCCGGCGGCCGATCGAGGGACGGCACGCGTTCTCGCTGCTGTATCCGACCGGTCCCGGCACGGGCGAGCTGCCGCTCGGCGCGGTCGAGTGCCCGGACGAGGGCACCCGGCTGCGCCTGCTCCCCCCGGCGCCGTGCGGCGAACGCGCGTACGCCCTCGCCGTCGGCCTCCGCACGACGACTGTGTGGCTGGTCGCGGGCGGCGCCTTCGGCCCCGAGTACCTCGCCGAGATCCCCGGCCGCTGCTCGGGCGGCGTCTGGCTGGACCGGACGGGCCGCATGCTCGCACTGGACCGGGAGGTCGGCGGCCGCACCAAGACGATCGTCGTGGACCTGGAGCGCGGCGGCGAGGTGTCGCCCCTGCTGCAGATCGCCGCCGACAGCGACGACCGCCTGCTGCTCGCCGACCCCGACAGCGGGCTGCTGCTCATCCGCTCGGACGCGCCCTCGCCGGGCGAGGCGCGCCTGGGCTGGGGGGTCCTCGGCAGCACGCTGCCGGTCCGCTTCCCGGAGTCGCTGCATCCGCCGGACCTCGCTCTCACCCCCTTCGCGAGCCAGCCGGGCCAAGCACTCCTGCCCGAGGCCTGCGCGGTGGCGCTCCGCATCGACAGCCCCTTCGCCACCTGGGTGGGCGTATGGCGTCCGGCCGACCGCCGACTGCATCAACTTCCCGCGCCTGAAGGGTGGTTGGCGGGCAGTGGAGTATGGACGCCGGACGGCGTGCTCCGGCTTCCGTACGCCACGGAGGCGGAGCCGTGCGGGGTGGCGCCGCTGACGGCACCGCTCACCGCTCCGCCTTCGCCTGCACCGTCGTCGACGCCGTCCGAAGCGGCCCCACCGCTCGACGGACCGGCACGCCCGGCGCCCGCCGTCGCCCGTCCGGTCCCCCTTCAGCAAGCCCCCCTCGGCCGACTTGTAACGAAGTAGCAGCGGTTGGCGTGGCCGCCTGGATCAGCCCCTCGGTGGGCCGGATAAAATCGCCCGGCTGTAAAGAAAGATCATGTTGACGGGGTGAATTCTTCCGATGAGCGACACAAGCACGAGGCAGCCGCTGGCCGCCGACTCCCAGGAGACGGCCGGACACGGCCGACACCGTGGCCCGGTCTCGTCCCACGACGGTGACTCGGCCCCGCACGGCCGACACCGCAAGCCGGCCGAGAACAAGGCCGACAGCTGGGCCGACGGTTGGGCCCAGGACAGGGCCGAGGCGACTGTCTGACGGTACGCCGCACGCCGAAGGGGCTCCGCTCGTCCGAGGACGACCGGAGCCCCTTCACGCATCCCGACTCCTGTCGGGGCTCCTGCTCATCTTCCCTGCCCAGCCCAGCCCAGCACCAGCCTCCGCCTCTGCGGGCTGCGCCTGTCCCTGGGTGACTCCTGCGCTATTCCTGCCCTCGCCGGAGTCCCAGCACCTCCGCCGCGGCGAAGGTCTCGCCCCGGGGCCGGTCCGCGAAGTGCGCGCCGAGGACGGCGTCCAGCTCCTCGTAGGAGAACACGTCCTCCTTGCTGTCGAACTTCGCCCGCACCCGGGGGCGTTCGACGACGGCGACCATGCCGCCGTGCGCGACGAGCAGCTGGCCGTTGATCCCGGCGGCGGCCGGTGAGGCCAAGTAGCCCACCAGCGGGGCCACATGCTCGGGCGCGAGCGGGTCCAGGGCGCCCTCGTCGGGCTGTGCGAACCCGGCGAAGACGTCCTCCGTCATCCGGGTGCGGGCGCGCGGGCAGATGGCGTTGGCCGTCACCCCGTACTTGGCGAGGGCGAGCGCCGTGGAGGTCGTCAGCCCGACGATTCCCCCTTTGGCCGCCGCGTAGTTGGGCTGTCCGGCCGAGCCCGCGAGGAACGCCTCCGAGGAGGTGTTCACGATCCGCCCGTACACCGGTCCGCCCGCCGCCTTGGACCGGTCGCGCCAGTGGGCGGCGGCGAAGCGGGTCGTGTTGAAGTGTCCCTTGAGATGGACCCGGATCACCGTGTCCCACTCGTCCTCGGCCATCGAGAAGACCATGCGGTCGCGCAGGATGCCCGCGTTGTTGACGAGCACGTCGAGTCTGCCGAACTCGCCGACCGCCAAGTCGACCAGCGCACGCGCCTGTTCGAAGTCGGCGACGTCCCCGGTGTGGGCGAGGGCGGTGCCGCCGGCCGACCGGATCTCCCGCGTCACCTCCTCGGCGGGACCGGCCGACGCCTCGCCCGATCCGTCCCGGCCGGGGCGGCCGTAGTCGTTGACGACGACGGCCGCGCCCAGTCGGGCGAGCTCCAGCGCCTCGGCGCGGCCGAGGCCGCGTCCCGCGCCGGTGACGATCGCGGCCAGCCCCTCGAGTGGCAGTGCCATCCGGATGCTCCTCCTCAGATCTCTATGCACGTGCGGAGCGCGGCACCGGTGCGCATCTGGTCCAGCGCCTCGTTGATCTCGGTGAGCGGCACGCGGTGGGTGATCAGGCTCGCCAGGTCGATCCGGCCGGCCCGCCACAGGGAGATCGTCCGCTCGTAGGAGCTCAGGACGTCCCCGCCGCCGTACATCGAGGGCAGGATCCGCTTCTCGTCGAAGAACAGCTCGAACATGTTGAGCTGGAGGAAGTCGTCCATGGCGCCCGCGCCGACGACGACGAGGGTGCCGCCGCGCCGGGTGTTGTCGTACGCGGTGCGCGCGGTGGCGGAGCGGCCGACGACCTCGAAGACGTAGTCGAACCCCTCGCCTCCCGTGACCAGTTGCTTCGCTCCGGGCAGCTCGTCCGGCGAGACGGCCTTCGTGGCGCCGAACTCCAGGGCTGCCTCCCGGCGCGAGGCGACCGGGTCGACGGCGACGATCTCGGCGGCGCCCTTGAGCCGCGCTCCCTGGACGGCGGAGATCCCGACGCCACCGCAGCCGATGACGGCGACCGACGAACCGGCCTCCACGTCGGCCGTGTTGAGGGCGGCGCCGAGGCCGGTGGTCACTCCGCAGCCGATGAGCGCGGCGATGTCGAAGGGGACGTCGTCGGGGATGGGGACCGCGCAGCCCGCGTCGACGACGACCTCCTCGGCGAAGGTTCCGGTGCCGGCGAAGCCGAAGACGTCTCCGCCGGGGCGGCGGAAGTTGGGGGTGCCCGCGTTCATGAACCCGGCCAGGCACAGTTCGGTCTGGCCGCGCTTGCAGGCGGGACACGCCCCGCACGCCGGCAGCCAGCAGACGACGACCCGGTCTCCCGGCTTCACCCGGGTGACGCCCTCGCCCACCTCCAGGACCTCGCCCGCACCCTCGTGGCCCGGCACGAAGGGCGCGGGCTGCGGGAGCACCCCGCCCATCGCGGACAGGTCCGAGTGGCACAGGCCCGTGGCCCGCACCCGGATCCTGACCCGTCCGGGGCCGAATCCCACCGCCTCGACGTCGTCGAGGACCTCCAGCTTGTCCTGGCCGATCTCGTGCAGTACGGCTGCGCGCATGGTGCGGCTCCCCTCGGGGTCCCCTCGGATGCTGGACGGTTCTGGAGGTGAATTCAGCTGCTGCTGGGGGTGGTTCGGGTGCGGGTGGTGCGGGTGGCCCAGGTGGCCGGGTGGTGCGGGTAACCCGGGTGGCTCAGGTGGCCGGGTGGCTCAGTCGGCCCGGGCGGTCCGGGTCGTTCAGGAGTGTTCGACGATCGTGTCGGCGAGGGCGGGCGCGTCGTCCCGTTCCACCGCGCTCACGGCCACCCGGACCGCGCCTTCCCCGCGCCACATGCGGATGCGCAGGGTCTCCCCCGGGAACACCACCCCGGCGAAGCGCGTGGCGTAGCGGCGCACCCGGCCCACGTCGCCGTCGAGCAGTGTGTCGACGACCGCCTTGAGGGTGATGCCGTAGGTGCACAGGCCGTGCAGGATGGGCCGGTCGAAGCCGGCGAGTTTCGCGAACTCCGGGTCGGCGTGGAGCGGGTTGTAGTCGCCGGAGAGGCGGTAGAGGAGGGCCTGGTCCTCGCGGACGGCCCGTTCGACCACCTTGTCGGGCTCACCGGCGGGCGGGTCGAGCCGCGCGGAGGGCCCCCGGTCGCCGCCCCAGCCGCCTTCTCCCCGGACGAAGATCTGGGCGTCGTTGGTCCACAGCGGCCCGTCCGCGTCGGCGACCTCGGTGCGCATGACGAGGACGGCGGCCTTGCCCTTGTCGTACACGGCGGCGATGCGTCCGGTGGCGGTGGCCCGGCCGGTCACCGGGATGGAACGGTGGAGCTCCAGGCGCTGGCCGCCGTGCAGGACCCGGGCGAGGTCGACCTCGACGCCGGGCATGGACAGTCCGCTGATCACGCCGGGCGAGCCGGAGCCCGCGACGGTGGCGAAGCTCGGCAGGACGTGCAGCCGGGACTCCAGCGTGTAGCGCAGTTCGTCGGGGTCGGTGGCCGGGACGCCCGCGCCGATGCCGAGGTGGTACAGCTGGACGTCCCGGCGGTCCCAGGTGATCTCGCCGGTCCGGGGTTCGGCGGCGAGCGCCTTGGCTGCGTCGATGGGCATGGAGCTCCTGATCGCTCGGATCGACAGGATCGATCGCATCGTTCCAAGACCTCGGCACGGCCGTCCGCACCGATCGGCCGCACCGAGGCCGTCACGGGGCCGCGGAACCCGCCCTGCCCAGAACGGATCTAGAACGCGTTCCAGTGCGGCGACCCCCTGTATAGCCCAGGCCCCGAAAGTTGTGAAGACACCTGACGGCATGTCAGAAACAGCTGTCGATGACATTTGTCCTGCCCGACCGCGTACATCCGGCACTGCCGCGAGCGGGCCCGGAAACGTAGCGTCGAGGACAGGCACATCACCGTGGAGCACGCGGGAACGGGGGACGGACACATGACCAGGTCATTCGAGGACCGACGCCGCGCAGCGGACGGGCGCAGGGACGCCTGGCGCTCGGCGTTCCGTACGGCGTCGGAGCGCCGGCGGCACGGGAGAGCGGAGAAGGAGCGCTGCAAGGCCGAGTACCGCGGCGCCCGCCCGGCCGGACAGGTCCCCGAGGACCCCGGTCCGCCGGCCAGCGGCTTCTCCCTGCTGCCGTGGCTGCTGATGGGGATGGGCGCGTTCTCCAACCTCTTCCAGGGCGAAGCGGACCCGTGGATCGGCGGCCTGGGCCTGCTGACGTTCAACTCGCTCTACATCTACGTCGCTTTCCGCGCCTTCGTGAAGCAGACCCGCGACGCGACCTCCACGCGGGTGGCGCTGGCGCTGCTGGGCCTCGTGACCTGCGGACTCGCCCTCGGCTACGGCGGCAGCTGGCTGCTCTTCCTCCCCCTGTTCGGCCTGGCGACGGGCGCGGTGCTGCGGGGCCCGCAGCTGCGGAGCATCGGTACCGGGGTCGCCGTCCTGGCGGGCGCGGTCGCCTGCGCCCGGGACGGCTGGGAGGGCCTCACCATCGCCTACGCCACCTGGATCTCCACGATGGTGACGGCCGCGATCCTCTCCCTCTCCGAGGCCGTACGGGAGCTGCGCGCCGCCCGCGAGGAACTCGCCCGCCGGGCGGTGGAGGAGGAGCGGCTGCGCTTCTCCCGCGATCTGCACGACCTGCTCGGCCACACCCTGTCGGTGATCGTGGTGAAATCGGAGGCCGCCCGGCGGCTGGCGCCGCGCGACATGGAGGCGGCCCTCTCCCAGGTCACCGACATCGAGGCGGTGGGCCGTCAGGCGCTGACCGAGATCCGCGAGGCGGTCACCGGGTACCGCGAGAGCAGCCTGGCGGGCGAACTGGACCGGGCCCGCTCGGCCCTCACGGCGGCGGGCGTCGAACCGTCGGTGAGCCGGTCGGGGCCGCCGCCGGACGCGAAGACCTCGGCCCTGCTCGGCTGGGTGGTGCGCGAGGCGGTCACCAACGTCGTCCGGCACAGCGACGCGAGCCACTGCGGGATCACCGTGTCGGGCACCCCGGAACGGGTCCGGCTGACGGTGACGGACGACGGCGGCGACAGGCGCGACGGGGACGGCGGAGGGGACCACCACGCATGCGGCGACGGCGGCTGCGCGCCGGGCGGCGGCACCGGCCTCACCGGCCTGCGCGAGCGGCTGGCGGCGGCGGGCGGCACCCTGACGGCGGGCCCGGGACCGCACGGCGGCTTCACGGTCACGGCGGAACTGCCGCTGGAACTCCCGATGTCCCGGCCGGACGCCTCCCCGGACACCCTCACCGGGACGCGGACCGACAGCGGAACCACCGCCGGGACGACCACCGGCACCGCACCCACCGCCGGGACGGCCACCGGCGCCGGAACCCCCGTACGGACGACCACCGGGAGCGATGCCGAGGCCACGGCCGGGACGAGAACCGACAGCGACAGCGACAGCGACACCGGCACCGGCACCGGCACCGGCACCGGCGAACCCCACAGGACACGGGCCCCCGCCGCCGCACCGCAGTCGGCCACCGCCGCGCACCCCGCGGACACCGTGCCGTCCGTGGCCGTCGGGCCTAACCTGGGGCCGTGACCGAGATGCCGGGTTGGCCCGTGAACGAGATGCCCCAGGACCACCGCCCCACCCGTTGCATCAGGGTGCTGCTCGCGGAGGACCAGGGCATGATGCGCGGGGCGTTGGCCCTGCTGCTCGGGCTGGAGACCGACATCGAGGTCGTCGCGCAGGTGGGCACGGGGGACGCGATCGTGGACGCGGCGCTTCTGCACCGGCCTGACGTCGCGCTCCTCGACATCGAACTCCCCGGCATCAGCGGGCTGGAGGCGGCCGCCGAGCTGCGCGACCAGGCGCCCGGCTGCCGGGTGCTGATCCTGACCACGTTCGGCCGGCCGGGCTATCTGCGCCGGGCCATGGAGGCCGGGGCCGCGGGGTTCCTCGTCAAGGACGGCCCGGTGGAGGAGCTGGCGGCGGCGATCCGCCGGGTGCTGGCCGGCGAGACGGTCGTGGACCCGGCGCTGGCCGCGGCCGCGCTGAGCGCCGGCCCGAATCCGCTCACCGCCCGCGAGCGCGACGTCCTGAAGGCCTCCGTGGACGGCGCGGCCGTCTCCGACATCGCGGCCAGGCTGCACCTCTCGGAGTCCACGGTCCGCAACTACCTGTCCTCCGCCATCGGGAAGACGGGGACCCGCAACCGCATGGAGGCGATGCGGGAGGCTCGGCAGCAGGGCTGGCTGTAGAGGTCGGGACCGCCGCTGGCATAGTGCCCGCATGTCCTTACCGATACGGCTCCTCAGGCGTACGGCCGCGTCGGCGGCGAGTGTCGCGGCACTCTTCGCCACGGCGGTGGCGCCCGCCGCGGCCGACGGCTCCGAGCAGGTCGTGATCCGGTTCGAGACCGCCGAGAGCTTCGTCATGTACAACGCCGACCAAGGGGCCGGGGCCGCCCCGAACGACAGCTTCGCCGTCCCGGTCCACGTCGAGGCGAGCGAGAGCGGCGAACCGGCCCGCAACGTCCGGGTGGTCGTGGACGCGTCGGGCCTCGAGGGCGTCGCCCGGCTCGGCGACAAGGAGGCCTGCACGGTCCGGGGCGCGGTCTACACCTGCGACTACGGCACCCTGCAGAACGGCGACGGCGAGAGCTACACGCCCCTCACCCTCCTCGGGGTGGACGGCGTCGAGCCGGGCGACAGCGGGACGGTGACCTACACCGCGACCGCCGACAACGCGCCCACCATCACCGGCAGCACCCGGATGACCGTCGGCGGGCCGACGCTGTCCGCGCCGGGACAGGAGAAGGGCGTGAGCGGGCTGGCGCCGGGCGAGTCCGCGAACGTGACGGCCCGGTTCGCCAACAACACCCGTTTCCCCACCGGGCAGGGCGTCGCCCTCCAGGTCGACGCGTCGGAGGGGGTGACGCTGACCGCGCTGCACAGCAACTGCTTCTACGCGGGCCCCGCGCCCACCTCCGCCTGGTGCGCCTTCCCGACGAAGGCCGCGGCCGGCGCCGCCTACCGGACCAGCGCGCCGCTGGTCTACACGGTCACGCCGCCCGGGGCCCTGACCGGCGAGGTGACCTACACCTGGTCGTCGCCCGCGAACCGTCCCGCCGACCACACCGTGCGCGGCGCCGGCTCCCCGCTCACCCTGGTCCGCACGGCGGCCCGGGGCTTCGACGACACTCAGGGCAGGGTCGCGATCACCACCACCGTGCAGGCCGACTACCGTCCGGTCACCGCGACCGTGCGGGGGCGGGTCGGCGACACGGTGAAGGTACGGCTCGGGCTGGAGGACCTCGGGCCCGGCCGGATACAGGGCGACGAGGAGCGGGGCCGTTTCGAGGTGGTCCCGCCGGAGGGCACCACGGTCACCTCGATCCCGTTCACCTTCGAGGACGACGGCGGGACGTGGGCGTGCGAGCGGCCCGGGAAGCCGGGGGGCGCCTTCGTCTGCGAGATCGGCTACGACCGGTTCTACGAGGTCCGGCACGAGGGCGGCACGACCGCGATCGACTTCCACATCCGCATCGACCGGCAGGTCCCGGGCGCGAAGGGCTCCATCCGCACGTACAACCCGTTCGACCGCACCCCGGCCAACGACCTCGCCGTCATCCCGCTCGACGCGTCACCCGCCCCGCCCTACCGCGTCCTCTCCGGACACCCCTGGGCGTGGATCGCGGGCGGGCTGGCCGTCGTCGGCCTGGCGGCGGCGTACCGGCGGCGGCGCCGGAGGACGGCCCCCCGGCCGTGAGCCCGCACGCCCCGCCCGTGCCGACGCGTCCTAGATGCCCGTGCCCGTCCGCCGCAGCACCCGCAGCGAGCCGGTGCCCGAGACCTCGGTGAAGGCGCCGGAGTCCAGGGCGCGCAGGTAGACGCGGTAGGGGGCCTGGCCGGTGAACTCGTCGACCGGGTCGGGGAACACGTCGTGGATGACGAGGAGTCCGCCCTCGGCGACATGCGGCGCCCAGCCCTCGTAGTCGGAGGTGGCGTGCTCGTCGGTGTGGCCGCCGTCGACGAAGACCAGGCCGAGGGGGGAGTTCCAGAACGCGGCGATGCGCGGCGAGCGGCCGACCAGGGCGACCACGTGCTCCTCCAGGCCCGCGCGGTGCAGGGTCCGGCGGAAGGCGGGCAGGGTGTCCATCAGGCCGACCTCGGGGTCGACGGTCTCCGGGTCGTGGTAGTCCCAGCCCGGCTGCTGCTCCTCGCTGCCGCGGTGGTGGTCGAGCGTGAGCGCGCTGACCCCGGCCTGCCGGGCGGCGTCCGCGAGCAGGATCGTGGAGCGCCCGCAGTAGGTGCCGACCTCGAGCAGCGGCAGGCCGAGCGCCCCTGCCTCGACGGCGGCCGCGTACAGCGCGAGTCCCTCGTCGACCGGCATGAACCCCTTCGCCGCCTCGAACGCGGCCAGGATGTCGGGCTTGGGTGCCGCGGGCATGGGGGTCCTCCGGTGTGCGTGCGGGTGGGCGGTGGTGCGTGCCGTACGGGCGGTGGCGCGTACGCGTGGGTCGTCGGTGCGTACGGCCGCCCATGCTGCCGCACCCCCCGCCGCCGGGGCGACAGGGGGTGCGGAAACGACGGGCCGGGAGGCGCGCGGACCGGACGGGGCCGGGTCCGGCGGGGTCAGGCGTCGACCGTCTCGCCCGGCAGGGCCAGGTCCAGGTCGACCGGACGCTCGTCGCCCGCGTGGGTCGCGGAACTCGCCAGCGGGCCGTGGCCGGTGGCCTTGGCGGCGAGGACGTAGGCGCCCCGGGCCGGGACGGCGAGGGCGTAACTGCCGTCCTCCTGCGACAGGGTGGCGCCGGCCTGGCGGCCGCGGCGGTCGATGAGCGTGACCTTGGCGCGGGCGACCGGGGCGCCGTCGGCGTCCAGGACCCGGCCGCGGAAGCCGCGCAGGACCTCCTCGGCGTGCTTGAGGTTGGCTTCCTCCTCGCTGCTGGCGCGCAGCTGCGGCACGGCCGAGGGGCGGGGCTGCCTCGGCAGGAAGAGGGCGAGGAGCAGGCCGACCGCGACGGCGCCGGTGGCGATCAGGAAGGAGACGCGGAAGCCGTGCATGGTCGGTACGGCGACGCCGCCGACGTCGTTCGCGGTGTTGGCCAGCACCATGCCGATGACGGCGCTGGACACCGAGGTGCCGATGGACCGCATCAGGGTGTTGAGGCCGTTGGCCGCGCCGGTCTCCGAGGCCGGGACCGCGCCGACGATCAGCGCGGGCAGGGAGGAGTACGCGAGGCCGATACCGGCGCCGAGGACGACGGCGATCACGAGGCTCTGCCAGGCGGCGCTCATCAGGCCGAGGCCGGCGCCGTAGCCGATCGCGATGATCAGCATGCCGAGGATCAGGGTGAACTTGGGGCCGTACTTGGCGGACAGCTTGGCGTAGACGGGCGCGGTGAACATCATCGTCAGGCCGAGCGGCGCGACGAGCAGACCGGCGACGACCATCGACTGGCCGAGGCCGTAGCCGGTGGCCTTCGGCAGCTGGAGCAGCTGCGGCAGGACCAGGGAGACGACGTAGAACGAGACGCCGACCATGATCGAGGCCAGGTTGGTGAAGAGGACGGCCGGCCGGGCCGTGGTGCGCAGGTCGACGAGCGGGGCCTTCAGCCGCAGCTCCATCACGCCCCACAGGACGAGGACGACGGCCGCGGCGCCGAAGAGGCCGAGGGTGGTGCCGGAGGTCCAGCCCCAGTCGCTGCCCTTGGTGATCGGGAGCAGGAAGAGCACCAGGCCGGTGGAGAGGCCGATCGCGCCGACGACGTCGAAGGTGCCCTCGGCGCGCGCCGGGGACTCGGGGACGACGAGGAGCGTGAGGGCGATGGCGAGCGCGCCGAGGCCGGCGGCGCCGTAGAACAGGGCGTGCCAGTCGGCGTGCTGGGCGATCAGGGCCGCGAGCGGCAGGGCGAGGCCGCCGCCGACGCCGATCGAGGAGCTCATCAGGGCCATCGCCGAGCCGAGCTTCTCGCGCGGCAGCATGTCCCGCATCAGGCCGATGCCGAGCGGGATCGCGCCCATCGCGAAGCCCTGGAGGGTGCGGCCGACGATCATCGTGATCAGGTCGCTGGTGAGGGCGCTGACCAGGGCGCCGACGACCATGACGGCGAGGCTGGCGATGAGCATGCGCCGCTTGCCGTAGAGGTCGCCCAGGCGGCCCATGATCGGGGTGGCCACGGCGCCCGACAGCAGTGTCGAGGTCAGGACCCAGGTGGCGTTGCTGGGCGCGGTGCCCAGCAGCTGGGGCAGGTCCTTGATGACCGGGACGAGCAGGGTCTGCATCACCGCGACCACGATGCCCGCGAAGGCGAGCACCGGGACCACGGCTCCGCTCGCTTCGCGGGTGGGCCTGCCGGTCGTCGTGTGCGTCATGAGGTGGGGCCTCCGGGGCGGTCGTTCGGGGGTCGTTCGGGGATTACATGGGAGCTGAACCTGTATGCATGGGCAACTATTCCGATGCTTTGGCGTACTAACGATTTCTTTATCTTCTCTTGAAGAAGCGCCCGGAGGACGGCCCGGCCCCGGCGGGCGACAGCCCGTCGGCGGGCGGAGCCGGCCCCGGCGGGCGACAGCCCGTCGGCGGGCGGAGCCGGCCCCGGCGGGCGGGGCTGCCCGGGAGCAGGGGCGGGCGGCGGGGCTGCGGGCAGCCCGGCAGCGGGGGGGACAGTCGGCGGGTCGCGCGAGAGGCGGGCGGCGGGTCAGCGGGCGGGGGTCTGGAGGATGCCGTTGAGCAGCACGTCCAGGGCCCAGGTGTCGCGGTCGCCGGGCGAGAACAGGGCCGCCCGCAGCGCGGTGAGCATCGGGTAGCGGTCGGCGGGCAGGGCGGCGTAGTGACGGTCGGCGTCGGCCACCACGGCGTCCTCCTTGCCCCCCTTGGTGAGATAGGCGCTCTGTTCGGCGGCGGCCGCGGCGCTGTGGAGATGCAGCAGGTCGACGGCCCAGGCGGCGGTGACGTCGTCCAGGCCGCCCTGCTTGAGCAGCGCGAGCATGCGGTCGAGGACGAGCAGGGCGTTGGCCCCGGTGGGGATCGCGCCGAGGGCGACGGCGGCCAGCCCCTCGTGCCGGCTCATGGCCTCCACGGTGGCCGCGACCAGCGCGTGCAACTGCTCGCGCCAGGTGCCCTGCGCGGTGAGCGGGACCCGGGCGAGCGCCTCGTCGAGCATCGCGGCCATCAGGTCGTCGCGGTTGGCGACATACACGTAGAGCGAGGCCGGTCCGGTGTCGAGCTCCTTGGCGACGCGCCGCATGGTCAGCGCGTCCAGCCCGTCGCGGTCGAGGATGGCCAGCCCGGCCCGCACGATCGCCTCGCGGCTGAGGGGGGCCTTGGCGGGCCGCGCGCGGCGGCTGATCGGCTCGGGGGTCACGGGGAGAGGGTAACGGTCACGAACGCCGGTCGCCACGAACGCCGACCGTGACGAACAATGTTTGACACGAACACTGTTCGTTCCCTAGTGTCGCGGCCACAGCTGCACGAACACCGTTCGCCACGAACGTCGTTCGCGCCGAGTGCCCGAGAACAAGGAAAGGAACCGTCATGATCCTGATCACCGGAGGCCGCGGCGCGGTCGCCACCCGGCTGCTCGCCCTCCTGCACGCCGACGGCATACCCGTGCGGGTCGGCTCCGCCGCCCCCGCGGACCTCACCCCGCCGTCCGGCGTCGAGGCCGTCGCCCTGGACCTCACCGACCCGGCGACCTTCCCCGCCGCCCTGACCGGCGTCACCTCCGTCTTCCTCTACGCCACCCCCGACCACGTCACCGAGTTCGCCGACCACGCCCACCACGCGGGCGTCACCCACGTCGTGCTGCTGTCCAGCTCGAGCGTGCTGGGCGTGCTCGACGCCGCGCCGGAGGACGACCCCCTGGCCGGCTCCCATCTGGCCGTGGAGCGGGCGCTGCTCGCCTCCCCGATCACCACCACCCTCCTGCGGCCCGGCTCCTTCGCCTCCAACGCCGCGTCCTGGGCCTGGTCCGTCCGGTCCGGAAGGCCCGTCAGCCTGCCCTTCCCCGGCGCCCACACCGACCCCGTCCACGAGAACGACCTGGCCGAGGCCGCCCACGCGGTCCTCACCGACCCGCGGCACCGCGGCGGCCGGTTCACCCTCACCGGACCCGAGTCGCTGACGTTCACCGAGCAGATCGACCGGCTCGCCGCCGTCACCGGCCGCGCCATCACGGTCGAGCACGTCACCGCGGACGAGTGGAAGAAGCAGACCGACGGGCACATCCCCGCCGTCTACGCCGACGCCCTCCTCGCGTGGTGGGCGTCCACGGACGGCAGGCCCGTCTCCCTCACCCGCACCGTCGAGGAGCTCACCGGCCACCCCGCCCGCCCGTTCACCGCCTGGGCCGCCGACCACCTGGCCGACTTCACCGCCTCCTGAACCACCGACGGCCCGCTTCGACCACCCTCCTCTCCCCCCCGCTCCGTGGATCGCGATCCCGGCGCGAGCGGCGCGACCGACCCGGTCGAGACCATCACGCCCCGACGCCCCTCCCGGAAACCGACGGCACCGCCCGCACCCCGGAGATCCCACCGCTCCATCCCACCGCCTCCCCCGCCTCCCGTCCGTCTTTCGTCCCCCATCCGTCCGTCATCCGTCCGGCGTCGTCCCGCTGAGTCCTCGTCGGGGTGGCCGTTAGGGTGGCAGGCGTGTCGTACGCAGGCTCGAACCCCGGTCCCTTCGATCCCTCCGATCCCTCAGCACCGTCGGATCCCTTCGGCCCCTCGCGGCCGCGCCGCTCGCCGCTGCGCCGCCCGGTGACCGTGGCCCTCGCCGCGCTCGTGCCCGGGGCGCTGCTGGGCTGGCTGGCGTACGAGGCGCTGGGCGGGACCGGGAGCGGCGGGACGAGCGGCCCCGGCGCCGGGGCGGCGCCGAGCGTGCTGAGCTCCCCCGCGGACGGCGGGCACGGCGCGGACGGCGACGGGAAGACGGGCGTCGGTACGAGCACCGCCTCCGCCCCGGCCGGTTCCGGCGCGGCCTCGCTCCAGGGCAAGGTCGTCGTCATCGACCCCGGCCACAACCCCACCAACTACCGGCACACCGCCGACATCAACAGCAAGGTGGACATCGGCACCCACCGGAAGGAGTGCGACACCACGGGCACGTCCACGAACTCCGGTTACAGCGAGGCGGAGTTCACGCTGGACGTGGCCCACCGGCTGCGCACGCTGCTCCAGGAGCAGGGCGCCACCGTGCGGCTGACGCAGGACGGGGACCGGCCGTACGGCCCCTGTATCGACGAGCGTGCCCGGATCGGGAACGCGGCGCACGCCGACGCGGTCGTCTCGGTCCACGCCGACGGCGCCGGGGCCGGGCAGCGCGGCTTCCACGTGATCCTGCCGGGCGCGGTGCACGAGGGCGTGGCCGACACCCGTGCGATCGTCGGCCCGTCGAAGGACCTCGGGAAGCTCATCGCGGGCGACTTCACCCGGGCGACGGGCACTTCACCGTCCAACTACGTCGGCGACGGCACCGGTCTCGTCACGCGTGAGGACCTGGGCGGTCTCAATCTGTCAACGGTTCCCAAGGTGTTCATCGAGTGCGGCAACATGCGCGATACCAAGGACGCGGCGCTGCTGACCAGTGGCGCCTGGCGGCAGAAGGCGGCGCAGGGGATCTCTGAGGGAATCGTGAGTTTCCTGCGCGGGTAGTGATCAGGGCGCTCATCCCGGCGGACAGCGCGATCGTGGTGACGATAGTGTCGTCCCTACGATGAGGGGCCACCCCCGCGCTTCACACAGGGGCCTGACGGCGACATGGTGACAGCGACGCCTCTACCGACATGTGTATGCGTGTACCGATGACGAGACGACTGACGAAGGACCTGAAGTGAATATCCGCTCCCTCACTCGAGGCGACGGCGTGGTGATCGGAGCAGCGGTATTGCTGTTCATCGCGTCGTTCCTGGACACGTTCGACGGCTCCGGCAGTGATGTCCCGAACGCCTGGGACAACCTCGGCCTCGTAATGAGCATGTATCTCGGCGGAATCATCGGTGCCGCCCTGATCGTCGTCTCCCGCGCGCTGCCTCAGCCGCGCAAGGTGGTCGGCCTCGACCTGGGGCAGTTCGGCGTCGCGCTGACGGTCTTCGCCGCGTGGACGGCGTTCTGGACGATCGTCGACCCGCTGGGCGCGTTCAGCGACACCTTCGGCAGCACCGAGATCGACACGGGCGCCGGTCTGATCCTGGGCCTGATCGCCGCGCTGCTGCTGGCCGCAGGCGCGATCGCCACCCCGCTGGTGCCCGCCCTCCAGGCCGCGCTCGTCCCGGCGCCGAGGCCGGCCGCCCCGCAGCCGTACGGCGCGCAGCCGCCCGCCGGTTACGGCTACCCGGGCGCCCCGCAGCAGCCGTCGGCGTTCGGCGGCCCGCCGCAGCAGGGCCAGCCGGGTCAGCCGCCGTTCGGCGCCCAGCCGGGTCCGGCGCAGCCGTCGGGCGGGGACTTCTCCCCGTTCTGGTTCGCCGTGCCGGTGCCGCGTCCGCTGTACGCGGAGGACGGCGCGCCCATGCCGATCGCCGAACTGGCGCCGGGCACCTGGTACCTCGCGGTCGAGCAGGGCTCCCAGGGCCTGATCGCCCAGACCCAGGACGGCCGCCGCGGCGTCCTGCGGGACGCCTCCGGCATCCAGCGCGGCTGAGCCCCGGCTCCCGCACCGCTCCGCGCACGGCCCCTCGCCCTTCCGGGCGGGGGGCCGTTGTCGTACAGTCGCGGTCCCCCTTGTCTGACACACCGTCAGGAGACGTACATGCGGCTAGGTCTGGCGCTCGGCTACTGGGGCCGCGGCCCCTCCCCCGACCATGTGGATCTGGCGCGCGAGGCGGAACGGCTCGGGTACGACTCCGTGTGGACGGCGGAGTCCTGGGGCTCGGACGCCTTCACCGCTCTCACCTGGATCGCCGCCCGCACGTCGACGATCGGACTGGGCACGGCGGTGGCGCAGATGGCGGCCCGCTCCCCCACGACGACCGCGATGCACGCCCTGACCCTGGACCACCTCTCCGGCGGCCGGATGACGCTGGGGCTCGGCCTGTCCGGACCCCAGGTGGTGGAGGGCTGGTACGGCCGGCCGTTCCCGGCGTCCCCCCTGACCGCGACCCGGGAGTACGTGGACGTGGTACGCCAGGTGCTGCGCCGCCGGGCGCCGGTGGAACTGGACGGCCGCTTCCACTCCCACCCCTACCGCGGCCCGGACGCGACCGGCCTCGGCAGACCGCTCAGGTCCATCACCCACCCCCTGCGCCCCGACCTGCCGGTGATGCTGGGCGCGGAGGGCCCGCGCAACGTGGCCCAGACGATCCGCATCGCGGACGGGTGGCTGCCGCTGTACTGGTCGCCGGACCGGCCGGACGCGTACGGCCCGGCGGTGGCGGAACTGCCCCCGGGCTTCCGGGTCGCGCCCCTCGCCCAGGCACGGATCTGTGACGACGTCGCCGAGGGGCTGCTCCCCGTGAAGACCATGCTCGGCTTCTACATCGGCGGCATGGGGCACGCGACCCGCAACTTCCACGCCGACCTGATGGCCCGCATGGGATACGAGGAGGAGGCCCGGCGCGTCCAGGAGCTCTTCCTGGCCGGGCGGCGCGAGGAGGCGGTGCTGGCCGTCCCGGACGCCTTCGCCGACGAGATCTCGCTGGTCGGCCCGCGTCAACGGGTCGCGGAGCGGCTGGAGTCCTGGCGCAAGGGGCCGGTGACGGACCTGCTGGTGGTCGCCCCGGACCGGACGACCCTGCGGGTGCTGGCGGAGCTCAACTCATAGCCACGGGCGCACGGAGAGCGAACACTCCACGTTTCAACCGGGATTCCGGGGCCAGACGGAAGTCATGTCTCGATATCGCAGTGGTTCCAACTCCGCCGGAACGGTCATAGCGGTGGTCGCGGACGTCATGGCCGTCATCCTCGGGCTGTGGATCCTCATGTACCTGCTGGACGCCAACCGGGGCAACGACCTGGTCCAGTTCGTGCATGACGCGGCCAACTGGCTGGCCGGCTGGTCACGTGACCTGTTCACGTTCGACGAGGCGTGGGCGCGGGTGGTGGCAGGGTACGGCCTGGCAGCGGTCGTCTACCTGTTCATCGGCCACGCGATCGCCAACCGGGTCCACCGCCACTGACGCGGATCCCGGGGCGGGTCCCGGGACGGGTCCTGCGACCCGCCCCGGGGACGCGTCAAGCGCAGCAGTCCGCCTCCAGGCCGGACGGCAGTTGCTCCCCGCCGAACACGGCGCAGGTGGCCTCGTGGCCACCGAGGGCCGCCACGGCGAGCAGCAGCGACCCCGCGGTCCAGGTGGTCAGCTCCCGGGGCCAGATCGCCTCGTCCTCGAACACGAACCCCGTCCAGTACAGGCCCGACTCCGCGTCGCGCAGATGCTGGATCGACTGAAGGATCTCCAGAGCCCGGTCGGACTCGCCCATCACCCACAGGGCCAGGGCGAGTTCGGCCGACTCGCCGCCCGTGACCCACGGGTTGGGGACGACACAGCGCACGCCGAGCCCCGGGACCACGAACCGCTCCCAGTCGGCCTCGATGCGGGACTTGGCCTCCGTGCCGGTCAACGCGCCGCCCAGCACGGGGTAGTACCAGTCCATCGAGTAGCGGTCCTTGTCGAGGAACCGCTCGGGGTGGCGCCGGATGGCGTGCCGCAGCGCGCCCACCGCCAACTCCCAGTCCGGCTGCGGCTCTTCGCGCTGCTCGGCGATCGCCAGCGCGCAGCGCAGCGCCTGGTGCACGGACGAGGAGCCGGTGAGCAGCGCGTCGGCGGTCGGGGTGCCGTCGTCGTCGCGCCGCCAGCCGATCTGCCCGCCGGGCTGCTGGAGCCGCAGCACGTACTCGACGGCCGCGTAGACGGCCGGCCACATGCGGTCCAGGAAGGTGTCGTCACCGGTGGACAGGTAGTGGTGCCAGACGCCCACGGCGATGTAGGCGACGAAGTTCGTCTCCCGCCCCCGGTCGGTGACGTCGTCGAAGGCGCCGTCCGCGTACGCGGCGAACCAGGAACCGTCGTCGTTCTGGTGCCGGGCCAGCCAGTTGTACGCCCGCTCGGCGGCCTCGTGCTCGCCCGCCGCGTCCAGGGCCATCGCGGCCTCGGTGTGGTCCCACGGGTCGAGGTGGTGGCCCCGGAACCACGGGATCGCGCCGTCCTCACGCTGCACGGCGAGGATGCCGGTGACGGTCGCGGCGGCCTGCTCGGCGGTGAGGACCCCGGGCAGGACGAGGTGTTCTGTCCGGGGCGTGGTCACGTGGCGTCCGCCCCGGTCTTCGCGGCCCGACCGGCCTTGTCCGTCCGCCCGGCCTTCGCGGCCTGCCCGGCGTCCGCCGCCTGACCGGACAGGCGCGGCAGGTGCGGCTTGGTCGCGTACGCCACGAAGCTCTTGCCGATGAGCGGGTTCAGCGCCTGCTCGGCGACCCGGGTGGCGAGCGGCTTCTTCATGATGTCCCAGACCAGCAGCTTGTGGTACGCCCGCACCGGCAGCGCCTTGTCGTTGTCGACGCCGAAGGCGCACTTCAGCCACCAGTACGGCGAGTGCAGCGCGTGGGCGTGGTGGGTGCCGTACGGCTTCAGGCCGGCCTCGCGGATCTTCGCGAGCAGCTCGTCCGCCCGGTAGATGCGGATGTGGCCGCCCTCGACCTCGTGGTAGGCGTCGGAGAGGGTCCAGCAGACCTTCTCGGGGCCGTAGCGCGGGACGGTGATGGCGATCCGGCCGCCCGGCTTGAGCACCCGCACCATCTCCGCGAGGACGCCCTTGTCGTCCGGGATGTGCTCCATGACCTCGGAGATGATCACGACGTCGAAGGACTCGTCGGGGAAGGGCAGGGCGAGGGCGTCGCCCTCCATGGCCGTCGCGGTGGCTCCCTCGGGTGCCTCGCCGGCCTCCTTCATCGCCGCGAACCACTTGGCGACCTCGCGGATCTCCTCGGCGTTCTGGTCGAGGGCCACGACCTGCGCGCCGCGCCGGTAACACTCGAAGGCGTGCCGGCCGGCACCGCAGCCGAGGTCCAGGACTCGGTCGCCCGGGGCGAGCGGGAACCGGGAGAAGTCGACGGTCAGCACGTGGCCCTGCTTTCGCGATCGCGATCGGATGCTTCGGATACGGCGTCGATGTCGGCACCGGCCCCGGCACCGACGGACTCGACGGGCTCGGGGGCGGCGAGAGCCGCGGAAGCCTCGGCGACCCGTGGGCGACCGCGGTCGGCTATCGCCTCGCGGTACCGGGCCACGGTCCCCTCGGCGGCCCGCGCCCAGGTGAACCGCTCGAGCACCCGCCGCCGTCCGGCCGTACCGAGCCGGGCCCGCAGCTCCGGGTCGCCCAGCAGCCGTCCGAGTCCGGTGGCCAGTGCTCCCGAGTCGCCCGGCGGCACGGCCAGGCAGGTCTCGCCGTCGCGCCCGGCGACCTCGGGGATCGCCCCGCCGGTCGTGGCGAGCAGCGGGGTGCCGGTGGCCATCGCCTCGGCGGCCGGCAGGGAGAAGCCCTCGTACAGCGACGGCACGCAGGCGACCTCCGCCGAGCGGACCAGGTCGACCAGTTCGGCGTCGGAGATGCCCTTGACGAACTCGACGGCGCCTTCGAGGCCGTACCGCTCGATCGCCTGGGCGACCGGCCCCTCCTGCGGGCGCTTGCCGACGACGACGAGGTGGGCGTGCGGATGCTCGGTGCGCACCTTGGCCAGCGCCTCGACCAGGAAGACCAGGCCCTTCAGCGGGACGTCCGCGCTGGACGTCGTCACGATCCGGCCGGGCACGACGGCCACCGCGGGGTCGGGCGAGAACAGGTCGGTGTCGGCGCCGATGTGGACGACGTGGATGCGGTCGTCGCGGACGCCGAGGTGGTCGATGATCTCCTGGCGGGAGGTGCCGGAGACGGTGAGCACGGACGGCAGCCGGCGCGCGACGCGCTTCTGCATCCGGGTGAACGCGTACCAGCGGCGCACGGAGTACCGGCGCCGCCGCCCCTCGGCCGCGTCCAGCTCCAACTGCCGGTCCACGGTGATGGGGTGGTGGATGGTGGTGACGAGAGGCGCGCCGACATCGCCCAGCAGCCCGTAACCCAGGGTCTGGTTGTCGTGCACGATGTCGAACGCGCCGCTGCGCGCGCGGAGATGGCGGCGGGCCCGCAGCGAGAAGGTGAGCGGCTCGGGGAAGCCGCCGGTCCACATCGTCGCGACCTCGAGCGCGTCGACCCAGTCGCGGTACTCGCCGCGCTTCGGGGTGCGGAAGGGATCCGGCTGACGGTAGAGGTCAAGGCTCGGCAGCTCGGTGAGGGACAGGCGGTCGTCGTGGCCCGGGTCCAGCACCGGATAGGGCTGGGAGCCGATCACCTCGACGCGGTGGCCGAGACGGGCGAGTTCGCGCGAGAGATGCCGTACGTAGACACCCTGACCCCCGCAGAACGGGTTCCCCTTGTACGTGAGGAGCGCGATGTCGAGCGGTCGCCCGCCGTCGGCGGCGAGGTCGTGCCGGGGCCCTGCCTGACTGGCCTCAGCGGTCACTCCGGGCCCCCTTCTGCCTGCATTGTCCCGCGAGACTACGACGGGACGCTAATCTAGAACAAGTTTCAGACTTGATCGTTCGGGAGGCTCTGAATCTACCGGCAGGTAGGAGAGCTGTGAGCAGTGGATCAGGTGATTCACGCCACGGCCGACCGCCCCGTCGAGCTGTGCGCCCACTGAGCCTCACCGACTGTCACGGAACGGGACCCATGTCTGCGGAAGCCAGCACTCAGCACCCTGCCCCCTCCCCGCTCACCGAGCGGCAGGAGGCCCGGCGCCGCCGCATCCTGCACGCGAGCGCGCAGTTGGCCAGCCGGGGCGGGTTCGACGCGGTGCAGATGCGGGAGGTCGCGGAGTCCTCGCAGGTCGCCCTGGGCACGCTCTACCGCTACTTCCCCTCCAAGGTGCACCTGCTGGTCGCCACGATGCAGGACCAGCTGGAGCACATGCACGGCACGCTGCGGAAGAAGCCCCCGACGGGCGACCGGGCGGCGGACCGCGTCGCGGAGACCCTGATGCGCGCCTTCCGCGCCCTCCAGCGCGAGCCGCACCTGGCGGACGCGATGGTCCGCGCGCTGACGTTCGCCGACCGCAGCGTCTCGCCGGAGGTCGACCAGGTCTCCCGTCAGACGACGGCGATCATCCTGGACTCGATGGGCCTGACGGACCCCACCCCGGAGCAGCTCTCGGCGGTCCGCGTCATCGAGCACACCTGGCACTCGGCCCTCATCACGTGGCTGTCGGGGCGCGCGTCCATCGCCCAGGTCCGGATAGACATCGAGACGGTGTGCCGGCTGATCGACGTGACGGACCCCCGGACACCCGAGTAGGCGACGCGGGCAGTCCGCGCGGGGATGGCGGGCGGGCGGACAGGCCGCACGAGGAGGCAGGCGGCGGGCGGACAGCCCGCGCGAAAGGACCTACGAGACGACGAGGGTTTCCGTCAGGTCCTGTCCCGCGACCCTCAGGTCCCTCGGTCCGTCCGTCGACGTCGGCCTCAGCGGATGCCTTCGCGTCACGCAGAAGTCGGCTACTCCGGTCGAACCCCCTCATTCGCCTCGTAGGCCATTACCAGGATAGAACGCCTGAAACAAGACGCAATACCCTGTCGACGGATTTCCTCACTCCTCCGGCGGGAACACCGCCTCCCCGCTGCCCACCAGCGTGATCATGATCGCCTCCACCGGGCAGCTCTCCGCCGCCTCCAGCACCCGCTCGTTGGCGTCCGTGTCCGGGTCGGCCGGACGGGACTGGCGCGCGGTGTCGAGCCGGAAGCCGTCCGGCGCGTGATGGATGCACTGGGCGGACCCGATGCACAGGGACCGGTCCACCTCGACGTGCCACCGATCCCCCATGGCCCGTCAGCCCTCCCATCCCGCCGGCAGGTGGATCATCTTGTGCTCGAGGTACTCACCGAAGCCCTCCGGGCCGAACTCCCGCCCCAGGCCGGAGTTCTTGTAGCCGCCGAACGGTCCGAGCATGTCGAGGCTGAAGGTGTTCACCGAGTACGTCCCGGTACGGACCTGCCGGGCGACCTCGATGCCGTGCTCGACGTCGGCCGTCCACACGCTGCCGCTGAGCCCGTAGTCGGAGTCGTTCGCGATCTTCAGCGCCTCGGACTCGTCGCCGTAGGGCAGCAGGCAGATCACCGGCCCGAAGATCTCCTCGCGGGCGATCCGCATGGAGTTGTCGACGTCGCCGAACAGGGTCGGCTCCACGTACCAGCCGCGGTCCAGGCCCGGCGGACGTCCGCCACCGGTGAGGATCTTCGCGCCCTCCTCCTGCCCGATCCGGATGTAGTCGAGGTTGCGGCGCTGCTGGCGCTGCGCCACCAGCGGCCCGACCTGGGTCGCCGGGTCCAGCGGGTCGCCGACGACCAGCGCGGCCGCCGCCGCGGCGAAGGCGTCCGCGAACTCGTCGTAGCGCGAGCGCGGCAGGAGGATGCGGGTCTGGGCCACACAGGCCTGCCCGTTGTTCATCCACGCGGCCGAGACGATCCCCGGGACGGACGTGGCGATGTCCGCGTCCGGCAGGACGACCGCCGCCGACTTGCCGCCGAGCTCCAGCGTCACGCGCGTCAGGTTCCTCGACGCCACCTCCATGACCCGCCGGCCGGCCGCGACCGAGCCGGTGAACGACACCTTGTCCACGCCCGGATGCCCGACCAGGTACTCGCTCACCTCGCGGTCCGCCGGCAGGATCGACAACACCCCCTCCGGCAGCCCCGCCTCCCGCGCGATCTCGGCCAGCAGATACGCGTCCAGCGGCGACTCCGGCGACGGCTTCAGCACCACCGTGCAGCCGGTGAGCAGCGCGGGCGCGAGCTTGGCCGCGGCGACGAACTGCGGGACGTTCCAGGGGACGACGGCCGCGACCACCCCGACGGGCTCGCGCCGCACGAGGATCTTCCCGAGCACGCCGTCACGCCGCTCCTCGTAGGTGAAGCCGCGCGCGACGGTGATCGCGGCGTCCCACACCATCATCGCGCCGAGGGCCTGCGCGAGGACGCTCCAGGAGTACGGGGAGCCGTTCTCGGAGGAGATCACCCGGGCGATCTCCTCGTGCCGCATCGCGATGCCGTCCTTGATGCGGGTGACGACGGCGATCCGCTCGTCGAGCGACAACCGGGGCCAGGGCCCCTCGTCGAAGGCCCGCCGCGCCGCGTCGACCGCCCGGTCCACATCCGCGGCCGACGCGTGCGGCACCCGCCCGATGACCTGCTCGGTGTGCGGCGAGACCACCTCGATGACGTCCTTGCCCAGGGGGTCGGTCAGTTCCCCGCCGATGAACAGCTGTCCGTGTTCCACGAGCTCGGCCATGGCCACTGCCTTCGTCTACGTTTCTGACGGTGTTTCAGAAACTGATACCAGTTCTAGTTATAGTGGGCAATGGCCGTGTGACGGAGGGCAGATGAAGAGCAGTCAGGGCGAACCCACCACGTACGACCATGGCGGCGGTGTCCGATCGATGCGGGTGCCCATCCCGGACAACCCGCTGGGGCACACCCTGGTGTACGTCGTCGACACCGATCGCGGGCCGGTCCTGATCGACACCGGCTGGGACGACCCGGCGTCCTGGGAGGCGCTGGCCGCCGGACTCACGGCGTGCGGCACGTCCGTCACGGAGCTGTACGGCGTCGTCATCACCCACCACCACCCCGACCACCACGGCCTGTCCGGCCAGGTGCGGGAGGCCTCCGGGGCGTGGCTGGCGATGCACGCGGCCGACGCCTCCATCGTGCGGCGGACCCGTGAGACGCGTCCCGAGCGCTGGTACACGTACATGGCGGCGAAGCTCACCGCCGCCGGCGCCCCCGAGGAGCACATCGCGCCGCTCCGCACGCCGCCCGCCCGTCGCCGTCCCTTCCCCGGCCTGGCGCCCGCCCTCCCCGACCGCGAGATCGTCCCCGGCGAGTTCCTCGACCTGCCCTGCCGCCGCCTGCGCGCGATCTGGACGCCCGGCCACACCCCCGGCCATGTCTGTCTCCACCTGGAGGAGGAGCATCCCGCACAACTCCCGGGCCACGGACGCCTGTTCTCCGGTGACCACCTGCTGCCGGAGATCACCCCGCACATCGGCCTGTACGAGGACCCCGACGACGCCACCGTCACCGACCCGCTCGGCGACTACCTCGACTCCCTCGAACGCGTCGGCCGGCTCGCCCCTGCGGAGATCCTCCCCGCCCACCAGTACGCCTTCACCGACGCGCCTTCCCGGGTCCGGGAGTTGCTCGCCCACCACGAGGACCGTCTCACCGGACTCCTCGCCCTCCTCGCCGCCCCGCTCACCCCCTGGCAGCTAGCGGAACGCATGGAGTGGAACCGCCCCTGGCCGCAGATCCCGTACGGATCAAGGAACATCGCGGTGTCGGAGGCCGAGGCCCATCTGCGGCGGCTGGTGAAGCAGGGCCGCGCGGAGGCGGTGACCGGGAGCGACCCGGTGACGTACATGGCGGTGTGACCGGTGACGTACCCGGTGATGTGAGGCGCTCGCGGCGGCGGGGCCCTTGATGCCGACGCCCTCATGAACCCCTTGCAGCGGCTGCTCGCCGAACGCGCCTGGGAGCGCCTCGTCGTCGGCTTCGTCCACCGGCTGGATCCCGGCGGACCCGCCCCGGCGGCCGGGGTGTTCACCGAGGACGGCACCCGGGAGCGGCCGGAGACGGTCTGGCGGGCGGCCCGGTCAGCGGCCCGCCGTCGACCTGATCAAGTCGGCCGCCGGGCGGAGGAGTTCCGTCTCTTCGCGGCTCATCGTCGGGTTGGCCGCCCGCCGCCGCAGGGCCTCCGCCAGACCCTCCTCGGTGAGGTCGGACGGGTCGGCGAGCAACGCGGCCAGCATCGCCCGGGCCGGGTCGGCGACCGGCTGGGAGGAGACGGCGACCTGGGCGAGGATCACCGCGGACGTACCCCAGTCCAGCCCGGGGTGGCCTTCCTCCGCGTTGGCCCAGTCGATGACGCGAGGGCCGTCGGGCGTGAGGATCACGTTGTCCGGGTGGAGGTCCAGGTGCAGGAGGCTCGCACCGGACGAGACCCGTCCCGGCAGGGCGTGCAGCTCGCGCAGCAGCCCGGCGAGGGCGGCCCCCGCCGCCTCGGCGTCCAGCGTCCCCGCCGCGAACGCCTGGAGCATCGTCGGACCGTGCAACCGCTCCATGACCAGGTCGGCGCGTGCGCCGGTGGGGCGTACGGCGGGTGCGGGGTAGCCGTGCCGGCGCACGTGTGTCATCACCGCCGCGAGGGCGGCCGAGTCCTCCCGCCCCTCCCGGTCGCGGCGCAGTACCCACGCCTCGTCGATCTCGTACACGTCGGCCGTGCGACCCGAGCCGAGCAGCCTGCCCGGCAGCCCCACCGGCACCTCGCCCGGCCCCCCGCCCGCCGGCCCGGCCGATTCCCCGCCCGACGGCACGCCCGGCAGCCCCACCTGCGTCCCGCTCGGCAGTCCTGCTGCCGTCGCTCCCGGCCCCCCGCCCGCCGGCCCGGCCGACTCCCGGCCCGACGGCACGCCCGGCAGCGCTCCTGACACCCCGCCGCCCGCCGGCCCGGCCGATTCCCCGCCCGCCGGCCCGGCCGGCGCCGTGGCCGGGAGGCCGCCAGGTGCTGTCCCCGTATTGGTCATGGTCCGAACATATCGGGGGCTTCCCGCCCCGTCGGGGGGCGCTTTCACAGCCGCCCCTCAGGCGCTCCGCTACCTGCCGGTAGAGTGGCCGCGTCGTCATCACGCCCGTACAGGGGGAAGCCGGTGCAATTCCGGCGCTGACCCGCAACCGTGAGCCGCCCGAGCCGTCCAAGTCGGCGCGGAGGCAAGCCGGATCGCCCGGTACGGGGCCGTGACCGGCTCACGTGCGTCGGCAGGCCCGCCGTCGCACGGCACCGTCGAGGTATACGGAGCCGAGCCGCCGGGATGTCCCGTGCTGCCCGGCTGCGTGACCTCCCCGACCGGGAGAGGCACCCGCCGATCATGAACATCCGCCGCAGCGCCGCCGCTCTGGCCGCCGCCACCGTCGTGCTGGGTGCCGCCGTCCCCGCCGTCGCCGCCCCGTCCCCCACCCCGTCGGTGGCGATACCCGACGGGCTGTACGGCACCACCGACCCGACGTACGACGGCGTCTGGCGCCAGTCCCTGGCCCTGCTCGCGCAGCGGACCACGGGCGTCACCCCCGCCGACCGGGCCGTGGCCTGGCTGACCGGGCAGCAGTGCGCGACCGGCGCCTTCGCGGCGTTCCGCGCGGACACCGCCAAGGCGTGCGACGCCAAGCTGATGGTGGACACCAACAGCACGGCGGCGGCCGTCCAGGCGCTGGCCGCACTGGGCGGACACCAGGCCGAGACCGACAAGGCGGTCACCTGGCTGAAGTCGGTCCAGAACGCCGACGGCGGCTGGGGCTACACCCCCGGCGGCGCGAGCGACGCGAACTCGACGTCCGTCGTGACGGGCGCGCTGGCGGCGGCCGGACAGCAGCCCGCGCAGGTGACGAAGGCCGGCAAGTCGCCGTACGACGCTCTCGCCGCGCTCTCCCTCCCCTGCGGCAAGGCCGACGGCGGCGCGTTCGCGTACCAGCCGGACAAGAAGGGCGGCCTCGCGGCCAACGCGGACGCGACGGCGGCGGGCGTGCTAGGCGCCCTCGGCAAGGGGTTCGTGACGACGGCCGGCCGGACGTCGGCAGCCCCCGCCTGCGCCTCCGCCACCCCGGACGCCCCGAACGGGCTCGCCCGCAACGGCGCGGCCCACCTCGCCGCCGCGGTCCGCGACAGCGGCTACCTGAAGTCCGCCCTCCCCGGCGCCGAGGACCAGCCCGACTACGGCAACACCGCCGACGCCGTCGTCGCCCTCGCGGCGCAGGGCGCGACCGCGCAGGCGAAGAAGCCCCTCGCCTGGCTGGAGCAGAGCTCCGCGGCCTGGGCGAAGCAGAGCGGCCCCGCCGCCTACGCCCAGCTGATCTTCGCGGCCCACGCCATGGGCGCCGACCCCCGCCGGTTCGGCGGCGCCGACCTCGTCGCGCAGCTCGGCGCGACGGGTCCGACCCCGCAGGCCGCGGCGAAGGCCACCGGTCAGGCCGCCGACGCCGACGCCGACAAGAAAGACGACTCGGACTCCGGTTACGGCGTCTGGTGGACCGTCGGCGTCTTCCTCGTCGCCGGTATCGGCATCGGCTTCCTGATCAGCGGCCGTGGCGGGAAGCGGCAGCCGTGACGCGCCGGTGCGCCGCCCTCGTCCTGGCCGCGCTGCTGCTGTCGCTGACCGGCGCGGCGCAGTCGGCCCAGGCCGCCGGCTACCGCTACTGGTCCTTCTGGGACCGCTCCGGCGACGGCTGGACGTACGCCACCCAGGGCCCGTCCACCGCCCGCCCCTCCGACGGCGACGTCCAGGGCTTCCGGTTCGCGGTGAGCGCGGACTCCCAGGACGCGTCGACGCCGCGCGGCGCGGCCTCCTTCGCGACGATCTGCGCGAAGACGCCCGCGCGGGAGGACGCCAAGCGGGTGGCCCTGGTCATCGACTTCGGCACGGCGGCCGACGCGCCGGGCGGCGAGACCCCGCCGTCACCGCGCACGGCCTGCGCCCGGGTCTCCCCCGACGCGACGACGGCCGAGGCCCTGGCCTCGGTCGCCGAGCCTCTGCGGTACGACACGAACGCCCTGCTGTGCGCGATCGCGGGGTACCCCGGGACGGGCTGCGGCGAGCAGGTGTCCGGGCAGGCGCCGGGGACGGACGAGCCGACGTCCGCCGCGAAGCCGGAAGCCTCGGAGGAAGCGGCGAGGGAAGCGGCGGAGCAGGAGGACGGCGGGCCGTCCGTGGGTCTGTACGCGGGCGCGGCGGCGGTGGCGGTGCTGGGCGCGGCGGCGGTCCGGCAGGCCAGGCGGCGAGGATCCCGCAGGGATGGCTGACGGCCGCCCCCGCACGCGGCGCGCCCCGCTCCACCCCGCCGCCTGGTGGCTGTGGGCCCTCGGGCTCGGCACCGCCGCCACCCGCACCACCAACCCGCTCCTCCTCGGGCTCCTCCTCACCGTGTCCGCCTACGTCGTCACGACGTGCCGCCCCGACACCCCCTGGTCGCGTTCCTACTCCGCGTTCCTCAAGCTCGCCCTCGCCGTTCTCGTCGTCCGCCTCGGCTTCGCCGTCGCCCTGGGCTCCCCGATCCCGGGCACGCACGTGCTCGTCACGCTTCCCGAAGTCCCGCTCCCGCACTGGGCGCAGGGCATCCGGCTCGGCGGCGCGGTCACGGCCGAGGGGCTGCTCTTCGCGTTCTACGACGGTCTGAAGCTGGCGACCCTGCTGGTCTGCGTGGGCGCCGCCAACGCGCTGGCCAGCCCCTCCCGTCTCCTCAAGACGCTCCCCGGCGCCCTGTACGAGACGGGGGTGGCGGTGGTCGTGGCCCTCACCTTCGCCCCGAACCTCATCGCGGACGTCCACCGGCTGCGCGCCGCCCGCCGCCTCCGGGGCCGCCCCGACAGGGGTCTGCGCGGCCTGCTCCAGGTGGGCCTGCCGGTCCTGGAGGGCGCCCTGGAACGCTCGGTCGCCCTCGCCGCGGCGATGGACGCCCGCGGTTACGGCCGTACCGCCGACGTCCCCGCCCCGGTCCGCCGGACGACCGCCGCCCTCACCCTCGGCGGTCTGCTCGGCGTCTGCGCGGGAACGTACGGCCTGCTCACCGCGGCGGGCGGCGCCTACGGCCTCCCGGTGCTGGCCGGCGGTGTCGTCGCGGCCCTCGCCGGGCTGCGGCTGGGCGGCCGCCGCTCCCCGCGCACCCGCTACCGTCCGGACCGCTGGACCCCGCGGGCCTGGCTGACCGCCGCCTCCGGCGTCGCGGTCGCTGCCCTCCTCACCCTGGCCGCGTCCGCCGACCCGGCCGCACTGCACCCCGGTGTGGTCCCGCTGACCGCCCCCGCCCTGCCGCTGTGGCCGGCGGCGGGCGCGCTCGTCGGCCTGCTCCCCGCCTTCCTCGCCCCCGAGAGCCCTCCGCCCGATCCAGCAGACACCGAGGAGCCGTCGTGATCCGCTTCGAGAACGTCTCCGTGACGTACGACGGCGCCACCGAACCGACCGTCCGGCACGTCGACTTCACCGTCCCCGAGGGCGAACTCGTGCTCCTGGCGGGCCCGTCGGGCGTGGGCAAGTCGACGCTCCTCGGCACGGTCTCCGGCCTGGTCCCGCACTTCACCGGCGGCACCCTGCGCGGCCGCGTCACGGTCGCCGGCCGCGACACCCGCACCCACAAGCCGCGCGAACTCGCCGACGCAGTGGGGACGGTGGGGCAGGATCCCCTCTCGCACTTCGTGACGGACACCGTCGAGGAGGAACTGGCCTACGGCATGGAGTCGTTGGGCCTGTCGCCGGCGGTGATGCGCCGCCGTGTCGAGGAGACCCTGGACCTGCTCGGGCTGGCCGCCCTGCGCGACCGCCCGATCGCCACGCTCTCCGGCGGCCAGCAGCAGCGGGTCGCGATCGGCTCGGTCCTCACCCCGCACCCGCGCGTCCTCGTCCTGGACGAGCCGACCTCCGCGCTCGACCCGGCGGCCGCCGAGGAGGTCCTCGCCGTCCTCCTCCGCCTCGTCCACGACCTCGGCACGACGGTGCTGCTGGCGGAGCACCGCCTGGAGCGCGTCCTCCAGTACGCCGACCAGGTCGCCCTGCTGCCCGCCCCGGGCGCGGCCCCGCTGCTGGGCAGCCCGGCGGACATGATGGCCGTGTCCCCGGTGTTCCCGCCGGTGGTGGGCCTGGGCCGGCTGGCGGGCTGGTCCCCGCTCCCGCTGACCGTCCGGGACGCCCGCCGACGCGCCGGCGACCTGCGCGAACGCCTCGAAGGGCGGGATGCCCCCCGGCAGGTGGACACGCCCCCGGCGGCCCCGACCGGGCTCCCGGCCGAGCCCCTCGCCGAGCCTGCGGTCCGCCGTCGCTTCCGCCGCGCTCGCCGCGTGGCCTCCGCCTCCCACGCCTCCCTCACCTCCTCCCCCTCCCCCGCCGAGGCCCGCTCCCTCTCCGTGCGCCGGGCCCGCGTCCAGGCGCTGTTCGACGTGGATCTCACCGTCACGCCCGGCGAGACCATCGCCCTCATGGGCCGCAACGGCGCCGGGAAGTCGACGCTGCTCAACACCTTCGTCGGCCTGGTCGAGCCGTCGGCGGGGACGGTCCGCGTGGGCGGTCTCGTGCCGCACCGCACCGCCCCCCGGGACCTTGTCCGCCGGGCCGGTCTGGTCCCGCAGGAGCCGCGCGACCTGCTGTACGCCGACACCGTCGCCGCCGAGTGCGCGGCCGCCGACCGGGACGCGGGGGCGGAACCCGGCACCTGCCGGGCCCTGGTCTCGGACCTCCTTCCCGGCATCGCGGACGACGTCCACCCTCGCGACCTCTCCGAGGGCCAGCGCCTCACCCTGGCGCTGGCGGTCGTCCTCACCGCACGTCCGCCCCTGCTCCTCCTGGACGAGCCGACCCGCGGCCTGGACTACGCGGCGAAGGCGCGCCTGGTCGCCGTCCTGCGCGGGCTCGCCGCCGCCGGCCACGCGATCGTCCTGGCCACCCACGACGTGGAACTGGCCGCGGAACTGGCCCACCGGGTGGTCCTGCTCGCGGAGGGCGAGGTGATCGCCGACGGCCCGACGGCGGAGGTGGTGGTCTCCTCCCCCTCCTTCGCTCCGCAGGTGACGAAGATCCTGGCCCCGCAGAAGTGGCTCACGGTCGCGCAGGTGCGCGCGGCGGTGGACGGATCAGGGGGCGAGGCAGACGGCGAGTCAGTCGGCGGGGCCTCGCGCGCCGCCGCGCGGGAGGAGCTGCGATGACGACGCCCAGGCGGCGCCCGGTACACCTGGGCCCCCGTTCGCTCGCCGCGCTGGCGCTGGTCGGCGCGGTGGGCGTGGCCGCGTTCGGCTGGCCCTTCCTCGCCCCGCCCGGCTCCGCGCTGAACGCGCACGCCCAGGACGCCCCCTGGCTGTTCGCGGGCCTGCTGGTGCTGCTGGTCGCGGTCGTGACGGCGACGATCTCGGAGTCGGGGCTCGGCGCGAAGGCGGTGGCGATGCTGGGCGTGCTGGCGGCGACGGGCGCGGCCCTGCGCCCGATCGGCGCGGGGACGGCGGGCATCGAGCCGATGTTCTTCCTGATGGTGCTGAGCGGCCGGGTCCTCGGACCGGGCTTCGGCTTCGTCCTCGGCTCGGTGACGATGTTCGCGTCCGCGCTGCTGACGGGCGGGGTGGGGCCGTGGATGCCGTTCCAGATGCTGGCGATGGGCTGGTTCACGATGGGCGCGGGCCTGCTGCCGGGCGGCGACCGGCTTCGCGGCCGTGCCGAACTGGCCCTCCTCGCGGCCTACGGCTTCGTGGCCGCCTTCGCGTACGGCACGGCGATGAACATGGCCGGGTGGCCCTTCATGGGGGCGTTGGCCTCGGGCGTCGCCTTCGACCCGGACGGGACGGTGCCCGCGAATCTGGCCCGGTTCGCCGCGTACTGCGTGGCGACCTCGCTGGGCTGGGACCTGGGCCGGGCGGTGGTCACGGTCCTGCTGACCCTCACCCTCGGCCCGGCGGTGCTCAGGGCGCTACGCAGAGCCACCCGGCGCGCCGCCTTCGAGACCGCGGTCACATTCGAGGCCCCGCGGAAGGTCCCGTAGGGCCGTTGACCGGTGAACCACCCCACATGACCCACATCACCTACTACCCGACCTAGTCGGACATAACGGACGCCATGCCCATGCCATTAGGGCCTCTGACCTGGGCATTGAGAGCCAGCTCACACGGGACGCCGACCCCCCGAATACGACCACAACTAGCAAAAGGGGTCTTTGCGGACGGCGCTCGATCCTGTTTCTCTGGATGACGTCGCAGGGTGCCGACGAGCCCACAGGGCCTCGGCACCACGGCATGCAGCCACCCACCGCAACCACACGGTGCGGCCACGCACCGCGTGACTCCGGCATGCAAGCGACCGCCAACGTCCCCGAAGAAAAAAGGTTCTCCGTGTCCGTCTCCGTCATCCGTCGCATCGCTTCCCCGAAGAAGGCCCTCACCGGCATCGCCGTGGCCGCCGCCACCGCGGGTATGGCGCTGTCCGCCGCCCCCGCGCACGCCGCGACGACCTCCTCCGCCTCCCAGGCCCAGGCGATCGCGCACAAGATGATCCCGGACGCGGCTCAGTACAAGGCCTTCTCCAACATCGTGAAGCACGAGAGCGGCTGGAACGTCACCGCCAAGAACGCCTCCTCCGGCGCCTACGGTCTCGTCCAGGCCCTTCCGGGCTCCAAGATGGCCTCGGCCGGCTCCGACTGGAAGAGCAACGCCAAGACCCAGATCAAGTGGGGTCTGGACTACATGAACTCCCGCTACGGCAGCCCGGTCGGCGCGTGGAACTTCTGGCAGGCCAACGGCTGGTACTGAGCCACGCCACAGCGCTGGACAAGCGCCCCCGTACCGTCGAAGGCGGCGGCCCCCGATCCCCGGGGCCGCCGCCTTCGGCGTTTCTCACCTTCGCGATTTCTCACCCTCGCGTGATCCACTGGCCCGATGACGACCGAGCCCGCCCAGGACGCCGAAGCACGGGGCGTCCCCCTGGTCCCCGTGCTGCTCGCCCTGACGGTGGTCAGCGGCCTGATCGACGCGGTCAGCTACCTGGGTCTCGGCCATGTCTTCACCGCCAACATGACCGGCAACGTCGTCGTGCTGGGCTTCGCGGCGGCCGGCGCCCCGGGCTTCTCCGTCCCGCACACGGCGACCTCGCTGGCCTGCTTCCTGGTGGGCGCGGCCGTCGGCGGCCGGACGTCCCGCCGCCTGGGGGCCGGCTCCCGCCGCAGGTGGACGAGGATGACGCTGGCGGCGGAGGCGGCCCTGGTGGCCGTCTCGGCCGCGGTGGCCTTCGCCGCCCCGGACCACGCCCCCGTCACCGTCTACTCGGTCATCGCGCTGACCGCGTTCGCGATGGGCCTGCGCAACGCGACCGTACGCAAGCTCGGCGTGGCCGACCTCACGACCACCGTCCTGACGATGACCCTCACCGGCCTGGCCTCGGACTCCCGGGCGGGCGGCGGCGCGGGCACCCACTCCCCGCGGCGCACGGCGTCGGTGATCGCCATGGTCGTCGGCGCGACGCTCGGCGCCTGGCTGGTCCTCCGCTACGGCATCGCCGTCCCGCTGCTGGTCGCGGCGGTGGTCGTGGGAGCACTGGCGGTGACGGCGTCCGGGCGGGAGTAGAAGGCGAAGGCCGGAAGCAGGCCGGGAGCGCGAAGGCTCGGCTCCCGGCCGCCGCACGTCACCCCGCGCTGACCCGGAGTTCCTTCACCCCGTTGATCCAGGCGGACCGCAGCCGGCGCGGGTCCCCCACGAGCCTCAGGTCGGGCAGGGCATCGGCGATGGCGTTGAAGATGAGGTTGATCTCGAGCACGGCGAGTGACTTCCCGAGACAGAAGTGGGGCCCGCCGCCCCCGAAGCCGAGGTGCGGATTCGGATCCCGGGTGACGTCGAACTCGTCGGGCCGCTCGAACACCTCGGGGTCGCGGTTGGCGGAGGAGTAGAACAACCCGACCCGGTCCCCTTTCCTGATCAGCTTGCCGCCCAGCTCGGTGTCCTGGGTGGCGGTCCGCTGGAAGGCGATGACCGGCGTGGCCCAGCGCACGATCTCCTCGGCGGCGGTGCCGGGCCGCTCCCGCTTGTACAGCTCCCACTGCTCGGGATGGGTGAGGAAGGCGTGCATCCCGTGCGTGGTGGCGTTCCGGGTCGTCTCGTTCCCGGCCACGGCCAGCATCAGCACGAAGAAGCCGAACTCGTCGGAGTTGAGATTGCCCTCGTTCTCGGCCGCCACGAGCGTCGAGACGATGTCGTGGGCGGGGCACTGCTTCCGCTCGGCGGCCATGTTCATGGCGTACGCGAGGATCTCGGCGGCGGACTGCGCCCCGACCTCGGCGGTGATGGCGAACTCGGGATCGTCGTACCCGATCATCTTGTTGGACCAGTCGAAGATCTTCGAGCGGTCGTCCTGGGGTACGCCGATCAGCTCGGCGATGGCCTGGAGGGGCAGCTCCGAGGCGATGGACGTGACGAAGTCGAAGGAGCCGTCCCGCGCGCGGGCCCGGTCCACGATCGCCGTGGCCCGGTTGCGCAGCCGCTCCTCCAGCGCCCGGATGGCCCGGGGCGTGAACCCGCGCTGCACGATCTGCCGCACGCGCGTGTGTTCCGGCGGATCCATGTTGAGCAGGATGAACCGCTGGGCGTCGATCGAATCCCGTTCGATGTGCTCGTTGAACCGGATGATCGCGGTGTTGAGGTAGGAGGAGAAGAGCTCGGGGTGGGTGGACACGTACTTCACATCCGCGTGGCGGGTCACCGCCCAGTACCCCTCGTCCTGGAAGCCGGCGACATTGCCCGTCTGAGGGATCCAGCGGACCGGTTCGGCACCGCGCAATTCGGCGAACTCCGGCAGCGGCACATGGTGTTGCAGCAGGTCGGGATCGGTGAAGTCGAACCCGTCGGGAAGCGCTGGACAGGGCATCGGCGGCTCCAGCCATCTGACGACGCGATCTGACGGTTCATCAGAAATAGATGCGGTGAAGGTAGTTCAGGACCCTTGAGCCTGCAAGACCCTTGCGGTGACGCACATCACGTCAGCAGACTGCACACAGCAGAGAACTAGAACACGTACTAGTTCCGAAGGGATCCGCACCCATGGCCGCCGAACCCGTGATCGTGGAAGCAGTCCGCACCCCCATCGGCAAGCGCGGCGGCGCGCTGGCCAACCTGCACCCCGCCTATCTCCTGGGCGAGACCTACCGCGAACTACTCGGCCGCACCGGCATCCCCGCCGACGCGGTCGAGCAAATCGTCGGCGGCACGGTGACCCACGCCGGTGAACAGTCCATGAACCCCGCCCGCACCGCCTGGCTGACCGTGGGCCTCCCGTACGAGACGGCCGCGACGACCGTCGACTGCCAGTGCGGCTCCTCGCAGCAGGCGAGCCACATGACGGCGAACATGATCGCGGCGGGCGTGATCGACGTGGGCATCAGCTGCGGAGTCGAGGCGATGTCCCGCGTCCCCCTCGGCTCGGGCTCGAAGCACGGCCCCGGCAAACCCTTCCCGGACGAGTGGAACGTCGACCTCCCCAACCAGTTCGAGGCGGCCGAACGCATCGCGCGCAACCGGGGCTTGAGCCGGTCGGACGTGGACGCCCTGGGTCTCCTCTCCCAGGAACGGGCGGCGACGGCCTGGTCGGAGGAACGCTTCAAACGCGAGACGTTCGCCGTCCAGGTCCCGACGACGGAGGACGAGCAGGCGGCGGGCCAGGGCATGTGGCGCCTGGTCGACCGCGACGAGGGCCTGCGCGACACCTCGCTCGACGCTCTGTCCCGCCTGAAACCGGTCATGCCGACGGCGATCCACACGGCCGGCAACTCCTCGCAGATCAGCGACGGCGCGGCGGCGATCATGTGGGCGTCGAAGCGGATGGCCCGCGCCCTGAAGCTGAAGCCGAGGGCGAGGATCGTCGCCCAGGCCCTGGTGGGCGCCAACCCGCACTTCCACCTGGACGGCCCGATCGACGCGACCCGCGCCGTCCTCGGCAAGGCGGGCATGTCCCTGAGGGACATCGACCTCGTCGAGATCAACGAGGCTTTCGCCTCCGTGGTGTTGAGCTGGGCGCAGATCTTCGACGCGGACCTGTCCAAGGTCAACGTCAACGGCGGAGCGATAGCCCTCGGCCACCCCGTCGGCGCGACGGGCGCCCGCCTCATCACCACGGCCCTGCACGAACTGGAACGCACGGACAAGGAGTTCGCCCTGATCACCATGTGCGCGGGCGGCGCACTGGCGACGGGCACGATCATTCAGCGCCTGTAGCGCCACCGCCGGTCCAGGCGAGGAAGGTCGAGAACACGGCGGGCTCGATGGTGAGGATCGGGCCCGCCGGGGTCTTGGAGTCACGGATGGCGATGGTGGCGGGAGTCTGGGCGATCTCGACGCACTGTCCGCCCTGATCACCGCTGTAGCTGGACTTACGCCAGTTGAGCTCCATAACGCTCCTCCATTACACGCCGGATCAGCTCCGCCGAGTCCCCGAGGGAAAGGGCAGCGGCCCGAAGGTGATCGTAACGGAGCGAACAGTCCTTGACCGTGTCCGGGTTGGCGGTGGGATGCCCGCTGCCGTACCCCTCGGTGTAGACAATGGTCGGGTCGCCGTTGAAGCGGTAGACGTCGAACGAGCCTTGAAGCCCCAGGTGCACTCCGGCCGTGAAGGGCAGGATCTGGATGTTGACGCGGGGGTCGTCCTCGAAGGACAACAGGTGCGCCAGTTGGCCGCGCATGACGTCCCGGCCGCCGATCTCCTGATGTAGCGCAGCCTCACTGAGTACCGCCCAGAAGACCGGCGGCTCCTTCCTCTCGAAGATGCGCTGGCGAGCCATGCGCACCGCAGTGCGGTCGTCGAGGTTGGTCCGATCGAGCGCGCCGAGCACCGCACGCGCATACGCGCCGGTCTGAAGGAGGCCGAGGATCATGTGGGTCTGGAATGAACAGATCTCGACAGCACGCGCCTCCAGCTCCCCCACCTGCTGGAACCAGGAAGGAAGTTGAGAACGCAGCACGAGCTCCACCAGCCGCGAAAAGAGACCCCCGGTTCCGAGAGCGGCATCGACCCTCTCACTGAACTCGACGGTAGGCACCTTCCGGGCGGTCTCGACCTGCCCCACCAGCGACCCGGTGTAATTGAGGATGTCCCCGAGCTGCTTCTGCGTAAGCCCAGCCGCCTCCCGCAAACGCCGAAGCTCGAACCCGTAGTAGTCGAGCGGCGAAGCTCCCGGGTCGAGAACATTGACATGGGTCACGCAGGCCCTCCCACGACACCACAACACAACGGGTTGTATTCGATCCATAGCCCAGAGTAGTTGCCGCGGTTCACCCTCGTACCGTGAACGGATACTTCCCCTCGATCTACGCCTCCCCCGTCTCCACGCAGTACCGCATGACCCTGACGGTCGGCGAGCACTCGGCGCGCCACATCCGCCGGATCGCCCGCATGCACCTGGAGAACTGGGAGCGGCAACACCTGTCGGACACAGTGGAGTTGGCCCTGACAGAACTGATCGCGAACGTGATCCGTCACGTCCCGGGCAGCCACTGCACGGTGCTCCTGCTGAAGCAGCAGACGGGAGTAAGGGCAGAGGTGACGGACGCCTACGGCCGGCTGCTCCCGACCCCGGCGAAGTCGGACCCGGAGTCGGAAGGCGGCCGGGGTCTGCTGCTCCTGGACGCGCTGGTCGACAAGTGGGGAGTGTCGCCGACACCCGGGGGCGGAAAGACGGTGTGGTTCGAGTACGGAAACTCCCGCACTCAGGGCAGCAATCCCCTGTGACGGCGATGGAACAGCGAGTGCCACCGTGACTCATTCGTCTCTTCGCGCCGCCATGACCAGGGCGGCCAGGAGATGCCAGTCGGGCTGCTCCGGGACCGCCTCACGGCGGGTTGCGCGCCATCCAGGCACAGCACCCACCCAGGCCCTCCACGCATCAGGAAGTTCTCGAGCGTGCGGTTCTCCCGGTCCACGGGTAGATCCCGAAGGCCGGCCAGAGCGGCGCCGGTGCCGGTCGAGTGCCCTTGTGATGCCGTCGAACGGCGATGTTAGAGTCGCGGTTTTCGACGACCGAGGACCCCCCTTGTCCCCCACCCCCGCGATGACCCGTGACCGCCTGCCCTCGCTCACCGGGCTGCGGTTCTGGGCCGCGTCGCTGGTCGTGCTCTATCACCTGTCCCGGCAGGTGGGGACCGTGCCGGGGGTCAGTGATGTGGTCTGGTACGGGCGGAGCGGGGTCACGTTCTTCTTCGTGTTGTCGGGGGTCGTGCTCGCCTGGACCTACGACGGCGCGGGCGTGTCCGCGCGGGTGTTCCTGTGGCGGCGGTTCGCGCGGATCTGGCCGTTGCTCGCGGTCAGCGTCGGCGCGTCCGTCGGGGTGTGGTGGGCGCTCATGGACCGGGCCGTGTCGGCCGAGGCGGTGGGCGCGACCTTGCTGCTCGTGCACGCGTGGTTCCCGCAGCCCGTCATCTTCACCGGGGGTAATCCCGCCGCCTGGTCGCTCAGTGACGAGGCCTGGTTCTATCTGGCCTTTCCCGTGCTGCTGGCCGTGCTCGCCCGGCGGCGAGCCAGGGTGTGGGGGTGGACGGCGGCCGGGGCCACCCTCGCCGCGCTGCTGCTGTGGCCCGCCCTGTCCGGGGCGTCGCCGACCACTCGTACCTGGGCGCTCGACTATCTGCCGCTGACCCGCTCCGCGCAGTTCGTGCTCGGCGTGGCGGCGGGGCTCGCGCTCCAGCGCGGTTGGCGGCCGCCCGTGTCGCTGCCGGTGGCCGTCGGGCTCGTCGTCGGCTGGCATCTGGTGCTGATCCCGTGGTCGGGCGCGGTGCCGGACGCCGTCTGGTACAGCCCCTACTCCGCCTCCCAGTTGCTCTCCGCGCCGTTCTTCGCGGCCCTGATCTGCGCCGCCGCCCGTGCCGACCTCGACGGGCGCCGGACGGGGCTGGGCGGGACGTGGATGATCCGGCTGGGGCACTGGTCGTTCGCCTGGTATCTCCTGCACGAGATCGTGATCAGGGTGGCCGTGTTCGAGTGGGGCAGGCCCGCGCCCGGCGGTGAGACGCTCGTGTTCTGGGCGGAAGTGCTGGTCGTCAGTCTCGCCCTCGCCGCCGTGGCCTATCACTGCGTCGAACGCCCCGCGGAGCGCCGGCTGCGCGGCCTCGTAGGGCACCGGCGGCCCTCCGCACCCGCACGCCCGTCCGCCGACGTGAGCGTTCGGTGAGCCGGGGCGGCCGTCGCCGTCACCGGCTCAGAGCGCCGAGGTCGGCCGCCGTCCCTGCCAGAACCGACGCAGCCGGACGACGGTCGTCCAGACCGCCGCGACCAGGCTGCCCACGGCGAGGAGCGCCAGCAGGACCAGCGTCGGGTTGATCCAGAACGGCACCAGGTCGTACGAGGCGTTGCACTTGTTGTGCAGGGGGAAGAGCCGCGACGGCTCGCGCCAGTGCTCCGTGCGGTAGGCGTCGTCGAACTTCTGGCCCTTGAGGAGCGTGCAGGTCTCCGCCACGTCCAGGCCGCCCGACCACGCTCCCCAGAACCACGTGAGGAACAGCCCCACGCACGACAGCGCCGAGAGCGTCAGCCAGTGGACCGGCGTCCGCCGCGTCAGCCACGCCCTCGTGTCGCCCACCCTCGTCCTCCTGACCATTGCGTGATTCTCTCCTCCCGGCGATCGGAACGCCCCATCACCCCCAACTACCGTCTGTACCATGCGTTTTGTCCCGTGCGCGCAGTCAGCGGGCCGGGGGCCAGGGGGAGGGGACGGAAACATGCTGAGCGAGGCGTTGACCGCGGCCGCGGCCGGTGGGGGAATGGCCGTCGTGCAGTCGGCCGGGGCGGACGGCTGGGCGTGGTTCCGGGTGCGGTGCGCCCGGCTCGTCGGACGGGGGGACGCCGACGCCGAGCGCGCGGCGCTGGACCGGCTCGACCGGACCGCGGCCGTGCTCGACGCCGCAGACGACAGCGACCGGGAACGGGTGCGGGCGGTGCACGCGGTGCTGTGGCAAGGGGAGTTCGCCTCGCTGCTCGACACCCTCGCGGACGACGAGCGAGCCCGGCTCGTCGAGCAACTCGTGCAGCTCAGCAAGGAGTTCGGTACCGAGGGCGGGCCGTCCCGTGGCGTCGTCAGCGGGAACACCTTCCACGGGCCCACCGCCGTCCAGACCGGCGATCACAACCGGCAGGAGAACCATTTCGGGTCCGGCAGATGACCGAACCCCACCCGGAACCCGTTCCCGACAGAGGCGAGTTGCCGCCCCGCGACCGTGAGCCCGGCGACCGGGAGCCCGGCCACGCAAACACCCGTGACCTCCAGCCCGGCGACCGGGAGCCCGGCGGCGGAGACCCGGGCACCGGAGACGCCCGCGCCGGAGACTCCGGCGGCGAGGACTTCCGCGCCGGAGACGCCGGTGGCAGAGGCGCATTCTCCCGCAATGCCTTCCACGGGCCCACCGCCCTCCAGGTCGGCGACCACAACACGCAGTACATCCATCACCACATCACCTCCGCCGCGCCCCCCGCGCCCCTCGCCGCTACCGCCCCGATCACCCCCATCGCCCCCGTCGCCGCCCCGGCCGACCCCCTCGACGCGACCGCCGACGAGTTCGCCCGGGTCGTCGGCGCGCAGTGGCAGGAGGAGGCCGGGTTGCGGCGGCTGCTCGAACCGGCGCCGCTGCCCGTGCGGTGGCGGGTGAGTGAGCGGAAGGTGGCGGGGCGGGTCGTCGGGGCGACCGGGGAGGGAGCGGGGCGGGCGCGGTTCGCGCCGGTGCCGGGGCTCGGTCCGGCCACCCGGGAGCAGCTCCGTGACGGCGGCGGGCTGTCCGAACTGCACTCCGTCTACGGCGGGTTGGCGTCGGGGCGGCTGCTGCTCGTCGGGGCGCCGGCCGCCGGCAAGACCGCCGCCGCCGTGCTGCTGCTCCTCGACGCGCTCGTCCATCGCGCCGCGCGGGCCGCGCCCGCCGACCGGGCCCGGGTACCGGTGCCCGTGCTGCTGTCCCTCGACGGCTGGAACCCCGGTGAGGACACCGCCGTCGACTGGGCCGCGGACCGGCTCTGCCGCGAGTACACGCTCTTCCACGGCCGGGCCGGGCGCGCCCGCGCCCGGCAGCTGCTGGAACAGGGACGCGTCTCGCTCTTCCTCGACGGCCTCGACGAGGTCACCGGCAGGCTGCGCGGGGCCATGGTCAGCGCGCTGGAGACGGCACCCTTCCGGCTGGTGCTCGTCTCGCGGGCCAGGGAGGCCGTGCTCACGGCGAAGAAGGCCCGGCTGGGCGGCGCCCTCGCGGTGGAGATCCAGCCGGTCCGGCCCGCCGACGCCGCCGGGTATCTGCTGAACCGGCTGCCCTCGACCCCGTCGCCCGCCTGGCAGGAGCTCACCGGGCGGCTGCTCACCGAGACCGGACCGCACACCGCAGCACCGCACACCGCGGGCCCCCTCGCCGCGGGACCCCTCGCCGCCGCGCTCGCCGGTCCGCTCGCCGTGGCCCTGCTCCGCGACGTCTACGGCGACGACGACCCCGTCGACGAACTGCTCGACACCGCGCGCTTTCCCACCCCGGCGGCCATCGAGAACCACCTCCTCGATCACGCGGTCGCGGCCGCCTACACCCGGCGCCCCGGACACCCCCGTCCGCGCTACTCCCCCGAGACCGCCGAACGCACGCTCCGCCACATCGCCCGGCGCCTCACCCGGGAGAACTCCCGTGACCTGCGGTGGTGGCACATACCGGGCTGGACGCGCCACCGGCCCCGGACGCTCGCCGTGTGGATCTTCGCCACGGTGGTGTGCGGGACGCCCGGCGTGCTCATGGCCCTGAGCCTCTACCCGACCCTCCTGGTCGGGGTGACCGCTTCCCTCGGCGCGATCGGGGGCGGCTACGCCGTGGCCCGCCGGATCACGGAGCTGAGCGTCCCGCAGCCGCTGTCGAGCGCCGGCCGGCGCGACATCTTCACCCGCGAGACGGTCGGGTCGGGCGTCGCGCAGTGGCTGTTCGTGGGCACGGCGCTCGTCCTGCTGGTCCCGCTGCTGGTCGACGACCCGCCGCCGCACTGGTTCTGGTATCTGGTGACGCTGCCCATGGGTTTCGGCGAGGTGCTGGCCACGGGTCGGGGCTACGACATCCTCGCCCGCGCTCCCTTCCTGTCGGTGGGGACGGGACGCTACGACAAGGTGCGTGAGGGCTTCGCCCGGCCGCCGGTCGTGGACACCCGGTCGGTGAGCCCTCGTGACGTGTGGCGGCACCACCTGGGGCTGCGCCTCTTCCTGGGGCTGCTCACCGGCTTCGCCCTCGCGCTGTACATCGGCCCCATGGTGGCCTGGTCGACGTCCTGGCTGCGGGGAGCGGAGTTCGCGCTGACCGCCTTCCTGTGGACCGGCGCCACCTCGGTGGCCGGCAATCTCGCCGTCGCCACCGCCCTCGCCGCCCTGCAGCTCCATCACCGGGAGGGCACCCCCGTCCGGCTGATGCGGTTCCTGGAGGACGCCCGGCGCCGCAATCTGCTGCGGGCGACGGGCCCCGTCTACCAGTTCCGGCACGCACTGCTCCAGGAACGGCTGGCCGAGGGCGCCGACGAGGAGTGAGCGGCCGGGAGGAGCGAGCCGTGGTCAACCGCTCGGCGACGGCTCCTTCTCGGCCGGCGCCGGTTCGGCCGCCGTCACCGCCGTGGCCGCGGCCGGCCGCGCCCGCGGACCCATGAACAGGTACGACAGGCCGAAGCCGCCGCCCACCACCAGCGCGCCGCCGACCGCGTCCAGCACCCAGTGGTTGCCCGTCGCCACGATCGCCGACACCGTGAAGAACGGGTGGAGCAGGCCCAGCGCCTTCATCCACCACTTCGGGGCGACGATCGCGATGACCAGCCCGCACCACAGGGACCAGCCGAAGTGCAGGGACGGCATGGCCGCGTACTGGTTCGTCAGGGCCGTCAGCGTCCCGTAGTCCGGCTGGGAGAAGTCCTGGACGCCGTGGACCGTGTCGATGACGCCGAGGTCCGGCATCAGACGGGGCGGGGCCAGCGGGTAGAGCCAGAAACCGACCAGGGCGAGCAGGGTCGCGAAGCCCAGGGAGGCGCGGGCCCAGCGGTAGTCGACCGGGCGGCGCCAGTACAGAAGAGCGAGGACTGACAGCGGCACCACGAAGTGGAAGGACTCGTAGTAGAAGTCGAAGAAGTCCCGCAGCCACGCGACCTTCACCACCGCGTGGTTGGCCCAGTGCTCGATGTCGATGTGCAGGAAGCGTTCGAGGTCGAGGATCTGCTGTCCGTGGTTCTCCGCCCGTACCCGGCCCGCCGAGTTCGAGCCGCCGGTCGCCGCCAGCCGGACCTGCTGGTAGGCCGCGTACGTCACGCGGATCAGCAGGAGTTCGAGGAGCAGGTTGGGGCGGGTCAGGACCCGCTTGAGGAAGGGCAGCAGCGGTACGTGCTTCCAGCGCGTGGGGACCGGGCGCGCGTACTCCGTGGGGATGGGCTCGCGGTAGTACGGGGAGGTGCGCGGCAGGAACGGGACGACGGTGGCCGCCGCGACCGCCGCCAGCAGCACGGCGTTGTCCCGCAGCGGGTACAGGACCGCCATGTTCGGCAGCATCATCTTGGCCGGAAGGGTCATCACCAGGATCACCGCCACCGGCCACACATAGCGGTCGGAGGCGCGCTTGCCGACCCGGCCGACGACCGCGAGCAGGACCCACAGCAGCTGGTGCTGCCAGGTCGTGGGCGAGACGACGATCGCCGCGCAGCCCGTCAGGGCCACCGCCAGCAGCAGCTGGCCGTCGCGGGCACAGCGGACCGCCCGGCGGACGCCCAGCACGGCGACGGCCGCGCCGAGCGACAGGAACAAGCCGATCTCCGGCGGGCCGGAGAGGCCGAGGCGGAGCAGGGCGCCGTGCAGGGACTGGTTGGCGAGCGCGTCGGCCTCGCCGCCGAGTCCGACGCCCGCCATGTGGTGCACCCAGTAGGTGTACGAGTCGTGCGGCATCGCCGCCCAGGCGAGCGCGGTGACGGCGGCGAAGGAGACGCCGGCGGCGGCCGCGGCGCGACGGCGGCCGGTGAACCACAGCAGCGCGGCGAAGAGCAGGACCGTGGGCTGGAGGGCCGCCGCCACGCCGATCAGGGCGCCGGCGGCCCGCCCGTCCCGTACGACGAAGCAGCCGAGCAGGACCAGCAGCACCGGGATGATGCTGGTCTGGCCGAGCCAGAGCGTGTTGCGCACCGGCAGCGACAGCATCAGCAGGCTGATCGCGACGGGCGCGGCGAGCAGGGCCGTCCGTCTGCTGACCGGCTGGGGCAGCGCACGCGCCACGACCAGGCCGAGGGCGGCGACCAGCAGCAGGGTGCCGAAGGTCCAGCCCCAGCCGAGGGCCTGTTCGGCGGCCCGGGTGAGGGGCTTGAGGACGAGCCCGCCGAAGGGGGTGCCCGTGAAGCGGGTGGAGTCGTAGAGCGAGCCGTTGACGTGCAGCACGCCGTTCGGTCCGACCCAGGTCTCCAGGTCCGTGAGCCGTTCTCCGCGCGGGGTGCCGAGGACGACGGCCACCTGGCGTACCGCGAGGACCGCCGCCAGCAGCCAGAACCCGAGGCGGGCCGCGCGCAGACGTGTCCTCGCCGTGTCGACCGCCGTAGCCCCGAAGGCCTCCGCCGGCCGCCCGCTGTGCTCCGCATTCGCCACGCCTCGTCGGCCTCCCGCCGCGTCCGTCCCACGTCCCGTGCGCGAAGTTTCCTCTCGCACCCTACGAAACTCGCACCGCCCCCGGACAGAGACGCAGGCCACCCCTACTTCACCTGACGTCCGCTCTCCTTTTGTCCGGAAGACGATAGTGCTCCCGGGGCCCCGCCGTTTCCACGGGCCGGGATGCGAGACGGGGCGCGGGCCGGGACACGGCGTCGGATGCCGGACGGTCAGGGGGCCTTCAGCGGGCGGGATTTGGATCAGGCCACGAACGGAACGAGGGCTTCAGCCGTACCGTCGTTGCCACCACAATGCGCGCTGGCGGGTACGGAGAGTGCTGGAGGGGACACGAGGCATGGCAGGTTTCCTGCGGGGACGCGAGGCGGCGCGGCGGGCACGGTCACGCGGGCGGATCACGGCCGTGCTCCTGGCGCTGCTGGCGATCCAGCTCGGTTCGCTCGTCGCACCGGCCTACGCCTGCGGCTGCGGTGCGCTGGTCCCGGGCGACCAGCGGCAGGTCGTGGTCGGCCGGGAGGTCTCCGTCGTGCGCTGGGACGGCGCGCAGGAACAGATCGTGATGCGGCTGACGGTCGACGGGGACGCCGACCGGGCGGCCTGGATCATGCCCGTGCCGCACCGGGCGACGGTCGGGCTCGGCGATCCGGAGCTGTTCGACCAGCTGGCCGCGGCGACCGCCCCGGTGCACCGCGCGCGCCGGCACTTCTGGCCGCAGGACGGCGACTGGCCGCTGACCACGGGCGACGACACGGCGGTCCCGCCGCCGCCCGGGGCGGGGCCGGGGGTCGGGGTGATCGGACGCGAGCGGCTCGGACCGTTCGACGTGGCCCGGCTGACCGCCAGCGACCCGGGGGACCTCGACGACTGGCTGCGCGCCAACGACTTCACCCTTCCGGGCCGCCTGGAGAGCGCGCTCCAGCCGTACGTCGACCGGCGCTGGGAGTACGTGGCGGTCCGGCTGACCCCCGAGAGCAGCGGGACCGCGCTGCGCGGCGAGCTCGAGCCGCTGCGCCTCACCTTCGCCGCGGACACCCTCGTCTATCCGATGCGGTTGTCCCGGCTGGCGGCGACCCCGCAGTCGCTGGGCCTGTACGTCCTCGCCGCGCACCGCATGGAACCGGCCTCGCGGATCGGCGGCGAACGGCCCCGGGTGACGTTCGCCGGGCCGCTCGGCGAGGCGACGGGGCCGCTGGCCGCGCTGGCGAAGGGCACACCGTTCCTGACGGCCGTCGCCCAGGAGTTCCCGCGGCCCTCGGAGATCTCCGGGGACCATGAGCTGCGCCGGGCGCCGGCGGACACCGCGTACCGGCAGGTGATCTACGAGGACCGGCTGCTCGCGCTGGCCGGGATCCCGGTGTGGCTGCTGACGGTGGTGGGCGCACTGGCCGTCCTGAACACGGTCGCGGTCGTGCTGGGCGTCCGCTGGGGCCGGGCCCGCCGGGCGACCCTTCCCCGCCCGCGCCACGCCTCGGGCCGGGTGCCGGCGCCCGTCGTCCCCTCGGCGTCCGGCGCGCCTGCCGTACCCCCGCTGCCGCCGTCCCCGCGGGGCGCTCCCCCGCGGCCCGCGCGGCCGCCCGTCCCCGCCGCCCCTCCCCCGCCCGTCGCCGCTCCCGACTCCTCGGCCGCGCCCGGCCGCGCACCCGCTTCCGTGCCGCCGAAGCCGTCCGCGGCACCCCGCACGCCCCGCACGCCCCCGATGCCTTCCGTGCGCCCCTCTCGTCCCACGCCGCCCACGCCCCCCGCGCCCCCTGACGAGCCTTCCGCCTCGTTCGCGCCTCCTTCCGCGCCCCCTGCGCCGAACGGCTGAAAGCCCCGGCCAGGGATCCGTGGGGCGCGACTTAGCATTCCTGACGAGACATACCGCCGGATATGTCAGGTACACGAGAGGCAGAGCGCATGAGCGAGTCGCAGGCCTGGGACGCCGTCGAGGCCTACTTCACGGACCGCCTGGCCCCCGACGACGAGGTGACGGCGGCCGCGCTGCGCGACAGCGAGGCCGCCGAGCTGCCGCACGTCAACGTCACGGCGAACCAGGGCAAGCTGCTCCAGCTGCTCGCCGAGATCCAGGGGGCCCGGACGGTCCTGGAGATCGGCACGCTCGGCGGTTACAGCACGATCTGGCTGGCCCGCGCGCTCCCGGCCGACGGCCGGCTGATCTCGCTGGAGTACAGCCCCCGGCACGCGGAGGTCGCCACCCGCAACATCGCCCGCGCGGGTCTGGACAAGCTGGTCGAGGTGCGGGTCGGGGCGGCCCTGGAGTCGCTGCCGCTGCTGGCCGACGAGAACCCGCCGCCGTTCGACCTGGTCTTCATCGACGCCGACAAGGTCAACAACGCCCGTTACCTGGAGTGGGCGCTGAAGCTCACGAGCGCGGGCAGCCTGATCGTCGTCGACAACGTCGTACGGGGCGGCCGGGTCGCGGACGCGGACAGCGACGCGGGAGACGTGGTCGGCACCCGCGCCGCGATCGAACTGATCGGCTCGCACCCGAGGCTGAGCGGCACGGCCATCCAGACGGTGGGGACGAAGGGCTACGACGGCTTCGCCCTGGCCCGCGTGCTGGCCTGAGGCCCGCCCGCGGACAGGGGCCGCGCCGCCCCCGCCCGGCTGCCGTCACGCCTCGTGATAGAAGCCCACGTTGACGCTGCGCGGCCCGGTGCGGTCGAGGACGATGATCTCGCCGGAGCCGCCGCGGGCCAGCGGCATGGTCCCGCCGTAGGCGAGCGGCTGCGCGTACCCGCCGCTCACCAGCCGCACCTCGGAGGACGGCTCGTCCTGCGACCCGCGCAGCCACGAGACCTGCCAGGTGCCCTCGGGGCCGCAGAGGAACTCCAGGTGCACCCGGGAGACGAACAGCCAGTCCTCGGGGGTCGCGAGGCGGCACACGGACTTGTCCCGGCCCACCCGGAGCACGGCACCCGGGTCGCTGGGCGAGTCGGCCATCAGCATGCCGGCCGTGGCGCCCTCTTCCGTCCCGGAGACGGTGGCCATGGTGAGTTCGAGCACGTGCGCTCCCCTTGAGGTGTCTTCGACATGCCTGTCGGCGTCGTGGGTCCTAAGTGTGCTTGTACAGCGGCCGCATGATAAATCGCCCGGCCCCACCGCGTCCGGCACAATGGACGCATGACCGAGCGAAAGCCACCGGGTGTCCCGTTCGAGTCCTGGGTCGACAAGCAGATCCGTGACGCTCAGCGGCGCGGCGAGTTCGACCAACTGACGGGCGCGGGAAAGCCGTTGCCGGCCGGTACGGACACCACGTACGACGAACTGTGGTGGATCAGGCGCAAGATGGCCCGTGAGGGCCTTTCCGTGCTGCCCCCGACGCTCGCCCTGCGCAAGGAGGCGGAGGACGCGCTCGCGGCGGCGTACGCGGCGCCCTCGGAACGTCTCGTCCGGAAGATCGTCACGGACGTCAACGTCAGGCTGCGCGACATGATGTTCAAGCCGCCGCCCGGCCCCCCGCTGGGCATGAAGCCGTACGACGTCGAAGCGGTCGTACGGGAGTGGCGGGAGCGCCGGGCGGCGGCAGGCGGGTCGGCCGCGGGGGCCGAAGGGTCCGAGGGCTCAGAGGTGTAGCAGCCGCTCGGTCAGTTCGCGGTAGTCCCGCAGGGCCAGCCGGAGCTGCTCGGTGTCGGTGGCCGTCGCGGCCGTCGCGGAGCGGTCCTTGCCGCCCTCGCCCGACTGCCAGGTCCCGCGCAGGGTCCGGCGTCGCCGGTCCACGGCGTCCGTGAACTGGGCGGCGAGTTCCTCCAGCACCTTGTCGGCCTCCGCGACGGCGTCGCGCGGGCCGTCGACGAACCCGACGACCGCGTGCCGCATGCGCGAGGCGATCCGGTCGCATTCGTCGTCCGGCAGGAGGGACGCCCCGTGACCGCCGTGCTCGCCGGCGGTCGCCGTCGGTTCCCGGCCCGTGACGGTGTCCACCGCGCCCGCGTCCCGGTGCCGGGGCGTCGCCCCTTCACCGGAGGCGCTGAGCGGGCCCGCGTCGCGGCCGGCGCCGGCCGCCCGGCCGGTCGACGGGGCGCCCGTGCCGAGGCCGGAGCCGAGCGGCGTCGGCTCGTCCACGGCTGTCGTGCCGCGCGGCTCCGCCGACGTCCGTCCCCTCTCCCCCGGCAGGACGGCCTCCCCCGGCAGAGCGGTCGTACCCGGCGAGGCGGCCTCGCCGGTCCGTACGGTGTCGCCGGTGCGCGCGGCCTCGGCGGGCCGTGCGGTGTCGGCGGCCCGTACGGTGTCGCCGCGCTTCGTCGCACGGGCCCGGTCGCCCGCCGGTCGGCGGTGCTCCGCAGTCCCGCTCGTGATCGGGTCCGCGATCGGGCCCGTGACCGGGTCCGGTATCGCGTCCGGGTCACGCGTCGTGTCCGTCGTCGGGTTCGGGGTCCCGTTCGGTGCGGTGTTCCGCGTCGTGCCCGGGGTCTTGTTCGGTGTCAGGTCCGGCATGCCGGTCAGCCCTCCTTCGTCTGGTGACGGTGGAAGCCCCGCGGCAGGTGGTGGCCGGAGCGGGAGCTGTCCTGGGTCACGCGCTGCTGCGCGCGGTTGCGGCCTGCGTCGTGGGGGGTCGCGCCGACGAGGTCGTCGAAGAGGGCGCGCGCCTCGACCATGGCGGCTCGCATGTCCTCGGTGCCGGGTGCGCCGGACGTGCCGGTCGCGCTCGCGTCGTGCGTGCCGACGCCGTCGGCACGCACACGGGCGACCCGGTGGACGCGGCGGTAGCCGTGGACGTGGTGGGCGTGGTGGACGGAGAGCGCGGCCAGCTGCTCCTCGTACTGGTCGCCGGCCGGGAAGCCCCGGGCGCCGGCCACTTCCGCGAGCAGCCGGTCGGCCTCGGTGACCGCCTCCCGCGGCGAGTCGACGAACCGCTCCTGCGCGGCCGTCCAGCGGGCCTCGAACCTCTCCCGCTCCGCGGGCTCCAGCGGGCGCTCGCGCAGCCCGCCGTGCCGCTCCACGAGGGCGTCGAGCTCGCGCTCGGCGGCCTTGACGTCGCCGTTGTGCCGGGCCACGGCCCGGTCGTACTCGGGCCCGAAGCGACGCTTCAGACCGTGTCCGCCGTGCGAGCCGCGGGCCCGCACGGCCATGACGGCCGCGACGGCGACGATGGCCGCCACGATCACGATCAGAGCGATGATCACTCCTGTGGACATGCCTTGCCTTCCGATGTGTCGGCCCCACGGGCCGGTTCACGCATCGGGTTGCCCCGACTCCGCCTCCCAAACGGCCCGCGCCGTTCCCGGGAGACGGGGACGCCCGCGCAAAACCGGTTGCGGGCGCGCCGGGCCGCCTCCGGACAATGTCCCCATGACGACGTCGCCGACCTGGACCATCACCGCCGAACCCTTCGACGCGCCGGCCGCGCGCGCCCTCTGGCGGGCGTACTACACCGAGGTCAGCGACCGTTACTACCTGCTGCACGAGGGGCGCAGGACCGATCCGGCCGAGCTGGAGCGCGCGATCGCCGACGGCGACGGCGCGGAACTCGCCCCGCCGGGAGGGCAGTTGCTCGTCGGACGGTACGGCGGGGACCCGGCCGGCACCGCGGGGGTGCGGCTGCGGGCCGCCGACACCGCCGAGCTCACCCGGGTCTTCGTCCGGGCGGAGCTGCGCGGCCGGGGCGGCGCGGCGCTCCTCGTGCGGGCCGCCGAGGACGCCGCCCGCGCGCTGGGCGCCACCCGGATGATCCTCGACACCCGCGGCGACCTCGTCGAGGCCCGTGCCCTGTACGCCCGGCTGGGCTACGCGGAGACCGAACCGCACAACGCCGACCCGTACGCCGAGCACTGGTTCGGCAAGTCGCTCACCCCGGACCTCAGGTGAGGCGGTGGTCGGGCATCACCCGTCCGCCGTACGGCTGTTCCCGGTCCGATCCGCACAGCTCGCTGTTCAGTTCCCTGACGAGCTGGACCAGGTCGGTGGGCCGGTCCGGGCCCCACCAGTCGCCGAGCAGCTCGGCCAGCGACTCCTCACGGACCCGCGCGAGCCGGCCGGCGACCTCGCGCCCCTCGTCGGTCAGCGTCATGTCGAGCCCCGCCCGTACGGCGAGCCCGCGCCCCTCGATCTGGCGGACGGCCTCGATGACCACCGGCAGCGGGACGGAGTTGTGCTCGGCGAGCACGCTCGGCTCGACGCTGCCGTACCGCTTGATCCGCAGCAGCAGCCAGCTCGACGCCGGAAGGAGGTCCTCGCCGGCCCGGGCGGTGATCTCCCGGTAGATCTCGCGGCGGCCCTCGCGGGTGCCGAGGACGGACAGCGCCCGGCACACCTCGTCGTACGAGGACCGCTCCACCGGGTTGCTGGCGAGGGTCTCGGTCACGTCGGGCGCGGTGACCGAGGCGCGCAGCGGGTCCTCCTTGAGGAACCAGGCCAGGACGAAGCCGACCAGGGCGACGGGGGCGGCGTACAGGAAGACGTCGGTGATGGCGGACGCGTACGCGTCCAGGGCCTGCGGCCGCAGGGTCGACGGCAGCCCGGCGATGCCGCGCGGGTCGGATTCGAGACCGTCCACCGACAGCCCGGACGGGAGCTGCTGGCCGCGGAAGGCCTCCGTGAGCTTGTCGCCGAGGCGGCCGGCGAAGATCGTGCCGAAGATCGCGACGCCGAAGGAGGCGCCGATGGAGCGGAAGAAGGTCGCGCCGGAGGTGGCGACGCCGAGGTCCTCGTACGCGACGGCGTTCTGCACGATCAGCACCAGCACCTGCATGACCAGGCCGAGTCCGAGGCCGAACACGAAGAAGCAGGCGCTCATCGCGCCCGTGGAGCTGTGCTCGTCGAGCCGGTGCAGGAGGAGCAGGCCGAGTGTGGTGACACCGGTGCCGGCGATCGGGAACACCTTCCAGCGGCCGGTGCGGCTGACGATCTGCCCGGAGGCGGTGGACGCCAGCAGCAGGCCCGCCACCATCGGCAGCATGTGCACGCCGGACAGGGTCGGCGAGACGCCCTGCACCACCTGGAGGAAGGTCGGCAGGTACGTCATCGCGCCGAACATGGCGAAGCCGACGATGAAGCTGATCACCGCGGAGAGGGTGAAGGTGCGGATGCGGAACAGTTTCAGGGGGAGCACCGGTTCGGCGGCCCGCCGTTCCACGGCCACGAACGCCACGGCCAGCAGCACGCCGAGCAGCGCGAGGCCGACGATCTGCGGCGAGTCCCAGTCCCAGGTGGTGCCGCCGAGCGAGGCCACCAGGACCAGGCTGGTGGCGACCGCGGCGATGAGGAAGGTGCCGAGGTAGTCGATGACGTGCTTCGTCGACTTGCGCGGGATGCGCAGCGCGGTCGCGATGACGGCGAGGGCGACGACGCCGACGGGCAGGTTGACGTAGAACACCCAGCGCCAGCTCAGGTGCTCGGTGAACAGGCCGCCCAGCAGCGGGCCGAGGACGCTCGTGGCGCCGAACACCGCGCCGAACAGGCCCTGGTAGCGACCGCGGTCGCGCGGCGGGACGAGGTCGCCGACGATCGCCATCGACAGCACCATCAGGCCGCCGCCGCCCAGTCCCTGGAGCGCGCGGAAACCGATCAACTGCGGCATGTTTTGCGCCATTCCGCACAGCGCCGAACCGATCAGGAAGATGACGATCGCGGTCTGGAACAGCTTCTTGCGCCCGTACTGGTCACCGAGTTTGCCCCAGAGCGGGGTCGCCGCCGTCGACGCCAGCAGATACGCGGTGACCACCCAGGACAGGTGCTCCATACCACCGAGGTCGCTGACGATCGTGGGCAGGGCGGTCGACACGATCGTCTGGTCCAGGGCGGCGAGCAGCATGCCGAGCAGGAGGGCGCCGATGGAGACGAGAACGTTTCCGGACACGTGTTCCGCACGGGGATCCGCCGCCCTGCTGTGCGCGTCCAAGACCATGGATGCCTCCCGAGGCTCTGGTGACCCCCTCCATCGTGATCGGTGTGACCCGTTATGGCCTCTTGTAGTCCTCTTGCGCCCTGACGGAATGCGGCATTCCGGGGGTCGCGGGCGGCGGGGCGTGTGAAGGATCTGCATAATCTCTGGAGTTTGAATGGGGAGGGACGAACACGTGATCGATCCGACGGGGCACCAGGGGCGCTCGGGGCAGCAGGGACTGCCGTGCCCGGAGTGCGGAGCGCTCCGCGCGCTCGACAACACCCCGTCGTGCGCCTGCGCCCGGCGCGCCTCCGAGGCACAGCGCGACACGCGCACGACGGAGGCGGCCGCCGCGGAGGACTTCGATCCGCTGCGGATACGGCCCTACGTCGAGCTCGGCACCGAGGGCGGGGGCGAGTCCACTGCCCCGTCCGGGGGCGGGGCGGGCGGTTCCACGGGCGCGGCCGACGTGACCGTGCCGCTGCCGACGGTCGCGGCCACCCCGGCGGCCCCCGCCGACGCGACGATGCCGCTGCGCACCGTGCACCCCGAGGACCCGGCGCCGGACGCGACGGCGGCGCTGCCCACACCCCTGGCGTCGTCCCCGTCCGGTCCCAGCACGACCGACCTGAGCCTGTTCGAGGCGGCGGACGTCGGCGCCGCGCACCCGGACGACGAGGAACCGCACCGCCCGCGCCGTCGCCGCGCGCTGCTGATCGCGACGAGCGCCGCCGCGGTGGCCGTGGTCGCCGCGGCGGGATTCGCCTCCGGCCTGTTCACCTACGAGAAGCCGACGCGGGACGGGGCCACCCCCGAGGACGTGCGCGCGGCCGTGCCGGACGCCTCGACCAGCGCGGCCTCGGCATCGGCGTCGCCGAGCCGCTCCGCGTCCCCGTCGGCCTCCGAGGCTTCGCCGTCGCCCTCCGAGAGCGAGAGCCCGTCGCCCTCCGCCTCGGAGTCGAGCGCCTCACCCTCCCCGTCCCCGTCCGCGGACGCCGGACAGGCCACGCCGACCGCCCGCGTGACCGGCTCCCTGGCGCCCGGCGACGGGACGGACGACGAGGACGACTCCGGCGAGGCGGCCGTCCTGCGGCGCGGCGACAAGGGCGCCGAGGTGACCGAGCTCCAGCTGCGGCTGCGCCAGCTGTTCCTCTACAACGGCGAGGCCGACGGCACGTTCACCGGCGAGGTCGAGGACGCCCTGCGCAACTACCAGTGGTCGCGAGGCACGACGGGAGACGGCATGGGCGTCTACGGACCGCTGACCCGGGCCCGCCTGGAGTCGGAAACGACAGAACCCTGACCCCCGGCCCACCGCACCCCGGACCCACCGCACCCCGGACCCACGACACCCCGGACCCACGACACCCCGGGCCCACAACACCCCGGACCCACCGCACCCCGGGCCCACAGCACCCCGGGCCCATGACACCCCGGACCCACGACACCACAGCCGCACGGCGGCACAGCGCCGACGCACCACCGTCCCACCCCGCCACAGCTCCATGGCGCCCCAGCTCCGCCGGGCCACGGTTCCACGGCCCCGCGGTGCCTCACGCCACGTGGAGGCGCACTCCGGACCCGTCCGTCTCCACCCGCACCTGCCGCAGGTCACGGACCAGGACGTCGGGTCCGTGCGCGGCCGCTCGCGGCCCCACGCCCACGACCCGCATCCCGGCGGCCCGACCGGCCTCGATGCCCGCCCCGGAGTCCTCGAACACCACGCAGTCGGCCGGGGCGATCCCCAGCTCGGCCGCGCCCTTGAGGAAGCCCTCGGGGTCCGGCTTGCTCGCGCCCACCGACTCGGCGGTGACGCGCACGTCCGGGAGCGCCAGTCCGGCCGCGGCCATCCGGGCCGTCGAGAGCGCGACGTCCGCCGAGGTGACCAGCGCGTGCGGGACCTCGCGCAGGGAGGCGAGGAACTCCGGCGCGCCGGGCACCGGCACGACGCCGTCCATGTCGGCGGTCTCCTCCGCCAGCATCCGCGCGTTGTCCTCGTGGTTCAGGTGCACCGGCCTGCCGGGCAGCAGCACGGCCATCGAGGCGTGCCCCTGGCGGCCGTGGACGACCTTCATGACCTCGTCGCCGTCGAGTCCGTGCGCGTCGGCCCAGCGCCGCCAGATCCGCTCCACGACGGCGTCGGAGTTCACGAGGGTGCCGTCCATGTCGAGCAGGAGGGCGCGGGCGGTCAGGACCGGCATCAGCAGCTCCAGGTAGGAAGAGACAAGGCGGCCCCGCCCGCCGGTCAGGGAAAACGAGCGGGAGCCACTTTGTTTCTCTACGGTACAAAACAATGCGGGTCCACCGCCACCCCGGCCGCGGAAGGCCGGGAATCGTTCACCCGCCGTTCAGCTCGGCCCCGGCCTCAGCCGGCGATCGCCTCCCACAGGCTCCACACCCCGAGGGCCAGCATCAGCAGCGCGGCGATCCGCGTGATCAGCTTCAGCGGCACCCGCTTCATCAGGGCCTTTCCACCGACGATGCCGAGTCCGGCCACCGCCCACAGCGCCAGCACCGCACCCAGCCCGACGGAGAGCGGGTCGTCGTAGCGGGCGGCGAGGTTCGCCGTCATGATCTGGGTGAGATCGCCGAACTCGGCGACGAGGATCAGCATGAAGCCCGCGCCCGCGACCTTCCAGAAGGACTGGTTCTCCGGCCGCCGGATCTCCTCCTCGCCCTCGTCCTTCTTCAGCAGCAGCACCGCCGCGCCGCCCAGGAACAGGACGCCGGTCAGCGCGTGCACGAGCTGCTGCGGGAGCAGGGTCAGCACGCTGCCCGCCGCGACGGCCAGCGCGACATGCAGCGCGAAGGCGGCGGCGACCCCGGCGAAGACGTACGAGGCGCGGTAGCGGGTGCCGAGGACGAGGCCGGCGAGCGCGGTCTTGTCCGGCAGCTCGGCCAGGAAGACGACGCCGAAGACGAGCGCCGTCACGGTGATGCTGATCAAGGTTCCTCAATCGGTCGGGAGCCGCCCCGCCGAGAGTCCTGACACTTCGCGATGAAGACACCTCGGCACGGCAGCACATCGGTCATCCCTGCCGTGGGGCAGGGATGTGCACTGCTTGCCGAAGGTCTCGCTGGCCGACCCGCGTGACGGGTCCGCCTCCGGGCGCCGGCTCAGACGAGCTGAGCAGTATGTCGACGGTCCGGCGAAGAGCTACTCCCCTTCTGCGCTCCCCAGTGTACGAGATCGTTCTGCCATAAACCTTGTCGTGTCATGCACACGTCACTAACTTCTCACCGGGCGCACATCTCCCCGCAACGTGCGGCCGCGAGCATTCCCACGCTCGCGCTCAACACCCCGCCTCCCCCATGGAGTTCGCATGTCGAAGTTCTACGCGCGTGGACGGCTGAGCATACTCGCCGCCCTCACCGGCCTCATAGCCTCGGTCGGGCTGCTCAACTCCCCGACCGCCTCCGCCGCCCTCCCCACCCCGGTCAGCGCCGCCACCGCCCGCACCTACCTGGCCTCGCTCACCGTGGCGGCCGAGGACCGCACCGGGTACGACCGCGACCTCTTCCCGCACTGGATCACCATCTCCGGCACCTGCAACACCCGGGAGACGGTCCTCAAGCGGGACGGCACGAACGTCGTCGTCAGCTCCGCCTGCGCCGCCACCAGCGGCAGCTGGTTCTCCCCCTACGACGGGGCCACCTGGACCGCCGCCTCCGACGTGGACATCGACCACATGGTGCCGCTGGCCGAGGCCTGGGACTCCGGCGCCGACGCCTGGACGACCGCCCAGCGCCAGGCCTTCGCCAACGACCTGACCCGCCCGCAGCTCATCGCCGTCACGGACAACGTGAACCAGTCCAAGGGCGACCAGGACCCGGCCGAGTGGATGCCGTCGGTCACCTCGTACCGCTGCACCTACGTCCGCGCGTGGGTGCAGGTGAAGTACTACTACGGTCTGTCGGTCGACTCCGCCGAGAAGAGCGCGCTCACCAGCTACCTGGCGAGCTGCTGATCGACTCGTGACCGCAGGGATCTCCCCACTCTCCTCCGTCGTTCCGTACCGTACGGGGCGACGGAGGAGGGCGATCGCGTGGCCGAACTGCGGCTGGGACCACTGCTGAGGTACGCCGACGGCTCGACGGCGACCGTATGGATCGAGTCGAGCCGACCGTGTGAGACCGAGGTGCGCTGTACGGACGGCGCGGGCGGCACCGCCCGCACCTTCCAGGTGGCGGGCCACCACTACGCCCTCGTCGAGGTGACGGGCCTGACGGCGGGCACGGCCACCGGATACGAGGTGTTCCTGGACGGCACCCGTGTGTGGCCGCTGCCCGACTCCGGCTTCCCGCCCTCGGAGATCCGCACCCCGGCCGCGGTCGGCGCCGGCGGTGAGGGCGGCGACGAGGTCCGGGTGGCCTTCGGCTCCTGCCGCTGGGCGGCGCCCCCGGCCGGCGGACACGACCCCGTCGGGCCCGACGCGCTGGACAGCCTGGCGGCGCGTCTCGCCGCCGATCCGGCGGCCGAACGGCCCGACGTCCTGCTGCTGATCGGCGACCAAGTCTACGCCGACGAGGTCTCCGACGCGACCCGGGAGCGGATCGCCGCCCGCCGCGGCCTCGACGACGCGCCGGGCGCCGAGATCGCGGACTACGAGGAGTACACCTGGCTCTACTACGAGTCCTGGCTGGACCCCGAGGTGCGCTGGCTGCTGTCCACCGTGCCCAGCTGCATGGTCTTCGACGACCATGACGTCATCGACGACTGGAACACGTCCGCCTCCTGGCTGGCCGACATGCGGGCCACCCCCTGGTGGCGCGAGCGGCTGCTGAGCGGCCTGATGTCGTACTGGGTGCACCAGCACCTCGGCAATCTCTCCCCGGCCGAGCTGGCCACCGACCCGCTCTTCGCCGCCGTACGCGAGGCCGCCGACGGCACCGACGCGCTGCGCGCCTTCGCGTGCCGCGCCGACGCGGACCCGGCGTCCGCGCGGTGGAGCTACCGGCGCGACTTCGGGCGCGTGCGGCTGCTGATGGTCGACAGCAGGGCGGCGCGGGTCCTCGACGAGGGCGGGCGCTCGATGCTCCACCCGGGCGAGTGGACCTGGCTGCGCGAGCAGACCCTCGACGGTCCCGGCTCCTACGACCACCTCCTGATCGGCACCTCGCTGCCCTGGCTGCTGCCGCACCTGGTGCACGATGCCGAGGAGTGGGACGCGGCGCTGTGCCGGGGCGAGCGCGGGGCGCGCTGGGCCCGCCTCGGGGAGAAGGTGCGGCGGGGGGCGGATCTGGAGCACTGGGCGGCCTTCCCCGACTCCTTCGCCGAGCTGGCCGCGCTGATCGCCGAGACGGGGAGCGGGGCGGGGGCGCCGGCGAGCGTGCTCGTGCTCTCCGGGGACGTGCACCACGCGTATGTGGCCGAGCCGTACTGGCACGAGGGCGACGGCCCCGACGCGCGGGTGCTCCAGCTCACCTGCTCCCCCGTGCACAACTCCGTGCCCCGGTCGATCCGGGTGGGCTTCCGCTTCGGCTGGAGCGCCGTGGCCCGGGCGCTCGGCCGCCGTCTGCGTCGGCACGGCCGGTGCCCCCGGCCGCCCGTCGGCTGGCGCAAGAAGGGCGGGCCCTGGTTCGGCAACCAGCTCATGTTCCTCACCTTGCGCGGGCGTTCGGCCCGGCTGCGGCTGGAGCAGGCGCAGGGCGACGGGTCGCTCGCGACGCTGCGGGAGTCCGACCTGACTCCCTGAGCCGTGACAATCGGGGCTCCCGGGGCCCGCGTTGGCTTCCGTGACGGCCGACGGCATGATGATGCGGACCGTCCGCTTCCACCGCGGTCCGGTGGACGGTCCGCTCCATCGCGCCCCACACGCCCGGGAGTCACCCTCTTGCCCTCAGTGAACGCAGACCACGCCGGCGTCGCAGAGCCCACGCCGGACGCGAACGCGACACCGGCGGTCACCCTTTCCGTCGCCCTCGTCGGCGCCGGACCGCGCGGCACCAGCGTCCTGGAACGCCTCTGCGCCTCCGCGCCCGACCTGCTTCCGCCCGGCGCGCGACTGACGGTCCACGTCGTCGACCCCGCCCCGCCGGGGCCGGGCCGCGTCTGGCGCACCGCGCAGTCGCGGGAGCTGCTGATGAACACCGTGGCCTCGCAGGTGACGTTGTTCACCGACGAGAGCGTGGACTGCGCGGGCCCGATCCGCCCGGGTCCGAGTCTGCACGCGTGGGCGGCCGGGGAACTGGGCCCGGACGAGTACCCGACCCGCGCGCACTACGGCCGCTATCTGGAGTGGGTGTTCGCCCGGACCGTGCGCCAGGCCCCGCCTTCGGTGCGCGTCGAGACGCACGCGGCCCGCGCGGTCCGGCTCGACGACGCCGCCGACGGCCGCCAGGTCCTCACCCTGGACGACGGCCGGATCCTGTTCGGCCTGTCCGCCGTCGTCCTCGCCCAGGGGCACCTGCCGGTGGTCGCCGACACCGCGCTGCGACGGCACGCCGCCCACGCGCGGCGGCACGGCCTGCGGCACGTCCCGCCCGCCAACCCGGCCGACGTCGACCTCACCGCGCTCGGAGCCGGTGAACCGGTGCTGCTGCGCGGTCTCGGCCTGAACTTCTTCGACCACCTGGCCCTGCTGACCACCGGCCGGGGCGGCCGCTTCGTCCCCGCCCGCACGGGCCCCGGAGCGAGGGACGGCGCCGGACGCACGGCCCTGCGCTACCTGCCGTCCGGTCACGAGCCGCGTCTGTACGCCGGCTCCCGGCGCGGCATCCCGTACCAGGCACGCGGCGACAACGCCAAGGGACCGTACGGCCGTCACCGGCCGCTCGTGCTGACGCCGGAGGTGATCGCGGGCTTCCGCAAGCGCGCGGACTCCGGCGAGGCGCCCGACTTCCTGGCCGAGATATGGCCGTTGGTGGCGAAGGAGGTGGAGACGGTCTACTACGCGGCCCTGCTGCGGGAGCCGGCCCGGCCCGGCTCCGAAGCGGCCTTCGTGCGGGAGTTCTCGGCCGTCCCGCACCGCGACGCCCAGGAGGCGGCGGTCCTCGACGGGTTCCAGATACCCCGGGCCGACCGCTGGAGCTGGGACCGGATCTCCCGGCCTTACGCGGGACGGCGGTTCGCGGACCCGGGGCAGTGGCGGGACTGGCTGCTCGGGTATCTGCGCAGGGACGCGGAGGACGCCGCCCGGGGCAATGTGGACGGGCCCGCGAAGGCCGCCCTGGACGTCCTGCGCGACCTGCGCAACGAACTGCGGCTGATCGTCGACCACGCGGGGCTGACCGGCGCCTCCCGCCGGGACCACCTGGACCGCTGGTACACCCCGCTCAACGCCTTCCTGTCCATCGGCCCGCCGCGCCGCCGGGTCGAGGAACTGGCCGCCCTGGTGGAGGCGGGGGTGGTGGACGTCCTCGGGCCCCGGCTGGAGGTGCGGGAGGAGGACGGGGCCTGGCGGGCGCACGCGCCGGAGGTGCCGGGGTCGGCGGTCCGGGTGACGACGCTCGTCGAGGCGCGGCTTCCGGAACCGGATGTGCGACGCACCGCCGACGGCCTGCTGGCGCGGCTGCTGCGGACCGGGCAGTGCCGTCCCCACACGGTGGACGGCTATGTGACCGGGGGTCTGGACGTGACCCCGCGCCCTTATCACCTGATAGACCGTCAAGGCAGGCCTCACGCACGGCGGTTGGCCTTCGGAGTGCCCACGGAGGGGGTGCACTGGGTCACCGCGGCAGGCGCCCGTCCAGGGGTGGATTCGGTCACTCTCTCAGATGCGGACGCGGTGGCGAGAGCCGCTCTGCGCACGGCGGCCGGGGAGGCCGGACCCCCGTCGGAACCGCAGGTGGAACCCGGAACGGAACCGCAAACGGAACCCCGCGCGGAGCCTCGGAGCGAGCCCTCGCCGTGGCTAGAAGTTGAACTTGCAAGCATCGATTAGCTGCGCCTAACGTGGGTCGCTCGTTCGGTACCGCCGTCCCCACCGGCCGGTCCCTCCCCCTCGGCACCGGTCGGACCGACACCGAAGGAGCACCCCCCACCATGTCCGCTCGCCTCAACACCGCACAGCCGTACGCCATCGGCCTCTTCCGCGTCGTCGTGGGTCTCCTCTTCGCCTGCCACGGCGCGGCCTCGCTCTTCGGCGTCCTCGGCGGCGCCGCGGGCACCGACGGCGGCACGCTCGACGCCGGCGCCTGGCCCGGCTGGTACGCGGCCGTGATCCAGCTGGTCTGCGGCAGCCTGGTGCTGCTCGGCCTCGGCACCCGGGCCGCCGCGTTCCTGGCCTCGGGCTCCATGGCCTACGCCTACTTCGACGTGCACCAGCAGAGCGCCCTGTGGCCGATCCAGAACGGCGGCGAGGCCTCCGCGATGTTCTGCTGGGCCTTCCTGCTGCTGGTGTTCACCGGCTCCGGCGCCCTCGGCCTGGACCGCCTGTTCGCCGGCCGCCCGGCCACCGAGCGGGAGCCCGCGGCGCGGGAGGCCGCGGTTTCCGCCTGACCGACCCCGCTCCACGGCACCGCGCGCCGCGGTCACCCGGGCCTCGGAAGCCCGGGTGACCGCGGCTCAGCACCCGGCGCACGGCGCCGGTGAACGTACTGCACCGAACACATGAGCCCCCCGTGAAACTGCTGTCACACCCCGGGCGTACGCTGTATGGCTGTCATTGGCCGCACCTGCCGCTCCCCCGCGACACAGCGGCACGGTCGGCCGTCACGGGGGAGACACGGGGAGTCAGTGGTGTTCGAAAGCGTGGGGGTCCTGCTCGGCAGCCCATGGATCTACGCGGTGGTGGGCCTGTCGGTCCTCCTCGACGTGTTCCTGCCGGTGCTGCCCAGCGGCGTGCTCGTCATCACGGCGGCGACCGCCGCGGCGGCGGGTTCGGGCGCGGCGACCGGCCAAGTGCCGCACGACGTACCGGACATCATGGTCCTGATCCTCTCCGCGGCGACCGCCTCGGTGCTGGGCGACCTGGTGGCCTACCGGCTGGCCTGGCGCGGCGGTGAGCGCCTGGACCGGGCGATCTCCCGCTCCCGGCGGCTGACCACCGCGCAGGAACGTCTCGGCGAGGCGCTGGCCCGGGGCGGCGGCCCCCTGGTCGTGCTGGCGCGCTTCGCGCCCGCCGGCCGCTCCGTCGTCTCCCTCATCGCGGGCGCCGCCCACCGCCGCCCCCGCGAGTTCCTCCCCTGGTCCGCCCTGGCCGGCCTCTCCTGGGCGGGCTACAGCGCCGCCCTCGGCTACTTCGGCGCGCACTGGCTGGGCACCACGTGGCTGGCGACGGGGGTCTCGGTGCTCGCGCTGTTCGGCGCGGGGGCCGCCGCCGCCTACGTCATGCGACGGCAGCCGGCGGCGTAGGAGCCCGGCGCGGACCTACGTGCGCGCCGCCGCGCCCCGGCCGGCCCCGCGCACCTCCAGCCCGTCGAGCAACTCCGCCGTGGCCGCGGCGATGACCTCGACCGCTCGCTCGAACACCTCCCGGTTGTGCTCGGCCGGCGCCCGGAAACCGGACACCTTGCGGACGTACTGCAGGGCTGCGGCGCGCACATCGTCCTCCGTCGCCTTCTCGGGCAGGGCGGGGGGACGCAGCGTCTTGATGCTCCGGCACATGTCTCCCAGTCTCCCCCGGCACCCCGCCTTCGTGCCATGATCACCTCCGAGGCGGCCACCGCACCCGCGGGGCCGACCGACGAGAGGGACAACAGCACATGACCAAGGACATGCTCAGCGTCGCCGTCCTCGGCCCCGGCGGAGTGGGGGGCCTGCTCGCGGGCCTCCTGTCCCGCGCCGGCCACCGGGTGACCTGCCTGGCGGGCGAGGAGACCGCGGCGGCCCTGCGCGCCGACGGCATCCGCGTCCGCAGCGCCCCCTTCGGCGACTTCACCGTGCCGGTCGCGGCGGACACCTTGCTGCGCGCGCCCGTCGACGCGGTGCTGATCACCGTCAAGCACACCGCTCTCGACGCGGCCCTGGCCCGTGTCCCGGCCCCGGCCCTCGGCGAGGACACCCTCGTCGTGCCGTTCCTGAACGGCGTCGAGCACCCGGCGGTCCTGCGCGCCCGGTACGGCGCGGACCGGGTCGCCCCGGCCGTCGTCCGGGTCGAGTCGACCCGGGTCGCGCCGGGCGTGATCGAGCACGGCAGCGGCTTCGCGGAGATCGACCTGGCCGGTGACGCCGTGCCGCGCCCGCGCCTCGACGCGCTCGCGCGCGTGCTGGAGGCGGCCGGCCCGACCGTCCGCGTCCTGCCGGACGAGACGGCCGCCCTGTGGGCGAAGATGGCCTTCCTCGCCCCCCTCGCCCTGCTCACCGCCCGGTACGGTCTGCCGCTGGGCGAGGTCCGCACCCGGCACCGCGGGGAACTGACCGCCCTGGTCGAGGAGACCGCGGCCGTCAGCCGCGCCTGCGGGGCGCCCGCCGACCCGGCCGGGGCACTCGCCCGCTACGACTCCTTCGCCCCCGGCACGAAGTCCTCCATGCAGCGTGACGCCGAGGCGGGGCGGCCCCTCGAACTCGACGCGATCGGCGGGGGGTTGCTGCGCGCGGCCGAGCGGCACGGGGTCCCGGTCCCGGTGGCCGCACGCCTGGTGCGGGAGCTGGCGGACGCCACCCGCTAGCGGCGGCAGGCGCGAGCGGGCCGTCAGCCGTGCCGGTGTCCGGGCGGCGGGTCCTGCGGGCGGGCGCGCAGGTCGACGTACCAGTCGTTGGAACGGATCGGGTTCCCCTTCGGATACTCGAGGTCGACCTGCCCGAGCAGGGTGAACCCGGCCTTGCGGCAGACCCCGTTGGACGCGGCGTTGTCCACCTTGGGGAACGCGTGCAGGGCCGGGTGGCCGCCGTGCCCGGCCCGCTCCCGCAGGACGTCGACCAGCGCCCGGGCCGCCGTCGCGGCGAGCCCCCTGCCCTGGAACTCGGGCAGGATCCCCCAGCCCGTCTCCCAGCGCAGCCCGCCCCGCCACTCCCGCTCCCAGTACCCGATCGAACCGACGCTCTCCCCGGTGTCCGCGAGCGTGACCCGGTACATGAGCCCGGCGAACGGCTGCACATAGCGCCGATGCCGGTCGGCGAGCTTCTCCTCGCTCTCCGGCCCGCCCAGATGTTCCGTCATCGCGGGGCTGTTGGCCCGTCGCAGCAGCCAGAAGTCACCCTCCGACCAGGGCACCAGCAGCACCCGTTCCCTCACGGTCTCGTCCATGCGCGTCACCCTAGGACCAGGGTCCGACACCCGCGGCCGGCCGCCGTCGTGCGAGGCTGCGGAGAGGACCAGTCAGCGCCCCCGCCATGGGTGGGGGCGGGAGGGAGACCAGTGATCAGCCCCGCACCGCACGGCCCGCGCTCCGTGCCCCCGGTACTCGCCTACGACGGGGACTGCGGCTTCTGCCAGACGTCGGTCGACCGCATCCGCGCCCTCGCCGCACCGGCAGTGCAAGCGGTTCCGTGGCAGTTCCTGCCCGCGGAGTCGACCGCGCCGCATCTCGACCGGCTGGACCGGGAGGTGCTGCTGCTGCGCGGCGACACGGTCCTCGCGGGCGGGGCCGACGCACTGGCCCGCTGGCTCGGCACCTCGCCGTCCGCCGCCTGGCGCGCGCTCTCCGCCGCCCTCCGGCTGCCCGGCGTCCGGGGCTGCGCGCGCGTGGTCTACCGCTGGGTGTCGCGCAACCGCCACCGGCTGCCCGGCGCCACCGCGGCCTGCGCCGTTCCGCCGCGCGCCGGATGAGGTCCCCGAGCGGTGTCGCGTCCGGCCACCGTCTCGACGCCGGCCCGGACGGCACCGGCCGGCCGGGCCCGGCCGTCCTCGAACGGGAGCCGGTCGGACACCTGAGACCCAATCGAACGTACGTTCACACGAACACCCCTGAGGAGCTCGCCTCCCAAATTCGAACAGGCGTACCATTGCCGCGTGGCTACGACCTATGACTTTCCCAGCGACCTGCGCGCCGGTCAGGAGGAGCTGCATCAGGTCAGGGCCGAGCTGTCGGCCCTGCTGAAGCGGCTCCCCTGGTCGGTCGAGCCCCTGGACGGCTTCAGCGACGACGCCGGCTGGCGCAAGACCGAACGCCCCGCGTCCCCCGGCTGGACGGCCGACGAGCAGGCCGAGGTGGAGAAGCTCCGGCGGCGGGAGCACGAACTCGCGGTGTTCGTGACCTGCCACCGCTTCTGGTCGGAGGTCGCGACACCGGACCGGGTGGCGGCCCGCATGAGCCTCAAACACGCCCACGAGACCCCACCGGGGGACGGCGGCTAGCCTGCGGCGACCTGCGAAAGATCCCTTATCTCACACGATCAGGTGACCTTTCCGGTTTCGCCGCAACCGCGCACCCCCGTCGCCAGTCGCACAGAAGCAAGACAGCGACGATCCCCCGGGGGAGCACGTGAGCGAGCAGTATCCACAGCACCAGCCGCAGCAGCCCGGCCGAGGCGGCCCGCAGCCCCCAGGGAAGCGCAGCGTCGGAAGGTTCGTCGGGTTCGGCTGCGCCGGTGTCATCGGCCTGCTCCTCCTGATCGCCGTCGTGGCCGCGATCACCGACTCGGGCGGCAGCGGCGACGAGTCCGGCGGTTCCACCGACCCGGCCTCGGCGGCCTCCTCACCGAGGAGCGAGGAGCCCACGGGCGCCGGCGAGGCGGGCGACACCGGCCGGAGCGAGAAGCCGAAGAAGCCGGAGAAGAAGGTCGTCACGTTCAAGGTGTGGGGCACCGCCCCCGCCGGCACGCTGGGCCCGCTCGACATCACCTACGGCTCGGACAGCGACAACCGCAAGGGCACGTTCGAGAACGGCAGGTTCGAGGCCACCCTGCCCCTGGACGACGACGCGCTGTACTACGACGTGACGGCCCAGCTCCAGGGCTCGGGAGACATCAACTGCTCGGTCACGGTCGAGGGCCACACCGAGAAGGCCCACGCGTCCGGCGGCTACAACATCTGCAGCGCCCAGGCCAACGCCGCCCTCCTGGGCGGCTGGGACTGACGACGGGCCACCCGTCTCGGCACCTCGAGGCCGGATACGGCAGGTGTGGGCCTCCGGGATGCGGGCCTCCGGACAATGACGACGGCCCCCGGATTGCTCCGGGGGCCGTCGTCATGTCACTGACCTGCTGTTCCATCCTGGTGGGCGCGGACGGTTTCGAACCGCCGACATCCTGCTTGTAAGGCAGGCGCTCTACCCCTGAGCTACGCACCCTGGACGAGTCGACAGCCTACATTGCCCGGGGCAGTGCCCGGCAAACCCGTATCCGGGGGTTAGCCCCACCCCGGATCCGGGAGTGTGCCGGATCCCCCGGCGGCCGGTGGCTCCCTAGTGTCGTCAGGGCAACGCCAAGCAGCCCAGGGGGAGATCACCATGGCACGTACGTCACTTCCGGTCCGCGCGGTCCTCGGCGCCGCGGCCGTCGTGGCCCTGGCCGCCGGGACGACCGCCTGCGGCGCCTCGGCCGCCGACGACGAGCATCCCGACCACCGGTCGTTCGCCCTCCAGGGCCGCACGCTCACCGTCGACTCCGACGACTCGGCGCTCGAGATCGTCGCGTCGGACACGGCCGAGGCGGGCCGGGTCGACGTCACGCGCTGGTTCCAGGGGTCCGTCACCGTCCGCAAGGAGCCCAAGGTGACCTGGTCGATGAAGGACGACCGGCTGACGCTGCGCCTGCGCTGCTCCGGCCTGGTCGCCGACTGCTCCGCCAAGCACCGGATCGAGGTGCCCCGGGGCATCGCGGTGAAGGTCGAGGACGACGACGGCAGCGTGCGGGCCCGGGGCTTCCGGGACGCCCTGAGCGTGCACGCCGAGGACGGCTCCGTGCAGGTCACCGACTCCAGCGGGCCGCTGGACCTGCGCACCGAGGACGGTTCCGTACGCGCCGAGGTCTCCTCGCGCACGGTGGACACCCGTACCGAGGACGGCTCGGTCCACCTCACCCTGGCCGCCCTGCCGGACCGGGTGGAGTCCGTCAGCCAGGACGGTTCGGTGACGATCACGCTGCCCGAGGGGACCTACCGGGTGACCGCGGAGACCGGCGACGGCGGGGTGGACGTGTCCGTGCCGCGCGACGAGTCCAGCGCGCACGTGGTCAGCGCACGCACCGCCGACGGCAAAGTCACCGTCAGGAACGCGAACTAACGGACCCGTGTGTTCGTCCTTAACCGGTGGGAGAATGACACCGGGCAGGGTTGATCACAGCACGGGAGAAGGATGTGACGGCGACACCAGCGCAGCCGTATTCGCCGTTGGTGCCGCGCGCACGGCGCCGCCGTGCGCACCCCGGGCTCCCCGCGTCGCCGGGACCCGCCGCGGTCCCGGGGCGCCACGCGCTCCGCGACACCCTCGCCCTCGTCGCACTCCCCCTCGTGGTCGCCCTCGCGCTGCCCGCCGCGTTCGCCGGCGGCGGCACCCGGCGCTGGTTCGGCGGCCGGGCGGAAGGACAGCGAGCCGAGGCCCAGGCCGCCAAGGACGCGGCCGCCGCCGCCTTCTACGAGCTGGACACCGCCCAGCGCGACCTGCGGATCTCGATCGAGACGATCAGGGCCGTGGACGACTCGCCGGCCGCCCGCCGCGCCGTCTCCGACTTCGAGGCCGTCGGCAGGCGGATCGACGAGGCCAGCCACCAGTACATCGACGCCGTCGACGCCCATGACCTCGACCGGGACGACCTGGAGGCCTCGGCGGCCACCCAGGCGCGCGCCGAGCTGACCCGCGCGAAGGACGAGCTGGGCCGCGTCAAGCAGGAGCTGGACCGGTTCGCCGACGGGCTGGGCCCGCTGCTCGGCAAGGCCGAGACCCAGCTGGCCCGCCTCGCGCCCGCCGTGGAACGCGCCCGGCAGGCGCTGCTGGCCGCCTCGAACGCGCTGGACGCGGTGCGCGAGAGCGGGCTGCGGGCGGACGATCTGGCGGCCCGGCTGGCGGCGCTGGCGCCCGAGCTGACGAAGCTGAACCAGGGCGCGGGACAGCACGGCGTGCCGCACACGCTGGAGCGGGCGGAGCGGGTGGCGCGGGAGGCCGAGGCGGTCCGGGCGGAGGCGGAGCGGCTGCCGGAGCGGGCCGCCGAGATCGACCACCGGCTCGTCTCGCTGCGCACCCGCGCCCAGGCGCTGACGACCCGCTCGGGGCAGGTGGAGCCGATCCTGAGCGAGCTGCGGCGGCGGTTCTCGGCCGCCTGCTGGCAGGACCTCCAGCATGTGCCCGACCAGGCCGGGGAGCACGTCCGGCAGGCCGAGGCGAAGCTCGAGGAGGCGCGCGGCGCGCGGGACGCGCAGCGCTGGCCGGACGCCACCGCGCTGCTGTCGACCGTGCGCGCCCTGCTGAACAGCACGGACGAGGCGGTCTCGGCCGCCGGTGACCGGCTGACCCGGCTGAACGCCGTGCAGAAGGACCCGCAGGCGGAGATCGACCGGACCAGGTTCGCGATCCGCGACGCCCAGCGGCTGGCGATGGCGGGGCGCAACACGCCCGATCCCCGGCACGCGCGCCCGCTGGACGACTCGGTGGCCCGGCTGGAGCGGGCGATCGCCACGCTGGAGGGCCGGCACCCCGACTACTGGCACTTCCTGACCGAGACGGAGGCCGTCCGGCGGGCGGTGGCGGACGTGGTGGCCGGGATCCGTGAGGAGCGCGGTACGGGGCACTGACATTGCCCCGGACGGCCGGCGGGCGGATATTGAAGGTACGTACGGCCTCCATCGGCGCATCCACCCTCAGGGAGGCGGAGATGGCCACACACGCACTGCACGGCCGGTCCAGGCGGCGGATCAGGTTCGACGAGCATCTGCCGGTCGACCACCGCCTGAACCTGGTCTACCGGATCGGCGCCGGGCTGATGGGCCTGGGTCTGATCGTGTTCGGGATCTTCGGCATCCTCGACAACATCGGTTTCTTCGACACCGGCGGGGACGAGGTCTGGAGCCTCAACACCAACGGGGCGCTCAGCTGGCTGTCGGTCGGCGTCGGGCTGCTGCTGCTCGTGGGCATGGTGATCGGAGGGAACTTCGCGTCCACGCTCAACATGACCCTCGGCGCCCTGTTCGTCATCAGCGGCTTCCTGAACATGGCCCTGCTGGAGACGGACTACAACTTCCTGGCCTTCAGGATCCAGAACTGCATGCTCAGCTTCGTGATCGGGATCCTGCTGCTCGTCTTCGGGATGTACGGCAGGGTGGGGTCCGCCCTGCCGCACGACAACCCGTACTGGCGGGCCCGCCACCCCGAGGCGTGACGGGCCGGCCGGATCAGGTGCGGTACGCGTAGAAGTACGCCGTCGGGTACGACGAGACGAGGCTCGCCACCGACCTGCGCAGGGTGTTGTTCGAGTGGTAGGTCACGTACGGCACGCCGCCGCTCTTGGCGGTGACGATCATCGTGTGGTCCTTGGACCCGTCGCGGTCGAAGTCCATCTGGAGGACGTCGCCGACCTCGAGCTGGTAGACGTTGGCGAGCGCGGTGGTCCGCTTGGAGTTCTGGGCGAACCAGGACCACTCATTGACGCCGACGAACGAGTCCGACTGGATGTCGGCGTTGCCGAACCACCTGGTGTAGTCGTACACGTAGCCGGGGACGTGCTTCCAGCCGCCCGCCTTCAGCGACTGGCTGACGAAGTTGGTGCAGTCGCCGCCGGCGCCGTGGCCGTTGTAGTCCGGGTAGTCCTTGTTGTAGACGTTCCAGTACTTCTCGGCGTAGGTCGCCATCGCCTTGTAGTCATAGGCGGTGCCGGTCTTCGGGACGGCGACCGGGTTGCGGGTGGTCGCGGCGCGCGGGGCGTTCGGCATGGTGTCGTCGGCCGTCGTGGCCGCCTTGACCGAGGTGGGCTTGGTGAGCGCGTTCACCGCGAGACCGCCCTGGTCGGTGTCGCGGATGTCCGTCAGCTGCCAGTTGCCCTGCCGGTCGGCCTTGAACGTCAGCTCGTGGTGGGCCTCGAAGCCGGTGCTCTTCGGCTCGTTGCCGCGGACCTTCTCATAGGTCAGCGTCGTGCTCTCGGTGACCGCGGCCTTGGCGGTGCGGCCGGTCACCCGCGTGGCGTTCAGGGTGACGGTGGTGCTGGCCTTGCTGTACTTCTCGCCGGCCTTCGCGAGCTTGTCCTTGCGGTCGCCCAGGGTGGACAGGGCGGCGTCCTCGGTGCGCGCCGTGCCGGAGGACAGCTTGACCTCACCGGAGAAGCCGTCGGTCAGCGGCTTCGTCCGGTCGCCCTGCTTGCCGGCGACCAGGGCGTCGGTGCGGTCGGTGAAGACCGCGTCCGCCAGCCGCTGGAAAGTGGCCTTGGTCCGGGCGTCCACCTTGGGGTCGTCGACGACGGCGGCACCGGCGGACCAGTTGGGCAGCAGGGCCACTCCGGCGACGACGGAGGTGGCGGCTGCCCCGAGTATCGCGACGCGGCGGCGGGTCGCTCTCAATTTCCTTGACTTCACGGATGTTTCCCCTCTTGCCCCGGCGGAGGGATGCCGGGAAGGGCATCTTTGCATGGTGTGTGTGGCCGTTGTGAAGAGGGGCGCGGTTGAGGTTTGGTTACTTCACGACCGTCGACCAGTCGGGATTCTGCGCCGGATCCAGGGTGCGCAGCCGCTCGAGCGTCGCCGGTGTCTGCACGTCCATCCAGTCCGCCAACTCCTGGAAGGACACGCACTTGACGTCCTTCTTGGTGCACACGTTCTCGATGACCTGGTCGACGGACTTCATGTAGATGCCGCCGTTCCACTCCTCGAAGTGGTTGCCGATGAACAGGGGCGCCCGGCTGCCGTAGTACACGCGGTTGAAGCCCGCCATGTAGGCGTCGACGGTCTGCTGCTCCCACGTCGGGTACTGGGCCGGATCGCCCTCCACCTCGCCGTCGGACTGGTTGTAGAGGAAGTTGAAGTCCATCGACAGGCCCTGGTACTTGCCGCCGTCGTAGGGGAGCAGCTGCAGCGGGAAGTCCCAGATGCCGTTCTTCTTCGTCGGCCAGATCTGGAAGTCACCGGTGGAGCTGGCGTCGTAGCGCCAGCCGTAGCTCTTGGCGGCCTTCAGCAGGTTGGCCTGGCCCTCCAGGCAGGGCGCGCGGCCGCCGACGACGGCCTTCTTGAAGTCGAAGGGCAGCGGGTCCATGTCCTTGTAGCCGGTGTTGGTCTTCCAGTTCTCCGCGAAGGAGTAGAACTGGTCGATCTCGCTCTTCCACTCGTCGACGCTCCAGTCGGCGCCGCCCTTGGCGCCGCAGAAGTGGCCGTTGAAGTGGGTGCCGATCTCGTTCCCCTCCTTCCAGGCCTCGCCGAGCTGCTCCAGCGTGGTGCGGATGTGCTCGTCGGTGGGGAAGCTGATGGCCGCCGTGCCCTTGGGGTGCTGGGGCGGGGAGTAGAGGTCCTTCTTGCTCTTGGGCAGCAGGTAGATGCCGGTGAGGAAGAAGGTCATGTGCGCGTTGTACTCCTCGGCCATCTTCCGGTAGTGCTCGAAGAGGCCGTCGTCGCCCATGAGCGCGCCGTCCCAGGAGAAGACCACGAACTGGGGCGGCTTCTCGCCGGGCTTGAGCGGAACCGCTTTCAACTGCCCTTTCTGCGGTCCGGTGTACGAGGTCGAACCGTCCCCCAGGACATGCGTCTTGCCGTCCCACTCCGGCTCCTTGGTGGCCCCCGCCGACGCCTTCCTGTCGTCCCCCGAGGACGCGGTCGGCGCGGTGTTCGTCGTGCGGTTGAGCACCAGGTAGCCGGCCACCAGGGACGCGACGACGAGAAGCGCCGCCAGCGTCAGGAACCCCGGATGCGTGGTGGCGGGGTGGCGCGTTGCCGGAGCCTTGCGGCGGCGGCCCGACGGTGACTTCATGTGCGGATCATTCTCCGGATTTCGGGGACGCGGGTGCCCGTGTCGGTGGTCAGCCGAGCGGGCTCATGGCACCTGACCAGATGCCGTAGGGAACGCTGTCGTCGGTCGTGCCGGCGATGCCCTTCAGTGGGAGCGGTTGGAGGCTCTTGCCGAGGTCGATGCGGTAGACGACGACCGCCGTGGACACGGCCTTGGCCGTGCCGACGTACCAGGCCGCGGTGTCGTCCTGGGTGGTGCCGGCCTTGCCGGCCACCCGGCCGAGCGAGCCGGTGCGGGCGGTCCCCTGCTGCGAGGCGGGCACGTCGTCCGGGTGGGCGGTGCGGAAGGAGTCCGCGAGCGCGGAGTTGACCTCCTCGGCCACGTCGGCGCCGAAGGCGCGTTCGGTGGCCGGGGTGTCCAGGACGACCTTGGTGCCGTTCTTGGTGATCAGGCGCACCGAGTACGGCTCGGTGTGCTTGCCGCCCGCCGCGAAGGTCGAGTAGCCGCTCGCCATGCGGATCGCGCTGGGCGTGGAGCTGCCCATCGACAGCGCGGGCACCTGCGCCCCGATGCTGGAGGAGAGCAGCCCGGACTTCTCGGCGGTGCTGCGCACCACGTCGAGGCCGGTGTCCATGCCGAGCTGCATGAAGGGCGTGTTCACCGACAGCTCCATCGCGCGGTGCAGGGAGATCTGCCCGTACGACTCGCCGTCGTCGTTCTTCGCGGCCACCACCTTGCCGCTGCGGTCCCAGTAGGGCCCCTCGGGCGTCTTCACCGGCACCTTGTCGTCGCCGTCGTACAGCGTCTCCCCGGTGACCGGCGTGGTGTCCCCGTCGCGGGTCTTGTGGATGCCGTTCTCCAGGCCGGCGGCGTACACGAAGGGCAGGAACGCGCTGCCGGCCGAGACGGTGGTGGCGTTGGACTCGTTGTAGCCCTGCGTACGGTGGTCGGGGCCGCCGTAGACGGCGAGGATCCGCCCGTCGGAGGCCACCGAGGAGGCGCCGTAGTGGGCGGTCTTCGCGTTCTCGGGGTCGTCCTTCAGGGCGTCCTTGCGGGCCTTGGTGACGGCGTCGGTGAGCTGGGTCTCGCGCTTCTTGTCGAAGGTCGTGTAGATCTGGTAGCCGCCGAGGTCGAAGTCCTTGTCGGAGATCTTCCCGGCCTTCTTGGCGTACTGGGAGGCGAGCTCCACCAGGTAGTCGCTCTGCTCACCGGTGTCGTACAGCGGGTTGGACTTGAGCGGCTCGGGGAATTTCGTGTACTTGGCGCGCTCGGTCTTCGACAGCTTGCCGATGTCGACCATCCGGTCCAGGGTCCACGACCAGCGCTCCACGGCCCGGGCGCGGTTGGCCGAGTTCAGGGTCGGGTCGTACAGGCCCGCGCCCTTGAGCAGAGAGGCGAGGAAGGCGGCCTCGCTGGCGTTGAGTTCGCCGACGTCCTTGCCGTAGTAGGCCTGGGCGGCGCGCTGGATGCCGTAGGTGCCGCGGCCGAACCAGCTGGTGTTGAGGTAGCCCTCGAGGATGTCGTCCTTGCTCATCTGGTTGTCGAGCTTGAGGGCGATCATGGCCTCGGTGAATTTGCGGCTGACCGTCTGGTTCTGGTTCAGGTAGACGTTCTTGACGTACTGCTGGGTGATCGTGGAGCCACCCTGGGTGTCGCCCTGGCCGAGGGTGCGGAACAGGGCGCGGCTTATGCCCTTGAAGGAGATGCCGGGGTCGCTGTAGAAGCTGGCGTTCTCGGCGGCCAGCACCGCCCAGCGGACATCCTCGGGGATGTCCTTCAGCGGCATCGCCTGCCGCTGCACCCAGCCGGTGCGGGCCATCGGGGTCCCGTCGGCCCAGAAGTACACGTTGTCCTGCTGGGTGGCGTACGAGTTGATGTTGTCCGGGATGTCGGTGGCCGCGTAGGCGACGACCAGGAGCATGCTGCTCAGGCCTATGGACGTCAGGACGCCACCGAGCCACTGCCGCCAGGAGGGTATCCAGCGCCGCCAGTCGGTGCGGCCCGGGCGCGGGTACTGCGGGCGCAGTTTGCGGGCGTAGGGCGTGACACGAGCCACATAGGGGGCCAGTACGGCGACAAGGGGGGCGAGTCGGGGGCCCAGAAAAGAAGTAATTCGGACAAAAAGGGAAGGGCGAGGCGCTTTTCGTCGATTCTTTGACGAACGCTGTTTCCCTCCGTCTTCGCTCCCACCCTCGGACATGTCCGGCACAGCCGGAATATCCGATACCCGCAGCTGCATGGTCTCGTCCGCCTGGAAGGAGGCAGGGACCTTCAACTGCATGGTGGCATCCGGCTCCTGGGGCTCCTCCCCCTGCCCCGCCTGAGTCACGACGCGTCTCCCTCCGCACTCCGTATTGCTCGCAGGCAGACGTACAGACTGACGAGGGCCTGACATGGTTGCCGTTGACGCGGCCGCAAACCTTGAACCCTCCCGACCTTGGAGTTCAACGCGGCGCTCTCAAATTACCAGCGCTCTTCGCAAATTCTCCACAGAAGAAATCGACAGAAGTGAACAGAGCCGGAACTGCTGACACCACCTCCGAGCATAGGGGCTTAGTCTGACGCCATGCCTCGCTATGAGTACCGCTGCCGGACCTGCGGCGACACCTTCGAACTGAGCCGCCCGATGGCGCAGTCCGCCGACCCCGCCGACTGCCCCGCGGGCCACGACGACACCGTGAAATTGCTCTCCACGGTGGCCGTGGGCGGCACGAAGTCCGCCGCCCCCGCGCCCGGAGCGGGCGGCGGAGGCGGCGGTGGATGCTGCGGCGGCGGTTGCTGCGGCTGATGCCGTCCGCCGGATTCCTCAGGAGTTCTTCAGGAACTCCCGCAGGATGCGCTCCCCGGCCAGCACGCCCCGCTCGGGCAGGGCGGTGATCGCCGGGGCCGTCCAGGCGGCGTCGGCCAGCTCGCCGTGCCCGGGGCGCCAGCCCCGGTCGGCGGCCAGCAGCAGATCGGCGTCGAGCAGCGAGTCGCCCGCCGCCAGCGTCAGATCGGCGCCGGTGCGGCGGGCCACCTCGCGCACGGCCGCGCTCTTGGTCAGCGGCTTCGGCACGGCGTAGATCTTGCGGCCCTGGAGCGACACCGTCCAGCCGCGGTTCTCCGCCCAGACCGCGAGCTCCTTCACCCACTCCTCGGGCAGCAGCTCGCGCTCCACGACGAGATAGGCGAACAGGTCCTCGGCCACCCGCTGCTTGCGCAGCCACAACGGGTCGGCCGTCTTGGCCAGGTACTCCTCCACCTCGGCCAGCGGCGCGCACTCCTCGGCCAGCCGGGCCAGCACGCCCGCGTGCCAGTCCTGGTCCGTCGCGCCGTCGACCAGCAGATGGCCGCCGTTCGCGCAGATCGCGTACTTCGGCGCGGGGCCCGGCAGGTTGATGCGCTGGTACTGCTTGCGCGTCCGCGTGGTCGTCGGCACGAACACGGCCCGGTCGCCGAGGTCGGTCAGCAGCTGTGCCGACGTCTCCGTCATGAACGACAGCGGCCTGGCCTCGTGCACCTCCACGCAGAGCAGCCGCGGCGCCCGCGCGTCCGGCATGGTCAGCGCCAGGGCGGCCGCCGAGTAGATGAGCGTACGGTCGAGATCGCTCGCCACCAGAACCGGCATCAGACCGTCACCGCCTTGCCGTCGGCGCCGGTCGCGCCCCGGGTGAACTGCGGGTGGATCAGCCCCACGCAGGTGTACGGCAGGTCGTCGACCTCCTCGACGGGCACCCCGCGCTGTCCGGCGAGCAGCCGGACGTGGTCGAGGTCGGCGCCCGCCCCGGCCCGCGCCAGGATCTTCCACGGCACCCGCCGCAGCAGCACCCGGGTGGTCTCGCCGACCCCGGGCTTGACCAGGTTCACGTCGTGGATGCCGTACTCCTCGCTGATCCGCTCGACCGCGGCCCAGCCCTCCCAGCTCGGCGTGCGGTCACTGGCCAGCAGCTCCTTCACCGCGTCGCCGACCGCGTCGGCGACCTCGGGGAAGCGGGCGGCGACGGCGTCCAGGAAGGCCACCGAGACGTCGGTGCCGGCGAGTTCGCGGTAGAACTTCGCGCCGTGGAAGTCGTCCGGCCCGACCAGGTCGGCCCGCAGCACGGTCCGCGAGATGAGCCCCGAGACGGTGGAGTTGAGGCAGGCGGACGGGATCAGGAAGTCGTCGCGGGTGCCGTACGTCCGCACGCACGAACCCGGGTCGGCCAGCACCGCGATCTCCGCGTCGAAGCCGGCCGCGCCGCCGCCCGCCTCGAACTCCTCGATCGCCGCGGCCAGTTCCCTGGTGATCGCGCCCTTGCCGGTCCAGCCGTCGACGAAGACCACGTCACGCGGGTCGTGGTGGGCGGCCAGCCAGCGCAGGGCGTTGGCGTCGATGCCCCGGCCGCGCACGATCGACACCGCGTAGTGCGGCAGGTCGAGGCCGTGCCGGAACTGCGCCCAGCGGCGCATCAGCACACCGACCGGGGTGCCGGCCCGGGCGAGCGAGACGAGCACCGGCCGGGGGGAGCGCTCGGCGATCACCGTCTCCGTGACCACGCCCACGGCCTGCGCGATGCGCGCCGCGGACGTCTCCAGCGCCGCGTGGAACAGCTCCTGGTACTGCTCGCTGGGCTGGTACTCGACGGGCAGCGACTCGGCGTAGTGCGCGCCGCCGCTCTGGATGGCCTCCTCCCGCTCCTCGGTCGGCGCCTCCAGCGTCACGTCCGAGAGGTCCTGGAGCAGCCAGCCGACCTCCTCGGGCGGGTACGAGGAGAAGGCGGGGCCGCGGAGGGGCTCGGGCAGCATGGCGGGTCTCTCTTCCGACAAGGCGGCTGCGTACAGCGGCTCGGGGACGTACGACGGCACGACCGCGAGGACGACGTGCGGGGTGTGCGCGGCGAGCTGGGACAGCAGACCGCCGGGAGCGTGCAGCTCCCGGGTGTCGGCCACGGAGTCCACGACGGCGACGACGGCGTCGAACCCACCGCCCGCGACGTTATAGGCAAAACGCTCGCCGGGGCCGTCGGCCGGGTCGTCGTGCGCGGGGAAAACGATGCGGCTGCGTATCGCGTAGCCCGGGTCGTCGACCGCGAGGACGGGTGAGCGGGTGGTGGTCGAGCTGCGCACCTCGGCGGCCACCACCTGCTCCAGCTCACGGGCCAGCCGGAGCGGCGCGTACATCAGCTCTTCGAAACCGAGGACGAGGACGCGCGAGGCGTCCTCGGGTATCGCCTCGGCGAGGCGGGCGGCCATGGCGGGGAGGGCCGCCTCCAGCCGGGCCCGGTGCCCGGGCGTGAACCCGTGCCGGCCGCCGTCGGGGAGGCCGCGAGGCCAGTGCAGGTCGACGCGGGTCGTACGGCCGGGGGGCCGCGTCGGACCGGTGCGGTCCTCGTCCGGGCGGGCGTCGCCGGAGGCCGCGGACGACCGGCCGGCCGCCGCGGCGCTCCCGGCCTCGTGGCGGGCGACCAGTTCCTGGCCCTTCTCCAGCACGCCCTCCGGCAGGCGTACCGTCCCCGTCGCGGTGGTGACCAGGTCGACGCGGGCGCCGATCTCGCGCGCGAAGTCGTCCAGGCGGCCCGCGTCCGCCGCCGACCGCATGTCGACGAGGGCGACGACGACGTACCGCCGCCTCGGATAGCGCTCGTGCAGGGCCCGGACGGTGTTCAGGACGGTGTTGCCGGTCGAGAACTCGTCGTCGACCAGGACCAGCGGCCCGTCCCCGACCAGCAGCGCCGGGTCCTCCGGCAGGAGCAGGTGCGAGGTCGCGTGCGAGTGGGACTCCTCGAAGCCGCCCGCCTGGGCCACCCCGGCGACCGGGCGCCGGGTGGAGTGCAGATAGGGGGCGGTGCCGAGGCCGTCGGCGACCGAGTGGCCGAGGCCGGTGGCGGTCTCCGCGTAGCCCAGGACGACCGCCTCGGCCGATTCCTCGGGGCCCAGCAGCTCACGGACCCGGCGGCCCAGGGCGAGCCCGTGGCCGTGCACCACGGAGGGCGACTGCGGGACGTGCTTGCCCAGCACGTTGGAGACCAGCAGGTGCGCCCGCTTGGGGTTGCGGCGCAGGGCCAGCCCCAGCAGCCCGGTCAGCGCGTCGTCGCCCACGAGCTCGACACCGAGCCGCTCGGCGACCCACGTCCCGGACCAGATCCCGTCGTCCCCGTTGTTCACTGCGTTGTTCATGCGTCCCTTGTGAGTGAGGTGGTTCTTCAGCCGGGTATTCCGGCGGCGAGCAGGTCGACGAAGCTGACGTCCTCGTGCGCGACACCGAAGACCTCGGCGCGGAGCATGGTGCGCTCGGCCCAGGCGCGGTGCGGCTTCACCTCGTTCATCTTGTTCGTGTACTGCGACCGCAGCACACCTCCGCCGCCGCGTTCCGGCCGCAGGATGTCCACCGCGTCGCTGTACTCCTCGTGACTGACGACGGACAGCGCGTGCACGGCCGGCACGTGCGAAGGGTGGATGCAGGTCTTGCCCAGCAGGCCGTTGGCGTGATCCAGGGAGATCTCGCGCAGCAGCCCGTCCATCGCGTGCTCGATCAGTCTCTCGCGCAGCTCGACGGCCTGCCCCTCCAGGAAGGGACTGTGCCGCAACATCGGCTTGAACATGCGCTCGGGGACCCGGAAGTACTCCCACACGGGCCCGGTCACCGTGAACCCGGTGCCGTCGGCCCGGCCCAGCATGTTCACCACGTCGGCGATCACCGAGGCGACGATCTGGACGTCGTACGCGGTCATGTCGGGCGCTCTGCGCAGCCCGTACGAGGAGCAGAAGTCGGTCACGCCGAGGCGCAGCGCGAGGACCCGGCTGCGGTACTTGTCGACGGCGCGGGCGATGCCCTCCAGGGCGTCCACCCGCGACTCGCGGTACATCAGCTCGGGCGTCTCCAGGACGGGCATGCCGAACAGCCGCCGCCCGCTCGCCGTCTCGGCGCCCGCCAGCGCCTCCAGGAAGGGGATGCCCCGCTCCTCGGTGAACTTCGGGAAGACGAACCCGCTCAGCAGCTCCACGGTGGCCCCGAGCCGCCGGACCAGGTCGGGGATCTGCTCGGGCGTCCGCACCCGGATGAAGAGCAGCGGCAGCTCCGTGCCCTCCGCGTCCCGGCGCCGGGCCAGGTCGGCGAACTGCCGGACCAGGTTCTCCTCGCCGGCCTCGACGTCCTCGTCGCCGATGGAGTCCTCCAGGCACAGCACCATCGACACCACGCCGCGCCCCGCCTGCTTGACGATGTCGTCCGCCAGCCGGGGCCGGGTGGCCGGGCTGTACAGCGTGGCGCCCAGGGCCGCGGAGAGCAGCCTGGCCGGGGAGTCCGTGTCGAAGACGCACGGCTCCCGGTAGAAGAGGCGCTGTCGCACCTCAGGGGCGAGGTGCCCGAAATGACGCATAAATCTCCCCCGTGGTGCAAGGTGAGCCTGTGGATTCGGTATGAGGTGGCCGGTAATAGTACGTAGGGATCCGTGTCAGAGGTTCCCACCCGGCATGAATTTCAGGTAACTCGCGGATGAGACTTGCCGTGTACCCCGCGTTGTCGTGAGCAGGCCCGAGAAGGCAGGATGACCGCATGACGCACGCGATGCTGAAGGGGTCGAACGTCCCGCTGGAAGCCACCACGGTACGCGCCGTGCTGCGCTGGACCCCCGGGCAGGGGGTTCCGGACGTCGACGCCTCGGCGCTGCTCCTCGGCCTCGACGGCCGTGTGCGCTCCGACGAGGACTTCGTCTTCTACAACCAGCCCCGGCACCCTTCCGGGAAGGTGTGGCGGCTCGGCAAGAAGCGCGTCGCCGAGGGCCTCACGGACACCATCCAGACGGATCTGTCGGGTGTCGAGTCCGGCGTCGGCCAGATTCTGCTGGTCGCTTCGGCGGACGGCGTGACGTTCGACCGCGTACGTTCCCTCAGCATCGTGCTGTACGACGCGGCGGCCGACGGCGAGCCGCTGGCCACGTTCGACATCCGCCCCGAGACGGGCGAGGAGACGGCGCTGATCTGCGGCGAGCTGTACCGGCGCGGCGAGGGCTGGAAGTTCCGCGCCCTCGGCGAGGGCTACTCCAACGGTCTCAAGGGCCTGGCCACCGACTTCGGCATCTCGGTGGACGAGTCGGAGGAGGCGTCGGCGGCCCCCGAACCGGCCCCCCGGACGCCCAGCCTCTCCCAGCCCCTGCCGCCCGAGCAGCCGGCCTCGGCCGTCCCCCAGCCGCAGCCGGCGTACGGCTACCCGGCCAGCCTGCCGACCTACGGCTACGGTTATCCGGACGGCACCTTCCGGCTCCCGCCGCAGGGTCCCCAGTTCGTCGGGCGGTGAGCCGCCGGGGACCCGGGCGCTACTTCTCGGCCTTCGTCTTGTAGCCCCGGCCCCATTGCAGGCCCCAGCCGTACAGCCGGTCCAGCTCCGCCTGGAAGCCGTACACGAACCGCACCTCGCGGCGCACCATGAGCTCGTCCTTCACGTTCTCGATCATCACCACCGCGCAGGAGCGGGCCTGCGGGTGCCGTTCGTCGAGGCCTATCTCGATCCGCGGCCCGTTGCTGGGGTACAGCGTGACGATCGCGTGCGTACGGTCGAACGCCGGCGTCTGGTCGTAGATGTAGACGAAGACGAGCAGCCGCTTGATCTGCTCCCGGTGGTCGAGGTTGACGTACATCGTCTCGCCGGACGCCGACCCGAACCGGTCGTCCCCGCTGAGCTTCACGTACGGAGCCGCGTTCACGTCCCCCAGCAGGCCGCCCAGCGGCTGCACGACGCCCTTCGTCCCGTCGGCCAGCTCGTACAGGCAGCCGAGGTCGAGGTCGACGTTCACCATGCTCTGGCTGTGGCCGACGACCTCCGGCGGCCGCAGCGCCTTGAAGGGGTGGCGCAGCAGGCTCTCCCGCTGCGGTCCGCCGATGTCGGACGTCCGCATCCGCCAGGTCAGGTTGACGCGCAGGTTGCCGGTGGCGGCCCCCTGCCGGGTCAGGGAGACCTGATGGTGCCGCTTGGTCAGTTCGATCGCGTTGGTGGCCGCGTTGCCCGAGTCGAAGTCGGCGGCCCGGCTGCCCAGCAGCCCGTCGAAGATGCCCATTCCCGCCCCCACGTCCACTGATGAAAACCGGCGGGGCGGCCGGTGGAGGACTCGTCCCTCACCGGCCGCCCCGCTCAGAGCGTTCCTCGCTCGAAAGGTGATCACACCCCGGACGAGACCTCAGTCTTCTCGTCCGAGCCCTGTGCTTTTCCCTCGGCCGCCGCCAATGCGCGGTTGCGGCGCACGGAGGACCAGAAGGACCACCCGATCAGGACGACACCGACGAGGCCGGTGATGACCTCGTTGATCTGGTACTGGATGGTGACCATGAGGATCACGGCGAGGGCGCCGATCGCGTAGTGGGCGCCGTGCTCCAGGTAGACGTAGTCGTCGAGGGTGCCCTGGCGGACCAGGTACACGGTCAGCGAACGGACGTACATCGCGCCGATGCCCAGACCCAGCGCCATCAGCACGATGTCGTTGGTGATGGCGAAGGCGCCGATCACGCCGTCGAAGGAGAAGGACGCGTCGAGGACCTCGAGGTACAGGAACATGAAGAACGCGGCCTGGCCGGCCAGGACGACGGGCGACCGCTTCTTGCCGGTGCGCGCGGCCTCTTCCTCCTCCTCGTGCTCGCGTTCCTCCTCTTCCTCGAGCTTGTCCTCGAAGTAGCCGGAGAGCCCGCCGACGACCATGTACGTGATCAGACCGGCGATGCCGGAGATCAGCACCGTCTCCGCCTTGTCGGCGTGCGCGCCGCCGTGCTGGTGGGCGTGGGCGGCGAAGGTGAAGGAGCTGATCAGCAGGACGATCAGCGCGATGCAGACCGACAGCATGTCGACCTTGCCGAGCTTGGCCAGGGGCCGCTCGATCCAGCGCAGCCACTGGATGTCGCGGTCCTCGAAGATGAAGTCCAGGAAGATCATCAGCAGGAACATGCCACCGAAGGCGGCGATCGACGGGTGAGCGTCGGTGACCAGTTGCTGGTACTGGTCCTTGTCGTTGAGCGCGAGATCGACGGCGTCGATCGGGCCGATCTTGGCGCTGATGGCGACGATCACGACGGGGAAGACCAGCCGCATGCCGAAGACGGCGATGAGGACACCCACCGTGAGGAAGATTTTCTGCCAGAAGGCACTCATCTTCTTCAGGATTCCGGCGTTGACCACCGCATTGTCGAAGGACAGCGAGATCTCGAGGATGGAGAGGATCGCCACGATGCCGAAGGCCTCCCACCCCCCGTAGAAGACCGCTGCGACCAGGCCGAGCGCGGTGACCGCGAACGACCAGCCGAAGGTTTTCAGAAGCACTGGCTACCCAATCGTGTATGTACGGGTCTCCCCCGCGCCGTACTCGGCTTTACGAAACGTTGACTCCGAAGTCTAGAGCGATGCCCCGCAGCCCCGACGCGTACCCCTGCCCCACGGCCCTGAACTTCCATTCGCCCTGGTAGCGATAGAGCTCACCGAAGATCATCGCGGTCTCCGTGCTGGCGTCCTCGCTCAGGTCGTAGCGGGCGAGCTCCTGCCCGTCGGCCTGGTTGACGACCCGGATGAAGGCGTTGGAGACCTGGCCGAAGGTCTGGCCCCGCTCGTCGGCCATGTGGATGGAGACCGGGAAGACGATCTTGTCGCACTGGGGTGGCACCTTGGAGAGGTCCACCAGGAGCGACTCGTCGTCGCCCTCGCCCTCACCGGTCAGGTTGTCGCCGGTGTGCTCCACCGAGCCGTCCGGGCTCTTGAGCTGGTTGTAGAAGACGAACCACTCGTCCCCCATCACCCGCCCGCTGTTGCACAGCAGCGCACTGGCGTCGAGGTCGAAGGGGGCTCCGGTGGTGGAGCGCGCGTCCCAGCCGAGTCCGATCATCACCTGAGTGAGGTTCGGCGCGGCCTTGGACAGGGAGACATTGCCTCCCTTGGCGAGCGTGACGCCCATGATTGCTGGTCCTCCCCTAGGTGGTGCTCAGTGCTTCCTCATGGGTTGTCCTGCGCGTCCGGCGCCGCCCGTAAACGGTGCGGCGCCGGACGGTCGGACCTTCGGGTCCTGCGGGTGGCTCAGACGTTGACGCCGAAGTCCTGCGCGATACCGCGCAGACCCGAGGCGTAGCCCTGTCCGATGGCGCGGAACTTCCACTCCGCACCGTGCCGGTACAGCTCGCCGAAGACCATCGCGGTCTCGGTCGACGCGTCCTCGCTGAGGTCGTAGCGGGCGATCTCGGCGCCGCCGGCCTGGTTCACGACGCGGATGAACGCGTTGCGGACCTGACCGAAGGACTGCTGCCGGTTCTCCGCGTCGTAGATCGACACCGGGAAGACGATCTTCTCGATGTCGGCCGGGACGCCGGCGAGGTTGACCTTGATCGCCTCGTCGTCGCCCTCGCCCTCACCGGTGGTGTTGTCACCGGTGTGCTCGACGGAGCCGTCGGGGCTCTTGAGGTTGTTGAAGAAGACGAAGTTGGCGTCGCTGCCGACCTTGCCGGAGCTGTCCAGCAGCAGCGCGCTGGCGTCCAGGTCGAAGTCGGTGCCGGTCGTGGTGCGGACGTCCCACCCCAGACCGACGATGACCGCGGTCAGGCCCGGGGCCTCCTTGGTCAGCGATACGTTGCCGCCCTTGCTGAGGCTGACTCCCACAAGTCCTCCATTGGTGTCCTGGGGCGGGGAGCCCCTGGTGCGTCGGATATCGGATCAACGAGTCGATCCTAGTGACGGGTTCCCGCCCCACGCAGGCCCTGGACCCGAAGAATCACAGGGTGTCGAGCGCGGCGACGTACTCCCCGAGGTCGCGGGCGTCCGGCAGCGCGTTGACGACGGTCCAGCGCACCAGGCCCTGCTTGTCGATGACGAAGGTGCCGCGCACCGCGCAGCCCTTGTCCTCGGCGAAGACGCCGTAGGCGCGGCTGACCTCGCCGTGCGGCCAGAAGTCGCTGAGCAGCGGGTATTCCAGGCCCTCCTGCTCGGCGAAGACGCGCAGGGTGTGGATGGAGTCGTTCGAGACGGCGAGCACCTGGGTGTCCCGGTCGGCGAACCTGGGCAGGTTGTCGCGCACCTCGCACAGCTCGCCCGTGCACACGCCGGTGAAGGCGAAGGGATAGAAGAGCAGGACGACGTTCTTGCTCCCGTGGAAGTCGGAGAGCTTCACGGCGCGGCCGTGGTTGTCCTTGAGCTCGAAGTCGGGGGCCTTGTCGCCGACCTGGATCGCCATCGCCTGATTGTCCCTTCGGTGAGGCTGTCTGGGTGAGTCCACCCTACGCAGCGAACGCCGAAGGCCGCCGGACGGGCAGAGCACGAGGACTCGGCCCGCCCGGCGTCACTTCAGATCACTTCTTCGGACGTCACTCCCTGGACATCACTTCTTGGACTTCGCGGCCTTGGGCGTCACCAGCCGGCTGCCACTCCAGTCCTTGCCCACGCTGACGCTCTTGCTGGCCGACAGACCCGCAGTCGTCGAGGCTTCGGAGATGTCGCTCGGCTCCACGTATCCCGTACGGCCGGTCTTCGGCGTCAGGAGGAGGATCGACCCGCCTTCTTCGATGTACGTGGTGGCGTCCACCAGCGCATCCGTCAGGTCTCCGTCATCGTCGCGGAACCAGAGCACCACGGCGTCGGCGACGTCGTCGTAGTCCTCGTCCACCAGATCGCTGCCGATGACTTCCTCAATGGACTCGCGGAGCTCCTGGTCGACGTCGTCGTCGTAGCCGATCTCCTGGACCACCTGCTCGGGCTGGAAACCCAGCCTGACGGCAGGGCTGGTCCGCTCCTCCGCGTGGTCCGCGGTCGCGCTCACGGGTTGCCTCCTGATCATGATTCGGATGGGGGTGCCCCCGGGCCCGTCCAGGGCGTGGGGGGAAACTCAGCCACGCGCGTGCGCGAAGCATTGGCCGTAGTCCACACGGGCGGGGCGGATCGCGCAAGTACCCGGCGGTTCGGACCGCCGAAACGGTGACGATCCTGGCCGTGTCGACGCAACTGCAGGCACACGATTCGGACGGATGGTGACGTACACCACACCTATCTGCCCTGTTTGCGCATTTGAGAACCATCCAAGGGTACGAGATTCGAACGAGTGCCGGTTACCTCGGGGTAGAGATGACGTTTGCGGCCCCTAGGTACACGATGGGGGCGGTGCAGGCACTGGAGAGTGAGCGGGACGCCCCGCGAGGCACCCGCGAGGCACGAACGAGAAACAGCGTCCCCCACAGCCCCACACAGCCCTCTGACAGGTAAGGAACAGCGTGGCTTCCGGATCCGATCGCAACCCGATCATCATTGGCGGCCTTCCGAGTCAGGTTCCTGACTTCGACCCCGAGGAAACCCAGGAGTGGCTCGACTCCCTCGACGCCGCGATCGACGAGCGCGGCCGGGAGCGGGCCCGCTATCTGATGCTCCGGCTGATCGAACGGGCCCGCGAGAAGCGCGTGGCCGTACCCGAGATGCGCAGCACGGACTACGTCAACACCATCCCCACCAGGGCCGAGCCCTTCTTCCCGGGCAACGAGGAGATCGAGCGCCGGATCCTCAACGCGACCCGCTGGAACGCGGCCGTGATGGTGTCCAGGGCCCAGCGGCCGGGCATCGGGGTGGGCGGGCACATCGCCACCTTCGCCTCCTCGGCGTCCCTCTACGACGTCGGCTTCAACCACTTCTTCCGCGGCAAGGACGAGGGCGACGGCGGCGACCAGGTCTTCTTCCAGGGGCACGCCTCCCCGGGCATCTACGCGCGCGCGTTCCTGCTGGACCGGCTGAGCGAGGAGAACCTGGACGCGTTCCGCCAGGAGAAGTCGAAGGCGCCGCACGGGCTGTCCTCGTACCCGCACCCGCGCCTGATGCCGGACTTCTGGGAGTTCCCGACCGTGTCGATGGGCCTCGGCCCGATCGGCGCGATCTACCAGGCGCGGATGAACCGCTACATGCACGCGCGCGGGATCGCCGACACGTCGAAGTCGCATGTGTGGGCGTTCCTCGGCGACGGCGAGATGGACGAGCCGGAGTCGCTCGGCCAGCTGACCATCGCCGCGCGTGAGGGCCTGGACAACCTGACCTTCGTCGTCAACTGCAACCTCCAGCGGCTGGACGGCCCGGTTCGCGGCAACGGCAAGGTCATCCAGGAGCTGGAGTCGGTCTTCCGGGGCGCCGGCTGGAACGTGATCAAGCTGATCTGGGACCGCTCCTGGGACCCGCTGCTCGCCCAGGACCGCGACGGCACCCTCGTCAACAGGATGAACACGACGCCGGACGGCCAGTTCCAGACCTACGCCACCGAGTCCGGCGCCTACATCCGCGACCACTTCTTCGGCGACGACCAGCGGCTGCGCGCCATGGTCGAGGGCATGACCGACGACCAGATCCTGCACCTGGGCCGCGGCGGTCACGACCACCGCAAGATCTACGCGGCGTTCAAGGCGGCCGTGGAGCACACCGGCCAGCCGACGGTCATCCTCGCCAAGACGGTCAAGGGCTGGACGCTGGGGCCGAACTTCGAGGGCCGCAACGCCACCCACCAGATGAAGAAGCTGACGGTCTCCGACCTCAAGGGCTTCCGTGACCGGCTGCACCTGCCGATCTCCGACAAGGAGCTGGAGGGCGGCCTCCCGCCGTACTTCCACCCCGGCCGGAACTCGGAGGAGATCCAGTACATGCACGACCGCCGCAAGGGCCTCGGCGGTTACGTCCCGACCCGTGTCGTGCGCTCGAAGCCGCTCGCACTGCCGGACGACAAGGCGTACGCGAGTGTGAAGAAGGGCTCCGGCCAGCAGTCCATCGCGACGACCATGGCCTTTGTGCGGCTCCTCAAGGACCTCATGCGGGACAAGGAGCTGGGCAAGCGCTTCGTGCTGATCGCGCCGGACGAGTACCGCACGTTCGGCATGGACTCCTTCTTCCCGAGCGCGAAGATCTACAACCCGCTCGGCCAGCAGTACGAGGCGGTGGACCGGGATCTGCTGCTCGCCTACAAGGAGTCGCCGACCGGGCAGATGCTGCACGACGGCATCTCGGAGGCCGGCTGCACGGCGTCCCTGATCGCGGCGGGCTCGGCGTACGCCACGCACGGCGAGCCGCTGATCCCGGTGTACGTCTTCTACTCGATGTTCGGTTTCCAGCGCACCGGCGACCAGTTCTGGCAGATGTCGGACCAGCTGGCGCGCGGTTTCGTACTGGGCGCGACCGCCGGGCGTACGACCCTGACCGGTGAAGGCCTCCAGCACGCGGACGGCCACTCGCAGCTGCTCGCCTCGACGAACCCCGGCTGCGTCGCCTACGACCCGGCCTTCGGTTTCGAGATCGCGCACATCGTGCGGGACGGTCTGCGCCGGATGTACGGCGGTTCCGCCGAGCACCCGCACGGTGAGGACGTCTTCTACTACCTGACCGTCTACAACGAGCCGATCCAGCACCCGGCCGAGCCGGACGGCGTGGACGTCGAGGGCATCCTCAAGGGCGTGTACCGCTTCAGCGCGGGCACCTCGGGTTCGATCCCGGCGCAGATCCTCGCCTCCGGCGTGGCCGTCCCCTGGGCCGTCGAGGCGCAGAGGATCCTCGCCGAGGACTGGAACGTCAAGGCGGACGTCTGGTCCGCGACCTCCTGGAACGAGCTGCGGCGCGAGGCCGTCGAGGTCGAGCGGCACAACCTGCTGCACCCGGAGGAGGAGCAGCGGGTGCCGTACGTGACCCGCAAGCTGGCCGGGGCCGAGGGACCGTTCGTGGCCGTCTCGGACTGGATGCGGTCGGTTCCCGACCAGATCGCGCGCTGGGTGCCGGGCACGTACCAGTCGCTGGGCGCGGACGGCTTCGGCTTCGCGGACACCCGGGGAGCGGCCCGCCGCTTCTTCCACATCGACGCCCAGTCGATCGTCGTGGGGGTGCTGACCGAGCTGGCCAAGGAGGGCAAGGTCGACCGGTCGCTGCTGAAGCAGGCCGTCGACCGGTACCAGCTGCTGGACGTCTCGGCGGCCGACCCCGGGGCGGCCGGAGGCGACGCGTAGCACCGGGGCGCACGCAGGGGTGGTGGAGCAGCAGAGGGCTCCACCACCCCTTACTCGTTCTTTACGATGCGGGCATGCAAGAACAATCGGCGCAGAGCCGTTGGGAGCTCTGGACCCAGCGGCCGTTGCTGGCCCTCGCGGTGGTGTTCGCCGTCGCCTACGCCGTGCCGATCGTGGACACCTCGGCCGACCGCACGCTGACCGCCGTCTGCACCGCGGTCGAGTGGGTGGTGTGGGGGGCGTTCGCCGCGGACTACGTGGTCCGCCTGGCGCTGGCGTCCGACCGGTGGCGGTTCGTGCGCACGCACTGGCTGGACCTGTGCGCGGTGGTGCTGCCGCTGGCGCAGCAGCTCAAGCTGCTGCGGCTGGTCTCGACGCTGCTGCTGGTGGGGCGGCGGGCGCGGATGGCCTCGCAGATCCGGATGACGACGTATGTGGTGGGGGCGGTCGTCGGGCTGCTGATGTTCGGTTCGCTCGCCGTGCTCTCGGTGGAGCGGGAGTCGCCGGACGGGAACATCCGCACGCTGGGTGACGCGTTGTGGTGGTCGTTCACGACCATGACGACCGTGGGGTACGGGGACCACGCGCCGACCACCGGGCTGGGGCGGATCATCGCCGTCGGGCTGATGCTCTCCGGGATCGCGCTCCTCGGTGTCGTGACCGCGAACATCGCCGCGTGGTTCATCGCCCGGTTCGACAAGGACGACGTCGAGGAACGCGCCCAGACGGAGGCGATCCTGGCCCTGACGCAGGAGGTGCGGGCGCTGCGGGCGGAGGTGGCGGCGCTGCGGGACGGGCCCGCCGGGGCGCTGCCCCCGGCTTCCACGCCCGTGCCGACCCACCACCCGTCCCGGTAGGCCGGGGCCGGCCGGCTCTACAGCAGGCCGCTGCCGGGACCGGTGGCTCCCGCCAGCCAGACGATCGCGAGCAGGGTGTCGATCGCGCCGAGGACGACGGCGACCAGGGCCGGTACCGGACGGGAACCCGCCCAGCTGCGGCCCATGGCCAACCAGCCGCAGACGATCGCCGCCGGGCCGAGGACGATCCCCAGCGCGAAGAATCCGGCGACCGCGCAGACGAGGCCGACGATGCCGAGCGTCGCGCGATCCGGCCCGGTCCGTGACCCCATGCGGCCACGTGAGCGGGGGTACCTGCGCGTGCCGTTTCCGAAGCCGGCCATCGAACAACTCCCTGATTTCCGGGGATGTGTTGTTCTTCGGGTACCCCTGACACGCGGAACATTCCCCGCAGTTGCCGGGCAGTCGGCGCGCTGTCCCCCTCCGGCAGCGCGCCGCGGCCCTGGCCGCCCTCCCATCCGGAGGGCTTGACCCACTGTGACCTGTGGCGCGCCCCGGAGGCGAGGAACCTTTAGCGTTGTCACCCTGATAGGGGAAACTTGTTGAAGTTCCGTCAGATGTGACCCACGCCCGCGCCCGCCTCCGCGTTCTCGCCCCGCTTGGTGAGCAGCGCGACGAACACGGCGACGACCGCGACCCCGGCGGCCACCAGGGAGGCGAGGCTCATCCCGGAGATGAACGTGTCGTGCGCGACGTCCGTGATCTTCGCGGCGATCGCTCCGGGGGTACCCTCGGCCACCGGCGCCACACCGACCTGGACCGCCTCGGAGGCCTGGTCCAGCTGGGCCGGGGTGAGCTCGGGCAGGCCGGCGCCCTTCCAGTTGCCGGGCAGGTCGCCGTCCACCTTGGAGGCCATCACGGCGCCCAGCACGGCCGTGCCGAGGCTGCCGCCGATCTGCATGGCCGCCTGCTGGAGTCCGCCCGCGACGCCGGACAGCTCCATGGGGGCGTTGCCCACGATGACCTCCGTCGCGCCGACCATGACCGGGGCGAGACCGAAGCCCAGCAGGGCGAACCAGATCGACATGAGACCGCTGCCGGTGTCCGTCTCCAGCGTGGACATGCCGTACATGGCGATCGCGGTGGCGGCCATGCCGCCCGCCAGCGGGATGCGCGGGCCCAGCTTGGTGATCGCCGCGCCCGCGAGCGGGGAGCCGACGATCATCATGCCGGTCAGCGGGAGCAGGTGCAGACCCGCGTCGATCGGGCTCATGCCGTGCACGTTCTGGAGGTAGAACGTCACGAAGAACAGGCCGCCCATGAAGGCGATCGCCATCAGGACCATCAGGACCACACCCGCCGACAGCGGGACCGAGCGGAACAGCGCCAGCGGGACGAGCGGCTCCGCGACCTTCGTCTCCCAGTAGGCGAAGGCCGCGAAGAGCACCGCGGAGCCGACGAGGAAGGCCCAGGTCATGCCGTCGGCCCAGCCCCAGGTCGGCGCCTTGATCAGGGCCCAGACCAGGCAGAACATCGCGCCCGAGAGGAGGGCGATGCCGAGGAGGTCGAAGGAGCGCGGGGCGTTCTCGGCGCGGTGGTCGCGCAGGATCAGCACGCCCAGGACCAGGGCGAGGGCGCCGACCGGCACGTTGATGAAGAACACCGACTGCCAGTTGACGTGCTCGACGAGGACGCCGCCGAGGATCGGGCCGCCGGCCGTGGACGCGCCGATGACCATGCCCCACAGGCCGATGGCCATGTTGAGCTTCTCGGCCGGGAAGGTCGCGCGCAGCAGGCCCAGCGCGGCCGGCATCAGCAGGGCGCCGAACAGACCCTGGAAGACGCGGAAGGTGACGACCAGGCCGATGCTGTCGGACAGGCCGATCGCGCCGGAGGCGGCCGCGAAGCCGACGACGCCTATCAGGAACGTCTGCCGGTGGCCGAAGCGGTCACCGAGCTTGCCCGCGGTGATCAGGGAGACCGCGAGGGCGAGGAAGTAGGCGTTGGTGATCCACTGGACCTCGGCGAAGGTGGCGCCCAGGTCGCTGGCGATGGCCGGGTTGGCGATGGCCACGATGGTGCCGTCGAGGGCCACCATCATGACGCCGACGGCGACGGTGATGAGGGTGAACCACGGGTGGCCGCGCAGCCCCTTGGCGGGCTGCCCGTCCGACGGGTCCGCCGGCGCTTTGCCGCCCGGTCCCGTCGCGTCGATGGTGGTCTGACTGGTCATGCGTTCGAGGTTAGTGACAGCCGCTGACAATTGACAAACGAGTTCATAAGTCGGTAACTGACACATCATGGAAACTCTGCGTGAGCGCAAGAAGCAGCGCACCCGGGACGCGTTGCTGCGCGCCGCGGTGGAGCTGTTCACCTCGCAGGGGTACGAGCGGACCACCGTCGACGAGATCGCCGCCGCCGTCGACGTCTCCCAGCGCACCTTCTTCCGCTACTTCGCCGGCAAGGACGAGGCCGCGCTGGCCCTGGTGGAGATGACGGTGGAGCGGTTCGTCGAGGCGGTGCGCGCGCGTCCGCCGCACGAGCCGCCGCTGGAGGCGCTGCGCCAGGCGGTGCTGGCCGGCTGGTACTCGATCAACGAGGTCGTCGAGTCCGTCGTACCCGTGGAGCTGTATCTGCGCATGTACCGGGTGATCGAGTCGACGCCGGTGCTGCTCGCCGCGCATCTGCGGCGCTCGGCGGAGGTGGAGGAGGACCTGGCGCGGGTGATCGCCGCCCGCGAGGGGCTCGACCCGGACGCCGATCCGCGGCCGCGGCTCGCGGTGGCGGTGTTCAGCGGGGTGATGCGGGTGACGGAACGGCAGTGGTCCACGGGCGCCGACTTCAGCCTGGACCGGATCCGCGCGCTCACGTCCCAGTATCTCGACGAGGTGGGTCCGGCGCTGCTGGGGGACTGGCGCGCGACCTGACGGACATACCCTGGGCCTGGCGGACATAGAGGCGTAAAAGCCTTTATGACCCTTGCCATGCCCGCTGAAACGTGATCCCCGTCACTTGGGTCACCCGAGACCCTCCCGTTCTCCTAGTGTGTCCTTTCAGTGACTTCCTTCGACACCTCCCCGCAACTCAACGTCTGGCGCGCCCTGGCCGCGCTGGCCGTCGTGTTCGTGATGCTGGCGACCACCGGCTGGACGGCCCTGCGCCACCAGCGGGAGACCACCGCCCTCCAGACCTCGCGCTCGGAGTGGGAGCACGGCCGGCTGGCCGGGCACGAGCTGCCGGACCCCGGCTCCGCGCCCGCCCGGCTCGCCCGCTTCTTCGCCTCGCTGACCGCCGCGCAGCGCACCGCGCTCGTGCGCGACTACCCGCTCGCGGTGGGCAACATGAACGGCGCCCCCGCCGAGCTGCGCTATCGCGCCAACCGGGTGGCGCTGCTCCAGCAGGCGCGGCTCGAGCGCACCCGCATGCACGACAACCGGCTCACGCCCTCGGGGCAGCAGCTGGCCGGCCGGCGCATGCACCGCTACGAGTCGATGAGCACCGCCGGCCGGCAGATCCTCGCCTTCGATCCGGAGGGCTCCGGCCGGGTCGCCGAGGTGTTCGGCAGCCTGGACCGGGCCGAGCGGATCTCCGTCGTCGTCCCCGGCGTCGACACCGACCTGCTCACCTTCCAGCGCACGAACCGCAAGTACTCGGCGCCGGTCGGCATGGCCCAGGCCCTCTACGCGGCCGAGCGCGAGGCGAGCCCGTCGACGCGCACGGCCGTGATCGCCTGGGCGGACTACACCTCCCCCGACGGGCTCGGCATCGACTCGGCCACCGCGATGCGCGCCGAGAGCGGCGCCGTCCGGCTGAACGCCCTGCTGACCGCCCTGCCGGGCAGCGCGCCCGTCTCGATGTTCTGCCACAGCTACGGATCGGTGGTGTGCGGGGTGGCCGCGCACGACATGCCGGACCGGGTGGCCGACATCGCGGTGGCCGGCAGCCCCGGGATGCGGGTGGAGAACGCGTCCCAGCTGGACACCGACGCCCGGGTGTGGGCGATGCGGGACGCCGACGACTGGGTGCAGGACGTGCCGCACCTGGAGGTCGGCGGCCTCGGGCACGGCGAGGACCCGATGGCGCGGGGGTTCGGCGCGCGGGTGCTGTCGGCGCGGGAGGCCGAGGGCCACGGCGGCTACTTCGAACCGGGTACGGACAGCCTGCGCAACTTCGCCGAGATCGGCACCGGCGCGTACCGCTCGGTGGAGTGCGCCCACGATGATGCCGCCTGCACGGCGGGTTTGTCCGATACGACAGAGGCCGGACGCGCGTAGAGACGCAGGAATTGCGGCGCGCGCGGGGAGGGGACGAAGAATGGGTGTCCCGCATACGATGAGCCGCATGGGTGACGTACTGGCCGGATTTCATGCCGCCTGGGAGTTCGATTCCGACTCCGTCCTCATCCGCTACGAACGGGGGCTGCGCACGCCCAAGCTGCTGTCGGCACTGGGCGAGCGCCGGATTCCGCTGGCGGCCATCGGTCGGGTGACCCTGACCGCCGGCAAGCGCGGGACCGTCGTGCTCCGGGCGGAGCCGAGGCCCGGGGCCGATCCGCTGATGGAGGCGGCCGCGGGACAGCTCAAGGAAGGGTGCGACCCGTACCGGCTGGTGCTGCCCGCCCAACGGGAGACGCTGGCCGAGTACTACGCCGACGAACTGCGGGCGCGGTTGACCGACTCGGGGCCGGCGGAACGGTTCCTCGTGGACGCGCCCGAGGCCCCGCTGTCGTTCAAGGCGTACGACGGGAAGGCCTCGTTCGACGGCCGCACCGTGCGGTTCCGGTGGTTCTGGACGGGCGCCTCGTCGGCGAAGTGGAAGGCCGGCGACCAGAGTTTCGCCGTGTCCGCGCTGAGCGGCGTCGAGTGGCGCTCGCCCGAGGTGTTCGAGGGGCATCTGCGGCTGCTGCGCGGCGAGGCCGCCGCGGTGCCGGCCGACCAGGATCCGGCGACCGTGGTCTTCGGGCTGGGGTACGGGCCGGTGCACGAGTCCCTGCCGTTCGCGGCGGCGGTCCTCGCGGCGGTCCGCGGACGCGGAGGCGCGTCCGCGGTCCAGGCGGCGGCCGTCCCGGCCGCGGTCGCGCCGCGCCGGGACCCCGCCGACATCGCCGAGCGGATCCGGCACCTCGGGGAGCTGCACCTGGCCGGGCTGGTCACCGACGAGGAGTTCTCCGCCAAGAAGGCCGAGTTGCTGGCCGAGCTGTAGGGCCTCTCCCGCGCCCCGCCGGTCCTTCGGACCCGCCGAGGTCACGCACCGCGACCCCGGGCGGCCCGGGCGGGAAGGGGCGAGGCCCCGGCCCTCACTCGCGTCCGGCGGAGGTGAACGTCATGTCCGTGTAGCGGTCGCCCGCCACCTTGTCCGCGATGGGCTCCAGCAACGCCAGCTCCTGCGGCGACAGTTCGACGGCCGTCGCCGCCGTGTTCTCCTCCACCCGGCTGGGCTTGCGGGTGCCCGGGATCGGGACCACGGACAGGCCGTGGACCCGGGACTGCTGCTGGACCCAGGCCAGGGCGATCTGACCGGGCGTCGCCCCGTGGGCCCGCGCGACCGCGCGGACCGGGTCCAGGAGGGCCCCGTTGGCGGCGGCGTTGTCGCCGGTGAAGCGGGGCTGCTGACGGCGGAAGTCGTCGGCGGTGAGGTCCTGTTCGGCGTCGGCGAAGGAGCCGGTGAGGAAGCCCCGGCCGAGCGGGGAGTACGCGACCAGGGTCACGCCCAGCTCACGGGCGGCCGGGACCACCTGGGCCTCGATGTCGCGGCTGAACAGCGACCACTCCGACTGCACCGCGGCGATGGGGTGCACCTCCTGGGCCGCGCGCAGTTCGGCGGCCGTCACCTCGCTCAGGCCCAGCTGCTTGACCTTGCCCTCGCGCACCAGTTCGGCCATGACGCCGACGGTGTCCTCGATCGGCACGTTCACATCGCGGCGGTGCATGTAGTAGAGGTCGATGACGTCGACGTCCAGCCGCGCCAGGCTCGCCTCGACGGACCGGCGGATGTACGGCGCGTCGTTGCGGATGATCCGCCGGGTCGGGTCGTCCGGCGGAACCGCCAGGGCGAACTTGGTCGCGATCACGACCTCGTCGCGGTGGGCCTTGAAGAACGGGGAGAGGAACCTCTCGTTCTCACCCGCGCCGTACGCGTCCGCCGTGTCGTACATCGTGACGCCGAGCTCCAGGGCGCGCTCCAGCGTGGCCCGGGACTCCCTCGCGTCCGTGGGACCGTAGGCGAAGCTCATGCCCATGCAGCCGAGGCCCTGGACGCCGATCTCGGGGCCTCGCCCGCCGAGTCGTGCCGTCGGGATCCTGGGGTCGGTCATCGGGCGGTCCTTTCCGCTTCGTCGTACTGGACGCCGGTGGCGTCCGCATAGAAATCGATCTTGCGGTCGAGCACGGCGAGGGTGTCCTGGAGTTCGGCGATCCGGGCCCGGACGTCCCGCCGCGTCGCCTCCAGCAGCTCGTACCGCTCACGGAACGTGTCCTCGCCCGCCCGCACCAGCTCGGCGTACCGCACCATGTCGGCGACCGGCATGCCGGTCAGCCGCAGCTTCCCGACGAGGTCGAGCCAGTCCAGGTCACGGTTGCTGTAGCGACGCTGGCCGGTGTGCGAGCGGTCGATGTGGGACATCAGCCCGATCCGCTCGTACCAGCGCAGGGTGTGGGCGGTGAGGCCGGTGAAGGCGACGACCTCGCTGATCGTGTAGCTGTCCTGCCCGTCCGGACGGGGGTGCCGCGGGGGTGGCGCGGAGCAGACGTCCGGGGGGTTCGGGGTTTGCTCGATGGTCACGGGCGTGGTCTGCAACACCGTCATGTCCTCCACGCTATGGCCTTGGAGTGCGCTCCAAGCAAGCGGAATCGGTAAGAAGACGGGGGGAAGCGGCCGGATCACGCTGACTGGCGTGCGAGGCATGAGCCTTGTGCGCCGTGCCCTGCCCGAGGACGCCGCCGAAGGGCTGCGGCTGCGCCAAGTGATGATCGACTCGATTCCTCCGGTGGGCGCCTCCACCGGCCGGCACGCCGAGTCCCTGCCCGCCCTGCGGGAGCGGCTCGCCGAACCCGACGGGACCTCCGGGCCTTCGTCGTGGATCACCCGGAACGGCCGGGGGCGCCGGGGGCGCCGGGGGCGCCGGTCGTCGGGACGATCGAGCACCGGATCGGCCGGGCCGGCAACCCGCGGGGTGTCATCGGCTTCGTCTTCAGCGTCGCCACCGACCCGGACGCGCGCCGCCGCGGGTAGGCGCGCGCGGGCAGGGACGCGCTGCCGGAGTGGTTCCGGTCGCGGGGCGTCGTGCAGGTCCACCTCACCGCGTCCGCCGACGCGGCTCCGCTCTGCGCCTCGCTGGGCTTCGAGCCGAAGCCGGACCCCTTGATGGAGCTGCTGCTCCGAGCCGCATAGGCTCGACGGCATGTCGCTCAAGAGCCTCGAATCGATCGAGAACTGGCCGGTTCCCTCCGCCTCGGCGGGTGTCGTGCGGGCCGACGGCACGGTCCTGGGGACCCACGGCCCGGTCGGTCGGCGCTTCCCGCTCGCCTCGGTCACCAAGCCGCTCGCCGCGTACGCCGCCCTCGTCGCGTACGAGGAGGGCGCGATCGAGCTGGACGAACCGGCCGGCCCGCCCGGCGCCACGGTCCGCCATCTCCTCGCGCACACCTCCGGACTGGCCTTCGACGAGCACCGGGTGACGGCGCCTCCCGGGGAGCGGCGGCTGTACTCCAACGCCGGGTTCGAGCAGCTCGGCGACCACCTGGCGAAGGCGACGGAGATCCCGTTCGCGGAGTATCTGCGGCAGGCGGTGCTGGAGCCGCTGGGGATGACCGGCACCTCCCTGGAGGGCTCCCCGGCGAAGGACGGCGTCTCCACGGTCGAGGACCTGCTGCGGTTCGCGGCGGAGGTGCAGGCGCCCCGGCTGCTGGACCCGCGGACGGTGGCGGCGGCGATGACCGTGCAGTACCCGGGGACGAAGGGCGTGCTGCCGGGCTACGGGCACCAGAACCCCAACGACTGGGGGCTCGGCTTCGAGATCCGCGACTCCAAGTCGCCGCACTGGACGGGGAGTTCGTCCTCGCCGCGCACCTTCGGGCACTTCGGGCAGTCCGGGACGTTCCTGTGGGTGGACCCCGGGGCGGGCGTCGCCGGGGTCGCCCTGACGGACCGGGCGTTCGGGCCGTGGGCGGTCGAGGCGTGGCCCGTGTTCACCGACGCGGTGCTGGCCGAGGTGCGGGCCGGGGCTACGGGCCTGCCGGGCTGAACACCCAGATCAGCAGCTCCGCGTCGGTCACGCCGACCGCCTCCGCGTCCTTCGCGTCCGTGATGCGTGCCGCGTCCCCCGGCGCCAGCTCCTCGCCGTCCAGGCGGGCCGCGCCGCGGACGACGTGGACGTAGACCTGCGGCCCGTCCGGCACCGCCGTGCGCTCCCCCGCGCCCAGCCGCCGCACGTGCAGCATCGCGCCCGCCTCCGGCACGGCGTACGGGGTGGAGTCGGCGATGCCGCGCACCGTCTCGTAGGACGGCTCGCCGCCGGGGTCGAAGGGGGCCAGCCACATCTGGACGAAGGCCAGCGGCACGTCGGCGTCGTTGCGCTCCACGTGCCGCACGCCGCCCGCGGAGCTGAGCCGCTGCACGTCCCCGGGGCGGACCACGCTCTCGTGACCGGTGGAGTCGCGGTGCGTGAGCTCGCCCTCGACCACCCAGGTCACGATCTCGGTGTGGCTGTGGGGATGCTCGTCGAAGCCGGCGCCGGGCGCGAGGCGCTCCTCGTTGCAGGCGATCAGCGGACCGAAGCGGAGGTTGCCGGGGTCGTAGTGGGGGCCGAAGGAGAAAGCGTGCCGGGTGTCGATCCCGGCGGCCGGGTCCCCGCCTCGGTAGCGCGCGTCGGCGCGCCGTACGTCCATCACCCGTCCACGGTAGACCCGCCGCCGTCCGTGCGGGACCGTGCGGCGGGCGCATGGCCGGCCCTCCCGCGACCCGGCGGCGCACTCCCCCGTCCCGATAAGGCAGTCTTGTCCCGTGCCCGAACCCGAAACCAGTCACCCCGATCCCGCGGCGCACGCCGTCCACCCCCACCCCGCGACGCTGAAGCGGCTGGAGAAGTCCTCCGGAAGTCTCGCCGCCCAGGCCATCGCGCGGATGGACGAGACACTGTCGTGGTACCGGGCGATGCCCCCGGAGAACCGTTCCTGGATCGGGTTGGTCGCCCAGGCGGGCATCGCCGCCTTCACCGAGTGGTTCCGGCGTCCCGACGCCCCGCAGGCCATCTCCACGGATGTGTTCGGGACCGCGCCGCGTGAGCTGACCCGGGCCATCACCCTGCGCCAGACCGTCGAGATGGTGCGCACCACCATCGAGGTCATGGAGTCCGCGATCGACGAGGTCGCGGCGCCCGGCGACGAGAACGTGCTGCGTGAGGCGCTCCTCGTGTACGCCCGGGAGATCGCCTTCGCCACCGCCCAGGTCTACGCCCAGGCCGCCGAGGCACGCGGCGCCTGGGACGCCCGGCTGGAGTCGCTCGTCGTGAACGCCGTGCTCAGCGGTGAGGCCGACGAGGGCGCGGTGAGCAGGGCCGCGGCCCTCGGGTGGAACGCGCCCGAGCATGTGTGCGTGGTCCTCGGGACCGCGCCCGACGGGGACTCCGAGCTGACCGTCGAGGCGATCCGGCGGGCCGCGCGACACGCCAAGCTCCAGGTCCTCACCGGGGTGCTCGGCTCCCGGCTGGTAGTGATCGCCGGTGGCAGCGACAACCCGCTCGCCGTCGCCAGGTCCCTGATCGGGCCGTTCGCCGCGGGACCCGTGGTGGCCGGACCCGTCGTTCCCGATCTGCTCGCCGCGACCCGGTCCGCACAGGCCGCCGCGGCCGGGCTCAAGGCCGGTTCCGCCTGGCAGGACGCACCCCGTCCGGTCCTGGCGGACGATCTGCTGCCGGAACGCGCGATCGCCGGTGATCCCGGCGCGCGCGAGCAGTTGGTGGAGGAGATCTACAGACCGCTCGAGGAGGCCGGCTCCGCGCTCCTGGAGACGCTCGCCGTCTATCTCGAACAGGCGTCCAGCCTCGAAGGGGCCGCGCGGATGCTCTTCGTTCATCCGAACACCGTGCGCTACCGGCTTCGACGTGTGACTGACGTCACCGGCTGGTCACCCTCCGATGTACGCTCCGCGTTCACGCTCCGGATCGCGCTGATCCTGGGGCGCCTGGTCGACGGCGATCCCCAGACCTAGGCTTTTGTCGGGGCTCCACAAAACCCCCTGCCGTTCTTCGTCCCAGTCCCCACGGGCGGCTTCGGCCGTCCACAAGAGAGAGTGTGAGAGTGCTCGTACTCGTCGCTCCCGGCCAGGGCGCCCAGACGCCCGGCTTCCTGACCCCCTGGCTCGAACTCCCCGGTGCCGCCGCCCGCGTCGCCGCGTGGTCGGACGTCATCGGCCTGGACCTCGCCCACTACGGCACCCAGGCCGACGCGGACGAGATCCGTGACACCTCGGTGGCCCAGCCGCTGCTGGTGGCCGCCGGAATCCTGTCCGCCGCGGCACTCGGCGACCTCGCGCCCGGCGCCGTCGCCGGCCACAGCGTCGGCGAGATCACCGCGGCCACCTTCGCCGGTGTCCTCGACGACACCGCCGCGCTGACCCTCGTCCGCAAGCGCGGCCTGGCCATGGCCGCGGCCGCCGCGATCACCGAGACCGGCATGTCCGCGCTGCTCGGCGGCGACCCCGAGGTCTCCGTAGCGCACCTGGAGAAGCTGGGGCTGACCCCGGCCAACATCAACGGCGCGGGCCAGATCGTCGCCGCGGGCACGCTGGAGCAGCTCGCCGCGCTGAACGAGGACAAGCCCGAGGGCGTCCGCAAGGTCGTCCCGCTGAAGGTCGCCGGCGCCTTCCACACGCGCCACATGGCCCCGGCCGTCGAGACCCTCGCCAAGGCCGCCGTGGAGCTCACCCCGGCCGACCCCAAGGTCCGTTACGTCTCCAACCGCGACGGGCAGTCCGTCGCCACCGGCGCCGAGATCCTGGAGCGGCTGGTCGGCCAGGTCGCCAACCCGGTCCGCTGGGACCTGTGCATGGAGACCTTCAAGGAGCTCGGCGCGACCGCGCTGATCGAGGTCTCCCCCGGCGGCACCCTGGTCGGCCTCGCGAAGCGCGCCCTGCCCGGTGTGAAGACGCTGGCGCTGAAGACCCCCGACGACCTCGACGCCGCTCGCGAGCTCATCGCCGAGCACGGCGTCGCCTGAGGAGCCCTGATGGCGAAGATCAAGCCCAGCAAGGGCTCCCCGTACGCGCGGATCCTCGGGGTCGGCGGCTACCGGCCCGTCCGTGTCGTGCCGAACGAGGTGATCCTCGAGACGATCGACTCGTCCGACGAGTGGATCCGCTCCCGCTCCGGCATCGAGACCCGGCACTGGGCGAACGACGAGGAGACCGTCGCCGCCATGTCGGTGGAGGCGTCGGGCAAGGCCATCGCCGACGCCGGGATCACCGCCCAGCAGATCGGCGCGGTGGTCGTGTCGACCGTCTCGCACTTCAAGCAGACGCCGGCCATCGCCACCGAGATCGCCGACAAGCTCGGCACGGACAAGGCCGCGGCCTTCGACATCTCGGCCGGCTGCGCGGGCTTCGGCTACGGCCTCACGCTCGCCAAGGGCATGATCGTCGAGGGCTCCGCGCAGTACGTCCTCGTGATCGGCGTCGAGCGGCTGTCCGACCTGACCGACCTGGAGGACCGCGCGACGGCCTTCCTGTTCGGCGACGGCGCGGGCGCGGTCGTGGTCGGCCCGTCCGACGAGCCGCACATCGGCCCCACCGTGTGGGGATCCGAGGGCGACAAGTCGGAGACGATCAAACAGACGGTGCCGTGGAACGAGTTCCAGGTCGGCGACGTCTCCAGGCTCCCGCTCGACAGCAAGGGCAACGTCAAGTTCCCGGCGATCACGCAGGAGGGCCAGGCGGTCTTCCGCTGGGCCGTCTTCGAGATGGCGAAGGTCGCCAAGGAGGCGCTGGACGCCGCCGGCATCACCGCCGAGGAACTCGACGTCTTCATCCCGCACCAGGCCAACGAGCGGATCATCGACTCGATGGTGAAGACTCTCAAGCTGCCGGAGTCCGTCATGGTCGCCCGTGACGTGCGCACCACCGGCAACACCTCGGCCGCCTCGATCCCGCTCGCCATGGAGCGGCTCCTGGCGACCGGCGAGGCGAAGAGCGGCGACACCGCGCTCGTCATCGGATTCGGGGCGGGTCTCGTCTACGCCGCCACTGTCGTTACCCTCCCCTAGGCACTCCGTGCCGGATCATCCGTTCCGGCGCGGGACACACCCCATGCCACACCCTGTGGAATATCAAAGAAGGAGCGCCACATGGCCGCCACTCAGGAAGAGATCGTCGCCGGTCTCGCCGACATCGTGAACGAGATCGCCGGCATCCCGGTTGAGGACGTCCAGCTGGACAAGTCCTTCACCGACGACCTGGACGTCGACTCGCTGTCCATGGTCGAGGTCGTCGTCGCCGCCGAGGAGCGCTTCGAGGTCAAGATCCCGGACGAGGACGTCAAGAACCTCAAGACCGTCGGCGACGCGACGAACTACATCCTCAAGAACCAGGCCTGATCCATCGGCCCCCTGGGCTGAACTGCCCCGCCACCCGGCGGTGGCGCCGCTGAATCCTCGCAACGTTGGAGAAAGAATCCGTGAGCCCGACCAATCGCACCGTGGTCGTCACCGGTATCGGCGCAACCACACCGCTGGGTGGCGACGCAGCCTCTACCTGGGAGGGTCTGGTCGCCGGCAAGTCCGGTGTCAAGGTCCTGGAGCATGAGTGGGCGGCCGAGCAGGCCGTCCGTATCGCGGCCCGCGTCGCGGTGGAGCCTCTCGAGGTCCTGCCGCGGCCGCAGGCCCGCAAGCTGGACCGCTCGGCGCAGTTCGCGCTGATCGCGGCCCAGGAAGCCTGGAAGGACGCCGGTTTCGCCGGCAAGGCCGGTGAGGACGGCAGCGAGGGCGACGTCGATCCCGACCGGCTCGGCGCGGTCATCGCCTCCGGCATCGGCGGCGTCACCACCCTGCTCGACCAGTACGACGTGCTCAAGGAGAAGGGCGTCCGCCGCGTCTCCCCGCACACCGTGCCCATGCTGATGCCGAACAGCCCGTCCGCCAACGTGGGTCTGCTCGTGGGCGCCCGCGCGGGCGTGCACACGCCGGTCTCGGCGTGCGCGTCGGGCGCGGAGGCCATCGGCTACGCCATCGAGATGATCCGTACGGGCCGCGCCGACGTCGTGGTCGCCGGCGGCACGGAGGCGGCGATCCACCCGCTGCCCATCGCCGCGTTCGGCAACATGATGGCGATGTCCAAGAACAACGACGACCCGCAGGGCGCCTCGCGTCCCTACGACGTCGCCCGCGACGGTTTCGTCATGGGCGAGGGCGCCGGCGTGATCGTCCTGGAGTCCGCCGAGCACGCCGCGCAGCGCGGCGCCCGGGTGTACGCCGAGGCGGTCGGCCAGGGCATCTCCTCCGACGCCCACGACATCGTGCAGCCGGAGCCCGAGGGCCGCGGCATCGCGCACGCCCTGCAGAACCTGCTGGACAGCACCGACCTCGACCCGGCGGAGATCGTGCACGTCAACGCGCACGCCACCTCGACGCCGGCCGGTGACGTGGCCGAACTGAAGGCCCTGCGCAAGGTGTTCGGTGACGACACCGACCACATGGCGATCTCCGCGACCAAGTCGATGACCGGCCACCTGCTGGGCGGCGCGGGCGGCGTGGAGTCCGTCGCCACGGTCCTCGCGCTGTACAACCGGGTCGCGCCGCCGACCATCAACGTGGAGAACCTCGACCCCGAGGCCGAGGCCAACGCGGACATCGTGCGGGGCGAGGCGCGCAAGCTGCCCGTCGAGGGCCGTATCGCCGCCCTGAACGACTCGTTCGGGTTCGGCGGGCACAACGTGGTGCTGGCCTTCCGCACGGTCTGAGAAGCGCCCCTGGGCAGCCGCCCGTGAACGACGTGAAGGGCCCCACCTGGAGAGGTGGGGCCCTTCACGTCGTCCGGGTCGCGCGCGGCGGTCTCAGACCACCTGGTGCAGCCAGCGCACCGGGGCTCCCTCGCCCGCGTATCTGAACGGTTCCAGTTCGTCGTCCCACGGCTTGCCGAGGAGCTTCGAGAGTTCGGCCTCCAGGTCCGTCTCCCCGCGCCGGCTGCGCAGCAGGGCGGCCCGCAGCCGGTCCTCGGGGATGAGGATGTCGCCGTGGATGCCGGTGACGGCGTGGAAGATGCCCAGGTCGGGCGTGCAGCTGTAGCGCTCGCCCTCGGCGGTGGCGCAGGGCTCCGCGGTGACCTCGAAGCGCAGCAGGTGCCAGCCGCGCAGCGCGGAGGCCAGCTTGGAGGCAGTGCCGGCCTCGCCCTTCCAGGAGAACTCCGAGCGCCAGGTGCCGGGCGCGGCGGGCTGCCGGATCCAGTCGAGGTTGACGCGCGTGCCGAGCACCCCGGCGACGGCCCACTCGACGTGCGGGCACAGCGCGCGCGGCGCGGAGTGCACGTACAGAACTCCACGTGTCGTCACCGGGACCTCCGGGCAGAGCGGGACAGTCTTGCAGGCCGGCATGGCTGCGGTGGCAGGCAGCCGCGTTGATGGCGAGGCTACCGTGCGGCGGCGCAAGGAGTGTGACGTACCGTCGGTCCCAGTGCCGTGAAACACCTCCATTCACTCGGCAGGACGCCTGTACGGGCGTGCGGCGTTCCATCTTGTGGGTGTGATTCGCCGGGAACTCCCGTGCGTTGTCCTAGGGGGGCGTTGTTCGAGGAGCGAGGGGAACACCAGCGGATGCGGAAACGGAACCGGCACGCGCGCGCCGTGCTCGCGTGCACGACGGCGGCCGTCCTGGGCCTGGCCGGCTGTGACGCGCTGGGGGGCGGCGACGGCGAGGGGTCCTCGGGCGCCCGGTCCCGGGAGGCGCGGCCCTCGCCGTCGCCGACCCCGTTGTGGGACTCCAGTCCGTCGTCGGTGGCGGCGGTGGGCGACTCCATCACGCGCGGCTTCGACGCGTGTACGGTGCTCGCGGACTGCCCCGAGGTGTCCTGGGCGACCGGCCGCAGCACCGAGGTGAACAGCCTCGCCGTCCGGCTGCTGGGCGCGGCGAAGGCGGCCACGCACAGCTGGAACTACGCGGCGACCGGGGCGCGGATGGCGGACGTGCCGGCCCAGATGGCGCAGGCGGCGGCCGAGAAACCGCAGTTGGTGACGGTGATGGCGGGGGCGAACGACGCGTGCCGGGAGTCGACGGCGGCGATGACGTCGGTGGCCGACTTCCGCGCGGAGTTCCAGGACGCGCTGAGCACGCTGCGCCGGGCGCTGCCGAAGACGCAGGTGTACGTGACGAGCGTGCCGAACCTGAAGCGGCTGTGGTCGCAGGGGCGGACGAACGTGCTGGGCAAGCAGGTGTGGAAGCTGGGGCTGTGCCCGTCGATGCTGGGCGACGCGGACGCGCTGGACGCGGCGGCGACCGCGCGGCGGGAGACCGTGCAGAAGCGGGTGGAGGACTACAACACGGTGCTGGCGGAGGTCTGCGCGAAGGACCTGCGGTGCCGGTTCGACGGCGGGGCGGTGTACGACTTCAGGTTCGGCACGGACCAGTTGAGCCACTGGGACTGGTTCCACCCGAGCAAGGACGGCCAGGCGCGGCTCGCTGAGCTGGCCTATCAGGGGGTCACCGCGAAGGTCTCGTGATTTAGGGTTTCGCTCATGAGCGAACACTTCGGAACACTTTCCGACGGCACTGAGGTGCACCGCTGGACCCTGGAGCGGGCGGGCACCCGGGTGCGGGTCCTTTCGTACGGCGGGATCGTGCAGTCCGTCGAGGTCCCGGACCGGGACGGGCGCGCGGCGAACGTGGTGCTGGGGTTCGCGGACCTGGAGGGCTATCTCGCGCACCCGGAGCCCTTCCTCGGCGCGCTGATCGGGCGGTACGCCAACCGCATCGCGCACGCCCGCTTCCCGCTGGACGACGTGACGTACGCGCTGGAGCCGAACAACGCGCCGAACTCCCTGCACGGCGGCTCGCGCGGCTTCGACAAGCGGGTGTGGGACGTCCGGCCGGTCGAGCACGGGCTGCGGCTCAGCAGGGTCGCGCCGCACGGCGAGGAGGGCTTCCCGGGCCGCCTCGAGGTCACGGCGACGTACACGCTGGACGCGTCGGGGGCGCTGCGGTTCGTGTACGAGGCGGTCACGGACGCGCCGACGGTGGTGAACCTGACCAACCACAGCTACTTCAGCCTGGGCGGTCCGGGCAGCGGCGGCGCGGGCGGCCACGAACTGCGGCTGGCCGCCTCGCGGTACACGCCGGTGGACGCGGACCTGATCCCGACGGGCGAGCTCGCACCGGTGGCGGACGGCCGCTTCGACTTCCGTTCGGCCCGCAAGGTCGGCTCCGGCTACGACCACAACTTCGTGCTCGACAAGGGCGTCACGGACGCTCCGGTCGAGGTGGCCGAGCTGCACGATCCGGCGTCCGGGCGGGTGCTGACGGTGGCGACCACGGAGCCGGGGCTCCAGCTGTACACCGCGGACCACCTGGGCGAGCCCTTCGAGCCCGGCGAGGGCGTCGCGCTGGAGACCCAGCACTTCCCGGACTCGCCGAACCGGCCGGAGTTCCCGAGCACCGAGCTGCGGCCGGGGGACGTCTACCGGTCGGAGACGGTGTACGGCTTCTCGGTCCGGTAGGGCCGTGGGCGGCCGGCGGGGCGGACGCGGAAGAGGGATGTTGCCCCGGTCCAGGGGTCAGGTCCCGGACCGGGGCTGCCGGTGGGGCGACGAGCGCCGGTTCACACGTTAATCGTCGCCGTGATCCTGCGGTCGGCGATCGAGCGGCCCACCTGGATTTCGTACGAACCTTTCACAAAGGACCACCGGTGGTCCGCCTCGTCCCACACCTCGAAGGCCCGGTCCGGGATCTCCACGGCGACCTCGGCGCTCTCCCCCGGGCCCGCCTCGACGCCGGCGAAGCCGGCCAGCCAGCGGGCCGGACGTTCGGGGGCCGGGGCCGTCCCGGCGGGGGCGAGGTAGACCTGCACCACCTCGCGGCCCGGCCGCGTCCCGCTGTTGCGGATCCGCACGGTGACCGTGGAGCCCGTGACGCCGACCGACTCGTAGGTCCAGTCGGTGTAGCCGAGGCCGTGGCCGAAGGGCAGGACCGGGGTGCGGTGCGCCTTCTCCCAGGCGCGGTAGCCGATGAAGACGCCCTCGGCGTAGGAGAGCGTGCCGTCGGTGGGGGTGACCTCGGTGACGGGGGCGTCGTCGAGGGAGCCCCAGGTGGTGGGGAGCCGTCCGCCGGGTTCGTGGGCCCCCGTCAGGACGTCCGCCAGGGCCGCTCCGCCCTCCTGGCCGGGGAACCAGGTGAGCAGGACGGCCGCGACGTCGTCGAGCCACGGCAGCTCCACCGGGGAGCCCGCGTTGACGACCACGACGGTGTTCGGGTTGGCGGCGGCGACGGCGCGCACCAGGTCGTCCTGCCGGCCGGGGAGGCGGAGGTCCTTGCGGTCGAACCCCTCGGACTCGACGCGTTCGGTGGTGGCGACCACGACGACGGCCGTGTCGGCGGCCCGCGCGGCCTCGGCCGCCTCGGCGATCAGCTCGTCGGGGTCGCGCCGCGGTTCCTGGTGGGCCAGGGCGAAGGCGATGGCCTTGAAGGGGACGCCCTCGGGCAGCGAGAACACATGGGTGAGGGAGACGTCGACCGGTTCGCCGGCCGTCAGCCGGACCTCGGCGCGGGGCACCGGGGCGCCGAAGAACGCCTCGAAGGGGTCGGTGTCGTCGGCGGGCAGCTGGACGTCGTCGTAGTACGTCGTCCCGGCGACGGTGAGGGTGAAGGGGCCCGTGCCCTTGATGCCGAAGGTGTGCGGGCCGCTCTCGCGCGGGGTGAAGGCGCCGGTCAGTTCGACCGTGTGGACGCGGTCGTGGGTGACGCCCTCGGGGAGGTCCGTGCCCATCCACTGGATCCGGCCGTCCGGGGCGGACCGGGTGCCGATGACGGTTCCGGCGGCGTCGCGGCAGACCGCCCGCAGCACGAAGCCCTGGTCGGCGACGGCGAGTTCGGTGGCGGGGTCGGCGCCGACGGCGTAGCCGAGGGCGCCGGCGGGGAGCGCGGCGGTGAGGCCGTCGAGCGGGGAGACCGTGCGGGCCGGGAAGACGGTGGCGGAGCCGCCGCCGAGGACCCGGGCGTCGCGGGCGGCCGCGCCGCTGAGGGCGACGGTGCCGGGCCCGAGCGGCAGCGCGCCGTCCTCGTTGCGGGCCAGGACGAAGGAACGGCGGGCCAGCTCCCGGGCCAGGGCCTCGCCGTCGACGGGCGCGGGCGGCCGGACGACCGCCGGTTCGACGTCCGCGAGGGCGCCGACGCGGGCGGCCAGCCGCAGGACGCGGCGCACGGCCTCGTCGACCTCCCGCTCGGCGAGCCGGCCGTCGCGCACCGCCTGCGCGAGGGCCTCGCCGTAGACGGTCCGCGGCCCGGGCATGGCGAGGTCGAGGCCGCCGCGCAGCGCGCCCACGGTGTCGCGGGCCGCCGCCCAGTCGGAGACGTTGACGCCGTCGAAGCCCCAGGCGCCGCGCAGGACCTCGTTCACGAGGTGGTGGTGCTCGGTCATCGTCGTGCCGTTGACCGCGTTGTAGGCGGTCATGACGCCCCACGGGCGGGCCTTCTCGACGATGGCCTCGAACGGGGCCAGGTACAGCTCGCGCAGGGCGCGTTCGCCGACCAGGTTGTCCACGGTGAAGCGGTCGGTCTCGGCGTCGTTGGCGACGAAGTGCTTGACGGTGGTGCCGACGCCGCCCGACTGGACGCCGTTCACGTAAGCCGCGCCGATCACTCCCGTCAGCCAGGGGTCCTCGCTGTAGGCCTCGAAGTGCCGGCCGCCGAGCGGGGAGCGGTGCAGGTTGACCGTGGGGGCGAGCAGGACGTGGACGCCCTTGCGGCGGGCCTCCTGGGCCAGCAGGACGCCGGCGCGGTGGGCGAGTTCCGGGTCCCAGGTGGCCGCGAGGGCGGTCGGTGAGGGCAGCGCGACGGACGGGTCGTCGGCGCTCCAGCGCACCCCCCGGACGCCTACCGGGCCGTCGGACATGACGAGGGACTCCAGGCCGATCTCCGGCAGCCCGGGCAGCGACCAGGTGTCCTGACCCGCCAGCAGCCGGGCCTTGGCGTCCAGGTCGAGTCTGCCGAGGGCCGCCTCGACGGCCGTCTCCGCTTCCGCCATCGCGGCGCCTCCTCGTTGAAGTTCGCGGACCCTTCCATCCTGCCCGCGGCGACCCGCGGGCCAATCGGAAACGCGCCCGCGACCGAGGGGCGAGGAGGCCGGCGGGCCGGGCTAGGGCGCCGGGACCGCCGCCACCACCTCGACCTCGATCCGCGCCTCGGGGCGGAACAGCCGGGACACCTCGAAGGTCATGCTGGTCGGCGGGGTGCCGGTGAGGAACTCCTGGCGTACGGCGCCGTATTCGGCGAGGCCGTCGATGTCCGTGAGGTAGGTCCGGATGTTGACGATGTCCGCCAGACCCGCCCCGTGCGCCCTCAGCAGGGCGTCGATCGTCTCGAAGACGCCCCGGCTCTGCTCGGCGAGTGTGTCGCCCTCGGCGATCTGCCCCGAGACGAACAGCAGGGCGCTGCCGTCGGCCTGTCGGAGGCGGGCGACCTGGGAGTAGTAGGGGCTCAGGGGCTGGGGTGCGTCCGCGGGGTTGTCCAGGGTGATCTCCATGTCCCGACGCTAGAAGGGGACTTGCGATGCGACAAGCGAATGTCCAGCATGGCTGCCATGCCCGATGCGCATCGCATGGCCCCGCCCGAGCTCTCCTCCGTCTGGCTGCGGGCGTTCCTGGAGGTCGTCCGGCACGGCTCGTTCACCGTTGCCGCGCGGACCCTGGGGTGGACCCAGTCCGCGGTGTCCCGGCAGATCTCCTCGCTGGAGGCGGCGTTGGGCGGCGACCCGCTCTTCGACCGGCTGCCCCGGGGGGTGCGGTTGACGGAGGCCGGGCGGGTGCTGGTGCCGTACGCGGAGTCCGTCGCCGAGGCGCTGCAGGGTGCGCGGCGCGAGCTGGCCGCGCTGCGGGAGGGCACGGCCGGACGGCTGCGGTTCGGGGCGTTCGCGACGGCGGACGCGGCGCTGGTGCCCCGCGCGCTGGCAGCGTTCCGGGAACGCTGCCCGGGGGTGCGGGTCACGAGGGAGGAGGGGCTCACCCCGGCGCTGCTGGAGCGGCTGGAGGCCGGACACCTGGATCTGGCGGTGGTGTCCACGACGGGCCGCGCGCCGCTGGAGCCGTACGCGCTGCGTCATCTCCTGGACGAGTCCCTGTACGTCGCCGTCCCGGCAGGGCACCGCCTCGCGGGACGCGGTGGTCCGGTGCGGCTGGGCGAACTCGCCGACGCCGACTGGGTGTCCGGCTCCGCCCGGCCCGAGGGCACCCTCCTCGACGCGGCGCTGCGGGAGGGTTTCCGGCCGCGGGTGGCGCACGTCGTCGCCGAGTGGACCGCCAAGCAGGGCTATGTCGCCGCGGGGCTCGGCGTCGCCCTGGTGCCGGCCCTCGCCGCCTCGTCCGTACGGCCGGACGTCGTGCTGCTGCCGGTGCTCGACGAGGACGCCCCGGCGCGGGCGGTCTACGCGGCGACCGGACAAGGACGTTCGCTCACCCCGGCGGCGGCTGCGTTCGTCACCGCGCTGCGGGAGGCGGCGACGGCGATCCCCGGCACCATGGCGTAGACCACTCCCGTCACGGGATACTTCCGCCGTCCCACCCCACGCTCTCCCCCACGGCGACGGAAGGACCTCCACCCCGTGCATCCCGCAAACTCCGCGCGCACCCCGCGCGTTCGCGCCGGCGTTCTCGCGCTGGCCCTGTCGGCCGGACTCGCCCTGCCCACCGCGGCCACCGCCACCGCGGCGGCGCCCGGCCTCACGGTCGAGGAACAGCGTCTGACGCAGGCCGTGCCCCAGGAGATCCTCGCCCGGTCCGGGTTCGACACGCCCGGCCCGCGTCTCGCCCGGCTGCTGGAGGCCTCGCACTCCTACGCCCGGGCCCGTCAGGTCGTCAGCCGCGAGGGCGCGGCCCTGTGGCGGCGGGCGGTGGACCGGGTCCAGGGGCGCGGGCCCGCCGGCGGGGACCTCAGCCGGGACGACGACCGGCCGCTGTACTGGGCGCGGCTCGCCATGACGAGCGAAGTGCGCACCTGGCAGCCCGGCTTCACGCTCACCGACAGCCGGCGCAAGGCCCTGCTGGACGTCCTGGAGCGCACCTCGCGCGGACAGACCGACCTGCGCCTCCCCCGGCCCGCCGAGGGGCTCAAGCGCGTGCTGGTCACCGGCTTCGACCCGTTCACCCTGGACCGGGACATCCGGATCTCCAATCCCTCGGGGGCGACCGCGCTGGCCCTCGACGGCACGGTGATCCGGACCGCGGACGGGCCGGCGCGGGTGGAGGCCGCGGTGTTCCCGGTGCGCTGGCAGGACTTCGCGGACCGGACCGTCGAACGCGCCCTGCGGCCGTGTCTGCCGCACGTCGATCTGTTCGCCACCGTGAGCCAGGGCCGCGTCGGCCGCTTCGACGTGGAGCGCACCAACGGGGCCTGGCGCGGCGGCTTCCCCGACAACGACAACATCGGCCGGACCGAGACGGTCCCGGTCGCCGACCCCGCCGCACAGCCGCAGTGGACGACCACGACCCTGCCGTACGCGGCGATCGCGGCGGCGGACACGGGCCGGTTCCCGGTGTACGACAACACGAGCGTCACCGAGATACCGGCGGGCGCCACCGAGCCCGTCGTACGCCCGGACGGGCCGACGGCGGGCTCGACCGCCCGTGCCGGGGGCGGCGGGAACTACCTCTCCAACGAGATCGCCTACCGGGCCACCCTGCTGCGCGACCGGCTGGGACTGCACGACAGCCTGCCCGGCGGGCACGTGCACACGCCGGTCCTGCAGTTCGCGGCGGGCAACACACGGGACGTGACCGACCCGGAGTTCGTGCGCAACCGGCTGGACATCGTCGCCCAGGTACGGGCGATCCTGGCCGTGGCCGTGGCCGTGGCGGCCGGGCGATAGGCGCGCGCGGCCGTCGGCGCCCGGGTCAGTGCGAGGGCGCCAGCGCCAGGCTGACGCCCAGGCCCGCCAGGGCCGAGCCGATGACCTTGTTGAGGACCTTCTGGCCGCGCAGCATCAGCGTGCGCATGCGGTCGTGGGAGAAGAAGACGGCGACCACGCCGAACCACAGCAGATGCGCCAGGGACATGAACAGGCCGTAGCCGAGCTGCTGCCGGAGCGCCGTGCCGGGGCTGACGACCTGGGAGAACGTGGAGACGACGAAGAGGGTCGTCTTCGGGTTGAGGACGTTGGTCAGGAACCCCGCGCGCAGGGCCGCGAGCGGGGTCAGCTCCGTCTTGCCGGTGAGATCGACCTCGACCTCGCCCCGGGTGCGGAAGGTGCGGACGCCGATGTAGATCAGGTACGCCGCGCCGGTCAGCTTGATGAGGGTGAAGAGGACCGTGGACGACGCGATCAGCAGGCCCACGCCCAGCATCGTGTACGTGACGTGGACGAGGACGCCCGCGGCGACCCCGGTCGCCGCGAGCAGCCCGGTACGGCGGCCGTAGAGGTAGCTGTTGCGGACGATCATCGCGAAGTCGGCGCCGGGGGCGACGACGGCCAGCACGGTGATGAGGGCGACGGCGAGCAGCTCGGTCATGAGGCGGCGTTCTCCTCCTTCGGGGCGCCGGCCCCGTCGGCGCCGTCACCCTCGGAGATCTCCTCGCCGAGCAGTTCACGGGCCAGCAGGGTGGCACCCGCGACCGCGCCGGGCATCAGGAACACCGCGACGACCGGCACCAGGAACGCCAGCCCCAGGGGGGTGCCGAAGCCCCAGACGAGGGTCTTGCGGGAGCGGAGCAGGGCGAGCCGGGCCCGCAGGTCGACGCCCCGGCGCTGGAGGGCGACGGAGACCAGTTCCTGGGTGAGGAAGAAGCCGGTGACGAAGAAGCCGATCACCGGGACCACCGTCTGGCCCACGACCGGGATGAACCCTAGGGCGAACAGCAGCACCGCCCACAGCAGCGCGCGGCACAGGATGCGGAGGCTGTCGCGGGCGGAGATCCACAGTTCGCGCCAGAGCGGCAGGCCGGACTCGGGGGCCGTGCCGTCGGGCGAGACGTCCCGGTCGACCCTCTCGGAGAGGCTCTCGTAGAACGGCTGCCCGATGAGCAGGGTGACCGCGGTGAAGGTGAGAACGGCGAGCAGCAGGCCGAGGGCGAACAGCACGACGACGAGGAAGCCGCGGAACAGTCCGCGCCAGGGGCTCGTCCAGTCGTCGGCGAACGGTGTCGACCATCCGACGAAGTCCTCGCCCCACACCGCGAGCGCCACCAGGGCCGCCGCGTAGAGGACAAGGGTGATCAGTCCGGGAACGAGCCCGAACCCGTACTGCTTGCCGTGCCGGGCCACCCACCGCTGGCCTTTCAGGAGGTACGTGAACCCCACCCCAAGATCGCGCATGGCCGCACTCTATCGGTCGTGCACATTTCACGGCTGCGGGCGACGGACCCCGCGCGGCCCGCCCGTGGCGGCCCCTGTAGGCCATCCGGGGCACCGGTGACACCAACACCTGCTCGGCGCAGTTGAGTCGAACGGGTACACCTCGCCGTACCGATCTGCAGAGGCAACGGTCTCGGCAGGTCCGGACAGGTTTTTCGGTGCGACGGCGTGATATGGGGAGAGGCCGGGCCTGAAGGACTTGTCGGCACACGCGAGCAGTGGGCTGGTTGAGGAGAGCGGATGACTCGATTGACTGATCCGACGAGGGAGATCCACGGCACGGTCGCCGACGGATTCGAAGCGGTGCGGGAGGCGTTCGCCGCGTTCGTGGCGGAGGAACGGCCCGACTACGAGGGCCAGTTGTGCGCCCATGTGCACGGTCGGCGGGTGGTCGACCTGTGGGTGCCCGGCGACGGCGCCGGGCCCGACTCGCTCTACGGCGTCTACTCGTCCACCAAGGGCGCCGCCCACCTGGTGGTCGCGCTCCTGGTCCAGGAGGGCACCCTGGAGCTGGACCGGAAAGTCACCTACTACTGGCCGGAGTTCGCGGCCGAGGGCAAGGGCGCGCTGACCCTGCGCGAGCTGCTCGCGCACCGGGCCGGGGTGGTCGGCACGGACACCGGGTTCTCGCCCCGGGAGCTGGCCGACGACCGGCAGATCGCCGAACGCCTGGCCGACCAGCGGCCGTTCTGGCGCCCGGGCACCGCCTTCGGCTACCACGGGCTGGTCATCGGGGCGCTCACCGGCGAGGTCGTGCGCCGGGCCACGGGCCGCACGCTCCAGGAGGTGTACGAGGAGCGGGTGCGCGTCCCGTACGGGCTGGACTTCTTCCTGGGGCTGCCCGCGGCGCACGAGCCGCGGTTCCGCACCGCGCAGCCGATGGCGCCCACCGTCGAACAGCGGGCGCTGCTGGACTCGCTGCCGGGCGGGCCGCACACGCTCGCCGCCGTCGCCTTCAACCGGCACACCGCCGAACCGACCGATCTGGAACTCCTGCCGAACGATCCCCTGATCCGGGCCAAGGGGCCGGCCTCGGTGGGCGGGGTGGCCTCGGCACGCGGACTGGCCGGGCTGTACGCGGCGGCGGTCAGCGAGGTCGGCGGGAAGGCGCCGCTGCTGAAGGAGGACACGGCGGCCGAGTTCGGACAGCTGCACTCGGTGGGCTACGACGTGGTGACGCGTTCGCACAAGTCGTACGGGCTGGGCTTCCAGGCGACCGCCGACACCTGGCACCCGTTCCTCGGCGCCGGGGCGTTCGGGCACAGCGGCGCGGGCGGCTGCCAGGCCTTCGCGGATCCGCGCAGCGGGCTCGCCTACGGCTACACGCGGCGCCGGTGCGCCTTCCCGGGCGGGTCCGCCCCGGAGAACGACCGGCTGGCGGCGGCGGTGCACCGGGCGGCCCTGGCCGCCGGCTAGCTCCGGCGCGGGAGCCGACGCGCGCGAAGGCCGCACCCCACGTCCGGGGATGCGGCCTTCGCCGTACGCGACGACCGGCGGACTTCCGGCGTCAGGAGTCCGGTGCCAGGACGGTGTCACGGACCGGGGATCAGAGCTTGACGATCATCTTTCCGGTGTTGTCGCCGCGCAGGACCCCGAGGAACGCCTCCAGGTTGTTCTCGATGCCCTCGACCACGGTCTCGCGGTACTTCAGCTCACCGGAGCGGACCCAGCCGCCGACCTCGCGGACGAACTCCGGCTGGAGGTCGTAGTGGTCGCCGACCAGGAAGCCCTCGATGCGGCCGCGGGTCGCGATGAGTCGGGCGAGGTTCTTCGGGCCGGGAGCGGCCTCGGTGTTGTTGTAGACGGAGATCATGCCGCAGACGACGATGCGGCCCTTCTCGTTGAGCGAGCCGATGGCCGCTTCGAGGTGGTCGCCGCCGACGTTGTCGAAGTAGACGTCCACACCGTCGGGAGCGGCCTCGCGGAGCTGCGCGGCGACCGGGCCGTTCTTGTAGTTGAAGGCGGCGTCGAAGCCGTACTCCTCGACGAGCAGCTTGACCTTCTCGTCGGAGCCGGCCGAGCCGATGACCCGGGAGGCGCCCTTCAGCCTGGCGATCTGGCCGACCTGGCTGCCGACGGCGCCGGCCGCGCCCGACACGAAGACGGAGTCGCCCTGCTGGAAGGCGCCGGTGCGCAGCAGGCCCGCGTAGGCGGTGAGACCGGTCATCCCGAGGACGCCGAGGTAGGTGGAGAGGGGCGCGGCCTCGGGGTCCACCTTGACGGCCTGCTTGGCGTCGAAGGTGGCGTACTCGCGCCAGCCGCCGAAGTGCAGGACGTGCTCGCCGACGGAGACTCCCTCGGCGGCCGAGGCGACGACCTCGCCGACCGCCCCGCCCTGCATGGCCTTGCCCAGCTCGAAGGGGGCGACGTACGACTTGGCCGCGCTCATCCGGCCGCGCATGTAGGGGTCGACGGAGACGTAGGCGTTGCGCACCAGCACCTCACCCGGGCCGGGCTGCCGGATCTCCGCCTCGGCCAGCTCGAAGTCCTCGGGCTTCGGCCAGCCGACGGGGCGGCTGAGCAGACGCCATTCGCGGCTGGTGGTGGGGAGGGCCGACTCGGTCATGGGGGCTGCCTTTCCTGTGTACGCAAAATGCTTCACTACCTGAAACAACCATGCTCCTGAATATTTCAGGATGTCAAGTAACGGGTACCCTGGATCCATGTCCACCTCACATCCGGCCCCCCTCCCCGATGCGCTGACCCTGGAGGTCGTCGGCCTGATCGGCGAGGTCGTGGCCCGCTACTACGAGGACTACGAGGAAGCCGCCGCAGGTCACGCGCTCACCGGCGCGCAGGCCCGGCTGCTGAGCCTGCTCTCGCTGGAGCCGCTGCCGATGCGGAAGCTGGCACAGAAACTGAAGTGTGAGCCGTCCAACGTGACCGGCATCGTCGACCGTCTGGAGTCCCGCGGTCTGGTCGAACGGCGTCCCGACCCGGCCGACCGCCGGGTGAAGCTGGCCGCGGCCACGGCCGAGGGCCGGAAGATCGCCAAGGGGCTGCGCGAGTCGCTGCGGTTCGCGCGGGAGCCGCTGGCGGGGCTGGCGGAGGAGGAGCGGGTGGCGCTGCGGGGGCTGCTGCAACGCATGCTGAGCACGGAGACCGGCGCCTCCTGACCCACCGGGGCCCCATCCCGCGGCCCCGCGGGCCGGAATGAGGCAGGCGCGGCAGACCCGGTCGGGCCCGGCAGACCCGGTCCGTCCCAGCAGGCCCGGTCGGGCCCGGTCGGGCTTGTCCCGGGGTCAGTCGTCCGAGCCGGGCTTTCCGCTCGTGCGGAGCGCTCCGCGGGCCGCACCGCCCGCCGCGAGGGTCACCGCCGCCACGGCGCGCGCCCGGCGGGGGCCGCCTCGCGCCCGCCCACCGGACACAGGCGCAGCCGCCGAGGACGAGCACGAGAAGCCCGTGAGCACGAGCACGATCACGCCCCCTCCGCCCCTTCCGCTCTTTCCGCCTCCTCCGCCGTGAACTCGTACTGCAGTTCGTAGAGATGGCCCGCCTTCACCATCACGGTGACCTCTACGGGGCGGTCGCCGTCGCTGTGGATCACGCGCAGGGTGCGCAGCACCGGCATGCCGCCGGTGAGGCGGAGGGCCTGGTACTGGGCCTGGGTGGGGACCCTGGCGGAGACCCGGTCCGTGCTGCGCCGGGGCGGGTGGCCGAGCTCGGTGAGCAGGGCCGGGGTGCCGCCCCTGATCCTGCGGCGCTCGGCCAGGGGCGTCCCCAGCGCGATGTCCAGCGGGTAGTAGGACTCCACGAGTTCGGCGGGCTCGTCGTCGACGAGGAGGATCTGGCCGCGGAGCAGAGCGGTGCCGTCCGCCGGGAGGTCGAGGGCGGCGCGGACGTCGGCGGGCGGCCGCCTCTCGGCCACGTCCAGGAGCCGTATGCGGGCGTGGGTGCCGTGCTTGGCCGCCTCGGCGAGCCAGCGGTAGGGCGCCCCGGGGCGGCCCGGCCGCATGAGCGCGGCGGGCCGGACGGTGCGCTGGCGGTGCTCGCGGACCGTGACGGCGGCGCCCGCCCTGCCGACCACCAGACGCTCTTCCTTGAGGAGCTGCAGGGCCTTCTGGACCGTGGCGCTCGACGCGTCGAAGCGTTCCTTCAGCCGGGCGGTGGTGGGCAGGTTGGCGCCGGGGGCGAGCTCTCCGCTCATGATGTCGTCGCGCAGATCGGCCGCGATCCGCTCGTGCAGGGATCGGCGGTCGACGGCTTCCGGGTCTGCCTTGGGCACGGTCATCCGATCCTGATCTGGTAGCGCAGCCTCTGCCGTAGGGCAGGCATCACCATACGGTCGGCCTGGATCGGCCGGTCGGCGTGGTCCAGCGTGAGCCGGACGAGCCGCAGGACCGGTTCCTCGGACGCGATCCGCAGGGCCCGGCGCTCCTCCTCGTCCGGCATCCCGGCCGTCACGTCCTCCCGCACGAGGACGCCGACGTGACCGAGCTCGGCGAGCAGGGTGAGGGCTCCGCCGGGGATCTTGGCGGTCCCGGCGAGACGGGTGCCCGCCGCTATGGCCGACGGGTAGTACGTGTCGGTCAGCTCGCTGGGCTCCTCGTCGAGGAGGATCAGCCGCCGGCGCACGACGACCGGCTCCCCCTCGGAGACGCCCAGCAGCGCGGCCACGTCGGCGGGGGCGGGCACCTCACCGGCGTGCAGGATGCGCTGGGTGCCGCGCCGCCCCTGCGCCGCCGCCTCGGCGGCCCAGGCGTCGCCCTGCCCGGTGCCCCGTGGCGTCAGATACGGCAACGATGTGCTGATCCATCCGCTCGCACCCACGACTCCTCCTGTACGGCCGACCGTTCTTTCGACCCTGCCGCCCTACACGGTAGGCGACCTGGCTCATCCGCCAACCGCCACCCTCTGCCACCCTCAGCCACCCATCGACACCTTGTTACCTTTCGCGAATAACAGTAAGGTTTCGCCGCAGGACGCCCCAGAACCACCGGAGGTGCCCCCGTGCCCCTGTCACGGCAACGTCGTTTTCCCCGCTCGCGCGCGTCCGTGCGGGCCGCCCGGGTCTTCGTCCACCAGGTGCTGAGCGACTGGGACCGTGTCGACCGGCTGGACGACATAGAGCTGTGCGTCTCGGAACTCGCCACGAACGCCCTGCTGCACGGAGTGCCCCCCGGCAGGCAGTACTGCGTGACCCTCACCCTCGACGGCCCCCTGGTCCGTCTCGCCGTCCGCGACACCGGCGACCACCCCGTGCCCGCGTGCCCGCCGTCCCCGGACGCCTGCTCGGGCCGGGGCCTCTTCCTGGCGCGGGAACTGGCGGACGACCTGGGCATCACCGAACACCCCGTCGGCAAGACGGTGTGGGCGACCTTCAAGACGGAGAGCCCGACCGGGGCCCTCTGAGGACGGTCCCGGCCCTGCCGGCGGTCCCGGCCCCGGGGCCGGGACCGTCACGCCGCCTCAGGCCTTCTTGCGGGTCGTCATGAAGCGCTGGACCAGGATGAACGCGCACAGCAGCACACCGGTGGCGATCTTCGTCCACCAGGAGCTGAGGGTGCCCTCGAACTGGATGATGCTCTTGATCAGGCCCAGCACCAGCACGCCGAACAGGGTGCCCAGCACATAGCCGGAGCCACCCGTCAGCAGCGTGCCGCCGATGACCACCGCGGCGATCGCGTCGAGTTCCATGCCGGTCGCGTGCAGCGGGTCGCCGGACTGGATGTAGAGGGTGAAGAGCAGCCCGGCCAGCGCCGAGCAGAACCCGCTCACGGTGTACACGGCGATCTTCGTGCCGCCCTGCGGGAGGCCCATCAGCATGGCCGACTGCTCGTTGCCGCCGATGGCGTACACCCGGCGCCCGAAGCGGCTGTAGTGCAGCACGTAGAACGCCACGGCGAGGACGACCAGCGAGACGATCGCGCCGATCGACAGGAAGCCCATCCCCAGCGACACCTGCGCCTGGGCCATGCTGCTCACCGAGGAGTCGCCGATGGAGATCGACTCCTTGCTGATGACCAGGCACAGACCGCGGAAGAGGAAGAGCCCGGCGAGGGTCACGATGAAGGGCTGGATCTCGAAGTTGTGGATCACATAGCCCATCAGGAACCCGCCGAGCGCGCCCACGCCCAGCGCCATGGGGATCACCAGCGGCAGGGGCAGTCCCTGCCGCTCCACCAGCCAGGCCGTGAACATCGTCGTGAAGCCGATCACCGAACCGACAGACAGGTCGATGCCGCCGGACAGGATGACGAAGGTGACTCCGACCGCGGCGACCAGCAGATAGCCGTTGTCGATGAACAGGTTCAGGAAGACCTGCGGCTCGCCGAACCCGTAGAACTGGTAGCGGCTCAGGCCGACGCCGTACATCAGCAGGAAGAGCAGGGCCGTCACCGCGACCGGCAGCCGCCGGTCGCCGAGCAGCCGGGCGGCCCTGGACGGGGTACGGCTGCCGGAGGCCGTGGGGCTCTGGGTGGTCGCGCTCATCACGACACCTCCATCTTGGGGGCGGCCTCGGACGCCGCGGCGGGGTCCGCCGGAGCCGCGGCCGGCCTGCCGCCGCCCTTCGCGCCGGATCCGGCGCCGAACCGGGCGCCGAACACCTTGGCGCGGAACTTCGGGGACTGGAGCAGACAGACGACGATGACGACGGCGGCCTTGAAGACCAGGTTGGTCTGGGTGGGCACGCCGATGGTGTAGATCGTGGTGGTCAGGGTCTGGATGACGAGGGCGCCGACCACCGTGCCGCCGACGGAGAACCGGCCGCCCAGGAGCGAGGTGCCGCCGATCACCACGGCGAGGATCGCGTCCAGCTCGATCCACAGGCCGGCGTTGTTGCCGTCCGCGGCCGAGGTGTTGGAGCTGATCATCAGGCCGGCGATGCCCGCGCACAGCGCGCAGAACGCGTACACCATGATCTTGATGCGCCGGGACCTGATGCCCACCAGACGGCTCGCCTCGGCGTTGCCGCCGACCGCCTCGACCAGCAGGCCGAGGGCCGTGCGGCGGGTCAGCACCACGGTGACGGCGACGACCACGGCCACCACGAAGATGGAGAACGGCAGGGTCAGCCAGTAGCCGCCGCCGATCAGCTTGTACGGCTCGCTGTTGATGGTGATGATCTGGCCGTCGGTGATCAGCTGGGCGACTCCGCGCCCGGCGACCATGATGATCAGGGTCGCGATGATCGGCTGGATGCCCATCCTGGCGACCAGGAAGCCGTTCCACAGACCGCAGACGACGGCGGCCAGCAGGCCCAGGCCCATCGCGAGCAGCACCCCGGACAGGGCGTCCTGGTCGGACCGGTCGCTGATGTAGGAGCAGGCCAGCGCTCCGGTGATGGCGACCACGGCGCCGACGGAGAGGTCGATGCCGCCGGTGGCGATGACGAGGGTCATGCCGACCGCCACCAGGATGAGGGGCGATCCGAACAGCACGATCGAGACGAGGCTGCCGTAGAGGTGGCCGTCCGCCATCTTGACCGAGAAGAAGTCGGGCGTGAAGGGAACGTTGACGAGCAGCAGGAGGATCAGGACCGCTACCGGCCAGAACAGGTGGTGGTGGGTCAGCGCTCGCCATCGGGAAGAGGTGGTCACTGGTGCTCTCCGCTCGCGATGGTCTCCAGGATCCGGCTCGTGGTGATCTCGGGCCCGTTGGCGATCTGCGCCACCAGCCGGCGGTCGCGCAGCACTCCGATGGTGTGACTGAGCCGGAGTACCTCCTCCAGCTCGGCCGCGATGTACAGCACCGACATCCCGTCCTCGGAGAGCGAGACGACGAGCTTCTGGATCTCCGCCTTGGCTCCGATGTCGATGCCGCGGGTGGGCTCGTCCAGGATCAGCAGCTTCGGCTGCGTGATCAGCCAGCGGGCGAGCAGCACCTTCTGCTGGTTGCCGCCGCTGAGCCGGCCGACCCTGGCCTCGGGGTCGGCGGGACGGATGTCCAGCGCCTTGATGTACCGGTCGACGAGTTCGTCGCGCTGGGCGGCCGGGACGGGCCGGGTCCAGCCGCGCGCGGCCTGCAGGGCCAGGATGATGTTCTCCCGGACCGTCAGGTCGGGCACCAGCCCCTCGCTCTTGCGGTTCTCCGAGCAGAAGGCGACGCCGGCGCCGATCGCGTCGTTCGGGGCGCTCATCGAGATCCGCCTGCCGTCGATGGAGACCTTGCCGCTGTCCGGCTGGTCGGCGCCGAAGAGCAGCCGGGCGAGTTCGGTCCGGCCCGATCCGAGCAGGCCGGCCAGTCCGATCACCTCGCCCTTCCTGATCTCCAGGTCGAACGGGGCGATGCCGCCGGTCCGGCCGAGGCCGTCCGCCGCGAGCAGGGTCTCGCCCGCGTGGGCGCGCAGCTGGTGCTCGTGGAGCTCGTCCAGCTGGCCCATGGCCTTGCCGAGCATGAGCTGGACGAGGCCGACCTGGTCGAGGTCGCGCACCATGTGCTCGCCGACCAGGGCGCCGTTGCGCAGGACGGTCATCCGGTCGCAGACCTCGTAGATCTGGTCGAGGAAGTGCGAGACGAACAGGATCGCGACGCCTTCCTCCCTCAACCGGCGCATCAGCGCGAACAGTTGGAGGACCTCGTCGCGGTCGAGGCTGGAGGTCGGCTCGTCGAGGATCAGCACCTTGGTCGCGGGTCCCGCGCCGTCGCCGTCGCCGTCGCCGGTGCCCAACGACCGGACGATCGCGACCAGTTGCTGCACGGCCAGCGGGTACGAGGACAGCGGGGCGTCGACGTCGATGTCGAGGCCGAGCCGGTCCACCAGCTCCGCCGCCCGCCGGCGCAGCTCCTTCCACCGGATGCGGCCCAGCCGGGTCGGTTCACGCCCGATGAAGATGTTCTCCGCCACCGACAGGTTCGGGCAGAGGTTGACCTCCTGGTAGACGGTGCTGATGCCGGCCTGCTGGGCCTCCAGCGGGCTGGCGATCCGCACGGCCGCGCCGTCCAGCGTGATCGTGCCGCCGTCCAGGGAGTGGACCCCGGTGAGCACCTTGATGAGGGTGGACTTGCCCGCGCCGTTCTCGCCCATCAGGGCGTGGATCTCGCCGGGGAAGAGCCGGAAGTCGACGTCCGACAGAGCCCGTACCCCCGGAAACTCCTTGACTATGCCCGTCATTTCCAGGACGGGCCTCGGCTCTGCCATACCTCTCCTAGCGAGGGGAGCCACCGGCTGTGCCCGGTGGGTGGATTCGTTCCGTGTCAGCGTGCTGCCGCCCCGCGAGGGGCCGGCCGGGCCGCGGCTCCGTGGCCTCGGGCCTCTCGGGGCGCGGTCACGGCGGCGGCGCTCCTCGTGCGAGCGGACCGCCGCAGTCCCGCAGGGCCCGGCCGGCCGTGATCCCGGCCGGCCGGAGGCTCACTGCCGTGGCGGTCGGTCAGTACTTGCGGCTCGGGAGCGCGGCCGCGGCCTGGTCCTGCAGGAAGTCGCCCTCCTCGGTCTTGATCCAGCGCTCGACCGTCTCGCCGTTCTTGACCTTCTTCACGACGTCCATCAGCTGCGGGCCGAGCAGCGGGTTGCACTCGACGATGGCGTTGATCTTGCCCTCGGACATGGCCACGAAGCCGTCCTTCACGCCGTCGATCGAGACGATCAGGATGTCCTTGCCGGGCTTCTTGCCGGCCGCCTCGATGGACTGGATGGCGCCGATGGCCATGTCGTCGTTGTGCGCGAAGAGGACGTTGATGTCCGGGTTGGACTGGAGGAACGCGGCCATGACCTGCTTGCCGCCGGCGCGGGTGAAGTCACCGGTCTGGCTGACGACGACCTTCCAGTCGTCCTTGTGGCTCGCGTCCATGACCTCCTTGAAGCCCTTGGCGCGCTCGATCGCCGGAGCGGCGCCGGTGGTGCCCTCCAGCTGGGCGATCTTCACCGCGCCCTTGAGGCCGGCCTTCGCGATGACCTTCTCGAGGATCTTGGCGGCGCGGCGGCCCTCGTCGGTGAAGTCGGAGCCGACCAGGGTCACGTACAGGGACTCGTCGGAGGTCTCGACGGAGCGGTCGGTGAGCACCACCGGGATCTTCTTGGCCTTGGCCTCCTTCAGCACCGCGTCCCAGCCGGTGACGACCACCGGCGAGAAGGCGATGACGTCGACCCCCTGGGTGATGTAGCTGCGGATCGCGGAGATCTGGTTCTCCTGCTTCTGCTGGGCGTCGGAGAACTTGAGGGTGTAGCCCGCCTCCTTGGCCGCCGCCTTCACCGAGTCCGTGTTGGCGCTGCGCCATCCGCTCTCCGAACCGACCTGGGAGAAGCCGAGCGTGATCGCCTTGCCGCCGTCCCCGGAGGAGCTGCCGGAGGCGCTGTCGTCCTCCTTGGCACAGGCCGCCAGGCCACCCGCCGCCGCCACGCCGACCGCCGCGGTGAGGAAGTTTCTTCTGCTGAGCATGTTCTTCTCCTTTGAAGAGCCGGCCCGGGGATGGACCTGCTGGTACTCGATGGACCGGCCGCGTTGCGTCCAGCCTGTCGATCACTGTTCGGCATTTCGGTCACACTGCTGGTCAGAGGTGTGACGGGGTCCGTCAGAGGGGTGCGCCCTCCGGCTGAGCGGCGCTGGGGAACGTGCTTGCGCGTACGACGAGTTGGGGTTCGACCGCGATCCGGGGCGGGTCGGCGGCCGGCCGGCCCTCGATCTGCTCCAGGAGGAGCGCGATGCCTCGCTGGCCCACCGTCGCGAAGTCCTGCCGGACGGTGGTGAGCGGCGGAGCGAAGAACTCCGCCTCCGGGATGTCGTCGAAGCCGACCACCGCGACGTCCTGGGGAGTGCGCACGCCCGCCTCCCGCAGGGCCCGCAACACCCCCAGCGCCATCTGGTCGTTGGCGACGAAGACGGCGGTCAGCCCCCGGCCCACCCAGCCGGCCAGTTCCTGGCCCGCGCGGTAGCCCGACAGCGGACTCCAGTCCCCCCGCAGCATCATGGGGGGCTCGACGTCCGCCGCTTCGAGGGTCGCCCGCCAGCCGGCGGCCCGGTCGGCCGCCTCCTGCCAGTCCTCGGGTCCGGCGAGATGCCAGACCGTGCGGTGGCCGGCGGCCAGCAGGTGACCGGTCGCCAGCCGCGCCCCCAGGTGCTGGTCCACACCGACCCGGGGGATGTCCATGCCCGGCCCGCCGCCCACGACCACCACCGGGAAGGGATGCCGCAGTTCGGCCAGGGCCTCCACCGCCGACCGCTGCGGGGCGATGGCGACCACTCCCTCGACCCCGCCCTCGCTGAGGTGGTCCAGGGCTTCGGCGAGCTTCTCCATGGTCAGTTCGCGCAGGCTGACCGTCGAGACGAGATACCCCTCGGCGCGCGCCGCCTCCTCGAGCGCGAACAGCGTGCTGGCCGGCCCGTAGAGGGTGGTGTCCGAGGCGACCACGCCCAGCGTCCGGGTGCGCCGGGTGGCCAGGGCCCGTGCGGAGAAGTTGCGGCGGTAGCCCATCTCCTCGATCGCCCGCAGCACCCTGGCCCGTGTCTCGTCCCGCACGTTGGGGTGCTCCCCCAGCACGCGGGACACGGTCTGGTGGGACACGCCGGCCAGGCGAGCCACGTCGGCCATGGTGGGCGGCCGGAGCCGGGTGGGTGTCACGGCCGCACCTCCTTGACGCTCGTCTGCCGATAAGTCCGGTAAGTCCTGCGGCGTGGGCGGAGCGCTCCGCGTCACCGGCTTCACTCCGGGATCCCGGTACGCCCGACGGCGCCGAGGGGGAAGGCAGTTGGGAACGTTGCGGACACGACCGCTCGTACCTCCCCGTGCTGACGTCGTCGCCGACTGGTGAATGCGGAGGTCATTGTGAGCGCTAACAATTCACGGCGGTCAAGGGGGCTGCACGGGATGGTCGTCACGGTTCCATAACGCGCTCGCGGGGAGCGGCACATCGCTCCTGGTCAGAGGCCGAAACGCCGCCCGGGGCCATGCAGGGGGCGGCGGACCGACGACGGGCCGCGCGGCCGGAACCTGCCCAACCCGCTTCGGCGCAGGGCGATTTCGGCCATGCCGGGGCGTCGGGCGCGCCGCCCTGGACGGCCCACATGACGATCGCCCAGGGCTCGGACGGCCGGTGGTCCGCACGGCAGGAGCCCTACGAGCACCACCACAGGAAGCGTGTGCACGACTGCGAGGGCGACGGATCCGGGGACTCCTGCGGCGCCGACGGGTCGGCGGTCGGGGTCGGGTCCGGGCCCGGGTCCGAGCCGGACGGGGTCGATCCGGAGGTGGCCCCGGAGGAGCCCGGGAGGGTGGCCGACTGGGCCTCCTTGTCCGGGCCCGGCGTGGCCGACTCGTCCGTCGCGGACTCCGACGCCGACGGGGAGGCGGAGGGGCTCGGGGAGGCCGAGGTCCTGCCGTCGCCCGTGTCGGTCCGGTCGTCCAGGGGCTGCGCGGACGTGCTCGGCCCCGACGACGACCCGTCGACCTCGGACGCCTCTCCCCCGGCGGCCGCCGGACGGGCGGGGGAGCCGAACCCCGGTGCGTCCACGCCCAGTTCGGCCAGACTCAGGCCACCGGCCGCGAGCACGAAGCCGGCGGTGATCAGCACGACGCGCTTGCGGCGCCTGCGGTGGGCCGAGGCCTTGCGGTCCCGGCGGCTCGCCTCCGGCACGGCGGCCGCGCCCTGGGGACCGCGCCGGCCACCCCTGCCCCGCTCGCGGCGGCGCGCGGCCCGGCCGCCCCGCGGATCGCCGCCCTCGTCTTCGAGGGCCTCGGCCTCGGGGAACTCGCGATCGTCGCCACCGTCGCGATCGTCCAGGTCGCCGTGCGCGCCGCTTCCGTCCTGAGCGCGCCCGTCCGGGGCGCCGTACGCGCCGCGCGCGTCCGGGTCGCCGGGACCGCCGCGCGCGTCCGGGTCGCCGGGACCGCTGTGCGCGTCCGGGTCGCCGGGCGTCCGGTGTGTCGCCGCGTCCGGCGCGTACGGTTCGGGCTCGGGCTCGGGTGTGCCGGGCGGATACGCGCGTAGCTGTGGAGCAGGTGCGCCGCACCCCGGGCAGGCGAGGGCGCCGTTGAGGTGCCGTCGGCACGGGTGGCAGTAGTCCATGACGCGGGAAGACTAAGTTCCCGGACAGGCACGTTCGCGGGTTCGCCTGTGAAAGTTATGTGGGAACCGGCCATACCGACGCGACAGTCCGAGTGACCTGGCCCACACCGCCAAGGCCCGACTTTCGAAAGGGGTATCGAAACTGTCGAAACCGTTACCTGTTCGACCCATTGACACTCGCCTCGCGCAATCCTTACTGTCTGCCCAGCATTTCGAACATGTGACGAAATCTCGAACAGCCGAAGGGTAACTTCCGTGCGCATCACCGGAATCAGCACGCACGTGGTCGGGACGCCGTGGCGCAACCTGACCTACGTACAGGTGCACACCGACGAGGGCATCACGGGTGTCGGAGAGACTCGCATGCTGGGTCACACCGATGCGCTGATCGGCTACCTGAAGGAGGCCGAGGCCAACCACATTCTCGGCTCCGACCCATTCGCTGTCGAGGACCTCGTGCGCCGGATGAAGTACGGCGACTACGGGCGGGCCGGCGAGATCGTGATGTCCGGCATCGCCGTCGTCGAGATGGCCTGCTGGGACATCAAGGGCAAGGCTCTCGGCGTGCCCGTCTGGCAGCTCCTCGGCGGCAAGGTCACCGACAAGGTCAAGGCCTACGCCAACGGCTGGTACACCACCGAGCGGACCCCGGAGGCCTACCACAAGGCGGCTCAGGGGGTCATGGAGCGCGGCTACAAGGCGCTCAAGATCGACCCCTTCGGCACCGGGCACTTCGAGCTGGACCACCAGGAGACCCTGTACGCGGTCTCCCTCATCGAGGCCGTGCGCGACGCCATCGGGCCGGACGCCGAGCTGATGCTGGAGATGCACGGCCGCTTCTCCCCCGCGACCGCCGTCCGGCTCGCGAACGAGCTCGCGCCCTTCAAGCCCGCGTGGCTGGAGGAGCCGTGCCCGCCCGAGAACCTGAAGGCCCTGGAGAAGGTCGCCGCGAAGGTCGACATCCCCGTCGCCACCGGTGAGCGCATCCACGACCGCATCGAGTTCCGCGAGCTCTTCGAGAGCCAGGCCGTGGACATCATCCAGCCGGACGTCGGCCACATCGGCGGCATCTGGGAGACCAGGAAGCTGGCCGCCACCGCCGAGGCGCACTACGTCCTCGTCGCCCCGCACAACGTGGGCGGCCCGGTCCTCACCGCCGCCTCGCTCCAGGTCGGGTTCACCTCCCCGAACTTCAAGATCCTTGAGCACTTCAACGACTTCGCGGACGCGGAGATCAAGAAGGTCGTCAAGGGCGCGCCCGAGGTGATCGACGGCTACTTCCACCTCTCCGACAAGCCCGGCCTCGGCGTCGAGCTCGACGTGGACGCCGCCGCCGAGTTCCCGCAGCAGCAGGCCCGGTTCGACCTCTGGGCCGAGGGCTGGGAGCAGCGCAAGCCGAAGGGCAGCGACAAGTGAGCACTGCCGTCGTCGTCGAGGCTCCGGGCGAGCACCGGCTCGTCCCGCACGAGCCACGGCTGCCGGAACCCGGCGAGGCGCTCGTCCGCGTCCACGCCACCGGCATCTGCGGCAGCGACCGCGAGGTGTACCAGGGCAACCGCCCCGAGGGGTACGTCCGCTACCCGCTGACCCCCGGCCACGAGTGGTCCGGGACGGTCGAGGCGGTCGGCGCCGGGGTCCCCGCGTCGCTCGTCGGCCGCAAGGTCGTCGGCGAGGGCTTCCGCAACTGCCAGGTCTGCGACCGCTGTCACGCGGGCGAGACGACGCTGTGCTCGGACGGGTACGAGGAGACCGGCTTCACCCAGCCGGGGGCCATGGCGGCCACCCTCACCCTCCCGGCCCGGCTGCTGCACGTCCTGGCGGACGACGCCGACCTCACGGCGGCCGCGCTGCTCGAACCCGCCGCCTGCATCGCGGCCGCCGCGATCAAGGCGCACGCGCTGCCGGGCGAGAAGGTGGCCGTCGTCGGCACCGGGACGCTGGGCATGTTCGCCGTGCAGTTCCTGAAGGCGGGATCGCCGGCCGACCTGCTGGTCGTCGGCACCCGGAACGACCGGGAGGCGCTCTCCCGGCAGTTCGGGGCCACCGACTTCCGGACCAGGGACGAGGAACTCCCGGACGACTTCGACGTCGTCATCGAGACGGCCGGGTCCGCGTCCGCCGCACGGACCGCCGCCGCCCTGCTCCGGCGGGGCGGCCGGCTGGTCCTCACCGGTATCCCGGCGCCGGGCGCCGACGGGCTCGACCCGACGGACCTGGTCGTACGACAGCTGGAGGTGCACACCGTCTTCGGAGCGCCGCCGGACGCCTGGTCGCACACCGTGCGGGTGTTCGGCGCCGGACTGCTCGACCCGCTGCCGCTGGTCACGCACGAACTGCCGCTCGCCGAGTTCTCCGCGGCCATCGACCTGGTGGGATCGGGCGATCCGACGGTGGGCAAGGTCCTGCTCAAGCCGTGAGCCCCTGAACCGTGCGCCGGTACGGGGGCGACCTGACCGCCCCCGTACCGGCGTACACCCGTCACCCCGCACGACCTGAGCCGCGAACCTTGACCGAAATATCGAACACGAAGGACGGCATGTGACCACCGACGCTTCCGCCACGGCAGCCCGTCGACCCGGTGAGCAGGCGCTCACCGCGCTCGGCCTGGGCGCGCCCGCCCTCGACCCCGCCGACACCTCCGCCCACACCTTTCCGGGTGGCGGCCGCTGGCGCACCGAGGTCCCTTCGTGCGAGGGTCCCGAAGCGCTGGCCGTCATCCTCAAGGAGGCCTCGCGCCTCGACGTGCCGATCCACCGGATCAGCCAGGGCAGCGGCGTGTGGATGCTGACCGACGCCGAGATCACCGAGATGGTCGACGCCACCGGCGAGCGCGACATCGAGCTCTGCCTCTTCACCGGGCCGCGCGGCACCTGGGACATCGGCGGCTCGACCCGCACCGACTCCCGGGGCGGCGGGCTGCGCGCCCGCGGCCACGACGCCGTCGCCGGGTGCGTCGAGGACGCCGTCCGGGCGACGGAACTGGGCGTCAAGTGCCTGCTCGTCGCCGACGAGGGCGTGCTGTGGACGCTGCACCGCGCCCGGGCCGCCGGCCTCATCCCGGCCGACACCACGCTGAAGGTGTCGGCGCTCATCGGCCCCGTGAACCCCGCGGCGTACGCGGTGTACGAGCAGCTCGGCGCCGACTCGATCAACGTGCCCAGTGACCTCACCCTGGACCACCTGACCGAGATCCGCCGGGTGTCCGGCGCCCCCATGGACATGTACATCGAGGCCCCCGACGATCTCGGCGGGTACATCCGGATGTACGAGGTCGCCGAGCTGATCCGGCGCGGCGCACCGCTCTATCTCAAGTTCGGCCTGTCCAAGGCCCCGGGCATCTACCCGTACGGCCACCACATGCGGGACCTGACCCTCTCCACGGCCCGCGAACGGGTGCGGCGCGGCCGGCTCGCCCTCGACCTTCTCGCACGTCACGGCGCGGACGGCGACATGGCGCCGCTCGGCTCGCGCCTGCCGGGTGAACTGAAGCGGTTTGACATCCAGTCATAACGTTCCGGAAACCCCGCTTCACAGAAGCCGACACAGGCGCGCAGAATCCCACACACCGCTTCTTCACTTCTCTTCTTCCCGGCGTCGCTCCGGGAGCGGCCGTCGCACCGCGATACCGACCCCTGCACACACATCAAGGATGATGATCATGCGCAACCGTAGAGTCTCCCTCGCCGCCATAGCCGGAGCGGCCTCTCTCGCCCTGACCCTGTCCGCCTGCGGCCAGAGCGGCGAGGGCGGCAGCAAGGACGAGGGCTCGGACAGCGCCAAGGGCGGGACCATCGGTATCGCGATGCCGACCAAGTCCTCCGAGCGCTGGATCTCCGACGGCGCCAACGTCGTCAAGGACCTCGAGGCCAAGGGCTACAAGACCAAGCTGGTCTACGGCGAGGACGACCCCGACCAGCAGGTCTCGCAGATCGAGAACCTGATCACGCAGGGTGTCAAGGCGCTGATCGTCGCGGCGATCGACAACAAGTCGCTCAACAACGTGCTCCAGCAGGCCGCCGACGCGAAGATCCCGGTCATCTCCTACGACCGGCTGATCCTGGGCACGAAGAACGTCGACTACTACGCGTCCTTCGACAACACCAAGGTCGGCGAGCTGCAGGCCAACTACATCGTCGACAAGCTCGGCCTGAAGTCCGGCAAGGGCCCGTTCAACATCGAGCTGTTCGCCGGCTCGAACGACGACAACAACACGAAGTACTTCTTCAACGGCGCGATGAGCGTGCTCCAGCCGTACATCGACAGCAAGAAGCTCGTCGTCCAGTCCGGCCAGACCGGCCTCACCCAGGTCACCACCCTGCGCTGGGACGGCGCGACCGCGCAGAAGCGCATGGACGACATCCTCACCAAGTCGTACGGCAGCAAGAAGGTCGACGCGGTCCTCTCGCCGTACGACGGCATCTCCATCGGCATCCTGTCGGCGCTGAAGTCGGACGACTACGGCTCCGCGAGCAAGCCGCTGCCGGTCCTCACCGGCCAGGACGCCGAGCTGGCCTCGGTGAAGTCGATCATCGCGGGCGGCCAGACCCAGACCGTCTACAAGGACCTCCGTGAGCTGGCCAAGGTCGCCACGACCATGGTCGACGACGTCCTCAACGGCAAGAAGCCCGAGACGAACGACACCAAGACGTACGACAACGGCACCAAGGTCGTCCCCGCCTACCTGCTCCAGCCGGTGAGCGTGGACAAGACCAACTACGAGAAGGTCCTCGTCGAGGGCGGCTACTACACGGCCGACCAGCTCAAGTAAGCGTCGACCCTCAAGGATTGGAAGGCACGACCATGGCGGGACCCGTCCTGGAAATGCGCTCGATCGTCAAGACCTTTCCCGGTGTGAAGGCGCTGTCGGACGTCACTCTGACCGTCCGCCAGGGCGAGGTCCATGCCATCTGCGGTGAGAACGGCGCCGGGAAGTCCACCCTGATGAAGGTGCTCTCCGGCGTCCATCCGCACGGCACGTACGAGGGCGAGATCCTGTTCGAGGGAGAGACCGTCTCCTTCAAGGACATCCGGGCCAGTGAGCAGCGCGGCATCGTCATCATCCACCAGGAGCTGGCGCTGGTGCCGTACCTCTCCCTGGCGGAGAACATCTTCCTCGGCAACGAGCACGCCACGCGCGGGCTGATCAACTGGAACGACACCCTGCGGCACGCCTCCGAGCTGCTGCGCCGGGTCGGTCTGAGCGATCACCCCGAGACCCGCGTCGCCGACATCGGCGTGGGCAAGCAGCAGCTCGTGGAGATCGCGAAGGCGCTCTCGAAGAAGGTGAAGCTGCTCATCCTGGATGAGCCGACCGCGGCCCTCAACGACGAGGACAGCGACAAACTCCTCGATCTCATCCTGGAGTTGAAGAACCAGGGCATCACCTCGATCATCATCTCCCACAAACTCAACGAGATCCGCAAGGTCGCGGACTCGGTGACGATCATTCGCGACGGGCAGTCCATCGAGACGCTCGACGTGAAGTCGGCGGAGACGACCGAGGACCGGATCATCAGCGGCATGGTCGGCCGCGACCTGGACAACCGCTTCCCCGAGCGCACCCCGCACGAGGCGGAGTCGGGCGCCGCCCCGGCCCTGGAGATCCGCGGCTGGACCGTGCACCACCCGATCGACCAGCAGCGCAAGGTCGTCGACGACGTGTCGGTCCATGTGCGGCGCGGGGAGATCGTCGGCATCGCGGGCCTGATGGGCGCCGGACGCACCGAGCTCGCGATGAGCGTCTTCGGGCGCTCCTACGGCCGGCACGCGGGCGGCACCGTCCTCAAGGACGGCAAGGAGATCCGCACGAAGACCGTCGCGGAGGCGGTCGACCACGGGATCGCCTACGTCACGGAGGACCGCAAGCACTACGGCCTCAACCTCATCGACACGATCAACCGCAACATCTCGCTGACCGCGCTGGGCAAGGTGGCCCGGCGGGGGATCGTCGACGAGCACGAGGAGCGGCAGGTCTCCGAGGGCTACCGCAAGTCCATGAACATCAAGGCGCCGACCGTCTTCGAGCCGGTGGGCAAGCTGTCCGGCGGCAACCAGCAGAAGGTCGTCCTCAGCAAGTGGATCTTCGCAGGTCCGGACGTGCTGATCCTGGACGAGCCCACGCGCGGTATCGACGTCGGCGCCAAGTACGAGATCTACACGGTCATCGACCAGCTGGCCGCCCAGGGCAAGGCGGTCGTCTTCATCTCCTCCGAGCTGCCCGAACTGCTCGGTATGTGCGACCGCATCTACACCATGGCCGCCGGGCGGCTCACGGGTGAGTTCCCGCGGGCCGAGGCCACGCAGGAAGTGCTGATGCGTCAGATGACGAAGGACAAAGAGGTAACGCGATGAGCACCGAAGTGACCGACAAGATGCCGGCGGCCGCACCACCGGGCAAGGGCGACGGCGGAGGCGGCGCGAACCTGGTGCAGCTGGTCCTCGACGGCCTGCGCCGCAACATGCGCCAGTACGGCATGCTGATCGCGCTCGGCCTGATCGTCGCGCTCTTCGCCGTCTGGACCGAGGGCGACCTGCTGCTGCCGCGCAACGTCTCCAACCTGGTCCTCCAGAACAGCTACGTGCTGATCCTCGCGATCGGCATGATGCTGGTGATCATCGCGGGCCACATCGACCTGTCGGTCGGTTCACTGACGGCGTTCATCGGCGCGTTCGCGGCCGTGCTGACGGTGCAGCACGACGTCTCGTGGCCCGTCGCGGTGGTGCTGTGCCTGATCGTGGGCGCGGTCGCGGGATCGGTGCAGGGCTTCTTCATCGCGTATCTCGGCATACCCTCGTTCATCGTCACCCTCGCCGGCATGCTGATCTTCCGCGGCATGACGGAGATCTTCCTGGAGGGCCAGACCCTCGGTCCGTTCCCGGACGGTCTGCAGAAGATGGGCAACGGCTTCCTCCCGGAGGTCGGACCGACCACGAACTACCACAACATCACCCTGCTGCTGGGCCTCGCCGTGATCGTCATGGTGGTCCTCCAGGAGGTGCGCGACCGCAAGCGCCAGCAGGAGTTCTCGCTGGACGTCGTGCCGCGCAACCTGTTCCTGCTGAAGCTCGTCGCCATCGTCGCCGCGGTGCTCACCGTCACGATGCTGCTCGCCAGCTACAAGGGCGCGCCGATCATCCTGCTGGTCCTGGGCGCGCTGGTGGTCGGCTACGGCTACGTCATGCGCAACGCCGTCTTCGGCCGTCACATCTACGCGATCGGCGGCAACCTGCCGGCCGCGAAGCTGTCCGGCGTCAAGGACAAGAAGGTCACCTTCCTCGTCTTCCTGAACATGGGCGCGCTCGCGGCCCTGGCGGGTCTGGTGGTCGCGGCCCGGCTGAACGCGGCCGGTCCGAAGGCGGGTCTGAACTTCGAACTGGAGGCGATCGCCTCGGCGTTCATCGGTGGCGCGTCCATGAGCGGCGGCGTCGGCACCGTCCTCGGCGCGATCATCGGCGGTCTCGTCCTCGGCGTGCTGAACAACGGCATGAACCTGCTCGGCGTCGGCAGCGACTGGCAGCAGGTCATCAAGGGCCTGGCGCTGCTCGCCGCGGTCGGCTTCGACGTCTGGAACAAGCGCAAGTCCGGTTCCTGACCCGTCCGCGGCCCTGAAGGGTCCGCAGCTCAGGTGCAACACAGGCGCAGCGCAGGTCAGGAAGGGTCCCGCCGGGCACGGCGGGGCCCTTTCCGCTGCGCGCCGGGCACCGCGGTCTCGGCACCTTCACAGGTGGCCCACAAGTTCTCACCGATTCCTCAGCGATTGAACAGCGCCACCCACACCTTCGTATGTAAGGGCGGCCCGCGCTCCCCCGCGCGGGCCACCCAATGACGACGGGCCCGGTCGTCCCCGCCGGGTCCGCCCCATACGGAGGTTCCATGGCCGACAACGTCTCCTCGTTGTTCCGCAACACCGCGGCGCACAGTCCGTCGATGGCGGCGCTGACGCGAGAGGGCGGCGAGGGAGTCGGCCCGGTGGACTTCTGCATCCCCTGCAACCCCTACTTCCCCACCCCCGCCATGATGGACACCATGGCCGCGCGGCTGCGGGACATCATCACCTTCTACCCGAGCGGCGCCGACACGATCACGGCCGAACTGTGCAACCTGCTCCAGCTCCCGCCGCAGGCGGTGGCGATGGGCAACGGTTCGACCGAGCTGATCACCTGGATCGACCACCTGCTGGTCCGTGAGTCCCTCGCCGTCCCCGTCCCCACCTTCGGCCGCTGGACCGACCAGCCCATGGAGACCGGCAAGCGGGTCGACATGTTCCCGCTCCAGGAGTCCAGCGGCTTCGCCCTGGACCTCGCGCAGTACGCCGAGTTCATCCGGACCCGCGGCACCAAGGTCGCCGTCATCTGCAACCCGAACAACCCCGACGGCGGCTTCCTGCACAAGCACGCGCTCGTGCAGTTCATGGACGCGATGGCCGACCTGGACCTGATCGTCATCGACGAGTCCTTCCTGGAGTTCGCGGACGCGGAGCAGGAACCGAGCGTCGTGCAGGAGGCGATGATCCGGCCGAACGTCATCGTGCTGCGCAGCCTCGGCAAGAACTTCGGTCTGCACGGCATCCGGTTCGGCTACATGGTCTCCAACCCCTCGCTCGCCGGCCGGGTCCGCTCGATGCTGCCGAAGTGGAACCTCAACGCCTTCGCCGAGTACGTGGTGTTCATGCTGAAGGAGCACGGCCCCGAGTACGCGCAGAGCCTGATGCAGGTGCGCCGGGACCGTCTCGACATGGCGAGTCAGCTCAGCGCGCTGCCCGGGCTGACCGTCTACCCCTCCCAGGGGAACTTCCTCTTCGTGCGCCTTCCCGTCGGCGCCGAGGGCACCGTGGTCCGCGACCGGCTGCTCGCCGAGCACCGCATCCTGGTCCGCGAGTGCGGTAACAAGATCGGTTCGTCCAGCCGCTTCCTGCGGCTCGTGGTGCGCCCCCAGGTGGACGTTCGTCGCCTGGTGTCCGGCCTGGAACAGGTGCTCTACGGGACCAGGAGGGGAGCCGCCGTGCCCGAGCTGAGCAACGGGACCAGCTACAGCTCGGGCACGCCGGCGGTGGACCGGCTGGTCACCAACGGGGCCGGCATGCCGGGCCTCGCCGCTCAGGCCATGAGCGCCGCGATGCCGGGGCTGGTCGCGGCCGCCCCGGCCGCCGGCGCCCCGATGGCGATGCCCGCCCCGGCGATGGCGCAGCCCACGCCGTCCGACGGCGCCGGGATGCCGATGCCGGCCGCGGCACAGGTCTTCCCCCAGTCCGTGCCCGCGCAGGCCCCGGCCCCGGCGCCGGCTCCCACCCCCGTCCCGGCCGCGGCCCCGCCGATGGCCCCGGCCGCGATGGCGCCCGCCATGGCCCCCGCGGCGATGGCGCCCGCGATGGCTCCGGCCGCCCCGCCGCTGGGCCCGACCCCGCCCGGCGTCCCGGCCCGCGGCGGCCTCACGGCCGCCCAGGTCCGGGGCACCAACGGCCTCACCCCGGCCGCGGCCACCGGCTGGCCGAACGCCCAGAGCTGGCCGAACGCGGCGGGCATGGGACAGGCCGGATAGCCGCCCCGCACGACGACGCCCCGTCGGGCCCATGGCCTCACGGGGCGTCGCGCGTTCCACGCGGCACGGCCCGCGGGTCAGTAGGCGACCGGCCAACCGCTGCTCCAGTTCAGGAGGTTGATGCCGAGCTTGGGCGTGCCGCTGTCGTTGCCGTCGTAGTAGTGGTAGACGATCAGGTCGCCGTCGGTGTCGTGCAGGATCGACTGGCCGCCGGGGCCGATGACGCTGCCGTGCGACTCCAGGACGGGCGTGCCGCCGTTGGCGGTCATCGCGACGCCGCTCTTGTCGTAGTACGGCCCGGTGACGGAGGTGGCGCGGCCGACCTTGACCTTGTAGGTGGAGGAGGTGCCGGCGCAGCAGGTGTCGTAGGAGGCGAAGAGGTAGTAGAAGCCGTTCCGTTTGACGACGTACGGCGCCTCGACGGCCTTGGTCCCCGTGGGGCGGTCGGCGATCGAGCGCCGCGCGGTGTCGGACGCGAGCTGCTTGCCGGTGGACGGATCGATGCGGATCATCTTGATCCCCGTCCACCAACTCCCGAACGAAAGCCACCACTTGCCGTCGTCGTCCACGAAGAGGTTCGGGTCGATGGCGTTGTAGTCGCTGGACGTGGTGGAGGTGTAGACGGTGCCGTAGTCGGTCCAGGAGCCGGGGAGCCCGGTACGGGAACCGGCCAGTCCGATCGCGGACTTGTTGGATCCGAAGGTGGAGACGGCGTAGTACATCAGGTACTTGCCGCCCTGGTAGGAGATGTCGGGCGCCCAGGCCTCGGTGGTGCCGTAGGAGGACCACCAGGCCGGCCGCGTGGAGAAGGCGTCGGCGCCCGCGCCGAACGCGATGCGGTCGGTGGAGGTGCGGTAGGACAGGCCGCCGCCGGTCGCGTAGAGGAGGTAGCGGCCGGCCGAGGTGCGGATCATCGTCGGGTCGTGCACGACGGTGGAGCCGGTGACCGTCCCGGGGTTGGGGTACGCGGACGCGATGGACGGCACCAGGGCGAGCAGGACCGCCGCCGGGAGGGCGAGCAGCGCGGCCCTGCGGGAGGTGCGGGACGCGCGAGGCGCGCGGGGTGTACCGGACGCGCGGGAGGTGCGGGGTGTACCGGCCGTGCGGGGCGTGCGGGAGGTGCGGCTCATGCGGACGCTCCTTCAGTGGGGGTGACATTCGTGATGTCGAACAACAGTCGCGTCGTCGGACGGGACCGTAGAATCGAACCCCTTGCGCGTCAACGACCCGCACGCACACCCGAAAGTCTTCGAGAAACGGCACGCCGGGTCGCCACCCCCAGAGGGTCCCGCCCCTTCTGTCGACACTTGCCCGGCAAGTAGCTTGACGGCGCCTCATTTTGCCGAACTGACAGCCTGCCGACAGGAACCCTTCCTACGGTGTCGTGCCCATGACAGACACCTCAGATGCGCGCTCCTCCGTAGCGCGCCGTACCGTACTCGTCGCCTCGGGCGCGACCGCAGCGGCCCTGGCCGTAGGCGCCGCTGCCACGACCGAGGCCCCCACAGCCGATGCCGCCGACACCGCCCCCGTCGCCGCCGCGGCCGTCTGCACCCTCACGAAGGAGATGACCGAAGGCCCCTACTACCTCGACGGACAGTACGTCCGCGCCGACGTCACCGAGGGCAAGGCGGGCATCCCGCTGAAGCTGACCCTCACGGTCGTCGACGACGACACCTGCGTGCCCCTCTCCAACGCCCTCGTGGAGATCTGGCACGCCGACGCCCTCGGCGAGTACTCCGGATTCGTCGGCAACAACGGCCACAGCGAGCCGGACGACGGCACCTTCCTGCGCGGCGGCGTCCTGACGAACTCCGCCGGCGTCGCGTCCCTCACCACGATCTACCCCGGCTGGTACCGGGGCCGCTGCGTCCACATCCACGTCAAGGTGCACACGAACGTCACGCTGACCTCGGACGGCTCCTTCACCGGCGGCCAGGAACTCCACACCGGCCAGCTCTTCTTCAACGAGACGATCACGACGGCCGTCGCGAAGGTCTCTCCGTACTCGACCAACACGGTCACCCGCACCACCCTCGCCCAGGACTCCATCTACGACGAGGGAGGCGCCGCTTCGGGCCTGCTGACCCTGACGGCCCTGGGCAGCTCGACGTCCTCGGGGTACGCGGGAACGCTGACGCTCGGCGTCGAGAACTGACCCCGACGGCGCCCCGCACCCCCCGTACGACCCGCACCCCCCGTACGACCCGCAGTACCCGTACGACCGGCACTACTCGCCGTACCCGTACGACCCGTACGGCATGACCCTCCCCTGTTCGACTGGGCGTCACCGCAGCGGCGGTGGCGTCCAGTCGGCGTGCCGGAGGGCGGCCCGCAGGGTCGCTCCGGAGGGTGCCAGCCACAGGGCGCCGTCGCGGAGGGCCACGGCGAGGGGATGGGTCAGCCGGTGTCCCATCCGGCCGGCCTGGCGGGCGGCGCGCGCCACGGACCGGCTGCGCCTGCGGCGGACCGCGTCGTAGCGGCGCAGCGCGGCCGCGGTGGTGGGTCCGGTCGCGAGGCAGGAGGCCAGGACGGTCGCGTCCTCCAGCGCCTGACTGGCGCCCTGCCCGAGGTTCGGGGTCATGGCGTGGGCGGCGTCGCCGAGCAGCGCGACCCGGCCGACGGTGAACGACGGGAGCGGGGTGACCAGTTCGTGGATGTCGTGGTGCAGGACGTCCTGCGGCCGGGTCGCGGCCAGCAGGGCGGGGATCGGATCGTGCCAGCCCCGGAAGCGGCGGCGCATCTCGGCGAGGGGGTCGGTGTGTCTGACACCCGGCGGCGCGGTGAGCACCGCATGCCATTCGGCCCGTCCGTCGGCGAAGCGGAGGTGCCCGAACTCCGCGCCCCTGCCCCAGGTCAGCTCCAGATCGGGCAGGTCGTGGACCGGCTGCTCCACGACGGCGCGCAGGACCGTCGAGCCGCTGTAGACCGCTCCGGGGTGCCGGGGGAACAGTTCGGCGCGCAGCCGGCTGTCGACACCGTCGGCCGCGACGACGAGATCGGCGCCGTCGCCCGCGCCGCCGACGCCGGTCACCTCCACCCCGGTCCGCACGCACCCGGCGGGCAGCGCCTCGCGCAGGACGCGGTGCAGATCGGCACGGAGGACGCCGACGACGGGCGTCCCGAGCCGCCGCTCCAGCGCCGCGCCGTCCATCCGGGACAGCATGCGGCCGCCGGGGGTGAGGGTGCCGCCCGTGTACGCCGGCCGGACGGCGGCCCGTATCGCCTCGCCGACGCCGAGCGCGTCCAGCGCCCGCATCCCGTTGGCATGCAGGGAGATCCCCGCGCCCACGTCGGCGAAGGCCGGGGCGCGTTCGAGGACCGTCACGTCCCAGCCGATCCGGCGCAGCCCGATCGCCGCGGCCAGCCCGCCGATGCCTCCTCCGACGACCACCGCGCCGCGACTGCCGCCCATCCCCCACGCCCCCTCCGTCCGCCGGCCGGTGAGCCCGCGAGCCCACCGGGGACGGCACCGCGCGGGCCGGGTGCGCGGCCCACGCGGCGGGGTGTCCCGGGGATCGGGACCGGCTCACTTGGCCGGGCACACCTGCCAGGCCATGTGGTAGATCGTACTGAGGTCGCCGTCGGTCGAGTCCATGGTCATGAAGCTGACCTTGCTCGGCGACGACGTGCCCGCGTTCACCCGGAGTTCGGTGTTGATGTTGAAGTTGCGCTGGACTCCGCAGGGGGCCCAGACCAGTTGGGCCCAGTCGGTGCTGTCGGTCGCCTGCCAGCTGTCGTTGTAGGAGCCGCTGAAGTTGTGGTTCTTGAACACCGTCTGCGACGAGCCCTGGAAGTAGTACGAGGCCCGCTGCACGGCGGTCGCCCCGGACTGGAGCGAGGCGTAGCCGCGGTAGTCCGCCTTGGCGATGGCGTACGTGAAGCCCGAGGGGACGTGGACGACCAGGTTGAGCTGGCAGTTCTTGCGGAACGCCGTGGGGTTGGAGCCCCCGCCGACCTGGGCGAGGTAGTCGCTGTAGGTCACGGTGAAGGCGGTGTTGTCCTCGGAGACGGCGACGGCCGCCGTGCCCGCGGGACAGCCGGACCCGTTCACCGTGGCCACATCGATGACGATCTTGTCCGGAGGCGGGTTGTCGAACACGGGGGACGAGTTGTTCGCGGGTATCGCCGCGGTGATGAGCGCGGCGACCGCACCGCCCAGGAGCAGCCCACTTGCCATGGTCTCTGTCCTTCGTTCGGATCGGTGGGGGGTGGATGCGCGCCCGGCGCGGCACAGCAACTCTGTGCAGAACCAATGGAGTTGCTGTGAAGAACCGGGGCGATCGCATCGTAGGGAGAGCCGTGGGGCCCGCCCAGGCCGAACTCCGGCCATTCACCACGGCCCGTTCACACCCGGTCGCTCCGGGTCACGACACGGGCGGGGTGTCGCCCCTCCGGTCCGGCCGGCTCCACGGCGCAGACCCGGACGGGCCGCACCTGGAAAAGAGGGCACGTACGCGCCCGTCCGCTCGCCGGCACCGGAGCCCGCCACCCGTCACAGGCGGCGACATGGTGCCCGAACTCGCGTGGAAAGGAAGGCAGTCGACCGTTGCATCCCCAGGCCCCGCACGCTCACCGACGACTCGTACACCGGCGGCGAGGTCGTCCACACCGGCCGGCTCTTCTTCGACCCGGACGTCAACGAGGAGATCCAGGCCACCTCGCCGTACTCCGCGAACACCACCAGGGAGACGGCCCTCGCCGACGACGGCATCCACGACGACGGGGGCGCGGCCTCCGGCCTGCTCACCCTGACCGCCCTCGGCTCCAGCGTGTCCAGCGGCTACAAGGCGACGATCACCGTCGGCGTCGACTCCGCCTGATCACCCCGGCCCGGGACGGCGCCGGTCGCCGCGGTCCGCACGCGGTACCCGTGCGGGCCGCGGTCGCCACGCCGCCCCGGACCGTGCCCTAGTAGGTGTAGCTCAGACCCGACTTGTAGGGCGTGAGGGACCGCTGGCCCACGACCCCGCGGTAGGTGTACCAGCCCCACTTCTTGCACATGGTCTGGTAGCTGAGCGTGTTGTAGGCGCCGGCCCCCACCCGGACCCGCGGATAGATGACGTTGTCGCCCCAGTCGCCGCCGGCCGGACCGCTCGAGTACGCGTCCACCGCCCAGTACACGCCCACGACCGAACCGCCCGATGGACAGTTCCAACTGCCCAGGTTGACCCAGACGTTCCCACCGGTCCACGCGCTCGCGGGCGCCGCGGCGAGACCGACGACCCCGGCCGCCATCATCGTCCCCACGGCCCACAGCCGCGCCCTGCGCATGATCGACCTGCCCATGTGACCCTCCCCTTTCGCGCAGCCGGAGTCGCGCTTTTTCGCCATGTCGCTCCGGCAGGCCAGGATCGTGTCACGCGGTCGATCGCGCGCGCCCAGGGTTCTCCGAGACCCGATATTCGGAGATCTGTACTAATTCGCACTGGAGGGACGCCCGTCGGCCGCCCGGGATCGGAAAACTCCGCCGGCGGCCGCGACTTACGGGTTCTCCCAGGCCGCCGGTTCCTCGGCGAGCGCCTGGACCGGGCCCGGCAGCGCGTCCGCCGCGATGTCGGCGATGGTGACGCCCTCCAGGATCCGCCGCACGTTCGCCCGCAGCGCGATCCAGAGCGGGAGCAGGGGCTGCGCCGAGCCCGTGTACGTCAGGCCGGTCGGGCGTTCGCCGCGTACGGACACGATCGGGCCGTCCACCGCCCTGATCACGTCCGCGACCGTGATCGCCGCCGGGTCGCGGGCCAGCCGGTAGCCGCCGCCCCCGCCGCGCCGGCTGTCGACGATGCCACCGCGCCGCAGGTCGCCGAGGATCCCCTCGAGGAACTTGTGCGGAATGTCCTGCACGGCGGCGATCGACTCGGCCTTCACCGGGTCGCCGCCCTGCCGTACGGCGAGCTCCAGTACCGCCCGCACCGCGTAGTCCGCTCGTGCCGAGATCCTCATGCGCCCCATTGTGCCGTCAGCCGACGGCCGCCACGGGTGGGCGTGCCCCGGCGCCCGGCGCCGCACCGCTTCTGCCACGCCCGCGCGACCGACAGCTGCGTTCACCCGGGGCCCGGCCGCCAGGGCAGCGACCGGGCCGTGGGCCGACGCCCGGCCGGCCGTCGAGGGCGGGTGCCGGGCGGGCCGGGCCGGCCCCGCTCGTGCGCGCGGCCGGGTCCGGCCGCCTCCGGTCACGCCAGCCTGATCACGTTCCACGACAGCGGCTCCAGCGTCGCCGTCAGCGCGCCGTCCGTCAGGGCGGTGCCCTCGGCCCGGTGCGGGGCGACCCGCTCGGGATCGGCGAGGGTGTTGCGGGCGTCCGGGTCGGCGTCCGCCAGCACACTGTGTTCGACGACCGAGGTCAGGTCGAGGCCGGTCAGCCCGATGTGCAGGGGCAGCGCCTCGGTGCGGCTGCGGTTGACGGCGAACACGGTGACCGTGCCGTCGTCGGCCCGGACGGCGGTGGCGTGCAGGAGGTCCGCCTCGCCGTACTTGGCCGTCGTGTACGTCGGCGAGTCCACCCGCACGTCGAGGACCGTGCCCCGGCCGTGCTTCGACGCCTGCGCGAACGGGAAGAACGTCGTCTGCCGCCAGGCCGGGCCGCCCGGTTCGGTGAGGATCGGCGCGATGACGTTGACGAGCTGGGCGAGACAGGCGACCGTCACCCGGTCGGCGTGCCGCAGCAGCGCGATGAGGAGGGAGCCGAAGACGACCGCGTCCATGACGCTGTAGTTGTCCTCCAGCAGCCGGGGGGCCTCGGCCCAGTCCCGTGTGGCGGAGTCCTCGATCGCGTGCCACCCCGAGATGTACCAGACGTTCCACTCGTCGAAGGAGAGGTTGATCTTCTTCTTCGACTTGAGCTTCGCGCCCACGTGGTCGCAGGTGGCGACGACGTTCTCGATGAACGACTCCATGTCCACGGCCGAGGCCAGGAACGAGTCGACGTCGCCGTCCTGCGGCTCGTAGTAGGCGTGCAGGGAGATGTGGTCGACCAGGTCGTACGTCTCCGCGAGGACCGTCGCCTCCCACTCGGCGAAGGTCGGCATGGACTGGCTGGAGGAGCCGCAGGCGACCAGTTCCACGGACGGGTCCATCTGGCGCATGGCACGAGCGGTCTCGGCGGCGAGACGGCCGTACTCCCCGGCGGTCTTGTGGCCGGTCTGCCAGGGGCCGTCCATCTCGTTGCCCAGACACCAGACCTTGATGCCGAAGGGGTCCTTGTCACCGTGGTCGGCCCGCAGGTCCGAAAGCGCCGTGCCGGACGGGTGGTTGGCGTACTCCTGGAGCTCCAGGGCCTCGGCCACCCCCCGGGTGCCGAGGTTGATCGCCATCATCGGCTCGGCCTGCGGGCCGATCTTGCGCAGGAAGGCGATGTACTCGGAGAGACCGAAGCGGTTGGTCTCCGTCGAGCGCCAGGCCAGGTCGAGACGGCGCGGGCGGTCCTCGGCGGGGCCGACCGAGTCCTCCCACTTGTAGCCCGAGACGAAGTTGCCGCCCGGGTAACGGACGGCGGTGACGCCGAGTTCGCGGACCAGGTCCAGGACGTCGGTCCGCAACCCCGCCTCGTCGGCGGACGGGTGGCCGGGCTCGTAGATACCGGTGTAGACACACCGGCCCAGATGCTCCACGAAGCTGCCGAAGAGACGGGGGTTGACTTCGCCGATGGTGAAGGCGGGGTCGAGGGTGAGACGTGCGGTGCGCATGAACGCCTTTCGAGGAGAGGGTGCTTGTCCGTCGGCTCGGCTACTGGCCCGCCAGACCCGTGTGGGCCACGCCCCGCACGATCTGGCTCTGGAAGAAGACGAACACGACGATCAGCGGCAGGCCGGCCAGCAGTCCGCCGGCCATGAGCTGGGGCCAGACGATGCCGAAGGCGTTCTGCACGGTGGCGATGCCGTTCGGCATGGTCATCAGGTCGGGGTTGTTGGTCACCATGTAGGGCCACAGGAAGTTGTTCCAGGAGGCGATGAAGGTGAAGATGCCGACCGCCGAGAGGGAGGGCTTCGACAGGGGCAGGACGATCGTGAAGAAGATCCGCCAGCGGCCCGCGCCGTCGATGAAGGCCGCCTCCTCCAGTTCCTTCGGCAGGGACTGGAAGAACTTGTAGAGGATGTAGACCATCGCGGCAGGCGCGCACTGCGGAAGGATCATGCCCCAGTAGGTGTCCACCATGCCGAGCGACTGGACCGTGGTGAAGAGCGGGACGCCGAGGATCGCCGGGGAGAACATCAGGCCCGCCATCGTCAGCGCCATGAGCGCCGACTTGCCGCGGAACTCCGTGCGCGCGAAGCCGTACCCCGCGAGCGAGGCGACCGCGAGGACGACGAAGGTGACGCAGACGGACACGACGACGGAGTTCACGAACCAGTTGGGGATGTTCCCGGCCTCGATCACCGCCTTCCAGGACTCCGCGGTGACGTCCTGCGGGATCCAGTGCGGGGACGTGACCGACTCGGTGGGGGTCTTGAGGGACGTCGACAGCGCCCAGGCGAGCGGGGCCAGCCAGACCAGGGAGAGGGCCGCTGCCACCAGCGTGAGGGCGATCTGGGCCGGGGTCCAGGTGCCGCGCGGCTTGCGCAGCGCGGCAGCCGGGGGCGTGGGCGGTGGGGTCGGTGCGGTCGGCGTCGTCATCGGGCCGCGGCCTCCTCGCGGTTGCGCAGCAGCCACATCCGCCCGAGGGCGACGGCCGCGACGATGATGAAGAGGATGAAGGAGATCGCGGAGGCGTAGCCCACGCGGTAGCTGGTGAAGCCCTGTTCGAGCGTGTACTGCACGAAGGTGCGGGTCGATTCCTCCGGCCCGGGGCCGAACTGGTACATCACCACGGCCTGGTCGAAGACCTGGAGCGAGGCGAGGACCTGCAGGGCGAGGACCAGGCCGGTGATGTTGCGCAGGTTGGGCACGGTGATGTGCAGCATCCGCCGGAACGCGTTCGCCCCGTCCAGCTCGGCCGCCTCGTAGAGGTGGTGGGGAATGTTCTGGAGGGCGGCCAGGTAGAGGAGGAAGGAGAAGCCGACCGTCCACCACACGGTCGCGACGACGACCGCGAGCATCGCCGTGGACTTCTGGGTGAGCCACGGGGTGTCCAGGCCCAGGACGTGGTTGACCATGCCGTTGGTGGGCTGGAACAGCCACCACCACAGGTTGCCGATGACCGCCGAGGGAAGCAGGAAGGGCGCGAAGAAGCACAGCCGCCACAGCCATGTGAAGTGCACGGTGTGGTGGGCGATCAGCGCCATCAGCAGGGCCACGACGGCGATCACGGGGACGACGTAGAGCGTGAACTGGACGCTGTGCCAGAGGGAGTCCCAGACCAGGTCGTCCTTCAGCGCCTCGCGGTAGTTGTCGAGGCCGACGAAGCCGGTGTGGTCGCCGGAGATGTTGGCGTCGGTGAAGCTGAGGTAGAGGCCGCGGACGACCGGCAGCACGACGAACAGGCCGTACAGGACGAAGAACGGGGCCACGAACCAGCCGCCGTGCTGGAAGCGGCGGCCCCAGCGGGCGCGGGCGGAGTCGGCGGCGACCGCGGTGCGCGGCGGCAGTGTCCCGGCGTGCGCGAGCGTGCTCATGCACCGGCTCCCTTCAGCTCCTGGGCTGCGGTGCGGCCGTCCATCGGGTTCTTCATCGCCAGCAGTTGCGCCAGCGCGGACTTCATACGGCGGGCCGCCGCGTCCGGGGCGGCGGAGCCCAGGTTGGAGGAGGCCACGATCGGGCCGACGCGCTGGGCGAGGACGCCGGTGGAGCCGGCGAACCAGATATGGGGCTCGTTGGCCTGGTGGTCCATGGCGGGGCGTGAGTACTCGCTCTGGGGGGCCAGTCGCAGATACGCCGGGTCCTCGAAGGTGGGCAGATAGGCGGGCACATGGCCGCCGTTGGCCCAGGTGGTGGCGTGGGTGACCATGTAGGCGGCGAGCCGGTAGGCGCCCTCGTCGGCGTCCCCGCCGCGGCCGGCCCGGTGGGGCAGGACGAAGGAGTGCGACTCGGCGTGGGTGGCGGCCCTGCCGAAGACGGGGGGCAGCGGCTGGGCGCCGTACTCGACCTTCTCGCCGTTGAAGTACGGCACCGACCAGTTGCCCTCCCAGGTGAAGGGCGAGCCGGCCAGGAACGCCTCGCCGTCCGCTTCGCCGACGGTGACGTAGCCGTCGGTGACGTGCTTGCGGAGGAACTCCAGGACCTGGGTGGCCTTGTCGGTGTCGAAGGTGACGGTCGTGTGGTCGTCGTCGAAGTAGGTGCCGCCGAGCTGCTGGTAGAAGGCGACGAAGAACCACCAGCAGAAGTTCTGGTCGTTGGCGTGCAGGCCGAGCGTCTGCTGCCCCTTCTTCAGCTGCCCCCTGGCCGTCTTCAGGATGTCGAACCACTCCTCGGGGGAGCCGGCGGCGGGGAGGCGGCCCGCGGTGTCGAGGAGTCCCGCCTTGTCGCAGACGTCCTTGCGGTAGAAGTTCAGCTGGACGTGGATGTCCAGCGGCAGCGCGTACAGCCGGCCGTCGACGATGCCGCGCTGCCAGAGCACCGGGTTGAAGTCGGCCTCGCGCACGCCGTGCCGGGCGAGGAGGTCCACGTCCCAGGGGTCCAGGAGGCGGCCGGGCGCGAAGCCGGGGATGCGGCCCTGGTGCATGACCCCGAGGTCGGGGGCGCGGTTGCCGGCGGCGGCCATGGCGAGCTTGGTGTAGTAGGGGCCGCCCCAGGCGAGGGTGGAGTCCTTCACGGCGATGTCCGGGTGCGCGTCGCGGAAGGCGTCCACCATCGCGACCTGGTTGGCTCCGTCGCCGCCCTGGAAGAGGTTCCAGTAACGGACCCGGGTGCGGGCCCCGGCGGCGAGCGCGTCGGCCCCCGTGCCGAGGGCGGCGAAGCCCAGACTGCCCGCCACCGCCAACCCGCCCGCGGCGGCGAGGAGTTGCCTGCGGTTCAGGCCAGGTTGTCCCATACCTTGCCCCTGTCGTTCAGCCGGTTCGAGATTTCGAATTCTGCTCGTAACTTCGAACGGGACCGTAAAATCGATACGTCGGCACGTCAATGGTTTTGACGGGATCGATGACAGCGCTTTCTATCCGCAGGCTCGGGCGGCCCCCGTGAAAAGTTCCCGTGACGGGGGCACAACCGGCCGCGTAGGCTCGAACGGGCTGCCGTCCGGCGGTGGAGAAGGGGGAGCGGATGGACATCGCGGGCGCGCGCGGGAGGGCGGCCCGGATCGGCTCGGCGCTGCGGCGCGCGAGGACCGGACCGGCCATGCGCGAGCTGACCGGCGATCTCTCCGCCGCGCTGCGGGCGCGCCCCGCCCGGCCCGCCGGTGTGCGGGACGTCTGCCGGGCCCTGTGCGAGGAGATGTCCGCGCGCCGCGGCGGACGCCCCGTCGAGGTGCGGTTCGAGCGGTTCCCCGACGAGATCGAGGTGACCGGCCTGTGGGTGGAGTTCCAGGACTTCGACCTGGTCATCGTCGAGGAGCGGGCCGAGGACGTGCAGCAACTCGTGATACTCGGCCATGAGTTGTGGCATCTGCACGCCGGTCACCGGCATCACCACGGCGTCGGCACGGTGGCCGCCGGTGTGCTGGCCGGCCGGTCCGGCTGGGACTCCCTCGCCCTGACCGTGGCCGCCCGCAACGGATCCCGGGAGGACGACGAGGCCGAGGCCGACGACTTCGGTCACCGTCTCGCGGCCCGCTTCCGGCGCTATCTGTCCGACCCGGGGCCGGCCGCCGCCGGGCCGGGCGGGGAGACGGCCGCGGTCCAGCGGACCCTGGGCTACCGCGGGCGCAGGGGGACGGCGCGGTGAGCCAGGGGCTGTACGTCTCCTTCTGGCTGCCCACCGTGGTCCTGGGCGCGGCCCTCGCCATCAAACTGCCCAGCATCCTCAAGCTCTGGCGGGACCCGCTGCTGCGCGCCGTCGGCGGCCTGCTGGTCTTCGCCTGCGCCGTGTTCGTCTTCGCGGCCCCCAAGACCATCGCCTGGACCAACCGGGTCACCGGCGTGCCGAACATCGCGGCGCCCTGGGTGTATTCGCTGCTCACCGCGCTCTCCGCGTCCTGGCTGCTGCTGATCATCGCCTGGCGCAACGGCCGTACCGAGCGCTCGGCGCAGACCCGGCGGGCGACCCGCTGGGTGGTCTCCGTCTACGCGGGGGTGGTCGTCGCGCTGTGGGTGCTCTTCGCGCTCGCCGACGTCCCCGTGGAACAGATCCGGGACCTGGACACCTACTACGCCAACACGCCCTTCATGCGCGAGGAGATCCTGCTCTACCTGCTCGCGCACACGGTGGCCTGCTCGGTCACCGCCCGGCTCGTCTGGAACTGGAGCCGCACCGAGGGCCTCGACGCCTGGCTGCGCTGGGGGCTCCGCTTCCTGGGAGCCGGCTATGTCACGAACCTGCTGTTCAGCGCGGCCAAGCTGACGGCGGTCGGGGCCCGCTGGACCGGGCACGACCTGGACTGGCTGAACACCAACATCGCGCCGTCGGCCGCCTGCATCGCCGCCACCCTGGTCGCGATCGGCTTCATCGTCCCGCACGCCGGCCAGTACCTCCAGGAGCGGTGGCGGATCCGCCGCAGGCACCGGAGCCTGCGTCCCCTGTCCCGGCTGATGCGGAGCGTCACCGGCGCCCGCGAGCCCTTCGACCTGCGCGCCACGCCGGAACTGCGGCTGATCCGGCGCGAGACGTTCATCCGCGACGCGCTGCTCCAGCTCGCCCGGTACCTCGACGACGACCTGCGCGCGCGGTCCTACGACGCGGGCGTCGCCCTCGGCTTCGAGCGCGGCCGGGCGCAGGCCCTCGCCGCCGCCGTGTCGCTCCTGGACGCGGTCGAGGCCCGGACCCGCGCGCTGCGCCGTCCGGAGCCCCCGGCGGCCGCCTCCACCGGCTCCCCCGCCTCCACCGCCTCCCCCGTCGCCTCGGCCGACCCGTCCGGGTCCTCCCGGCCGGACACCACCTACCTCCTGCGGGAGATCCAGGCCGTGTCCCGCGTCCTTCGCCACCCCGTCGACATCCAGGCGGTCCGCGCCCGCGCGGCCGCCCCGGCAGAGAGCATGTCCACGCATGAGTGAACCCTCCCACCCCGCCAGAACCGCCGTAGTCCTGGGGGGATCCCATGCGGGCATGCTCGCGGCACGCGCCCTGGCCGGCCTCGCCGACCGGGTCGTCGTGGTCGAGCGGGACGTGCTGCCCGACGGTCCCGCCCCGCGCAAGGGCCTGCCCCAGGCCCGCCACGCCCACATGCTCTGGTCGGGCGGGGTGCGGGCGGTGGAGGACCTGCTGCCGGGCGCCACCGAGGCGCTCCTCGCCGCCGGGGCGCGACGGGCGCCGGTGACCACGGACATGGTCGTCATGGGCGCACGCGGCTGGTTCCGGCGGTGGCCCGAGTCGCACCACGTGATCCTGGCCGGCCGCGACCTCCTGGACGCGACACTGCGGGCCCGGGTCCTCGCGGACGACCGGGTCGAACTGCTCTCCGGCGTCGAGGTGCTGGGGCTGGCGGGCGACGCGGAGGCGGTCACGGGGGTGCGGGTGAGAGCCCGGGAGGGGCTGGCGCCGGAAGCCGCGGCGGAGGCGGTGGACGGCGAGTGGGTGGTGGCGGCCGGGCTGGTCGTCGACGCGACCGGGCGCGGGTCGCGGGCCGGGCGGTGGCTGACCGAGCTCGGGCTGCCCGCGGCGGAACGGCGGGAGGTGGACTCCGGGCTGGCGTACGCCAGTCGCCTCTACCGCGCGCCGGAGCAGGCCAGGTCCGGGTACCCGATCGTCAACGTGCAGCCGGATCCGCGTGCCGCGGGGCCGGGGCGGGCGGGGTTCCTGCTGCCCATCGAGGACGGGCACTGGATCGTCACCCTCAACGGCACCCGGGGCGGCGAACCCTCCACCGACGGCGACGACTTCGTCCGCTTCGCCCGCGAGGAACTGCGCCACCCCGTCATCGGCGAGCTCCTGGAGCGGGCCGAGCCGGTGTCCGACGTGGCGTACACCCGGGCCACCGTCAACCGCCGCCACTTCTACGAGCGGATGGCGGCCTGGCCGGAGAACTTCACCGTCGTCGGGGACGCGCTCGCCGCCTACAACCCGCTGTACGGCCACGGTCTGGCCGTCGCCGCCCAGAGCGCGGTGACGCTGCGGGACGTGGTGCGCCGCCGGGGATGGGGCTCGGCCGGGCTGTCCCGGCGGGTGCAGAAGGCGGTGGCCGGGCCCGTGAGCACCGCGTGGGACCTGGCGGTGGGCCAGGACGTGTTCTGCCCGGGCGCGACGGAGGACGGGCCGACCCTGCGCGACCGGCTCGTGGCCGCGTACGTCGGCCGCCTGATGCTCACGGCCACCGGCAACGGCCGGATCGCCCGCCGGGTGACGGACGTGACGTCGCTGGAGCGGGGGCCCGAGGTGCTGCTGGCTCCCTCGGTCCTGCTGGCGGCCGCGCTGGGCCCGTGGAAACCGGCGCTGACGGGCCCGCCGCTGACCGGGGACGAGCTGAAGCGGGCGGGACTGCAGTAGTCCCGCCGGGCGGACCGCCGTACGGACCGCCCGCGTTCGTCCCGCCGCTCGCCCGTCCCGTCGTCCGCGCGGCCCCCGTTCGCCCGCCGGGGGCCGGGTTCAGCCCGCGAACGCCGGTTGGGGCAGGCCCTTTCCGGCGTCCGGCACCACCAGCAGTGATCCGGCCACCGGGTGCGGCGACTCCAGGCCCACCCGGGCGGTGGTGATGTACAGGTCGGTCAGGTCGGCGCCGCCGAACGCGCAGGCCGTGACCCTCGGCGTCGGGAGGGTGAGCACCCGGTCCAGGGCGCCCTCCGGGGTGTAGCGGCGTACCGCTCCCCCGTCCCACAGCGCCACCCACACGCAGCCGTCGGCGTCCACGGTGAGGCCGTCGGGGAATCCCGCGCCGTCCTCGATCTCGACGAAGGCGCGGCGGTCGCCCACCCGCCCGTCCGCCGCGTACGCGAAGACGTCGACCCGGCGCGTCGGCGAGTCGATGTAGTACATCCGCGTCCCGTCCGGGCTCCAGCCCGTGCCGTTGCTGACCGCCACGTCGTCGAGGACCCGCTCGGCCGCGCCGTCGCCGGTGACCCGGGTCAGGGTGCCGCCGCCCGGGGCCTCGTCGTAGCGCATGGTGCCGGCCCAGAGGGAGCCGTCGGGCGCCACGGCGGCGTCGTTGGCGCGGCGGCCGGGGACCGGCTCGTGGCGCAGCCAGCGAAAGCCGCCGTCCGGGTCGAGCAGGCCCACGCCGTCCCGGAGGTTGAGGACCAGACCGCCCCCGGCGCGGGGCTTGGCCGCGCCCACGTGCTGGTCGGTCACCCGGACCGTGCGGCGGCCGGTCACGGGGTCGTAGCCGTGCAGGCGGGAGCCGAGAATGTCGAGCCAGAGCAGCCGGCCGGTGACCGGGTCCCAGGTCGGCCCCTCGCCGAGGACCGCCTCGGCGCGCACGGCCACCTCGTACGAGGTCGTCATCCCACGCTCCGGTAGCCCAGCAGCTCGGACAGCTCGGCGGCGCCCTTCGCGGCGAGCTGCTCCAGTTCCACGCGGCGCTCGTCGCTCCAGCGGATCATCGGGACCGAGATGGACAGGGCGGCGACGACCTGGCCCGTGCGGTCGCGCACCGGCGCCGCCACGCAGCTGACGTCCGGGTTGGACTCGCGGCTCTCCACCGCGACGCCCCGATCCCGGATCTCCGCCAGGGCCTCGCGCAGGGCCCCGGGCTCGGTGATGCTGTTCGGGGTCATCCGGATGAGGTCGGCGTCGTCGGGGATGCGCGCGCTGAGCTCCGGCTCGGGGAGCGAGGCCAGCAGCATCTTGCCGACGGAGGTGCAGTGGGCCGGGAGACGGCGGCCGGCGGCCGACACCATCCGGACCGCGTGCGTGGAGTCGACCTTGGCGATGTAGATGACGTCGGTGCCCTCCAGGATCGCCACGTGGACCGTCTCGTCACACGTCTCAGCGACGGAGCGCGCGACCTGCTGACCCTCGGCGGCGAGGTCGAGCTGCTCGGCGTAGCGGCTGCCGAGCTGGTACGGACGCACGCCGAGGCGGTAACGTCCGGGCTGTCCCGGTACGGCCACGATGTACGACCGCGCCGAGAGCGTGGTCACCAACTCGTGCACGGTGGTGCGCGGAAGCTGGAGCTTGCGCACGATGTCGGGGGCGGAGAGCGAACCGTCCCCGTCGAGGAAGAGCTCGAGAATGTCGAGAGCTCGGGTCACGGCAGGTACGAGGCGTCCCACAACCGGCCCCCTCCCTTAGGTAGTCGTCTCAGTGCCTGTGTTCGAGATTTCAACAGGCGATCGGCATGACGAACACAGGCTGTCATACGGCGTTGCGCCGGGCAATGGTCGGGAAACGCACAGTGGCCCGGGACGGGGCCCCGGTTGGGCCAGGATGGGGAGCATGCCGACCCAGAAACGCCTTACCGGCTCCTTCACGGTGCTCGACTTCCAGCAGGTCCTGCTGCGCCGCATGGCCGACCACAACCCGGACCTGGTGGAGGACGCCCGCCATGCGCTGGGCGTCTCCCTCGCACAGATGCGGGAGGCCAACAAACGCTGGCAGGCGATGCTCCACTCCCCGCACGCCCGGGGCGCGCTGGCCCGCTACCGATCGGTCCTCGGCGAACCGGAGTCCCGGACGCCCCGCCGCGTCGGGGACCTCGACTGCGAGGCCTGGCTCTGGCCGCTGCCCCTCTGGCCCGAGCTGCGCTTCGAGGTGCTCCTCGCGCCGAACGGCGGCGTCTGGAACGAGTGGCTGGTCCGCGCCCCGGGAGTCGCGCCGCCGCGCCTGACGAGCATCGAGGACCTCACCCCATGGTCCTGCACGGTCGACGAGGCCGCGCACGCCTTCGCCCCGGCCCGTCCGCTGGAGGGCAGCGCCCCCACCCGCTGGGGACTGGCGTTCACGGCCCCGGACGGGTGGGGCGTGCGGCGGGAGGTCGTCGCCGAGTTCACCTGGGGGCTGCTGCAGCGGACGGGGATCCGGGAGTAGCGGCGCGCGGGCGCCGGACCGGGGGGTGGTGGTCGTCGTCAGGGGGTGGCGGCCGCCGCCAGGATCGCCGCCACGACGGCCGGCACCGACTCCGGGTGCAGGAACAGGAACAGGTTCGGCTCGACCAGTTCCAGCTCCATCACCCGCGGCTCCCCGTCGTCGCCGTCCACGAGGTCGACCCGGGCGTAGAGCAGCTCCGGCGCGTCGGGCACGGCGGCCAGCGCGCGTTCGGCGACGGCGACCTCGGCGGGCGTCGGGGTCCAGGGCTCCAGTCCGGGGTGGGCCACCTTGTCCGCGTCGAAGGCGGTGCCGGGGGCCAGCACGGCGCGCTTGCGGCTGGCGTGCAGCAGACGCCCGCCGAAGAACTGCAGGGCCCGCTCGCCGCCGGTGTCGATGCCGCGCATGTACGGCTGCACCATCGCCGTCAGCCCTTCGGCGTGCATCCGCGCGAGGTGCCGTACGGCCTCCTCGTGCCGGTCGGGCGTGTAGCGGGCCGCGTAACGGGCGCCGGCCCCGGAGGTGGGCTTGACGACGTACTCGTGGTCGCCGGGCAGCCCGGCGGGGGCGTCGGCGTCGCCCGGGGCGAGATAGCGGGTGGGGACCGTGGGCACGCCGGCCGCCGCGAGCTCCCCGATGTACCGCTTGTCGGTGTTCCAGCGCACGACGGAGGCCGGGTTGGCCAGCCGCGTCACCTTGCCGCACCGCTCCGCCCAGGCCGTGAACTCGGCGGCACGCCAGCTGTAGTCCCAGGTCGAGCGGAGGACGACGAGGTCGTACGAGGCCCAGTCGGCGTCGGCGTCGTCCCAGCACACGGCGTGCGCCTCGGCCCCGGCCGCCTCCAGCGCCGCGCGCAGCCCGGGAAGGTCGCGGTCCTTGCTCGGCTCCGGCCGGGGGTCGTAGGTGGCGAGGGCGACTCGGGGCACGGCGGGACTCCGTTCTCGTACGTCTGTACATCCGTACGTCTGTGTCATGTCCCTCGCAGGCTAACGGCCGCCCCCGCGACCGGGACAACGCGTTCGGCCTTCCCCCTTCCCCTTCGGGCAGGCCCCGGCATCGGTGACGGCAACGAGGAGACGACGGGGGACCGGGACGAGCGGAGGCATGCTGCACGACGCCCGCCCCGGCGACCGCTGCCTCCTGTGCGCCGACGGCCTCTCGGCCGTGGTCCGCGACGAGGACGCCCGCGCCCTCCGAACGGCGCCGGCGGGCCGGACAGCGTCGGCTGCGCCGTCGCGGACGGGGTCGAGACGGCGGCCTGACAGGTGAGTGCCGGGTGCGTGGGGTATGAACGGGTCTGTCATGTCCCGCAGCCACCCAAGGAGCCCGATCCGTGTCCTCTCTCTTCCCGGCCCTGACGGACGAGCCGTCCGGGCGGCCGGCCCTGCGGTTCGGCGAGCGTTCCCTGACGTACGCGCAGCTCGCCTCGGCGGCCGGCGCCGTCGGTGCGCGGGTGCGGGAGGAGGGGAGGGTCGCCGTGTGGGCGACCCCGTCGCTGGAGACCGCCGTCGCGGTGGTGGGCGCGCTGCTCGCCGGGGTGGCGGCCGTGCCGCTGAACCCGAAGTCGGGTGACAAGGAGCTCGGGCACATTCTGGGCGACAGCGCGCCGGCGGTGGTGCTGGCGGCCCCCGGCGACGCACTGCCCGCCGCGCTGCGCGGGCTCGAACGGATCGACGTCGAGGTGGCGGCCGAAACCGGCGCACCGGCCGCCGGGGCGCCGGTCGCCGTGCCCGCGGGTGACGAGGACCCGGCCCTCGTCGTCTACACCTCCGGCACCACCGGGCCGCCCAAGGGCGCGGTGATCCCGCGCCGGGCGATCGCCACGACCCTGGACGCGCTCGCCGACGCCTGGCAGTGGACCGGGGAGGACGTCCTCGTGCACGGGCTGCCGCTCTTCCACGTGCACGGGCTGGTGCTGGGGATCCTCGGCCCGCTGCGGCGCGGCGGATCGGTACGGCACCTCGGGCGGTTCGGCACGGAGGGGGTGACGCGGGAGCTGAGCACCGGGGCGACCATGCTCTTCGGGGTGCCGACCATGTACCACCGCGTGGCCGAGGCGCTGCCCGACGACCCCGGACTGGCCAAGGCGCTCGCGGGTGCGCGGCTGCTGGTGTCCGGTTCGGCCGCGCTGCCCGTCCACGACCACGAGCGGATCGCGGCCGCGACCGGGCGGCGGGTGATCGAGCGGTACGGGATGACGGAGACACTGATGAACACCAGCGTCCGGGCGGACGGGGAGGCGCGGGCGGGGACCGTCGGGGTGCCGCTGCCCGGCGTGGAGCTGCGGCTGGTGGACGAGGACGGGTCGGCCGTCGAGGCGTACGACGGGGAGAGCGTCGGGGAGATCCAGGTGCGCGGGCCGAACCTGTTCACCGAGTACCTCAACCGGCCCGACGCGACCGCCGCCGCCTTCACCTCCGACGGCTGGTTCCGCACGGGCGACGTGGCCGTGCGCGACCCCGACGGCTATGTCCGGATCGTCGGGCGCAAGGCGACCGACCTCATCAAGAGCGGCGGCTACAAGATCGGGGCCGGTGAGATCGAGAACGCGCTGCTGGAACATCCCGGGGTGCGCGAGGCCGCCGTCACCGGGGAGCCGGACGCGGACCTCGGGGAGCGGATCGTCGCGTGGATCGTGCCGACGGACCCCGGAGCCCTCCCGCCCGAGGGCGAGTTGGCCGACCACGTGGCCCGTCGGCTGGCGCCGCACAAGCGGCCCCGGGTGGTGCGCTACCTCGACGCGCTGCCCCGCAACGACATGGGGAAGATCATGAAGCGGGCGCTGCCCTCATGACGGCGGAGCGGGCGAGCGCGCGCGAGGTGGTCGCCCTCGTCTGCGACGACTTCGTCCGGTTCCCCGACCCGCCGCCCGGCGGGGAGCGGGCGTCCGGCCCCGACGGGCCCCTCGGCTGGCCCGGCTACGACGCCTCGCGCGAGCGCGCCGCCCGGCGCACCGGTGAGTCGGAGTCGGTGGTCTGCGGAACGGGGAGCGTCGGGGGCACCCGGGCGGTGCTCGTCGCCTTCGAGTTCGGCTTCCTGGGCGGCTCGCTGGGCGAGCGGACCGGCGACCGGCTGGCGGCGGCCTACATCTACGCCCGTGCACACCGGCTGCCGGTCGTGCCGCTGGTCGCCACGGGCGGCAGCCGGATGCAGGAGGGCATGCTCGCCCTCACCCAACTCCAGCGGGTGGCACGGCAGTCGGCGCTCACCCGGGAGGCCGGGCTGCCGCAGATCGCCGTCCTGCGGGACCCGACGACCGGCGGCGGCTGGGCCACCCTGGGCGCGGGCGCCGACGTGGTGCTCGCGCTGCCGGACGCCCAGGTGGGCTTCGCGGGCTCGCGGGTCCGGCCGCCGGACGCCGACCCGGCCGCCTACACGGCCGGGGCGCAGGTCGCGGCGGGCGCGGCGGACGCGGTGGTGCCCCCGGCGGAGCTCCGAGAGGTGCTGGGCCGGTGGCTGCGGCTGCTGACCGGCGGCACCCCGGGTTCCGACGCTGCACCCGCACCCCACGGAACACCCGGACCCGACGCTGCACCCGCACCCGAGGGAGCCACCGGAACACCCGGAACACCCGGAACACCCGTACCGCCGGGGCCGGTTCGTGCCGCGGCGCCCGTTCCCGCCGCCCTCGGCGCCAGGGGCCTGCCGCGGAGCGGGATGGACGCGGTGCGGCGGGCCCGCGCACCGGAGCGGCCCCGCGCGGGGGCCTATCTGGACGCCTACTTCACCCACCGGCTCGCGATCTCCGGGGACCGGTGCGGCGGCGTCGACCCGGACGGGATGCTGTGCGGCTTCGGCCTCCACCGGGGCCGGACGGTCGCCTACGCCGCCCAGACCGGGGCGGCCACCCGGCCCGCCGGCTACCGCACGGCCGCCCGGCTGATCCGCCTCGCGGACCGGCTCGGCATCCCGGTGCTGACCCTGGTGGACACCCCGGGCGCGGCCAACGACGCCGAGGCCGAACGGCAGGGGGCCGGCGCGGCGATCGCGGAGCTGTTCGGCGTGGTCGCCACCGCCCGCACGCCGATCACCACCCTGGTCATCGGCGAGGGCGGCTCCGGCGGCGCGCTGGCCCTGGCCGCGCCCGGCCGCACCTGGGCCACCCCGGACAGCTACTTCTCCGTCATCGCACCGGAGTCGGCGGCGGCGATCCTCAAGCGCTCACCGCGGGAGGTGGCGGCGACGGCCGACCAACTCCGCATCCGGCCACAGGACTTGGCGGAACTGGGGGTGATCCGGATCACGCAGGCGGACGGAACGCAGGACAATCTCCAGTACCGTCCGTGACAATGGATGCGCGCACAGCCGCAGGACCACACAGGTAAGGGGTTACGGGGGCACCGTGGACGGACTGGTGGAGTTCAGGACCGACGACGGCGCCGTGGTCGCCGTCGAGGCGGTCACGGAGGGGCGGCCCGGCTCCCGGCTGGTGGCCCGTGACGGGACGGTCCAGGCGGCCCGCACCTTCGAGGGCGCCCTGGACGGCGTGCGGGCGGCGGCCGAGTCCGCGCTGCGGGTGTTCCGCGACGGGACGTTACGGCCCGACGGGGTGGAGATCGAGTTCGGCGTGAAGCTGTCGGCGGAGGCCGGCGCGATCATCGCCAAGGGCACGGCCGAGGGCCACCTCGTCGTGCGGCTGACCTGGTCGCCCTCCTCTCCCGTCGCATGAACAGCGCCGAATGGCACGCCCGGGTCGAGAGCGCGGGCCGGGTGGCGGGCGCGGGTTTCCTCGTCACCCCGCGCCGGGTGCTGACCTGCGCCCACGTCGTGGCGCAGGCCGACCCGGACGCCCTGACGGTGACCTTCACCGAACGCCCCGGCTCCCCCGCCGTACCGGCCCGGGTGATCGCCGACGGCGGCTGGGGCGGCGGCGTCACCGACCTCGGCGACCTGGCCGTGCTGGAGCTGGCGCACGAGGTCCTGATCGCCCCGGCCGCGCTGGCCCCCGTGGACGCCGCCCACGACGGGCGGCCCGACCGGCCCCGCAAGCTCGTCGTCTACGGCTTCCCGGTCGGCTTCGACGAGGGCACCCTCGCCGAATACCGCATCACGGCGACGCAGTTGCTCAACCGCGAGTGGATCCAGCTGGAGGCCTGGCAGCCCGGCGGCCAGCCGCTCGCCCCCGGGTTCAGCGGCGCCGCCGTCACCCTCGCCGACACCGGTGAGGTCGTCGGCATGGTCACCGCGGCCGCCGGCGACCGGGGCGTGCACAACGGGCGGATGATGCCCACCGAGGTCATGGCCCGCTACTGGCCCGATCTGGAGGGCCTGGTCCCCACCTCCGACCACCGCACCGCCGACCGCGCCCGGCTGCGCGCACTGGTCGAACGCGCCGTGCGCGACGGCTTGGACGGCGATCCGGGGCGGCGGGTGCGGCTCTACGAGTCCGCCCGCGGCCCGCTGGACCCGGACGCGCCCGAGGAGGGGTTCGACTCGCTGTGGTCGGCGGCCCTGTTCGTGCTGTGCGAGGTCGACGGCGCCGACGCGGCGGCCACCGTCGCCCGCTTCACCGCCCATGTGGAGACCCTGTTCCGGGCGCCCGTCGCACCGGCCGCCGAGCCGGCCGCCGCACCCGACTGGTCGCCCATCCTCGTCGACCTCCAGCACAGCGGCGCGGGCGACGGACACGTCCGCGTCGAGGTGTCCGCGTACAGCGGGGGCCGCCGGCATCCGGTCGCCTCCGGCACCGTCCCGCAGGCCGGGCTGCGCGCCTTCGTGCAGGACCGGATCGAGGCCGCCTTCCGCTATCTGACGCCCGGCTGCGACGAGTTGCTGGCGTTCGCGCTCCCCCGCGACTGGATCGACCTGCCCGTCGACCGCTGGGCGAGCGCGCCCGACGACGACACCCCGCTCGGCTGTGTGTACCCGCTCGTCGTCACCGACCAGGCGCGCCGCAGGGCGGGCGTCCGGCACCAGCTGACCCGGGTGTGGAACCGGCTGGACGCGGCGCCCGGCGCGCGGGTGCACCGCGTCGAGTGCGGCAGCCCCGAGGAACCCCGCCGGCTCCGGGTGCGGCTGCGCCGGGACGACGCCTGTCTCGCCGGCTTCGCGACCGCCCCGGCCGCGTCCCACACCCGCCCGCACTTCGACACCTCGCTCACCGCGCCCGCCCCGATCGTCGTCTGGTCCCGCGTGGGCTGCGCGGGGGGTCCGGACGCGTCCTGCGCCGGCGGGGACGGCTGCGCGGGCAAGACCTTCCTGGACGAGCTCGACACCTGCGTGTCCGGCGTGTCGCCCGCCGAACTCCCGCGCCGGGTACTGGCGCTGCGCGAGGAGGCCGACGCGGAGGACGGCCACTGGGCGCACGACATCCAGCTGCTGTGGGACGACCCGCGCCTCTTCGCCGACCCGCACGGCGAAGCGGCCGGCCACCCCGGCTCCCCCGTGACCTGAGCCGCGCCCTCCCCCACCACCGAGCCATGAGCCGTACGAGCCCCACGAGTCACACCAGAGTTTCGGAGAACCATGCCGCACTGGTCCGTCTACACCGGGAACAGCGAGCCGCACGACGGCATCGACCGGCTGCCCGCGCCACCGCCCTGGCGGGCGTTCGACGGCGAACCCGTCGTGCCGCCGCCCCGGGACGCCGACGACGAGGCCGCCGTCTCCCCCGACCGCGTCCACCGCGCCCGCTCGTACGTCGCCACCCCGGAGAGCGTCGAACTCGTCAACGCGGCCCTGGTGCTGCGCCGTCCGCTGCTGGTCACCGGTCCGCCCGGCACCGGCAAGTCCTCCCTGGCGTACGCGGTGGCGCGTGAGCTGGGGCTCGGCCCGGTGCTGCGCTGGAACATCACCAGCCGCTCCACGCTGGCCGACGGCCTCTACCAGTACGACCCGCTGTCCCGGCTGTACGCCGCCCGGCAGGCGGCCTGGCGCGAGCGGGGCGGGGACGCCGGGGGCGGCGTCGAGGACCATCTGCGCCTCGGCCCCCTCGGCACGGCCCTGCTGCCCTACGAACGCCCGCGCGCGCTCCTCGTCGACGAGATCGACAAGAGCGACCTCGACCTGCCGAACGACCTGCTGAACGTCCTGGAGGAGGGCCAGTACGAGATCCCCGAACTCATGCGCGCGGCCCGGCACTCCGCCGAGGACGTCACCGCCGGGGTCCTGGCGGACGGATCGGGCGAGCCGGTCACCGTCACCCGGGGCCGGGTCCGCTGCCGCGCCTTCCCGTTCGTCGTCCTGACCAGCAACGGCGAGCGCGAGTTCCCGCCCGCCTTCCTGCGCCGGTGCGTCCGCCTGAAGCTGCGCCGCCCCGGCCGCGAACAGCTCACCGAGATCGTCCGGGCCCACCTCGACACCCCGCCGGGCGAGGCGGAACACCTCATCGACCGCTTCCTGACCCGCGCCGCCGACGGCGAACTCGCCACCGACCAGCTGCTGAACGCGCTCTACCTCACCGGCGTCGCCGGTCTGGACGCCGACTCCCGCGACGCACTGGCGGAGCGGCTGATGCCGTACCTCGGCGCCACGGCGGACGGCGATGGCTTCTGAGGCGGCGCCGGGGGGTGGGATGTCCGCACTGGACCGGCTGACCGCGCTGCTGACGGCCGCGGCGGACACCGCGCCCACCCCTCGCGAGCTGGCCGAACTGCTCTGGCTCGCCGGACTGTCGAGCGGCCCGGAGGAGCCGCCGCCCGCACAGGACCCGTCGGACTCCTCGGCCGCTTCGGCCGCTTCGGACGCTTCGGACGCTTCGCCCGACCGCGACACCGACGGCACGCCCGCCGACGCCCTGGCCGGCCCCGCGGCGGGGGGCGCGGGGCCGCGGTCCGCGCCCGTCGGTCCCGCCGACCGGGTCCCCCTCCGCCTCCCCTCGCCCCCAGCCGGAACCGGCGGCGGGTCCGCCGACGGCGGCGCCGGAAGCCGTCCCGTCCTCGCGCCCGCGCCTCCGATGCTCCCGCACCCCCTCGCCCTCCAGCGCGCCCTGCGCCCGCTGAAGCGCACGGTGCCCTCGGCGCGGGCCCGCCTCCTCGACGAGCGGGCGACGACCGACCGCATCGCACGGCTGGGCGCCCACCCGGACGTCTGGCTGCCCGTGCTGCGACCCGCGCGCGAGCGCTGGCTGCGGCTCAACCTCGTCCACGACACCGGCCCGACGATGCCGGTCTGGCGGCCCCTGGTCCGTGAACTGCACACCGTCCTGGCCCAGTCGGGCGTCTTCCGCGCGGTCACCCCGTACCCGGCGACGCCCGACGGCGAGGCCCGTCGGGTTCCCCACCCGGCGGACGGCCGGACGGTCACCCTGATCGTGAGCGACTGCATGGGCCCGCAGTGGCGCCCCGGCCCGGCGGGCGAGCGCTGGTACCGGACCCTGCGGCACTGGGCGACCCGGATGCCGCTGGCCGTCGTACAGCCGCTCCCGGAGCATCTGTGGGCCACGACGGCCCTCCCCGCCGAGCCGGGTCTGCTCTTCGCCGCGACCCGGGCGGCCCCGCTGTCCGCGCTCGCCTTCTCCCCGTACGACCCGGAGACCGCGCCCCGGCCCGGCGCGGCCCTCCCGCTCCCCGTCCTGGAGCCGGGCGCGCCCTGGCTCGCCCACTGGGCGGCGCTGGTGGCGAGTCCGGGCGGCGCGCGCACCCCGGGTGCGGTGGCCTGGCTGCCCCCGGCGCCCCTCCCGCCCGGGACCGCCGGGCCGGAGGCCGCCGACCCGGCCGCCCTGTCCGCCCAGGACCTCGTGCTGCGCTTCCGGGCCACCGCGTCCCGGGAGGCGTTCCGGCTGGCCGGCCACCTGGCCCTGGCCGTCCCCTCGGTCCCGGTGATGCGCCTCGTCCAACGTGCCGTGAACCGCGACCCGCGCCCGCAGCACCTGGCCGAGGTGATCCTCAGCGGCCTGCTGACCACCGTCCCCGGTCCGCCCGGCTCGTACGACTTCCGCCCCGGCGTACGCGACCTGCTGCTGCGCACCCTGCCGCGCACGACCCGCGGCCGCACCCGCGAACTCCTGGACCGGATCGGCGGGTTGATCGACGAACGCGCGGGCCTGGCGACGGGCGGGTTCCGCGCGGAGGCGGGCACGGCCGACGGCACGGCCGGTGCGTTCGCGACGGTGAGCGCGGAGACGGTACGCCGGCTGGGCGGACACGTCGAGGCCCCCGCCCCCCGCCACCCAGAACCGACCGCCGCCCCGCCGCCCTCCCCACCCGCCGAACGCCACCCGCGGACCGACCGGGCGGCACCCGACCCCCGGGAGCCAGGGCGGCCGGAGCCAGGGCGGCCGGAGCCAGGGCGGCCGGAGCCAGGGCGGGTCGGGGACCTGGACCGCAAGCGCCTGGAGGCCAGGCAGCCGGCGGCGGAACGGCTGGAGGCCGGACCGGCGGCGGCCGGAGCGCCGTGGCCCGAAACGGCGGCAGCCGGACCACCGGAGTCCGCGCACCCGGACCCCACGCACCCGCAAGCCGGACCGGCCATGACCGTGCGTCCGGAAGCCGGGGCGCGGAGAGATGGGGCGTCGGAGACCGGGGCGCAGGGCCGTGCGGCGTCGGATGCCGGGGCGGGTGTGCAGTCCTGTCTGCTCTTCGAGACCGCCACCGATCTCACCGCCCGCCCCGAGACGCGCATCACGCTCGAATACGTCGTCCACGAAGTCCTCGCCCGCGGCGATCTCACGCCCCAGCAGTACGAGGTGCACGTCCGGCCGAACGGGTACGTCGTCCGGATCCAGCCCGAGGCGTTTCTCCTGCCGGTGCTCGCCGCCGCCCTGCGCGGGCTCCCCGGCCCGCTCGCCGAAGCGTCCGGACGGCCGCCGCTGCGGGTGACGTTCCAGGACGGGCCCGAGACTCCGGCGCCCCCGCACGGCGCCGCCCCCGTGCTCCTCACCGTCCCCCCGGCCCTGTACGCCGCCTTCGCCGACAGCTCCGCCGCATCCGGACCGCACCGCTTCCGGCCCCTGTTCGGCGACGCCGCGGACGCACCGCCGCTCGCCTGGTACTGCCCGCTGCCGCCGGAGGAGGGCGCGGGAGGCGGGGCCGTCGACCGGGACGACGTCCGGGAGCCGGTGCGCGGGCCCTTCCTCACCCGGGACCTGCGCCAGCTGGGCGTCCCCGCGCCGGGCCGCACCGCGATCGTGCACACCGGTCCCGACAGTCCGCTCGCCCTTCTCGACCCGGTCCTGCCCTACCAGGGCCGTCCGCCGCGTCCGGCGACGTACTACGAGGTCGACCTGACGCCTCGGCACGCGGTCGACCGGATCTCCCTGCCCGGCTCCGGAAAGGGCGTCTTCACCGCCGCCGTCGAGCTGACCTGGCGGGTCGACGACCCGGTGGCGTTCGTGCGGGCGGAGTCCCCGGGCGTACCCGAGCGGCTGCTGGCGCATGTGCGGGAGGCAGGCTCACGCATCACCCGCCACCACTCCGTCCGCCGGGCGGCGGGCGCGCAGCGGGCCGTCAACTCCCAGCTCGGCAGGTGGCCGGTGCCGGGTGTGGCGGTGACCTGCGCGGTAACGCTCGCGCCGGACTGGGCGCCGCCCCCCGAGGTACGCCGGCCGGCCGACGGCTCCGCGCGCTCGCTCCAGGACCTGCTCGCCGACGCCGAGACCGTGCTGTTCGGCTTCGACGGCCCGCTGACCCGGCTGTTCACGGCGACCACCGCGCGGGCGGCCGCTCTCGACCTGCTCCGGATCGTCGCCGAGCACCGCGACCCCGAGGACGCCCTGGCGGGCCGCCCCACGGGCGACCCGGGCGCCGCCGGCCGGGAACTGTTCGTGCACCCGCTGGACGTGCTGCGGGCCTTCGCCCAGGACCGGCTGGGCCCGGTGCTGCGCAAACGCCTCGACCGACTGGAGCTGGACGCCGTGCCGGACGCGCCCAGGACGCACCACTCGGTGGTCCTCGTCCGCACCCTGCACGACACCGGGCGCCGGGTCGGGGTGGCCACGGACGTCTGCGAAGCGGCCGTCCACCGCTGTCTGGAGCCCTACCGGCTCCCGCTGTCGGCCGGCGTCCACGGCCGCGACGACGACCTCGGCCGGCTCACGCCGAACCCCTCCCGTCTGCTGCACGCCCTGCGGCCGCAGGCCGCGCCCGCCGCCGGTCTCCTCATCGGCTCCACCCTCGCCGAGCTCGCCGCCGCCCGGGCGGCGGGTCTGCGCTTCGTCGGGCTCGCGCGCAATCCCACCGTCGAGCAGGCCCTGCTCGGGGCGGGCTGCGACGCGGTGGTCACCTCCCTCACCCCGGTGCTGGAAGCGGCCCGCGCGCTGTAGCCCGCCGAACCGGGCGATGCACCGCCAGGGGCGTCCGTACCGGCGAAAAGCGGCACGGTGTGGGTCCAACTACCCTACCCTGACGAGGATTTGAGCAGTTCATGAAGATTCCGAGGGGGAAAACGCATGTCCGGCACACCGTCAAGACGTACGATCCTGCGCGGACTCACGGTCACCTCAGCCGCGGTGACCGGCTTCGATCCCGGCGCCCGGAGCTGGGCCGCGACCACGGCCGGGCAGGACTCCGGGGCCGTCACGGAACTGGCCAGGATTCCCCGGCTGGACGGCGCGCTCGTCACGGACGACGGCGCGCTCACCGCGGCGGCCGACGACTACGGACACATCGTGCACCGGCGGCCCTCGGCGGTCCTGCGCCCGGGCTCGGTCCGTGACGTCGTCACCATGGTCCGGTTCTGCAACGACCACTGCCTGCCGGTCGCGCCGCGCGGCCAGGGACATGCCCCGTTCGGCCAGGCGCAGGTGGAGAGCGGCCTGGTCGTGGAGACCGCGACCCTCGCGGACATCGGCCCGGTGGGACCCGACAGCACCACCGTCACCGTCGGCGCGGGCGCCCGCTGGAGCGCGGTCGCCCGGGCCACGCTCGCGCACGGCCTCACCCCGCCCGTGTTCACCGACTACCTCGAGCTCTCCGTCGGCGGCACCCTGTCGGTGGGCGGCCTGGGCGGCCAGGCCCACCGGTACGGTGCCCAGGTCGACAATGTGACCGAGCTGCGGGTCGTCACCGGGGCCGGCGAGCTGGTGCGCTGCTCCCCGTCCCGGCGCGCCGACCTCTTCCACGCCGTGCTGGCCGGCCTCGGCCAGTGCGCCGTCGTCGTCGAGGCCACCCTGCGCCTGGTCCCCGCGCCCGGAACCGTCCGGAGCTACCGGCTGACCTACGACGACCTGGCGGTCTTCCTCGCCGACCAGCGTCTCCTGGTGGAGGACGGCCGTTTCGACCATGTCGAGGGACAGGTCCACGCGGACGCCACCGGGGCGTTCGGGGTCTACGTCCTGGAGGCGGTGGCCTACGGCCCGCCGGTGGGACCCGCGCCGGACGACACGGCGCTGCTGCGCGGTCTGCGCCACGCCCCGGCGAGCGTGACGGCCACCGACCAGCCCTACTACGCCTTCCTCGACCGGCTGGCCCCCGTCATCGCCGCCATGAAGGCGGCCGGCATCTGGACGTACGCCCATCCGTGGCTCAACCTCATGCTGCCCGGCACCTCCGCCGCGGCCCTCGGCGCGCGGATCCTGGGCGGGATCACCCCGGCCGACGCGGGCCCCGGGGCCGTCGTCCTGTTCTACCCGCTGCGCGGCGACCGCCTCACCGCCCCGCTGCTGCGCACCTCCGACGAGGCCGTGTCGTACCTCTTCGACGTGCTGAGCGCCGCCCCGCCGGACGACACCGCCGCCGTCGGGCGCCTCCTCGCGACCAACCGCGCCGCGTACGAGGCGACCGCCGCGGCCGGCGGCACCCACTACCCGGTCGGCAGCATCCCCCTCACGCCCGCCGACTGGCGCGCCCACTTCGGCCCGGCCTGGCCGGCACTGGCGTCCGCGAAGCGGCGGTACGACCCGCGGGGGATCCTCGTCCCGGGGCAGGGCATCTTCGGCTGATCCGGCCGCGCGCCTCCCCGACCTGACTGTATTTCATACTTACTTTGGACAGGTGAGACAAAACCCCCATTCGGGCGCGCCTCGCCCGGCCCACCAGAAAGGGCGGCCCCCTTCCGGCCCCCGCAGTATGCGAAGGAGGCCGACCGCCCGGCGGCCCCCGCACGAGAGGCCCGCCGGCCCGGCGAGCCCCCACGGTCTGCGCTCTCGGGAGGACCTGCCATGACCGCCAGTCTGGAGCAGCTGCGCCGCTGCCACTTCGCCGTCGACCTGGGAGCGGCGCGGACGCGGGTGTACGTGAAGGGGGCCGGGCTCGTCGTCGACCAGCCGTCCGCCGCCGCGGTGAACACCCGCACCGGCGCGCTGATCGCGGTCGGCGAGTTCGCCGAGAAGATGACCGGGCGCACCCCGCACTACATCCGTGTCGTGCGCCCGGTCTCCGGCGGCACGGTCGTCGACATCGAGATGGCGCAGCGCATGCTGCGTCATCTGCTCGGCGACAAGATCCGCCGCCAGCTGCGCCGCAAGCCGTTCCTGCGCGCCGCCGCCTGCACCCCGCACGACGCCGACCCGCTCGCCCAGCGCGCCGCGATCGAGACCCTGGTGGGCCTCGGCGCCCGGCGTGTGGAACTCGTCGACACCCTGATCGCGGCCGCCGTCGGCTGCGGACTGCCCGTCGAACGCCCCGAGGCGACCATGATCATGGTCTGCGGGGCGGCCGCCACCCAGGTCGCCGTCCTCTCCCTCGGCTCGATCGTGACCGCCGAGCGGATCCCGGTGGGCGGTGAGGCCGTGGACCACGCGATCGTCCAGCACCTGCGCCACGAGCACGAGTTGATGCTGCCCAGCCAGTCCGTCCGGCCCCTGCAGGTCGCGCTCTCCGGCAACGGCCTCACCCCGCAGGGCCCCGCGTCCACCGAGATCCACGGACGGGACGTCGCCACCGGCCTCGCCCGTTCCGTGCAGGTCGACACCGCGGCCGTGCGGGACGCCATCGAGACCCCGCTGACCGCCGTGCTCGACGGCATCGGCAGGGTGCTGCGCGAGTGCCCGCCCGACCTGGTCGCCGACCTCGCCGACCGCGGGATCATGATGGTCGGCGGGTCCGCGCTGCTGCCGGGCTTCGACCAGATGCTGCGTCAGGCCACGGGGATGCCGGTGCACATCGCGGAACGGCCCGACATCTGCGCCGCTCAGGGCCTGGGCGCCATGCTGGAGGGCAAGATCGAGCCGCTGACGCTGGACCCGCTGGGCGCCTGAGCCCGGGGACCGGCCACCGTGACCGGCCTGCCGCCCCTGCCGCGCGCGGTGCTCGGCGCCGATGCGGAGCTCGAACTGCCCGCCACCCTGCGGCGCGTCGTGGACGCCGCCGCCGAGCTGACCGGCGCCCGGTACGCGACCCTCACCACGACCGAACCGGGCCGCGAGGGCCCCACCTGCATCCACACCGCCGGTCCGTCCACGGCCCCGGACGTCCCGCCCGGGCCGGGTGCGCTGGAGCTGCCGATCGACGTGGACGGCGAGCCGTTCGGCCACCTCCACCTGGCCGGGAAGGAGGGCGACGGCCGGGAGTTCACCGCCGAGGACGTCCGGCTCCTGCACGTCCTCGCCGCCCAGGCCGGTCTCGCGATCGGCAACGCCCGCCGGTACGAGGCGGCCCGCTTGCGCGAGCGCTGGATCGAGGGCGCCGCCGCCGTCACCACCGCGCTGCTCACCGGCGAGGGCGCCGCCGACGCACTGCTGACGGTCGCCGAACGGGCCCGCCGCCTCGCCGACGCCGCCGCGGGCGTCGTCCTCCAGCGCACCGAGGACGGCGGCATGGAGATCGTCATCGCCGCCACCGCCGGCGACGCCGACACGGCAGGCGACCTCGGCGACCCCCGTGACCCCGACGGCCCCGACGGCCCCGACGGCCCCGACGGCCCCGACGGCCCCGACGGCCCCGACGACAGCGGTGGCATCGTCGGGGCCGCCATCCGGCCGGGCAGTCCGGTCCTCGTCCAACTGCTGGGCGGCGAGCCGGTGTTCATCGACGACTCGGCGAGCGACCCGCGGATGACGACCCATGTCCGGCACCGCTTCGGACCCAGCATGATGCTGCCGCTGCAGGCCGACGGACAGCTCATCGGCACCCTCGCCCTCCCCCGCCGGCGCGGCGACCCCCCGTACACCGAGGTCGAGAAGCTGCTCGCCGTCCAGTTCGCCTCGCAGGCCGCCGTCGCCCTGGTCCTCGCCGACGCCCGGCACCGCCGCGAGCGGCTCGCCGTCTTCGAGGACCGCGACCGCATCGCCCGTGACCTGCACGACCTCGTCGTCCAACGGCTGTTCGCCACCGGGATGATGCTCCAGGCGGCCCGGCGCGGGACCGCGCGGGAGACGGACCGGCAGGTCGACGAGACCCTCGGCCGAGCGGTGGACGAACTGGAGTCGACCATCCAGGAGGTCCGTACGACGATCTTCGCGCTCCAGCAGCCGCCCGCCGAGGCGCCGACGACCTTCCGCGGCCGGGTGCTGCGCGAGACGGCGGGCGCGGCCGCCCTCGTCGGCTTCCGGCCGTCCACCCGGTTCGACGGGGCGGTGGAGAGCCGGATCCCGGAGCGGACCGCCGGGCATCTCCTCACCGCCCTGCGCCGGGCGCTGGCCGCCGCGTGCGGCCGCCCGGGGGTCTCCCGCATCGAGGTGGCGATCGACGCGACCGCCGTCCTCCCCGACGGCCGGGCGGGCGTACGGCTGACGGTGCACGACGACGGGGGCGCCGAGAACGACGGGACGACCGTGACATGGCAGGCGCCGGTGTGAGCGAGCGCGACCTGCGTCCCTTGCCACCCCTGAACTCCTTCGTTAAAATACGATTGCTGTATGCAAATAGAATTTCGATCGGCAAATCGCGGTTGCACGGGTCACGCCGAGCCTCGCTCAGAGCGTTTATCGGAACACCGGGGGGATTTAATTGGGGGGTTTCCGCAGAGCCGACCGCGATCGGACCGTGTGCATCACCGGAATGGGCTGGACCACGGCACTCGGTGACGGTCTCGACGAGGTGTGGCAGCACCTGACACGCGGCCGCGTCGGCATCCGGGAGTCGGCGGGTGACGGCCGTCCGCCCACCGCCCTCCTGACCGCCGGCGAGCCTGCCGGACCTCCGTCCGAGCGGCAGGTCTCGCTCGCCGTGGCCACCGCGTCCGCCGCCCTGCGCGACGCAGACTGCCCGGCCGGGGACGTCGACGTCCTGGTGCTCGGCAGCAGCCTCGGCCCGCACCTGGACGACGCGGCCGGGATCTCGCCGCACACCCTGACGGCCGCCGTCGCCGCACGGCTGGGGGTGGGCCGGTCCGCGTCGGTGAGCACCGCCTGCTCCTCCGGCGCCGACGCCGTCCTGGCCGGCGCGGCCCTGCTCACCGGCGGCGAGGCGGAACGCTGTCTGTGCGGCGGCATCGACCTGCTCACCGAGGGCAAGCTCCTCGGCCACCGGGCGCTCGGCACCCTCGCCGCGTCCGGCGCCGTCCGCCCCTTCGACACCGACCGCGACGGCACCCTCTTCGGTGAGGGCGCCGGCTTCCTGCTGCTGGAGACCAGGGCCGCGGCCACGGCACGCGGCGCCCGGATCCTGGGCGAGCTGCGCGGCTGGGGCGCGTCCAACGACGGCACCGGGCCGACCGCACCGGACGAGACCGGCGCGGGCGCGGTCCTCGCCGTCCGGCGCGCCCTGGCCCGGGCCGGGGCCGACGCCGGGGACATCGCGGTGATCAACGCCCACGGGACCGGCACCCGCGCCAACGACACGGCGGAGGCGGCCTGCTACGCCACCGTCTTCGGCCCGAAGTCGGAGGCGGTCGTGTTCGCCACCAAACCGGCCCTCGGCCACACCCTGGGGGCCACCGGCGCCCTGGAGGCCATCGCCCTGCTCCTCGCCCTGCGGCACGGCACCGTGCCGCCGCTCCCGCACACCCGCACCGTCATGCCGGAGCTGTCGCTGCCGCTGGCCGCGGACGGCCCCCGGGAGTTCACCGGCTCCCTCGGCATCAGCCTCACTCTCGGCTTCGGCGGCTTCAACACCTGTCTGCTGCTGGCGGCCGAGCCGCGGACCCCGGTCGGGGGCGCCGCGTGAACCCGGCGCAGTGGTGCCCCGCGGGGGCCGTGATCACCGGTGGCGCCCTGGTCGAGACCGACGACCCGGCCACGGCCGGGCGCCGCGTCCCCGGGGTGTACGCCGACCCCGTGGCCTGGCTGATGGCCGAGACCGTGGCGGCCGCGCTGGAGAACTGCGGCGACGCCGCGCCGAGCCGTCCCGAGGCGGTCGGGGTCGTCGGGGTGAGCGAGGAGGCCACCCGCCGGACCCTGCGCGCGCTCGCCGGGTCCGTCCCCGGCGGCCGGGTCTCCCCGATGCGGTTCGCGGGCGCCGGAGCGGGCTCGCTCGTCGGCGTCGTCTGCTCGGCGTTCGGCTTCCACGGGCCGGTGTCGATGCTGCCCATGCCCCTGACCCCGGCCGTGCCGCTCGCCAGAGCGCTGTGCGGCGACTGGCTGCTCGGCGACCCGCCGAGCGCCGCGCACGTCCTGGTCGTCACCCACGAAGTCGACGACGAAGGCAAACACCGGGCGCACTGCCTGGTCGTCAGTGGGCCGGCGCCCACGCGGAGGCTCCGGAGCACATGACCTCGCAGAACACCACCCCACGGACCACCACGCCACGGGCCACCACGCCACGGGCCACGAGCTCACCGAACACGACGTCGGCGGGCGCGGCGTCGGCGGGCGCGACCTCACTGGCACCGGTCGACGCGCTCCTCGACGCCACCGCCGTCGGCGACTTCCTGGGCCGCGTCGAGGAGCTCTCCCGTACCGAGGACCCGGGCGGCCCGGCCGGGCTCCCGGCCCTGATCGACCGGTTCGCGGCACTGCCGGCCCCGCCCGGCGCCGTCGTCGTCATCGCGCTGCCGAACGGCATCCGGGCGCTGCGCTTCTTCTTCGCCGTCGCCCTCGCCGGCCACACCCCCGTGCTGCTCTCCCCGTCCACCCCGGTGTCCCGGGTCCGCGAGGTGGCCCGCGAACTGGGCGCCTGCGCGCTGGTCAGGGCGGCCATCAGGGCCGACGCGTACGGCGTCACCGACGTCACCCGCACCGGCGGCGCGGACCTCGGCCTCTTCACCGGCCGGCCGTATCTGCACCACGGGCCGGGCCACGTGATCCTGATGAGTTCCGGCACCTCCGGCATGGCCACCGGATGTCTGCACGGCCTCGACGCCCTGCTGCGCAACGCCCGCCGCCACGGCCGTTCCCTCGGCCAGCGCGCCGGCGACACCGCCCTGGTCAGCCTGCCCGTCTACTACTCCTACGCGCTGGTCGCCCAGGTCCTCGGCGGCCTCGTGCACGGCTCGCGGCTGGTCATGGCCGGACCGCCGTTCTCGGTGGCCGACTACCTGGCCACGGTCGCCGGCCGGGGCGTCACCCTCTCCTCGCTCACCCCGAGCCTGGTCAAGTCCGTCGTCACCGCGGGCGGCGAACTGCCCGCGCCGCTGCGCACGCTGAGCGTGGGCGGCCAGGCCCTCGACCCGTCGTACGTCTCCCGCCTGCTGAAACTCAACCCCGAACTGGGCCTGTACATCACCTACGGGCTGACCGAGGCCGGCCCGCGGGTCTCCACCCTCGCCGCCCACCGGGAACCCCCGCACCGGCACGGCTCGGTGGGGCTGCCCCTGGACGGCGTCGAGGTGCTCACCCGGCCCACCGACACCGGGGAGCGGGAGCTGCTCGTGCGCTCCGACACCGTCTACCGCAAGCGGGTCGGCGAACCCGCCCCGTCCAAGCGCGGTGATCTGATCGAGCCCGGCCTGCTGGCCACCGGCGACATCGGACACGTCGACGACGACGGGTACGTGTACGTGCACGGCCGCTCGTCGGACTTCGCGATGGTGCGCGGCGAGAAGGTGTCGACGGCGACCGTGCGCCGGGCGGCCGAGTCGCTGCCCGGGGTGGTCCGCGCCGCGACCAGGATCGCCGTCGTGGACGACGACTCCGCCGTCCTCGAGCTCGACGTCTTCGTCGACGACGCCGTACCGCCGTCCGAGGCCGAGATGCGGCGGCATCTGCGGTCCCTGCTGACCCGCAACGAGCTGCCGCTGACGGTCCGGATCCGGTCGCTGCGCGCGGGCGAGCACCACAAGTGACGGGCCCGGAGCCGCTCACCCTGTACTGCGTGCCGCACGCCGGCGGCTCCGCGCGCAGTTTCGTGCGCTGGCGGCGCGAGCTGCCGGCCGGGCTGCGCGCCCGGCCGCTGGAGATCGCGGGCAAGGGCCTGCGCTCCCGTGAGCCGCGGGCGGCGACCCTGCGGGCGGCCGCCGCCGACCTCGCCCTGCGCCTGGACCCGTCCGGCCGGTACGCGCTGCTCGGGCACAGCATGGGCGGCCTGCTCGCCTACGAGACGGCCCTCGCCCTGCACGCCCTGGGCCGCCCCGCGCCCGAGTTCGTCGTGGTCGCCGCCGCCCGGCCGCCGCATCTCCTCGGCGCCTCCTCCTACGGCCCGCTGCTCGGCCTGGGCGACGACGCCCTGCTCGACGCGCTCGCGGAGAACGGCCGGATCCCGGCGCAGGTGCACCGCTCACCGATGCGGCACCAGTTCGTGCCGGTGATCCGCGGCGATCTCGCGCTGCTCGCCGGCCACCGCCCCGACCCCGGGCCGCGGCCGCTCCCGAGCGATCTCTTCGCCTGGTACGGCGACGGCGACGCGGACACCCCGCCCGAGGTGATGGCCGACTGGCGCCCCTACACCCGGCGCACGCACGTCGGGGAGGCCTTCGCCGGCGGCCACTTCTTCCTCCATGAACGCTTCGAGGAGGTCGCGGCCCGGCTTCTCGACCTCGCCGCGCAGCAGCGAGCGGGCCGCTGACCCGTACGGTCGGCGGCCCGCTCGCTCGCTGCGCGGTGGCCGGAGGGGGGATTCCGGGCCGGGCAGCGGTGTCAGTGCTGCACCGGGCAGCCGTTCCCGCCGCCGCGCACCGGGGCGTCGGCGTCGTGCCGGGTGCCGAGCAGCCAGTAGGCGTCCTCCGCCGCCCGCCACAGGTCCGGGAACAGCGCCAGCTGCGAGCGGGCCTCCAGCGTCGCCAGGGACCGGCCGCCCAGGCTCTGCGGCAGCTCCGGCTCGTCGTCGCCCTCCTCGTTGCCCTTGCGCAGTCCGGGCTGGCCGCCCAGTTGCGACCAGACCATGATCAAGTGGTGCTGCTTCCAGCCGAGGACACTGCCGTCCAGCCGCAGCATCGCCTCCCGCACCAGGGCCAGCGCCTGCGACCCGGCGGAGCGCGGGCCGTCGTAGCCGTCGTCCTGCTGGGCGATCACGTCCTGCAGGGACAGCCCGGCGCGCTCCACCGCCTGCTCGTAGGCCTTCCAGACCGGACGGGCCACCCGCCGCAGGTTGCGGTAGCCGGGCGAGTCCAGACCGGTGGCGTCCTCGGGGAGCGCGTTGCGCATCATCAGCAGGCTGTGCTGCGGCAGGTGGTCCGTGAGCAGCCGCACCGCCTGGACGGTGACCTCGCTGAGCCCGGTGGCCCGGTCGAACATGCGGACCGCCTGGTGGTGGCGGTCCTGGTCCAGGTGTCCGATGGCCCGGCGCAGTTCGTAGTGCACCTGGACCCAGGCGTACTCGGTGATGAGGTGGGTGACCTGGAAGAACCGCTGGTCGGGGTGTTCGGTCTCGCTTTCCGGGACCAGTGCGCCGAGGGCGTCGGTGAGATGCAGGACGTTCTCGTAGTTGCTGCCCCGGTCGAAGTCGTAGGAGAGCAGGGCGTTGGGCTCGTCCGGGTTCAGCGAGCGCTTCACCGGGTCTCCTCTTTGGTGTACTCGACCAGCCAGTGACCGGGCAGCTCGAACTTCCTGGCGTCCGTCAGGGTGAGCCCGACGCCGGCCCCGAGCTCGCGCAGGTCCTCCATGCTGCGTTCACGGCCGCCCAGCAGGACCAGCATCAGCAGGTCGGCGTAGCTCGCCATCACGGGGTCCTTGCCGCTGTCCAGCAGCCGCTCGACGACCACGACCCGCCCGCCGGGGGCGAGCGCGGCCGAGCAGCGGCCGAGGATGCGGGCGGCGTCCCGGTCGCTCCAGTTGTGCAGGGTGTTGGCGATCAGGTAGACGTCGCCGCCGGCCGGCACCGGCTCGAAGAAGCTGCCCGCGACCAGCGCGCAGCGGTCCGACACCGGGGCGGTGACCCCGGTGGCCTCGTCGATGACGCTCGGCAGCTCCAGCAGCGTGCCGCGCAGCGCCGGGTGCTCGGTGAGCAGCCTCAGCAGCAGGGAGCCGTTGCCGCCGCCGACGTCCACGACGTGCCCCACCGACGCCCAGTCGTAGATCCGGGCCAGTTCCGGCACGAGCCGGTCCGCGATCCGGGCGATGCCCGTGTTGAAGGACTTCTCGATGTCGGGGTGCGCCTCCAGGTCCTTCCAGAAGGGCCGCCCGTGCGCCTGCTCGTAGACCGGCAGCCCGGTGCGCACGGCGTCCATCAGCCGGCCGACGGCCGGTTCGAAGCGGGCCTCCATGGGGCGGCTGGGGTCCTCGTAGTCCAGCCAGCGGCGCAGATTGCTCGGGTGGTCGCCGAGCAGCACCCGGCCCACGTCGGTGAGCGCGTAGGTCCGCTGCCGCGACGCGCCGTCGGTCGTCTCCTCGAAGAGGCCGAGGAGACTGACGTAGTGCAGGACGCGGCCCAGGGACTGCTCGTCGGTGCCGGTCTCGGCGGCCAGGGCGGCGGCGGTCCGGTGCCCCTGCTCGACCAGGTCGGGCAGGCGCAGGGTCGCGGTCACCCGCACGGCGGTGGGGGTGAACCCGGAGCCCAGCGCGAGGATCGTGTTCAACGGGTCTTGGCGGAACACCAAAAGCCTCCAGTCGTTCTCGTTCGGTCGGTCGTTTCGCCGGGCGTTCCGGTGGGAATTCAGGAAGATTCTTCGATCTCGTCGAGGGCGTCGAGGAACCGCAGGAGGTCCTTTTGTTCGCCGAGCGACGTGCGGAGGTATCCGGGGAATCCGAACAGTCCCGCATTGCGAACGAGAATGCCGAAATCGGCGGCGAGACGATCCTGCGCGCGGGCGCAGTCCTGGGCCGCGACGGCGACGAAGTTGGTCACGGAGGGCAGATGGGCGCGCCCCCGCCGGTCCAGCTCGCCGACGAACCAGTGCCGCCGTTCGGCGGTGGACCGGCGTACCCCGTCGACGAAGTCCCGGTCGCCGAGGGCGGCGGTCGCGGCCGCCTGGGCGAGCCGGTTCACGCTGAAGGGCAGGGCGCGCAGGGTCGCCCGCAGCCCGGCGATCAGATCGGGCCGGCCCACGGCGTAGCCGACGCGCAGCGCGGCCAGGCCGTAGGCCTTGGAGAAGGTGCGCAGGGCGACGACCGGCGCGTCCCCGTCCTGCAGATCGCGGGTCTGCGGGGTGTCCGGGTCGGCGAACTCCATGTACGCCTCGTCGCACACCAGCGGGACCCCGCTGCGGTGGGAGGCGTCGGTCAGCGCGGCCAGTTCCCGCCGGGTCAGGGCCGCGCCGCTGGGGTTGTGCGGGTTGCACAGGTAGCCGATGCCGTGCCCGGGCAGCAGCGCGGCGAACCCGTCGGCGTCGACGGCGGTGCCGACCGGCGCCACGGCGGTGCAGCCGCGTCCGACGAGCTCCAGACAGGTCCGGTAGCCGGGGAACGTGCCGTCGGTGACGAGCCCGGGAAGGCTCCGGTCGCCGAGGGTGAGGGCGGTGGCCAGGACGAGTTCGTCACTGCCGTTGGCGACGGCGATGTGCTCCGGGCCGACGTCCCAGTGTGCGGCGAGCGCCCGCACCAGCTCCCCCCGCTCGGGGTCCGGATAGACGTTGACCCGCGCCAGTTCGCGTTCGGCCGCCCGCACGGCCGCCTTGCAGGCGCCGTGCGGACTCTCGCTGAGGTGCAGCCGGACCAGGTCGTCGGCTCCGGGGACGCTCGCGTTGAACGCCCGGCCGACGACGGGCGCTCGCCCCCCGGCCGGGACCGGCCCCGCGCCGGCCGGGACCGTCGTCCCGGCCGGAAGGACCGGCTGTCCCGCAGAGGCCGCCGGCTCTCCCGCGACCGGGTTCGCCGGCTGCCCCGCGGCCGGGGTCACAGGTCGTTCCCGAGGAGGACGCCGAAGCAGTAGCTGCCGACCTCCGCCTCCAGGGTCAGGAAGCAGTGTTCGCTGCCGGCCGGGATCCGCATGACGGCCGGGGAGAGCAGTTCGTGCCGTCTGCCGTCGAGCCGGACCTCGATGCGGGCGCCGCCCTTGTTCGGTGAGACCAGCAGGTACAGCTCGTCGACCGGGTGGGTGTGCGGCGCGGCGACGGGCTTGCCGACCAGGGTGCTCAGTTCCCCGCCGGCGAGCTGCACGGGCAGGCCGCCGAACATGTCCGCGGTGAGATAGAAGGGTGCGGGCTGGTGGTGCCCGGCCACGGCGAGGGGGATGGGCAGATCCTCCACGATCTCGGGGTCGGCGGGACCTCGTTCGCTCATCACTGGGCCTCCAGGACGAACAGGTAGGTGTGCGGGGCGCCGAAGGGAACCGTCCGGCGCAGGTGCAACCCGCCCTCGTGGAAGAGGTTCTCGTACTCCTCGCGCGTGTAGATCGGGACGCCCATCAGCGCGTGGGCGAGCTCGAAGCCGCTGGAGAAGACGGGCAGCGTGTCCTTCTCCCCGCGCGGCCGGACGGTGGTGTCGGCGAGCAGGAAGGTGTGCGCGCGGGGGAACGCCTTGCGCAGCGCCGGGATGACGTCGGTCCGGGTGGTGGGGTCGACCAGCAGGTCGTGCAGGAACATGAAGCTCATCGCGACGTCCACCTGGTCGGCGCCCTCGATGCGGCGGCCCCGGAAGAGGACGTCGAGGACGTCGGCGCAGATCGGCTGGACGCGGTCGGCCAGCTCGTGGCGCTCGACCGTGCCGGCCGCCAGCGCGGTGGCCGAGGCGCTGATGTCCAGGCCCAGACCGCGGGCGCCGGGGCGGGACTTGACGAGACGGCACACGCGCTCGCTGATCCCGCTGCCGAGGTCGGCGAGGACCGAGAAGTCGAGGGCGGCGATCTGTTCGTCGAGCAGGTTCCGCATCAGCGCCATGTCGGCCTGGGCGGAGCCGAGCGCCACCATGGCCTCGTCGCGCAACACGTCCTTGCCGAAGGCGCGTTCTCCTCGCGCGATGGACGCGGCGTTGGCGAAAACGTCGTGGTATCCGCCCACGCCCCAGGTGAAGAAGCCTATTTTCCGGCGGAGTTCACTCCAGGCCGGGGTGGGCGTCACCACTTCGTCGCCGACGTCGAGATAACCGAAGGCCGCCGCCGCCGACAACAACTGGCGGAAAACGCTTTCGTCCAGCTGACGGCGCCAGCAGTACTCGCGCGGATCGAGCCGGTCGGCCTCGTCGAACCAGGCGAACAACCCCAATTGCTCCAGGGCGAAAACGACATGGGTGGAGATGAACCCGTTGAACGCGGTGTCGGCATCGAGCGGAGTGTTCGCGGCGCCCTGCCATTCGGCGGGACGGAAAACGCTTTCACCTAACTCTTGGAGGCCGTCACGGGAAAGGGGAGCAGTCACGAGAAGTGCCTTCCTTGTTTCGGTCGAATGCCGAGCTCCGGTCGAGCCGACGTTGATTCGATGCCGACGCCCGAATCGCCGGCGACCGGTCACACGCGGGGCGAGGTGGCGGCGACGCGTTCCACCGCCACCGCCAGTTCCCGCACGGTGGGGTGGTCGAAGAACAGCCGGTTGGGCAGCCGGACGCCGAGCCGCCGGCGCAGTCGCATGAGCACCTGAGTGGCTTTCAGTGAGTGACCGCCCGCCTCGAGGAAGGGGGTGTCGTCATCGAAGTCGTCATGCCCCAGCACCTCGATCCACGCCGCTCTGACCTGGTCCTCCATGGCCTGCGCGGACGGTGTCACGGATGGCTCGGAAGCCGGCCGGGAAGGCGGTGCGGACGTCGGTCCGCAAGGTTGGCCGGAAGATCGCCCGGCATACGGATCCGGACGTGTTTTCACGCCGTCGTCGCTCAAAGGAATTCCCCCGTGTCATGAAGGATCACGGTCGATCACCCCGGATGCGGAGCAGCCGTAAAACGGGCCCGCACATGGGCGTGGCCGAGTCTGACTTCAATTGTTTTCCCCCGTAGAAACGGACGCTCCACCGGTAGGTCAGACCGGTTCGGTCCCTGCGGTGATTGCTCACCCTGGCGACAGATCGCCGATATCGGAGAGTAGGCAGCGGCCATCGAGCCAGTCAAGGGTCGAATGTCGGCCAGCCTGCGCCGGATCACCCCTGGCCAACGCTTCGACCGTGGGTGTAAACCCGCCGCGACATTCACGTGCATCGGCCATCCGGTTGGCCGAAAAGCGGGTTGACGGCCGAAACTCGGCACCTCTACGGTCGATGAGTCGATTGTGAACGCAGTATTTCAAGGGTTGCGTTCGAGGCCGACGTCAACCGGCGTGACAGGGGGAATGATGTACGCCGCAACGGGGGAGAAAGAACCGGTCGACCAACCGGTTCCCTATTCCGTCAGAGTCCTTTTCGAACTCCGATGATCCTTGGACCGGGCGATCACCTGACCCGTGACCGCCTGGTCTTTCGAAGGCCGTAGCCGGCCTTTCTCCGTCATTCACACGGTGCTGTCCACCGCTGCCCGCCGCACAGCGCACACCTGTGCGCGCACCGCTGTGCGGGCAGCGGCATTCGTCACGAGATGCATCGAGGAAGCGTGTTGAGGCATGCGATTCTGGGCGCCGGGGGAGTCGGGCTCGCCCTCGGGGCGGCGCTGGCCCGCGCGGGCCACGAGGTCGTGCTGGTGATGCGGGAGTCCTCACGAGCCCGCTACCGCGGCGCGATCGACGTCCACAGCAGACTGCACGGCGACCTCGCCGTGGAGGCACGCGCGGTGGAGCGGCTCGACGAGCCGGTCGACGCCCTGTGGGTGACCGTGAAGGCGCCCGCGCTGGACGCCGCCCTGGCCCGGGTCGCCCCACGGCTGACCCCGGACGCGGTCGTCCCGCTGCTCAACGGACTCGACCATCCGCGAGCGCTGCGGACCCGGTTCGGCTCCCGCCAGCTCGTCGGCGCGATCCTCATCGAGGCGGAACGCACCGCGCCCGGCCGGGTCACCTGGAACTCCCTGTACGCGGAGGTCAGCCTCGCGGCAACCGAGGCGGACCGCGCCGCGGACCTGCCCGACGGGGGCTCCGGCGGCCGACGGCTGGGCGGGCTCGCCGAGGTCCTCGCCGACGCGGGTCTCGGCTGCACCCCGGAGCGGGACCCGGCGCACGTCCTCTGGCGCAAGCTGGTCCTCCTGCTGCCGTTGGCGCTGGCCACCACCGCGGCCGACGGTCCCCTCGGCATCGTCCGCCGACGGCCGGAGCTCTCCGCCCTGCTGCACGACGCCGCCCGGGAGGCCTGTGCCCTGGCCGCGGCGGACACCGTCGCCGTCGACGAGCGGAACCTGCTGCACACCCTGGACACCCTGCCGGGCCGGACCGACACCTCCCTGCACCGGGACGTCGCCGCCGGGGTCCGGCCGACCGAACTCGCCGCGCTCACCGAGCCGGTGCTGCGCCGTGCCCGGGAGCATCACGTGGCCGTACCCGCGCTGACCGAACTGGCGCGCAGGGCCGCGGAGCGGGAGCTCCGGGCGGAGATTCCCGCACCGCACCGATCCACCTACCGCAAGGGAGAAACGTCATGACAGCCGGTTCGGGCGAGACCGTCGGCACGGGCAGGACAGCCGGTTCGGGCGAGGCACTCGACGACACCCTGGAAGCGACCCTCAAGGAGATCCTCGTCGAGGACCTCTTCCTGGACGTGCCCACCGAACGCATCGGGGACGACGACGGCCTCCAGGACGTGCTGGGCCTGGACTCCCTCGGCTTCGTGGAACTGCGCGCCCAGTGCGAGCAGCGCTTCGGCGTGGCCATCACGGACGCCGAGTTCACCCCGCTCCACTTCCACTCGGTGCGCACGGTGGCCAACCTGGTGCGCACCCTGCGCACGGGCGCCGCCGGCGAGCACCTGGCGGTGCCGCAGTGAGGGAACCGGCCTCGTCCGAGCAGTTGGACGTCTGGCTCGCCTGCCAGCGCGAGCCGGAGTCCGACCGCTACAACGTCACCGTCGACCTGGAGTTCACCCCGACCGTCGACGTGCCGGCGCTGCGCGCCGCGCTCGGCGACGTGCTGACCGCCCACCCGGCCCTGCGCCGCGCCTTCGTCACCGAGGGCGGCGAACTGTGGCGCACCGCCGAGACCGACCCGCCGATGGCGTTCGTCACCGAACGGCTCCCGGGCGGATACGACCGTGCGCGGGCCCTCGCCCGCGCGGTCGTCGCCGGCCGGGCGCCCTTCGACCTGGCCACCGCGCCGCTGCTGCGGGCGACGCTGCTGACCGGGGAGGGCGGCGCGCTGCTCGCCGTCACGATGCACCACATCGTCTCCGACGGCTGGTCCAGCCGGATCCTCGCCGAGGACCTGGTGACGGCGTACCGCTCCCGCACGACGGGCGGCAAGGACGCGGCTCCGCGCACGTCCGGCGTCCGGGCGGACGTCCGGGCCGGCCTCGGCGCCGAGAGCGGGGCGGGTGCCGGAGCGGCTGCGGCTGCGGATGCGGGTGCGGGTGCGGCCGCTGCTGACGCCGTTGCCGCCGTGGGCGCCGGGACCGCCGTCCGCGGCGGCCCCCTCGCAGCCCCCGGCACCGGCTCCGGTGACGACCCCGGTACCGACGCGCACGCCGACACGGACCCCGATATCGACGCCGAACCCGATATCGACGCCGACGCCGACGCCGACGCCGAGAAGTACTGGACCTCCGTCCTGCGGGACGCGCCCGCCTCCCTCGCACCGCCGCACGACCTGGTGCCGGAGGACGGTTTCCCCGGTCCCTCCGGCCGGGTGGAGCTGCTCCTGCCCGCCGAGGTGCACGCGGGCGTCCACGCGCTGGCCGCCGCCGAACGCGGCTCCCCGGCCGTCGTGCTGCTCGCCGCCTGGTCGGTGCTGCTGCACGCGTGGGCCGGGGAGGCCGAGGGCACCTTCGGCATGGTCTTCGCCGGCCGCCGGTACGCCGACGCCGAGCGGGTCGACCTGTTCAGCCGGGCGCTGCCGATGCGGGACCGGGTCTCCCTCGACGACAGCTTCCTGGACGTGGCGGCCCGGCTGCGCGAGCAGATGCTCGACGCGATGGAACACGCCCATCTCCCGGTGCGGCGGCTGCGGGAGATCCGCAGCGCGCAGGCGAACGGACCGGGCGTGGAGCGGACGGTGTTCATGTACACCCCCGCCTACGAGGACGAGTGGCAGGCCGCGGGGGTGACCGTCCGCCGCTTCGACCACCCGGACGAGACGACGAAGTACGAGTTCTCGGTCAACGTGCTGGAGAGCGCGGCCGGCACCCGGCTGTGCGTCTACTACGACACCGCCCGCTACCTCCCCGCCACCGCCGCACTCTTCGCCGAGGAGCTGCGCGAGCTGCTGGCCCGCGCGGTGGCCGCCCCGGACAGCCCCTGCGGCGACCTGCTCGCCGCCTGCGACCCGGGCCTGTCCGAGGTCTCCGCGCACGGCGCGCCCGTCGCGTCACCGGCGCCGGACATCGCCGGGCTGGTCCTGCGGCACGCCGCCGCCCGCCCGGACGCGGTCGCCGTACGCCACGGCGAGCGCACCCTCGACTACGGCGAACTCGCCGTCCGCGCGGGCGAGGTGGCGGGCTGGCTGCGCGACCGGGGTGTCGGCCCCGGCGACACCGTGGCGCTGCTGCTCTCCCCCGGCGTCGAGACCCCGGTGTTCTGGCTGGCCTCCGTCCTGGCCGGGGCCGCGTACCTCCCGCTCGACCCCGCCTATCCGCAGGCCCAGCTCCAGCTGATCGTGGACGACGCCCGTCCCGCGGTCCTCGTCGTCGACCCGGACTGCGGACAGGCCCTCGACGTGCCGCAGGACACCGCCGTACCGGTCGCCGAGGCGCTCGCGCGGGCCCGCGGCCGGTCCGCCCCCGAGATCGCGTACGACGACGGCGCGACCCTCTGCGTCCTCTACACGTCCGGCACCACCGGCCGGCCCAAGGGGGTCGTCCTGCCGCACCGCGGGCTGGCCCGGCTCTTCGAACGGCCCGACTTCCTCCCGCTGGACGAGACCGACGTCGTCGCGCAGCTGTGCCCGCTCAACTTCGACGGCGCCAGCTACGAGATCTGGGGCGCCCTCGCACACGGCGCGCAACTGGTCGTCCTCGACAAGCACCTGGTGCTCAGTCCCCGCGAGATGCGCACGGTGGTCCGCGAGCGCGGGGTGAGCACGCTGCTCGTGACGACACCGCTGCTCAACCGGATCATCGAGGACGCCCCGGACCTGCTCCAGTCGCTGCGGCGGGTGTACTTCGGCGGTGAGCTGATCTCCGTGCGGCACATGCGCCGTGCGCTGCGCTGGTCCCGTCCCGGCGTCCTGCTGCACAGCTACGGGCCCACCGAGAACTCCTTCACCTCGACCTGGTTCCCGATCACCGACCTGGCGCCGAACGCCAGGACGGTGCCCATCGGCCGCCCGGTGCCGGGCACCGAGGTACGGGTGGTGCAGGAAGGCGGCACCCGTCCGGCGCCGCGCGGGGTCCCCGGTGAACTCCTGCTCGGCGGGGCGGGGTTGGCCGACGGTTACCTCAACGCGCCCGGCATGACGGCGGACAGGTTCGTCACCGACGGCACGACCCGGCTCTACCGGACCGGCGACCGGGTGCGCTGGCGCCCCGACGGGCTGCTGGAGTTCATCGGCCGCAACGACAACCAGGTGAAGATCCGCAGCCAGCGCGTCGAACTCGGCGAGGTGGAGGCGGTGCTGGACGCGCATCCGGCCGTCGGGTCGGTCTTCGTCACGACGCGCGTCAACGGGCGCGGCGAGAAGGAGATCGTCGCCTACGCGGTGGCCGCGCCCGGGACGGACGCCGACGAGCTCGGCCGGCACGCCAGACTGCGGCTGCCCGCCTTCGCCGTGCCCAGCCACCTGGTGCTGGTCGCAGAGCTGCCGCTGACCCCGACCGGCAAGATCGACCGGCGTCGGCTGCCGGACCCGGAGCGGGCGACCCGGTCCGCCCGTCCCGACCCCGCGCCGGCCTCCACCGCGACCCGGGCGCCGGAACCGCCCTCCGCGCCTTCCGCGACCGGCGCGCCTTCCCTGACCTCCGTGGCCTCCGTGGCCTCCGTGGCGGAAGGTGTGCGGGCCGCCTGGCGGGCGGTGCTGGAGCACGACGGGTTCGGGCCCGACCGCAACTTCTTCGACGCCGGCGGGCATTCGCTGCTGCTGGTGAAGCTGCGCGAGCAGCTGCGGCTGACGACCGGCGCCGACGTCCCGGTCATCGACCTGCTGCGCCATGTCACGGTGCACGACCAGGCCCGCCTGATCGCGGCGACCACGCCCACGACCACGGCCGCGGTCGCTGCCCCGGCCCCCGCCGACGCCACTCGCACCCCGTCCGCCGTCACACCCCGGCGGACCGGCGCGCGGACGCCGGTGTCGCCGTCCGGTCCGCGGATCGTCGCCCTCTCGGCGGCCACCGCGGACGCCTTGGCCGTGGCCCGCGAACGGCTGGCCGCCCACCTGGAGGCGAACCCCGGCCTGACACTGGCGGACGTGGCCCACACGCTGGACGTCGGGCGTCACCATTTCGCTCACCGGTGCGCCGTCGTGGCGTCCGACCTGGCCGAGGCGGTGCGCGCGCTGCGCGCCCCGCACACCGCGCCGCCCGCCGTCCCCGGTTCTCCCCCGGCCGTGGTGTTCGCCTTCGCGGACGGACCGCCGGACGGCGCCGGCCGGGCCGCCGAAGCGCTCGACCGTCAGCTGCGGCTGGCCGGTCGGTTCGCCGAGCGGGGCGTGACCCCGGCGGCCGTGTACGGCGGGGGAACGGGACGGTTCGCGGCCGCGGTGGTGAGCGGCGCGCTCACGCCCGGGGAAGGCGTGCGGCTGGCCGCCGACGGGACCTCGGCGCGCGTTCCCGTGCCCCGCCGTCCCGCCCTGCTGTGGTCCACCGCGCTGGGTCCGCTGCTCCCCGACGGGCCCGCGCCGCAGGAACAGCACCTGTCGGCCGAGGCCGAACCGGCCAAGCTGCTCCGGGCCGCCTGTGACCGGCTCGGCGAGGTGGCCGTCCTCGACGTCGAGGCGGTGGAGCCCGACGAGCGGGCCCTGCTGTCGGCTCTCGCGGCGCTGTGGTGCCAGGGCGCCGAGGTGCGGCTGACGCCGGCCGGCCCGGCGCGCCGGCTGCGGCTGCCCGGCCACCCCCTGTCGTGGGCGTCTTCCGCGTCCGCGCTCCCCGCACATTCCTAAGGAAGGTCCGCATGTCGCACGTACGTGGCGAAGCCGCCGTTCTCGTCGAACCCGGGCGTCTGGAGGTGGCGGAGGTCGCCTTCCGGGAGCCGGCCGAGGGCGAGGTCCTCGTCCGCAACACCGTGGCCGCCATCTGCGGCAGCGATGTGCACCGGGTGCGCGCCGAGTCCCCCTTCTTCCGGGACATGCGCGACCACCCCTACCCCTGCCCGGCGGGCTACCCGGGGCACGAGGGCGTCGGGGAGGTCGTCGAGAGCCGGTCGGCCCGCTTCTCGCCGGGCGACCTGGTGCTCACCGTGCCCAACCACGCCTACATGGCGTCGTTCGCCCGCTACCAGACCATCGCCGACCGGTTCCTGCTGCCGGTGAAGGGCACCGGGGCGCCGACCGTCCAGCTGATGGCGCAGCAGCTCGGGACCGTCGTCTTCGCGCTGAAGCGGTTCTGGCCGGAGCCGGTGCCGGAGGGATCGACGGCCGCCGTCGTCGGCGTCGGCTCGGCGGGACTGCTGTTCCAGCAGCTGCTCAAGCACCGCGGGTTCGAGAAGGTCGTCGCCGTCGACCTGGAGCCGGGACGGCTGGCGGTGGCCCGTTCCCTGGGCGCGGACGCGACCGTGCACGTGCCCGGGCAGAGCGCCGAGGAGGTCGTCATGGAGGCGACCGGCGGCAAGGGCGCCGACCTGGTCGTCGAGGCGGCCGGCACCGACGGAGCGCGCGAGCACGCGATGCGGATGGTCGGACAGCACGGCCGGCTGGGCTTCTTCGGCATGCCCGAGGACTACGACATGCGCATCCCGTACGCCCATCTCTTCGTCCGGCAGGCTCAGTTGATCACCGCGGTCGGCGGCGCCCAGCTGGAACCCGGGCTGCCCTCCTTCCGGACCGCGCTGGAGCTGATCGGTGACGGCTCGATCCGGGTCGACGACCACATCACCCACACCTTCGACATCAAGAACATCGCCGACGCCTTCGACCTCGCGCACCACCGGCAGGACGACGTCGTCAAGATCGCGCTCACTTTCGGCTGACGGGAGGACAGGCATGTCGGAACTCGCCAAGCATTCGGCCCCGGTGGCCGTCATCGGCGTCGGCGGACGCTTCGCCGAGGCGCCCGACGTCGGGGCGTTCTGGGACAACCTCGTGGCGGGCCGGGACTGCTTCCGGCGGGAGCCGGTCCCGGTCGTGGAGGACCTGGGCGAGGACCGGCTGCGGGTCCACTCGTGGGGGCTCGCCCCGCACCGGGGCGCGTACGACCACACGCTCGTCGGCGTCGAGGGCCTGGACCCGCAGCACGGCATCCTCCAGGAGTCGCTGTGGCAGGCGGCGGAGGACGCCGGGCTCAGGCTGTCGGCGATCGCCGACCGGACCGCGGTCTACGCCGGCTGCGCCCGCACCAAGCACGTGCCGCGGGCCGCCTTCGACGACGTGGTGCACGTCGACCCGACGTTCGCCGGGCCCTACTTCTCCTATCTCCAGGACCTGTGGGGCGAGTCGCTGATGCTGGACTCGGCGTGCGCCACCTCCACGGTGGCCGTCCAGCTCGCCTGCCAGAGCCTGCGGGCGCACGCCTGCGACTACGCGCTGGCCGGCGCGGTGGCGATCCAGGAGGACGCCGACGGCTCCTACCTGCGCTCCCCGCGCAGCATCTACTCCACCGAGGGCATCGTGCGCCCCTTCGACCGCCGGCACAACGGTGTGGTGCCCGGCGACGGCTCCGGGGCCGTCCTGCTGCGCAGGCTGGACGACGCCCTGCGCGACGGCGATCCGGTCTACGCCGTCGTCCGGGGCGGCGCCGTCACCAACGACGGGCGGGCCAAGCCCGGTTTCGTCATCCCCGGCGTCGACGGCAAGGTCCGCGCGGTGCGCCGGGCTCTGGAGGCGGCGGGGCTGACCGGGGCCGACGTCGACTACGTCGAGACGCACGGCGTCGGCATCCCGCTGAACGACCAGATCGAGGCGACCGCGCTGATCGAGGGGCTCGGCGCCGACGGGCCGCCGGTGGCGGTCGGCTCGGTGAAGGCCTCCGTCGGCCACTGCGACACCGCCGCCGGGATGGCGGCCCTGATCAAGACGTGCCTCGCGATCGACCGCGGCTTCCTGCCCGCGACCCCGAACACCGAGTTCCCCATCGAGGAGTTCACCGGGCGCGGCGAGCGCTTCGGCATCCTCCCCGAAGGCCGCCCCTGGCCCACGAACGGCCGCCCGCGCAAGGCCGGCCTGATGTCGGCCGGCGTGGGCGGCACCAACGCCTTCCTCGTCCTCGAGGAAGCCCCGGCGCGCTGACGCCGGCCCACCGACCACCCACCGGTTTCCGTTTCCCTTACCGAGGAGCACGCATGTCCGTCACCGCCGACCTCTACGTCGAGGTCAAGAACTTCTACGCCCGCCAGATGCGCGTCCTGGACGACCTGGACATCGAGCGTTTCACCGCGACCTTCACCGAGGACGGCTCGGTCGCCCACCCGCACCGCGGCGAGAAGGTGGAGGGCCGCGAGGCGATGCGCGCCAAGATGAAGAGCATGCTCCCGATGTACGAGGGGCTGGTCACCCGGCACTGGTTCGACCACTTCCTGATCGAGGAGACCGAGGGCGACGGCCTGCGCGTCACCTACTACTCGCTGGTGACCCAGACGAACACGCTGGACGAGGTGCACTTCTTCTCGTCCTCCAGCGTCGAGGACCTGATGGTGCGCGAGGAGGGTGAACTGCGCATCCGCGAGCGGGTCATCCACCGCGACAACCCGAAGTACGGCCGGGTGATCTGACCTCCGTCCGCGCATCCGTGAACCGCTGAAGGAGGGCAGAGCAGATGGCAGACCAGCCGTCCGGGCAACCGGCACAGCGGTCGAGGGAGCGCTCGGCGGAGCCGTCGACGGAGCTGTCGACGGATTCCTGGGAGGTGCCGCCGGCCGAGTGGAACGACACGGCACGGCCGTTCGAGGACCGGGCGAGCATGATCGACCTGATCGAGCGGCGCGTGCGGGAGTCCCCCGACGCTCCCGCCGTCCGCCTCGGCGAGGGGGAGGTCAGGACGTACGGCGAACTGTGGGCCGACTCGGGCCTGCTCGCCCGTTTCCTCGCCGGTCACGGGGTGGGCCGGGGCGCGTTCGTCGGCATCCTGCACGAGAACTCGTGGGACAGCGTGCTGGCGGTCGTCGGCGTGCTGCGCACCGGCGCCGCCTATGTGCCGCTGGACGCGCGCTGGCCGGCCTCCAGGATCGCGGCGCCGCTCCGCCAGTCGGGCATCGCATGGCTCGTCACCGGCCATGCGCTGGCGCGCCGAGCGGAGGAGGCCGGGCAGCTCGCGGGCTCCGGCGTGCGGCTGGTCTGCACGGATCTGCGGGCCGCGGCCCCGGACCCGCTGGACACGGAGGCGGTGGGCCTGCTGTGGGACGCCGTCGCCGAGGACGAGGACCTGGGCCGGGCCTCCGGCTTCAACCGGAACCCCGGCGACTCGATCTCCGCCGCGCAGATCGACACCTACGTCGCGCACGTGCGCGACCTGGTGCTGTCGGCGGCTCCTGCGGCGGCGCGGCCCCGGGTCGTCGAGGTGGGCTGCGGCGCCGGTCTGATCGCGGGGGCGCTGCGGGACCGGGTGGCCGGTTACACGGGCGTCGACGTGTCGGCCGTCGCGCTGGAGCGGGCGGGGCGGGAGGCCGGCGAGGGGGCGCGGTTCGTGCGGGCCGCGGCCGCCGACCTCGGCCAGGTGCTGGCCCCGGCGAGCGCGGACGTCGTCCTGCTCGCGAGCGTCGCCCAGTTCTTCCCCGGGTTCGAGTACCTGCGCTGCGTGCTGCGGGACGCCGTGGGCGCCCTGGCACCGGGCGGGGCGGTGGTCCTCGCCGACCTCGCGGAGCCGGGCGAGGGCGACGACTCCGGTCATCTGCGGGTCCCCGCCGAGTGGTTCGGGCGACTCTCCGCCCAACTGGGCCTGCCGGTCCGGGCGGAGGTCCACCGGCGCGACGGGGAGGACTGGCCACCGGTCCTGCGGGACCGGTACGACGTCGTCCTGCGCCTGGCGCCGCCCGACACGGCCGCCCCGCACACGCCGGTGATCAGCACCTGGAGCGACGTCGAGGAGGCACGGGCGCTGCCGCTGCCGGCCGGTCCCGGCGCCGACGACACCGCGTACGTCATCTTCACCTCGGGCTCCACCGGCGTGCCGAAGGGCGTGTCGGTGCGCCACCGCAGTGCCGTCAACGTCATCCAGTGGGTGAACGAGACCTACGCCGTGGGTCCGGACGACTGTCTGCTGTGGGTCACCGCGCTCACCTTCGACCTGTCCGTCTACGACCTGCTCGGCGTGCTCGCGGCGGGCGCCAGTCTGCGCGTCGTCCCGGCCGCCGAACTGTCCGACGGCGAGCGGCTGCTGGACATCATGCTGCGCGAGCCGATCACCTTCTGGGACTCGGCGCCCGCCGCGCTCGGCATGGTGATGTCCTTCGCCGACGGACCGGACGGACCGGCTGGATCCGACGGGACGGGTGGACCGGACGAGACGGGTGTGAGGGACGAGACGGGTGTGCCGGACGAGACGGGTGGGGCGGGCGGGTCTGGCGGGGCGGCCGCCGACCCGGTGCCGAGCCTGCGGCTGGTCTTCCTCAGCGGCGACTGGGTGCCGCTGGCCCTGCCCGGCCGGGTCCGGGCCCGATTCCCGCGGGCCCATGTCGTGGCGCTGGGCGGCGCGACCGAGGCGACGATCTGGTCCAACCACTTCGACGTCGGCGAGATCGACCCGGCCTGGACGAGCGTCCCGTACGGCAAGCCGATCCAGAACGCCCGCTACTACGTCCTGGACGGCGACCGGAAGCCGTGCCCGATCGGTGTCGAGGGCGATCTCCACATCGCGGGCGTGGTCGTGGCCGACGGTTATGTCGGCGATCCGGAGCTGACGGCCGCCAAGTTCACGGCCGACACGGTGAGCGGCCTGGCGGACGAGTCCATGTACGCCACGGGCGACCGGGCCCGGTGGATGGCCGACGGCAACCTGGAGTTCCGGGGCCGCCGGGACGACCAGGTCAAGGTGCGCGGCTACCGGATCGAGCTGGGCGAGGTGCTGGCCGCCCTGCGGCAGGTGCCGGGGGTGGTGGACTGCGCGGTCACCACGCTGCGGGGCGACGAGGGCCCGCAGATCGTGGCGGCCGTGGCCGTGGGAGGCCAGGACCCGCTGCCGCGCGGCGGGTTCGTCCGCCGGCATCTCGCGCAGAGCCTGCCCAGCTACATGCTGCCGGAGCACGTGCTCGTCCTGCCGGCCCTGCCGGTCGGCCCGACGGGCAAGGTCGACCGGGAGCGGCTGGCCCGGCTGGCCGTCCGCCCCCGGGAGCGCCGACGGGCCTGAGAGCCGAGGGGGCGGGACACCCGGCAGGCGCCGGATGTCCCGCCCCCTCGGCGGCCGCACGGGTCCTAGCCGCGCACGCCCAGCTTCCACACCATCGAGGCGACGGCGTCGCTGTTGACGTCCAGGGCCCGCCTGTCGATGTTGGCGGGGGTGTCGCAGGCCTGGTGGTAGCACTTGTCCATGGCCTCGCCTGCGGTGCCGCCCCACTTCGCGGCCTGCTCCGGGGTCTTGATCTCGGCGGATCCGGTGAAGATCCCGCCCACCGGGACGCCCTTGGCCAGGAACGGCTCGTGGTCGCTGCGGCCGTTGAGGGCGGTCGCGGGCTCGGTGGGGATGCCCTTGGCGGCGAAGTACCCGTCGAAGTGCCGGGCGACCTCGGGGCTCTGGTCGTAGACGAAGTACCCGGGGTTCGGTGAGCCGATCATGTCGAAGTTCAGATAGGCGGTGATCTTGGACAGTTCGGCCGCCGGCAGGGTGTTCACGTAGTGCGTGGAGCCGATGTAGGTCTCCTCCTCCGTGCCCCAGAAGCCGAACCGGAGGTGCTGGGAAGGGGTGACGTGCTTCGCGGACACCGTGAGCGCGGTCTCCAGGATCGCGGCGACGCTGGAGCCGTTGTCATTGATTCCGGGGCTCGTCTCCACCGAGTCGAGATGCGCCCCGATCATGAGGACATTCCCGGACCGGCCACCCCTGGGCCAGTCGGCGATAAGATTCCAGCTCTTCTTTCCACCGAACTCGAATTCCTGGAGCGAGGTGGTGAATCCGGCGGCGTCCAGCTTTTTCTTCACATAGTCCACGGAGGCCTGATAACCGGCCGTGCCGTGGGCTCGGTTTCCGTTGTTCGCGTCGGAGATCCGCTGGAGCGCGTCGAGGTGCCGCATCACTCGGGTGACGGAGATGTCGGGCGCCGCGCCTGCCTGAGCAGGCTCTTCCGCGTGCACGCCGACCGTTGTCAGCATGAGGACGGACAGCGTGGACGCCGCGACGACGGCCGGACGGGACGGCTTGAAAGGCACAGCTGATTCCCTTCTCGGTGCCATTTAATTGATCTTCCCGGATACTTCCACGAAGCTTGTTCCAAAGCCAACGGAATTCACAAACGGAGGCGTCCGGGCGGTCCTTTTCCGCCAGGTGGGCCACCATGGCATTCCCGCCCGGAAGCCCAACGGAAATCACCCTCGGAAGGGCCGCGCCACGCCGGTGCGCCACAGGAATTCATGACGCGATTTCACACCTGCGGGAAGGGGTCCGGCGCGACCGCCCGGCCGGACGCGGAAAGCGGGCGGCGGGACCCGGCCGCCACGCTCGCCCGCGGGGCCCGGGCGCGGTCGGCACAGGTGCGGGCCGCCCCTCGCGGCGGCGACCGGCGGTCCGCCCCGCCACCGGCCGCATCCGCCCCACCCGCCCATCGGGCAACGGGCGTTACGCGCCCGAAACCTTGACGATCACATCGCCGGGTGCCACGATTCCGGCGCCGCCATGTTTACGTAAACATCTGCCACCCCCGGGGCGTGATGTTTACGCAAACATCGCGTGGCGGCCGCCGCCCAGCCCGCGCGTCCCCCAGCGCCGAGCCGCCTCTCCTGAAAGGGCACGTCATGCGCAAGACCCCCACCAGAGCCTCCCGTTCGCCCCGCCTGCGCGCCGCCCTCGTCGCGGTCGCCGTCGCCGCCGTCACCGGCACGACCCTGGCCGGCAGCCCCGCCGCCGCCTCCTCCACCGGAGCCGCGCCGGCCACCGGCACGACGCAGTTCAAGGGCGTGAACTGGGCCGACCCGCGCGACAACTTCGCCGACGACCTCCTTCAGCTGTCCGGCCTGTCGACCACGGACACCTACCGGCAGACCTACGCGAAGGCGACCCGGATCATCGCGGCGTTCCGCGCGAACCTCGGCGCCAACACCGTGCGGCTGCCCATCAACCCGTACACGGTCGACAGCGCGTACTGGAAGTCCTACCGCGGGGTCGTCGACGCGGCCTCCGACCAGGGCTTCAAGGTCATCGTCTCCTACTGGGAGGGCACCGGCGCCCGCAAGGACGGGTTCATCGACGACACGGCCGCCTACTGGCCGATGTGGGACACCGTCGTCAAGGCGTACAAGAACGACGAGCACGTCTACTTCGAGCCGATGAACGAGCCGCACGGCTACACCGACACCGAGTGGGCCGACATCGCGGCCACGTGGCTGTCGACGTACGCGAAGGTCCCGCGCGACCGGGTGTTCGTCAGCGGCGCCGGCTACAACGACCACGTCACCTCGGTCTGCGCCGACCCGCGCCTGAAGGGCACGTATCTCTCCCTGCACCACTACGGGTTCTGGAAGGACTACGCGACCTACGACCAGTGGGTGGCCGACCTGAAGGTGCGCATCGGCGACTGCGCGAACCGGACCGTCGCGGACGAGTTCGGCGCCCCGATGACGACCGGCCTGAACTACGACGTGAAGACCCCGGACGACAACTTCGTCAACTACGTGCAGGCCGTCACCGACACCTTCCGCGAGCTGAGGATGGGCTCCGTGTACTGGCCGGGGCTGCGCACCGGCGACACGTACTCGGTGCAGACCCTCACCGGCAGCACCGCCCGCCCCTGGCTGGCCACCACCAACCAGTCGGGCGCCGACCGCCTCGCCTGGGCCTGGGGCCGCGGCAAGCCCGTCGAGGGCTGAGGCGCTCGCGCGCGTCCGGGCACGCGCCTCGCCCGTGACCGGGTCCCGGCGGCGGCCCCCGCCGCGCCCGGGCCCGACCGGTCACCGTCACCGGGCCGGCCGACCTGACGGCCGGCCCGGTGACGGGTTCCCCGCCCGGAGCGCTCGGACAGCCCGGAGCGCTCGGACCGCCGGGACCGCTCGGACCGCCGGGACCGCTCGGACCACCCGGAGCCACTATGCCGACGGCTCCCCGACGCGCTCCGGCGCCGCGTCGACGTAGTCGGCGACCAGAGCGGCGAACTCGTCGGGCGCGGCGAGCCGGACCCCGAGGGTCTCGGCCTTGGTCCGCTTGGATCCGGCGCCCTCCCCGGCGACGACCAGGCTGGTCTTCTTGGAGACGCTGGAGGACGAGCGGCCCCCGGCACGCTCGATCAGCTCGTTCATCTGGTTGCGGCTGAGCTTCTCCAGCGTTCCGGTCATCGCGCCGGTCACGACCACGGTCATCCCGGCCAGCGGCCCGGCGGCGACGGCCCGCGCGTCCTCGTCCTCGTCCTCGTCCTCGTCCGCGCCCTCACCGCCGGCCGCGTCGGGCGCCGCGGGTGCGGGCGGGGTCGCGCCGGGCTCGGTCATGTTCACCCCGGCGGCGACGAGTCTGTCGATGAGCGGGGCGAGTTCGGCCAGCTCGGCGACGATGGACGGGGCCTTCTCGGTGCCGATGCCCTCGACCTGCTGGATCGCCTCGGCGTCGGCGGCGCGCAGCAGGTCCATGGTCGCGAAGTGGCGTGCGATCCGGCGGGACATGGAGCGGCCGGTGCCGCGGACGCCGAGGGCGCACAGGACCCGGGACAGCGGCTGTCTCTTGGCCGCGGCGAGCGCGGCGAGGAGGTTGTCGGTGCTGGTCTCCCCCATCCGCTCCAGCCCGAGGAGCTGCTCACGGGTCAGGGCGAACAGGCCCGCGAGATCGGTGACCAGTCCGGCCTCGACGAGTTGGACGACCCGGGTGTGGCCGAGGCCCTCGATGTCGAGCTGGTCGCGGCCTGCGGCATAGGAGAGGGAGGCGACGAGGTGGCAGTCGCGGCCGTTGACGCAGCGCCAGCGCTGCTCGCCGGTGTCGATGCCCGAGCCGCAGCGCGGGCACACCTCGGGGAAGACGATGGGCTGTTCGTCGCCGGTGCGCAGATGGGCCACGGGCGCCTCGACGCGCGGGATGACGTCTCCGGCCCGGTGGACCATCACGTGGTCGCCGAGACGCAGGTCGCGGCGGGTGATGTCGGCCGCGTTGTGCAGGGTGGCGTACGTGATGGTGGAGCCGTCGATCCGCACCGGTTCCAGGACGGCGCGGGGGGCGATGATGCCGGTGCGCCCCACGTTCCACTCCACCGCCAGCAGCCGGGTGATCTTCTCGACGGCGGGGAGTTTGTAGGCGGTCGCCCAGCGCGGGGCGCGGGAGCCCGAGCCGGCGGCGCGCTGGTCGGCGGCGAGGTCGGCCTTGACGACGATCCCGTCGATCCCGAACGGCAGCGAGGCGCGCAGCGCGGCGATCTCGGCCACCCGGGCCAGGACCTCCTCGACGGTGCCCGCGGTGACGCCGGGCACGGCCGTGGTCGCGGTGGTGTTCACTCCGTAGTCGCCGGCCCGGGTCATGAGGTCGCTGTGCGCGCTCTCCTCCAGCAGCTCGGCCAGCGCCGGTCCGGTGGCGTCCAGCGGCAGCAGTCCGTAGCCGAAGAAGGTCATCGGCACGGTGTAGGCGCGTTCCCTGGCGCGCAGGGTGCCCGCGGCGGCGTTGCGCGGGTTGGCGAAGGGCGCGCCGCCGTGCGCGGTGCGTACCTCGTTGGCGTGCTCGAACTGGGCGGTCGTCATCAGGACCTCGCCGCGCACCTCGACGGTGACGGGCTCCGCGAGCTCCTCCGGCAGCCCCTCGACGGTGCCGATCGCGTGTGAGACGTCCTCCCCGGCCGTCCCGTCGCCCCGGGTGATCAGCCGCGTCAGGCGGCCGTCGGTGTAGCGGGCCGCGATCGCCAGGCCGTCCAGCTTCGGCTCGACGCTGAACCGGGTGACCTCGTGGCCGACGCGCCGGGCGAGCGAGGCGGTCCACGCGGTGAACTCCTCCGCGGAGAACACGTTGTCCAGGCTGAGCATCGCCCTCGTGTGCGGGACGTCGCCCTCGACCGCCCCGCCGGCCACCTTGCCGGTCGGCGAGTCGGGCAGCACCTGCCCGGGGTGCTCGTCCTCCCACGCGGCGATGGCGCGCACCAGCCGGTCGTAGGCGTCGTCGTCCAGCACCGAAGTGCCACCCGCGTAGTAGGCGGCCGACGCCTTCACCGCGTCCTCGATCGCCTGCGCGTAGGCGACGGCGTCCACAATCACTGCACCGGGGGTTGTCATGCTGCCCATCCTGCCCGCCACCACTGACAACGCCCTGGACGAGCGGGGCGGGCCGGGCCGGCCGGGGGGTGGCGCAGGCCCGGACACACCGTTGATCGTCCGCCGTCCACGCCGTAGGTTCCGGGGATGACGAACGTGACGAACGTACGGGTCGGTGTCCTGTACGACCGCGACTGGGCTCCCGAGGAGTTGCCCGCGTTCGCGCGGCGGGCCGAGGCGCTCGGGGTGGACGACCTGTGGGTGGTCGAGGACCTCGGCTGGAACGGCGGGGTCTCGGCGGCGGCCGTCGCGCTGGGGGCGACCGAGCGGCTGCGGGTGGGCATCGGGATCACACCGGCGCCGCTGCGCAGTCCGGCGCTGCTGGCGATGGAACTGGCCACACTGGCACGGGTGTTCCCCGGGCGGCTGGTGGCCGGGATCGGGCACGGGGTGCGGGAGTGGATGGAGTCGGTCGGGGTCGCGCCCCGGTCGCCGCTGGCGCTCCTGGAGGAGACGGTCACGTCCGTGCGCGCGCTGCTGCGCGGCGAGCGGGTGGACCTCGAAGGACGCGAAGTCCGGCTTGACGGCGTGCAGTTGGTGCATCCGCCGGCCCAGGTGCCACCGGTGGTGGCGGGTGTGGTCCGGCCCCGCTCCCTCGAACTGTCCGGCCGGGTAGCGGACGGCACCCTGATCGCCGAGGGGCACGGACCGCGGGACCTGGAGAACACCCGGGCCCTCACCGCCAAGGGCGGGGCCGGGCCCGACCACACGCTGACCGTGCTGTCCTTCGCCTGCGTGGGCGACGACCCCGAGGAGGTCGCGCGGATCCTGCACCCGCACACCGAGGGCCACGGCGCCTGGCTGGGCCGCCCGCAGGACGAGGTGTTCACCGTCTCGGGCACCCCCGCGCGGGCCGTCGCCGCCCTGCACGCCCTGCGGGACTCCGGCGCCGACACCGTCGTCCTGCGCGTCGTCGGCCCCGAGCCGTTGGGCCAGCTCGAAGCGGTGCTGACGGCTCTCGGACGCTGAACGGGTGAAGAAGCGGCCCGGACCGGCCCGACGGCCGCCGGGCGGAACTCCGGGCCGCCGTCCGGGCGTTGCACCGTGGGTGACGCACGACGACGGGGCCGTGCGTCCGCGAGCGGAACGGCGGGGTGAGGCATGGCGCGCCTACTGGTCATCGGCGGCGGGGTCGCCGGCACGGCGGCGGCTCTGGCGCTGGACAAGGCGGGGCAGGAGGTCGCCGTGTACGAGGCGCATCCCGACTCCGCCGAGGACATCGGCGCGTTCCTCACCCTCGCCGGCAACGGCCTGCGGGCCCTCGCGCAGCTCGACGCGACCTCCGCGGTCACCGCGGTCGGCTTCCCGCTGACCACCCTGCGGCTGGTGGACGCCGGGGGCGGCGAGGTGGCCCGCGCCCCGCTCGGCGAGGCCGACGACCCCCGGCTGCGGTACCGGTGCCTGCGCCGCGGTGAGCTCAACGCGGCGCTCCAGGCGGAGGCCGTCCGCCGGGGCGTCGCGGTCGTCCACGGCGCCCGGCTCGCCTCCGTCGAGAGCGGCGCCGCGGGCGTCACCGCGCACTTCACCGACGGCAGCACGGCCACGGGCGACCTGCTGATCGGCGCGGACGGCCTGAACTCCACGGTCCGCCGGCTCACCGCCCCCGACGCACGGCCCCGATACGCGGGACAGCGTGTGTTCTACGGCTGTGCCACCCGCTGGTCGGCGGCCGGGGAGGACGAGGCGGCCTGCATCACGATGATCCGCGGCAGCGCGGCCGCCTTCGGCCACACGAGGTCACCGGACGGGGAGACGTACTGGTTCGCCCGGGTCGACGCCGACCACCCCCTGACCGCCGACGAGATCGCGCACGCCACTCCCACCCGATGGCGTGACCTGCTGATTCCGCTGCTGCGCGAGGACGCCACACCGGCCGCGGACATCGTCGCGGCCACCACCGCCCCCGTCCTGGTCACGAACGCCACCGAGATGCCCAACGGCACGCCCTGGCGCTCCGGCCGCACCCTGCTCGTCGGCGACGCGGCCCACGCGGCCTCCCCCGCCACCGGACAGGGCGCCTCCATGGCCCTGGAGGACGCCGTGATCCTCGCCAAGTGCCTGCGCGACGCCCCGGACACCGAGTCCGCGCTCGCCCACTACGAGACGCTCCGCCGCCCCCGCGTGGAACACAACACGACCGTCAGCGGCAACATCTCCCGCGGGGTCCACACCCCGCCGCCCCGCGGCCCCGGGGCCCCGTCCCCGGCCCGGCCCGACGAGGAACTGACCCGCCAGCTGGAGTGGACCACCGCCCTGCGCTGACCGGCACGGCCGACGGGACCGGCGCGGCAACGGGACCGGCCGGACCGGCGGTGTCTCGCTCAGGCGTCGCGGAGGCGGGCGGCCAGGGCGGCCAGGGTCTGGGCCGTGTCGGTCAGGGACCGGACGGCCGCCTCCAGGTCCTCGGCCAGAAGCGGCGCGGGGACGGCGAGGGACGCGGACGCGGATCCGGAGGCGGGGGCCTGCGTGCCGCGATAGCCGATGGGGCCCTCGTTCCAGCGCTGGTAGTAACCGGTGAACGCCACCCCCGAGGTCGCGCCTTCGGCGAAGCGCACCCGGGCCAGCTGGGTCTGGGTCGCGCCGGAGTTGCGGGTGATGTCGAGGCGGTAGTGGCGGTAGCGGCGGTGCGCCGAGGCGGGGACGCGGAGGCGGAACTCCCTGGTCTCGAAGCGGCCGCTGAAGGTCTCCCCGGTGCGGGAGTCCAGGGGGGTCCAGGTCCGGCCGTCGGACGAGCCGTGAAGGGTCCAGTCCCGCGGGTCGCGGTCGGGGCAGTCGTTCGCCGACCGCAGGGCGTACGAGGTGACGGCGGCGGGGCGGGCCAGGGTGAAGTGGAGCCGGGCGGTGTCGTCGTTCGCCAGCCACTTGGTCCGGGAGCCGTTCAGCAGGTTGTCCGCCGTCTCCCCCACTTCCTCGAACTCGTCGCTCGCCTCGACGTCGGTCACCTGGACCTCGTCGGCCCCGGCGTCCGGCGACTCGGTCCGGATCATCGCCACGCCGGAGTTGCCTCGCTGGTCACGCCAGGTCACCCGCTCCACGGGGGCCCCGCCGTCGTCCACCAGCAGCCGCAGTTCGGGGGAGCGGTGCCAGCCGCCGCCGTATCCCTCCTCCGTGCGGAACCGGTGCAGCCCGGACGCCGAGGTCTCCTCGAGCCCCTCCGGGAAGACCCAGCCGCCGGTGAGACGGCCGCGGTACTCGTAGACCGTGCCGTCGGCGGCGCGGTGGCTGCCGTGGAAGTCCGACATGTTCGACTGGAAGCTGATGGCCGATTCGGCCCCGTCCTCGCCGCGCCAGCCGAGCTGTGCGGGCAGCGCGTGCTCGTCCCGATCGACGTGGAACACCAGTCGCGGGGCCTCCTGCCAGGGCGTGGACGAGGAGTCGTGCGCGGCGCGGATCTCCGTCCGGTAGGCGAAGACCGAGTTGCGGGCGGCCTCCGCCGCGAGCGCGCGCTCCGAGCGGCCCCGCTCGTCGACGGAGTCCAGCGTGATCCGGTAGAGCCGCAGCGTGCTGCGCGCCTCGGCCGCGACGCGTATCTCCAGGGTGTTGGTCCCCGGCTTCAGCAGGAGCGCCGGCACGGCGAACACGTTGTCCTGCGGAAGGTCTCCACCGCCGGGCACGGTGAGGCCCTCGGCCAGCGCCTCGCCCTGGAGCAGGACGTCGATCGGGGCGTGGCCGGGGGCGGAGCCGAGCCGGGAGACCAGAGCCGTGACGGTGAGCGTCACCTCGGGAATGTCCTCCGGGTCCGCCACCTCGAAGTCCAGCGTCACCGTCCCGCCCGCGTCCAGCGTCAGGTGGGAGCCCCCGAACCCGGCGCGGTCGTGCCTGACGACGGCGTTGGACAGCCGGAAGGGATCGACGGAGAAGTCGGCGAAGGTGGCGTTCAAGGTCATGGCGTTCAGCTCCTGATAGGCAGTCAACAACGTTGTCACCCAAGGGAGGTGACGCGACCAGTGGGACCCTAGCGTCTCGCTCTGACAGCGCCCGCCGTCCAAGTCGCGGCCTCCGCACCGCGCTTGACGGACCCGGCGACCCCGTACGGTGTTGTCCTCCGGCCTGATGGCCACCGACGATCGCGAGATGGATGTGACCGGTCACACGAGTTCCGGCAGCCCCTCTGGCCCCGGGCCGGAGCCGCGCAAGGCCGCGAGCATCCGGGACGTCGCGCGGGCCGCGGGAGTCTCGTACCAGACCGTCTCCAGGGTCATCAACAGCCACCCGAACGTGCGCGAGGAGACCCGCGAGCGGGTCGAGGCGGCCGTCGCGGCACTGGGCTTCCGACGCAACGCCACGGCGTTCGCGCTGGCCAGTGGCGTCACGCGGTCGGTCACCGTCCTGACGTCGAACACCACCCTCCACGGTTACGCGGCCACCCTCCAGGGCCTGGAGGAAGCGGCCCGTGCCGCGGGCTGCTCGCCGGGCGTGAGGCTGCTGACGCCGGAGGACGACCTGGACCGTGTCCTCTCCTCGGCGGCGGCCGACGGGGGCGGACTGATGGTCATCGGCTTCGACCGGCTCGGCGCCTCGGCGCTGGACCGGATCCCGGAGCACGTGCCGTGCGCCGCGGTCGTCGAGGCGCCCGCCCGCGGCCGGACCCCTCCCCGCCCGGCCGTGTGGGCCGACGACCGCGAGGCGGCCCGCGCCGCCACCGCGCATCTGCTGGAGCTCGGGCACCGGACCGTCCACTACGTCGCGATCCCGACGTCGACGGGCCCCCGGCGCTCGGAGGGGCCGCGCGCGCAGGGCTGGCGCACGGCCCTGGAGGCGGCCGGCGTCACCCCGCCCGAACCCCACGGCGGCAAGGGCTGGGAGGCGCGGGTCGGCTACGAGGAGGGGCGGCGACTCGCCCACGACCCGGGCGTGACGGCGATCCTGTGCGGCAGCGACGACCTGGCGCTGGGCGTGCTGCGCGCCCTGCACCACGCCGGGCGGTCGGTGCCGGGAGAGGTCAGCGTGATCGGCTTCGACGACGCGCCGCACGCGGAGTTCGTCACCCCGGCCCTCACCACCGTCCGGATGGACTTCCGGGGGCTGGGCCGCGACGCCTTCCACCTGCTGCGCGGCCAACTGGAGAAGGACTACCGGCCCCCCGCTCCGACGTTCGTCGGCACGGCCCTGATCCTCCGCGAGAGCACGGCGTCCACCGGGCCGACCGTGCGCGCGACGCAGTGAACCCCCAGGCGGAGTTGAGTACCCGTACTCAACCCCGAACGCGCGCCCTGCCCCATCGTGGAGATCACCGACCCGGACCGACCCGAAGGATCCACGATGACCGACGCCTCGCGCTCTCCCCGCCTCCCGCGCCTCCCGCGCCTGCGCCGCCTCCTCGCGCTCGCCACGGACAACTGGCCGGCCCGGGGCTACCTGGGCCTGGTCACCGCCTCCGTCGCGGTCATGTTCCTGTTCCCGGACAGCGGCATCGCCGCGGCCCCCCTGATGCTCACCGCGCCCCTCTCCTTCCTGAGCGTGCTCCTGCCCTTCGGTCCCGGCATCGAGGGCGGCGGGGCGGCCGGGGCGGCGGCCGTCGGTTTCTGGGCCGGGTGGCTGCTGCTGTGCGCGCTCGTGAACGCCGCGGTGCTCGGCGCCCTCACGGCGAGATCCGCGACGGCCGGCGACCGTGCGCCCCTTCCCCCGGTCCCGGCCCCCGCGGAGCGCCCCCGGTCCGGGCGGGTGCCGGCCCTGCTGGCGCCGGCGGTGGACAACTGGCTCGCGCGGGCGTACCTCGCCGTGGTCGCCGCGGCGGTGGGGTTCTTCCTCTATGCCGCGTACGTGCTGCCGGACCCGGGGTTCGCCGGGATCTGGCCGCTCATGGCCACGGCGCCGGTCAGCCTGCTCGCCTTCCTGGTGTCGGCGCCCGCGCAGTACTCCTCGCTCACCTGGCTCAGCCCCCTGGTCTTCGCCGTCGGCACGGCCCTGGCCGGGCTGTTCAACGCCGTCCTGCTCGGCCGCCTCGCCCACAGGCTGCGGGTGCGCGACCCGCGTCCGGCCGTCTGAGACCGAGGCCTCCGGGAGGCCGGGGACGCGGGCCACGAGGGCGTCGATCCCGGCGGCCGCAGCAGTGACCGCTGTGACCCGACCGGACCGGATGTCCTGGATCTCCGCCACGGCCGGACCGAAGGACCGGATGGTTCCCGGGTCCTGGCGTCCACACCTTCGGCAAGCACCTTGACAACCGTCGCAGACACCCCGTCACCGACCGTGCGGAGCGGGTGCGGGGGGGTGTCGAGGGGGTCCCCGAGGAAGACGGGAAGGGTGCCGTCGTCGCGGGGCCGGGGGCCGTCGACGCTTCGGGCGGATAAGGGGCGAGCCGGCGAATCTCGGGCGCTCGGCGCGTCGGGCGCCAGAGCAACGACGCCGGCCGTTTCGGCAGGTGAGAACGTTCCTGCCCAACAGGTATGTGGTGGGGCGGGTGGGACTCGAACCCACGGCCGACGGATTATGAGTCCGCTGCTCTAACCGGCTGAGCTACCGCCCCATAGCGGCGTGTCGCGTACATGTGTGCGCGCCGTCTGCCGCAGCATAGCCGCTCATACGATCTCACGCTTCGGCTGGCCGACCTTGCACGACCATGGGGACAACACCCCTGGCCTGCACGGTTCCCGCCGACATGAAAAAGGACCCCCATGGGGTCCTCGTTCACGATGCTCCCCCGACTGGACTCGAACCAGTAACCTGCCGGTTAACAGCCGGCTGCTCTGCCAATTGAGCTACGGAGGACCGAGCTCCCCCGACTGGACTCGAACCAGTAACCTGCCGGTTAACAGCCGGCTGCTCTGCCAATTGAGCTACAGGGGAATGCCTCGTTTTGCATCGAACGTACTCACCTGGGTATTCGCCAGGAAGCGCTCGCTCGCTGCGACACATACATTAGCGCAAGCAGGGGGGTGCTCCGCCAATCGGTTCCCCCCGGCGCCCATGTCGTGCCAGGGACTACGCAAGGAGAGGATGGCCGTCATGCGCTACAAGCTCACGTTCGTCGTCGGGCTGGGTCTGGGTTACGTACTGGGCACGCGAGCCGGGCGCGAGCGCTACGAGCAGTTGAAGAAGTCCGCGCGGCAGGTCGCCCAGAACCCCGCCGTGCGCAACACCGCCGAGACCGCCGCGCAGCAGGGGCGCCAGTACGCGGGCAAGGCGTACCACGCGGTCAGCGACAAGGTCGGCGACCGGATGCCCGAGTCGGTGGCGGGCCGGGTGCGCTCCCTGCGTGACCGCAACAGCAACGGCGCGAGCGGGGACGACTGGGGCACCAGCAACACCTAACGGGGCTCCTTCGCGGCGCCGGGCGAGTCGTCCCGGCGCCGCGCCGTTGTGACATATGCGGCTGCCTCGCGGGGGCTGGACCAGCGACAACGCCCCTCGTTCGACGGCAGCGGGGCACCCCTGCGGTCTCCGCGGCCCAACCAGAGCGGCGCGTGCGGCAGAATTTTCGCCATGGGGATAGTCGCCGGGTTGGACAGTTCACCCGATTTCACTCGTATCGTCGTCTGCGACGCGGACACCGGAGCCGTGCTCCGGCAGGGGTATGCGCCGCATCCGATGGAAGGCGCCGAGAGTGCGGGAGGGCGGCCCTCCGACGTCGATCCGCAGGCCTGGCTGCTGTCCCTGGGCGAGGCCGCGGGCGGGGGGCTGCTCGAAGGTGTGCAGGCCATCGGCGTGTCCGCGCAGCAGAACGCCGTCGTGCCGCTGGACGCGCAGGGCAACACCGTGCGCCCCGCGATGGTCGGCGGGGACAAGCGGGCGCAGGTCGCGGCGGCCGATCTGATCGACGCGGTCGGCGGGCGCGAGGCGTGGGCGCAGGCGGTGGGGTGTGTCCCGCAGGCCGCCCAGCCGGTGACCAAGCTGCGCTGGCTGGCGAAGAACGAACCGGACGCCGCCGCCCGGACCGCCGTACTGCTCCAGGCCCACGACTGGCTGGTGTGGCAGCTCCTCGGGCGGCCCGTACGCAGGACCACCGATCGCGGCGGGGCCTCCGGCACCGGGTACTGGTCCGCGGCCACCGGCGGTTACCGGCCGGATCTCGTCGAGCTGGCGCTCGGTCACCAGGCCATGCTCCCGGAGGTGATCGGACCGTCCGAAGCCGCCGGTACGACGCCGGAAGGGCTGCTGATCTCCGCCGGGACCGGCGAGACCATGGCCGCGGCCCTGGGGCTGGGAATCGGACACGGGGACGCGGTCGTCTCGCTCGGCGCCTCCGGGTCCGTGATGGCGGTGCACCACGAGGCGCTCGTCGACCAGAGCGGGATGATCACCTCGCTGGCCGACGCGACGGGCATGCATCTGCCGGTCGTCACGACCCTGAACGCCGTACGGACCCTGCGCGGGGCCGCCGAGCTGATCGGGGCGGCGGATCTGGAGGCGCTGTCGGACCTGGCGATGAAGTCGACGCCGGGGTCGCACGGGCTGGTCATGCTGCCCTATCTGGAGGGTGAGCGGACGCCGAACCTGCCGCACACGGCCGGGACGCTGGCGGGTCTGCGCCGCGAGTCCATGAAGCCCGAGCACTTCGCGCGGGCCGCCTTCGAGGGCATGCTGTGCGGGCTCGCGGACGCGCTCGACGTGCTGCGCGGGCGGGGCGTGGAGGTGCGGCGGATCTTCCTGCTCGGCGCGGCGGCCGAGCTGCCGGCCGTGCAGACGGCGGCGCCCGCGCTGTTCGGCGCGCAGGTCGTCGTGCCGCAGCCGGCGGACTACGCGGCGATCGGGGCGGCCCGGCAGGCCGCGTGGGCGCTCGGAGCGTCGCAGGGCACGCTCGACCCGCGGACCCCGCCGGCCTGGCAGGGGGCGGCCGCGCAGGTGCTCGACCCGGGTGAGGAGCTGGCCGTCGGACAGGCGGTGCGGCAGCAGTTCGTGTCGGTGCGCGAGCAGACCCATCCGGGGGCGTTCCGCGGATAGGCGGCGCGGACGGAGACGGGAGCGGAGAGGCGGCAGCCGGGCAGGGCGACGACCGGACGTAACGGCAGCCGGTCGTCGCCGGGGGCGTTCCGAGGGCGGGGGCGCGTGGTGCGTGAGGGGCGCGGCGGGTGCGGGGGGCGCGTCGGGTGGACACCTGTGCGTCCGGCTCGCGCGGACGGCCGTAAAAGCACTGCTCTCAGCTTAATCAGTTGAGGTAACGCCGGTGGAGTGTTCAACGATAGGGGCCAGGGGCAACCAATGCCCCTCCCCGCCGACTCCGAGAGACGTAGCGTGCTCATACGACTACTACGGTCCTATCTCAGGCCCTACAAGAAACCCATCGCCCTGCTCGTGGCGCTGCAGTTCCTCCAGACCTGCGCCACCCTCTACCTGCCCACCCTGAACGCGCACATCATCGACAACGGCGTCGTCGAGGGAGACACCGGATACATCCTGTCCTTCGGCGGCGTGATGATCGGCATCTCGCTGGCGCAGGTCGTGTGCAACATCGGCGCCGTGTACTACGGCGCCAGGACCGCCGCCGCGCTCGGCCGGGACGTGCGGGCGGCCGTCTTCGACCGGGTGCAGTCCTACTCCGCCCGCGAGGTCGGCCAGTTCGGCGCCCCCTCGCTGATCACCCGGACGACGAACGACGTCCAGCAGATCCAGATGCTGGCCCTGATGACGTTCACGCTGATGGTGTCGGCGCCCATCATGTGCGTGGGCGGGATCGTGCTGGCGCTCGGCCTGGACGTGCCGCTGTCCGCGGTGCTCGTCGCCGTGGTGCCGGTGCTGGGCCTGTGCGTGACGCTGATCGTGCGCCGGCTGCGGCCGCTGTTCCGGTCCATGCAGGTGAAGCTGGACACCGTGAACCGGGTGCTGCGCGAGCAGATCACCGGCAACCGGGTCATCCGCGCCTTCGTCCGCGACGAGTACGAGCAGCAGCGCTTCCGCAAGGCCAACAGCGACCTCACCGACACGTCGCTGAGGACCGGCAACCTGCTCGCGCTGATGTTCCCCGTGGTCATGACCACGGTGAACCTGTCGTCGATCGCCGTGGTGTGGTTCGGCGCCCACCGGATCGACAGCGGCGGGATGCAGATCGGTGATCTGACCGCCTTCCTCGCCTACCTCATGCAGATCGTCATGTCCGTGATGATGGCCACCTTCATGTTCATGATGGTGCCGCGCGCGGAGGTGTGCGCCGAGCGCATCCAGGAGGTGCTGGACACCTCGTCGTCCGTGGTGCCGCCGGTGGCTCCCGTCACCGAGCTGCGCCGGCACGGCCACCTGGAGATCCGGGGCGCCGGATTCCGCTACCCCGGCGCCGAGGAGCCCGTCCTGAAGTCCGTGGAGCTGGTGGCGCGGCCGGGTGAGACGACGGCCGTGATCGGCTCCACCGGCAGCGGCAAGTCCACGCTGCTCGGGCTGGTGCCCCGGCTGTTCGACGCCACCGAGGGCGAGGTGCTCGTCGACGGGGTGGCCGTCGCCGAGGTCGACCCGGTGCTGCTGGCGAAGACCGTCGGACTCGTGCCGCAGAAGCCGTACCTGTTCGCCGGCACCGTCGCCACCAACCTGCGCTACGGCAATCCGGACGCCACGGACGAGGAGCTGTGGCACGCGCTGGAGGTGGCGCAGGCCAAGGACTTCGTGAGCAAGCTGGAGAACGGCCTCGACTCCCCCATCGCGCAGGGCGGGACGAACGTCTCCGGTGGTCAGCGGCAGCGGCTCGCGATCGCCCGGACGCTCGTGCAGCGGCCGGAGATCTACCTCTTCGACGACTCCTTCTCCGCCCTCGACTACGCCACGGACGCGGCGCTGCGGGCGGCGCTCGGACGGGAGACCGCCGAGGCGACCGTCGTCATCGTCGCCCAGCGGGTGGCCACCATCCGCGACGCCGACCGGATCATCGTCCTCGACGAGGGTCTGGTCGTCGGCACGGGCACCCACCGCGAACTGATGGCGGACAACGAGACCTATCGGGAGATCGTGCTCTCCCAGCTCACGGAAGCGGAGGCTGCCTGATGGCCGGGCCCATGGGACGCATGATGGCCGGCACCGGGCCCGACAGTCACTCGCTGGACTTCAAGGGGTCCGGCAGGAGACTGCTCGCCCAGTTCAAGCCGGAGCGGTTCACCCTGTACGGGATGCTGTTCTGCGTGGTGCTGAGCGTCGGCCTGAGCGTGGTGGGGCCGAAGATCCTCGGCAAGGCCACCGACCTGGTCTTCGCGGGCATCGTCGGACGGCAGATGCCGGCCGGGGCGAGCAAGGAGCAGGTCCTCGACTCGATGCGGGAGCGCGGCGAGGGCAAGGTCGCCGACATGCTCAGGAGCACCGACTTCACGCCCGGCAAGGGCATCGACTTCGGCGCGGTCGGCGAGGTCCTGCTCTTCGCGCTCGGCGTGTTCCTGATCGCCGGTCTGCTGATGGCGGTGGCGACGCGGCTGGTCAACAAGTCCGTCAACCGCACCATGTTCCGGATGCGCGAGGACGTGCAGACGAAGCTGTCGCGGCTGCCGCTGTCGTACTTCGACAAGCGTCAGCGCGGCGAGGTGCTGTCCCGCGCGACCAACGACATCGACAACATCGGGCAGACGCTCCAGCAGTCGATGGGCCAGCTGATCAACTCGCTGCTGACCATCATCGGCGTGCTGGCGATGATGTTCTGGGTGTCGTGGATCCTGGCGCTGGTCGCGCTGGTGACCGTGCCGCTGTCGTTCTTCGTCGCCACCCGGGTGGGCAAGCGGTCGCAGCCGCACTTCGTGCAGCAGTGGCGCTCCACCGGCAAGCTCAACGCCCACATCGAGGAGATGTACACCGGCCACACGCTGGTGAAGGTGTTCGGCCGCCAGGAGGAGTCGGCGCAGCAGTTCGCCGAGCAGAACGACGCCCTGTACGAGGCGGGTTTCAAGGCGCAGTTCAACAGCGGCGTCATGCAGCCGCTGATGATGTTCGTGTCGAACATCAACTACGTCCTGGTGGCGGTGGTCGGCGGACTGCGCGTCGCTTCGGGGTCCCTGTCCATCGGTGACGTGCAGGCGTTCATCCAGTACTCGCGCCAGTTCTCGATGCCGCTGACGCAGGTCGCGTCGATGGCGAACCTGGTGCAGTCCGGCGTCGCCTCGGCCGAGCGGGTCTTCGAACTCCTGGACGCGGAGGAGCAGGAGGCGGACCCGGTGGCGGCCGAGCGGCCCGCGGAGCTGCGCGGGCGGGTGGCGCTGGAGGGCGTGTCCTTCCGGTACGACCCGGAGAGGCCGCTGATCGAGGACCTGTCCCTGACGGTGGAGCCCGGCCACACGGTCGCCATCGTGGGCCCGACGGGCGCCGGCAAGACGACGTTGGTGAACCTGCTCATGCGGTTCTACGACGTCTCCGGCGGGCGCATCACCCTCGACGGCGTCGACATAGCGTCGATGTCCCGGGACGAACTGCGCGCCGGCATCGGCATGGTGCTCCAGGACACCTGGCTGTTCGGCGGCACCATCGCGGAGAACATCGCGTACGGGGCGTCGGGCGAGGTCACCCGCGGCGAGATCGAGGAGGCGGCGCGGGCCGCGCACGCCGACCGGTTCGTCCGTACCCTTCCCGACGGCTACGACACGGTGATCGACGACGAGGGCAGCGGGGTCAGCGCGGGTGAGAAGCAGCTGATCACCATCGCGCGGGCGTTCCTGTCCGATCCGACGATCCTGGTGCTCGACGAGGCGACCAGCTCCGTCGACACCCGCACCGAGGTGCTGATCCAGAAGGCGATGGCGAAGCTCGCGCACGGCCGTACGTCGTTCGTGATCGCGCATCGGCTGTCGACCATCCGGGACGCCGACACGATCCTGGTGATGGAGAACGGCTCGATCGTCGAGCAGGGCGCGCACGGCGACCTGCTGGCGGCGGACGGGGCCTACGCGCGGCTGTACCAGGCCCAGTTCGCGCAGGCGCTGGCCGAGGTCGACTGACGGTCCCTTCCCGGAGGCGTCCCCGGGACGTCTCCGGGGCTTCTCCGGGATCAACGGGGGCCGCTCGCACGGGGGGGCGGCTCGCACGGGGGACGGGCTCGCACGGGGGACGGCGAGCGGCTCCGCTCAGTCGAGATAGCCCCTCAGCTGGTCCGCGAAGGCGTGGTCGCGGAGTTTGTTGAGGGTCTTCGACTCGATCTGCCGGATCCGCTCGCGCGTCACGCCGAAGATGCGGCCGATCTCCTCCAGTGTGCGCGGGCGTCCGTCCGCCAGTCCGTAGCGCAGCTGGACGACCTTCCGTTCGCGTTCGCCGAGGGTGGAGAGCACGGCCTCCAGGTGCTCGCGCAGCAGCAGGAAGGCCGCCGACTCCACGGGGCTGGCCGCGTCGCCGTCCTCGATGAGGTCGCCGAGGGCCACGTCGTCCTCCTCGCCGACCGGGGCGTGCAGCGAGACCGGCTCCTGGGCCAGCCGCAGGACCTCGCCGACGCGTTCCGGCAGCAGGTCGAGCTGGGCGGCGACCTCTTCCGGGGTCGGCTCGTAGCCGCGCTCCTGGAGCATCCGGCGCTGGACGCGGACGACCCGGTTGATGAGTTCGACGACGTGGACCGGGACGCGGATGGTGCGGGCCTGGTCGGCCAGCGCGCGGGACATGGCCTGGCGGATCCACCAGGTGGCGTAGGTGGAGAACTTGTAGCCGCGGGCGTAGTCGAACTTCTCGACCGCCCGGATCAGACCGAGGTTGCCCTCCTGGACGAGGTCGAGCATGGTGAGCCCGCGCCCGACGTACCGTTTGGCGACGGAGACCACGAGCCGCAGGTTGGCCTCGATCAGCCGGCGCTTGGCCATGCGGCCCATGACGACCAGCCGGTCGAGGTCGAGGGCCAGTCGGCTGTCCAGGTCGGTCGCGCCGCTCAGCTTCTCCTCGGCGAACAGGCCGGCCTCCACGGACCGGGCCAGCTCGACCTCCTCGGCCGCGGTGAGCAGCGGGATGCGGCCGATCTCGCGCAGATACTGGCGGAACAGGTCCGAGGAGGGGCGGCCGCTGTCGGCGGCCCGGACGCGGGGCGGCGCGACGAGCTCGGGGGCGTCCTCGGGCGCCTCCTCCAGCGCCTCGACGGGCGGCTCGGTCTCGGGCTCGGTCTCGGTCTCGGCCTGCGTCTCCGGGTGCGTTTCCGGGTGCGTCCCGGGGTGGGTCTCGGGGTGGTGCGCGGCGCGGTGCTGCGGCGGGACGGCGGCCAGGACGTCGGTCTCGGCGTCCGGTTCCGTGCCGTCGGCCGGACCGGCGCCGGTGGTACCGGCCGTACTCTCGGCACTGCTGACGGTCTGGGTCAGGGTCTGGGTCTGCACGGGGGCGACCTCCAGGATGATCGCTGCTGACGTGAGCAGCAGCGGTACTTCGGGGCGGAGTCGGCGGCCACGCCGCGTCCGTCCGGGATCGGCCGCGCTCCGAGGACTCAGGCACCGCCCCCAGTGTGGAGTACGACACACAGCCGCCACGAGGGGCGTGCGGCGACTTTTTGAGTCCGGTCCGTGACCGCGGGTTACCCTGCCGCGGGGCGGCGGCTCAGAGAGCGGACGGGCCCTCGTGCTGCAACGCCCTGTCGTACCTGGTCAGGATCATCATCTCGTTCTGGACGGCGGCCGACTGGGCCGGGTCCGTGTGGCCGAGCCGGGTCAGCGTGCCCTGGAGATCGGTGAGCCTGCGGGCGACGGCCCTGCGACGCACCGTCACCAACTGCTCCCCCGCGTAGTTCTCGTCGACCGTGCGACGCATGATCGCCTCGACCGCGAGCTCCGTCACCATCGCGCGGACCGCGTCGTCGGGCGCGGCCTCCCGGACCCGGACGAGGTACTCCTGTCCGTCCTTGACGCCGTACTCGGCGCCGCCCGCGTCCTGGATCGCCTGGCGTACGGCGGCGTACGGGGCGGCGGTGAACTCGTCGATCCCGTACGCGTCGAAGGCCGGGGAGACCAGTTCGGGGCGCTGGAGCGCGAGCTTGAGCAGCTCGCGTTCGGTGGCGTAGACGGCGTTGCGGAGGTTGAGGGCGGGGCCGCCGGCGGCGGGCCGGGAGGCGGACTCGTACGCTTGCGGGCCGCGGGCCGGCGCCGGGCCCTTGCCGCCCCGGTCGCGGGCCCAACGGGCCAGCTGGGCGACCCTCTTGACGACGAACTGGGTGTCCAGGATGCCGAGCATGCCGGCCAGCTGGACGGCGACCTCGTGCTGCGCGCCGCTGTTCTTGATGCGGGCCACGATGGGCGCGGCCTCGTCGAGGGCGGCGGCGCGGCCCGCGGGGGTGTCGAGGTCGTAGCGGACGAGGATCTGGCGGAGCGCGAACTCGAAGAGCGGGGTGCGGGGTTCGACCAGGTCGGCGACCGCCTCGTCGCCCTTCGCCAGGCGCAGGTCGCAGGGGTCCATGTTGTCCGGCGCGATGGCGATGTACGTCTCGGCGGCGAACTTCTGGTCGTCCTCGAAGGCGCGCAGGGCCGCCTTCTGGCCGGCCGCGTCGCCGTCGAAGGTGAAGATGACCCGGGCGCTGCCGTTGTCCATGAGGAGCCGGCGGAGGATCTTGATGTGGTCGCCGCCGAAGGCCGTGCCGCAGGTCGCGATGGCGGTGGTGACCCCGGCCAGGTGGCAGGCCATGACGTCGGTGTAGCCCTCGACGACGACCGCGCGGCTGGACTTGGCGATGTCCTTCTTCGCGAGGTCGATGCCGTAGAGGACCTGGGACTTCCGGTAGATCGCCGTGTCGGGCGTGTTGAGGTACTTGGGCCCGTTGTCGGCTTCGTAGAGCTTGCGGGCGCCGAAGCCGACGACCTCGCCGCCGATGTCGCGGATGGGCCACATCAGCCGGCCACGGAAGCGGTCGATGGGCCCGCGGCGGCCCTCCTGGGACAGCCCGGAGAGGATCAGCTCCTTGTCGGTGAAGCCCTTGCCGCGCAGATAGCGGGTGAGGTGGTCCCAGCCCTGGGGGCTGTAGCCGACGCCGAAGTGGACGGCCGCGGCCTGGTCGAAGCCGCGCTCGGCGAGGAAGATCCGGCCGGTGTCGGCCTCGGCCCCGGTGGCGAGCTGTTCCGCGTACCACTCGGCGGCGATCTTGTGCGCCTCGACCAGCCGGATGCGTTCGCCGCGCTGGTGGGCGGGGTTGTAGCCGCCCTCCTCGTAGCGCAGGGTGATGCCGGCCTGGGCGGCGAGCCGCTCGACCACCTCGGAGAAGGTGAGGTGGTCGACCTTCATCACGAACGAGATGGTGTCGCCGCCCTCCTGGCAGCCGAAGCAGTGGAACAGTCCCTTGCTCGGGCTGACCTGGAAGGACGGCGACTTCTCGTCGTGGAAGGGGCAGAGGCCCTTGAGGTTGCCGCCGCCCGCGTTGCGCAGCTGGAGGTACTCGGACACCACGGCGTCGATCGGGACCGCGTCCCGTACCGCCTTCACGTCCTCGTCGTTGATCCGTCCTGCCACGAGGTGATTCTACGGGGGCGCGCCGACATCTCCGGCGGGCCGTGAGGCCTGCGAGGCGCCCGGGGCCGTCCGCGCGGCAGTGCCGGGTGCGGCCGGACGCGGGGGCGCGACCGGCCGCACCCGGCCCGCGACGGCCGGACGCGGCCCGGGGGGCGTCCGGAACCCGGTCTACGCGCCGAGGCCGTCCAGCGGCACCCGGGGGTCGGCCAGTGCCTCCGTGTCGACCCGCTCGCGCGAGCGGATCAGCTTCTGGATCGGTTCTGTGACGTCCCACACGTTCACGTTCATCCCGGCCAGGAGGCGGCCCTCCTTCAGCCAGAACGCGATGAATTCCCGCTTGCCCGCGTCACCGCGGATCACCACCTCGTCGTAGGTCCCCGGCGGGGCCCAGCCGCTGTACTCCATGCCCAGGTCGTACTGGTCGGAGAAGAAGTAGGGCACGCGGTCGTAGGTGACGTCCTGGCCGAGCATCGCGCGGGCGGCCGCCGGGCCGCCGTTCAGGGCGTTGGCCCAGTGCTCGACGCGCAGCCGGGTGTCGAAGAGCCCGTGCGGGAAGGAGGCGACGTCGCCGGCCGCGTGGATGTCGGGGTCGGAGGTGCGCAGCCGGGCGTCGACCGCGATCCCGCCGCCGTGCGCGCGGTCGGCGAGGGTGAGGCCCGCCGCCTCCGCGAGGCCCGTGCGCGGGGCCGCGCCGATCGCCGCGAGGACGTCGTGCGCCGGGTGTTCCTCGCCGTCGTCGGTGCGCACGGCGAGCACCATGCCGTCCTGGCCGACGATCTCGGTGAGCCGGGCGCCGAAGTGGAAGCGGACGCCGTGCTCGCGGTGCAGGTCGGCGAAGACGCTGCCGAGCTCCGGGCCGAGGACGCCGTGCAGCGGGGTGGGCTCCGGTTCGACGACGGTGACCTCGGCGCCGTACTCCCGGGCCGCCGCCGCGATCTCCAGGCCGATCCAGCCGCCGCCGGCGATCACGATGTGCCCGTTGTCACGGCCGAGGGCGGTCAGGACGCCCTTGAGGCGCTCGGCGTGCGCCAGTCGGCGCAGATGGTGGACGCCCGCGAGGTCGGTGCCGGGGACGTCCAGCCGACGGGGTTCCGCGCCGGTGACGAGGAGCAGCTTGTCGTAGTGGACGAGCGTGCCGTCGTCGCCGAAGCGGACCGTCTTCGCGGTGCGGTCGATCGCGTCGACGGTCTGGCCGAGGTGCAGCTCGATGTCGTTCTGCGCGTACCAGGCGGGCTCGTGCACGAAGACGCTCTCCCGCGTCTCCTTGCCGAGCAGGAAGCCCTTGGAGAGCGGCGGCCGCTCGTAGGGGTGGTCGCGTTCGTCGCAGATCAGTATCACGCGGCCGGTGAAGCCCTCCGCCCTCAGCGTCTCGGCCGCCTTGGCGCCTGCCAGGCCTCCTCCGACGATGACAAATGTCTGATCCGCGTCGACCACGTGATGCCTCCTACCGGGGATCCGGGGGGTGGTCCCCCGGATAACACTGTGCGTGCCGCCATATGCGAGCGTCCCGCACGCAGGGTGATGGGGGAAGGGGGACGTGCCCGATCAGGGCACGTCGGGTCACGTTCCGGGCCCGTTCGGGCGCACCCGGTCCGCACTTGTCAGGATCTCGTCCGCTCCGTCAGACGGCCGTGGAGCGAGCGGGCGGAGGCGTCGGTGAGGGACGCGATCTGGTCGACGACGACCCGCTTGCGGGCGCGGTCGTCGGGCGCCTGGTCGAACAGCGCGCGGAACTGGGGGTCGAGGCCGTCCGGAGCGCGGGCGGTGAGCGCCTCGGCGAGCTCGCTGATGACGACGCGCTGGTCGGCGCGCAGGACTTCCTGTTCGGCGCGCTGCATGACGTACCGGTCGGCGACCGCCTTGAGGACCGCGCACTCCAGGCGGGCCTCTTCGGGCACCACGAGTTCGGCGCCGTACCGGGTGAGACGGCCGGTGCCGTACCGGGCGCGGGTGGCGCCCTCGGCGGCCAGGCAGAAGCGGCCGATGAGCTGGCTGGTGGCGTCCTTCAGGCGGGCCTGGGCGGCCGCCGTGCCGTCGTAGCCGTGCGGCCACCAGTCCTGGTCCTGGAGACGGTCGAGCGCGGCGGCTAGTTCGGCCGGATCCGTGCCGGCGGGGACGTACCGGCCGACGGCGACCCGGAAGATCTCCCGGCGTTCCGGTTCCGCGTGCAGGCAGTTGGGGTCGATGTGCCCGGCGTGCAGGCCGTCCTCCACGTCGTGCACCGAGTAGGCCACGTCGTCGGCCCAGTCCATGACCTGCGCCTCGAAGCACGTGCGCGTGCCGGGGGCCGTTTCGCGCACCCAGTCGAAGACGGGCCTGTCGTCCTCGTAGACGCCGAACTTGACGGACGCCGGGTCGAGGGGACGGCCGCCCCGGGGCCAGGGGTACTTGGTGGCGGCGTCGAGGGCGGCCCGGGTGAGGTTGAGGCCGACGGAGCCCTCGGCGGTGAAGCGCTTGGGTTCGATGCGGGTGAGGAGCCGCAGCGACTGGGCGTTGCCCTCGAAGCCGCCGCAGTCGCGCGCGAACTCGTTCAGCGCCTGTTCGCCGTTGTGACCGAACGGGGGGTGCCCGAGGTCGTGGGAGAGACAGGCCGCCTCGACCAGATCGGGGTCGCAGCCGAGGGCGGCGCCGAGCTCGCGGCCCACCTGGGCGCACTCCAGGGAGTGGGTGAGGCGGGTGCGCGGGGTGGCGTCCCAGGCGTCGGTGCGGGTGCCCGGGGTGACCACCTGGGTCTTGCCGGAGAGCCTTCTCAGGGCGGAGGAGTGCAGGACGCGGGCGCGGTCTCGTTGGAAGGCGGTCCGGCCGGGGCGTTTGTCCGGCTCGGGGGCCCAGCGGGCGACTGACGTCGGGTCATAGGCGGTGTCGAGGTGTGCGGTGCCTTCCATGTCTCGACAGTAAGCGGCGGGGCCGACAATCGGGCGGCACCGGGCGTCCGACCGGCTGTCGGGTCCGACACGTCGGTGGTGCCCGGGCCCCTGCTCGGCCGGGCGGCGGGACCCGCCGGGCGCGGGCCGCACCCGGGCGGGGCTCAGGCCGGTCTCAGGCCGACGCGAGTTCGGGGGCCGCGCTCGCCGGGGTCGCCCGGGCCTGGTCGTAGCGGTGCAGGAGCAGGCTCGCCATCGCCGGGTGGGTGCCCAGCGGGGCGGACGCGATCCAGGGTGCCGCCTGCGCGGACTCGGTCGCGAAGCGGCCGGGCGCCGTGAAGTAGGAGGCGACCGCCACCCGGTCACGGCCCCGCGCGGCCAGGGCCCGGAGCGCCGTCGGGACGGTCGGGGTCGTCGTGGTGGCGTACGCGGGGACCACCGGGACGCCGAGCCGGCGCGCCAGGAGACGGGCCGTACGGCGGGTGTCGACGGCCGAGTCGGGGTCGCGGGAGCCCGCCGCCGCGAGGACGACCGCGCTCGTGCGGCGTTCCTCCTGCGTCATGTCCGTGCGCCAGCCCGCCTCGACCAGGCGGGTGTACAGGGTCTCCACGAGGAACGGGTGCGGGCCGAGCGGCGCGGCCACGCGCGTGTGCACCCGCGCCTTCGCCGCCGTCTCGGGGATGTCCCGCCGGACGTGATAGCCGCGGGCCAGGAGGAGCGGCACCAGGACGGCGTCCTCCGTGCCCCGGGCGTCGAGGTCGGCGAGGGTGTCCGACAGCAGCGGCTCGTTGAGCTCGATGTGGCCGAGGTGCACCGCCAGACCGGGGCGCTGTTCGCGGACGCGGTCCAGGAGCGTGCGGACGGTGCTCAGGGCGCGCGGGTCGCGGCTGCCGTGGGCGACGACGACCAGCGCGGGCGGGCCGGGACGCCGGCGGCCGTCGAGCTGGACGAGGCTGAGCTGGCTGGCGAGCTGGGAGCTGATCCGGTTCATGATGTGCGCCGTACTGTCGAGGTGGACTTCGGACTCGTCGTACTGAGCGGGCGACGCCTTCATGAACAGATCCTGACGGCACCAGGTTGCACCCCCGTTGCCTGACCGTCACGAGTGTTTTCCGGTAGTTCACGCCGGGCCTGGGCGCGATGTGAGATGCGGCTCGCACCCGGGGAACGAACCGGATCACCGCCGGCTGCGTCTTCTGGGGCCGAAGGGGCTTTCGACCTGTTCGACCTGGGGGGAACACCATATGCACATCCGTCGACCGCGGCTGCCGCGCACCCGAGCCGGTCGGCGGCGGCTGGTGCAGGCCGTGATGGCCGGGTGCGTGCTCGCGCTGCTGCCGGCCACCTGGCTGTACGTGTCCACGGCCGACCGGCTCGGTACGACCGCCGACGCGCCGCGCACCGAGGTCGCCGTCGTGTTCGGCGCGGGCCTGTGGGACGGCGAGCCCTCGCCGTATCTCGCGCACCGGCTGGACGCGGCGGCCGAGCTGTACCGGGCGGGCCGTATCGAGGTCGTGCTGGTGACCGGGGACAACAGCCGCGAGGACTACGACGAGCCCGACGCCATGCGCACCTATCTGACCGGCCACGGGGTGCCGGCCTCGCGGATCGTCAGCGACTACGCCGGTTTCGACACCTGGGACTCCTGCGTCCGCGCGAAGAAGATCTTCGGCGTCGACCGGGCCGTGCTGATCAGCCAGGACTTCCACATCCGGCGGGCGGTCGCCCTGTGCGAGGCGGCGGGGGTGGACTCGTACGGGGTCGGGGTCGCCGCCAAGCACGACGTGACCTGGTACTACGGGGGCGCCCGGGAGGTTCTCGCGGCCGGCAAGGCGGCCCTGGACGCGGTGTTCGAGCCGGACCCGAGGTTCCTCGGGCCGAAGGAACCGGGAGTGACGCGGGCCCTCGCCGACGCCTCCTGACGGGCGCCTCCCGGCGGGCGGCCCGCGGTGGGCGCCGCACGCCGGGTGCCCTTCGCGGGCGCCTCACGGTGGGCGCCGTCCGGCGGGGAGGGCACCACCACACCGCCGTAACAGGAGACCGCACGGCGCGTAACACGGCCGAAGCACGCTGGGGCGTATGCCGACCACTTCGACGCCCACCCACTGCCCGTACTGCGCCCTGCAGTGCGGGATGGCCCTGTCGCCCCTGCCCACGGGGGGCGTCGAGGTGGTCGAGCGCACGGACTTCCCGGTGAACCGGGGCGCGCTGTGCGGCAAGGGCCGTACGGCGCCCGCGGTGCTCTCCTCCCGCGTGCGGCTGACCTCCCCGTTGGTGCGGTCCGGCGACGCGCTCGTGCCGGCCACCTGGGAGGAGGCGCTGGACCGGATCGCCGGGGAGTTCGCCCGGGTGCGCGCCGAGCACGGGGCCGACGCGCTCGGCGTGTTCGGCGGAGGCGGGCTGACGAACGAGAAGGCGTACACGCTCGGCAAGTTCGCGCGGGTCGTGCTCGGCACCTCGCAGATCGACTACAACGGCCGTTTCTGCATGTCGTCCGCGGCGGCGGCCGGCATCAAGGCGTTCGGGCTCGACCGCGGGCTCCCGTTCCCGCTGGAGGACATCCCGAGGACGGGGTGCGTGATCCTGGTCGGATCCAACCTCGCGGAGACCATGCCGCCCGCGCTGCGGTTCTTCCACGAACTGCGCGAGAACGGCGGCACGCTGATCGTGATCGACCCGCGCCGCACGAAGACCGCCGAACAGGCCGACCTGCACCTCGCGCCCCGCCCGGGCACGGATCTCGCGCTGGCGCTGGGTCTGCTGCACCTGATCGTCGCCGAGGGACGGGTCGACGAGGAGTACGTGCGGGAGCGGACCACGGGCTGGGAGGACGCGCGAGCGGCCGCCATGGCCCACTGGCCGGAGTACGTGGAACGGATCACGGGGGTGTCCGTTCCACAACTTCGCGAGACCGTGCGGCTGTTCTGCGAACCCGAGGCCGCGATGGTGCTGACCGCGCGCGGGCCCGAGCAGCAGTCCAAGGGCACCGACACGGTCGGCGCGTGGATCAACCTGTGCCTCGCGACGGGGCGGGCCGGGCGACCGCTCAGCGGCTACGGCTGTCTGACCGGGCAGGGCAACGGACAGGGCGGCCGCGAGCACGGCCAGAAGGCCGACCAGCTGCCCGGCTACCGCAAGCTGGACGACCCGGCCGCCCGGCGGCACGTCGCCGAGGTGTGGGGCGTGGACCCGGACTCGCTGCCCGGCCCGGGCCGCAGCGCGTACGAGCTGCTGGACGCGCTGGGATCCGACGTCCGGTCGCTGCTGCTGATGGGGTCGAACCCGGTGGTCTCGGCGCCGCACGCCGCGCACATCGAGGAGCGCATCAAGTCCCTGGAGTTCCTCGCCGTCTGCGATGTCGTCCTGTCCGAGACGGCGGCCCTCGCGGACGTCGTCCTGCCGGTCACCCAGTGGGCCGAGGAGACGGGGACGACGACCAGCCTGGAGGGAAGGGTCCTGCTGCGCCGCCGGGCGATCACCGCCCCGGAAGGGGTACGGAGCGATCTGGAGGTCCTGCACGAGCTGGCGGCACGGCTGGGCGTCGAGAAGGGCTTCCCGACCGACCCCGAGGAGGTCTTCGAGGAACTCCGCCGGGCCAGCGCGGGCGGCGTCGCGGACTACTCCGGCATCAGCTACGCCCGTCTGAGGGAACAGAGCGGAGCCGGCGTGTTCTGGCCCTGCCCGGCAGAACCGGAGCCGGGGACGGGGGCGGGGACGGGGACGGGGGCGGCGACGCAGGCGGACTCGGAGGCTCGGGTCGCAGCGGAGGCCGGGTCGGGTGCCGACACGGAAGCGGAGACGCGGACCGGAGAAGGCGCCCGGGGAGCCGTCGCGGGAGGCGAGCAGGGAGCCGTCGCGGGAGGCGAGCAGGGGCGTCGGCATTCCGGTACGCCCCGGCTCTTCCTCGACCGGTTCGCCACGGAGGACGGACGGGCGCGCTTCGTGCCGGTCTCGCACCGGCCCAACGCCGAGGAACCGGACGACGACTACCCCGTCCTGCTCACCACCGGGCGGGTCGTGTCGCAGTACCAGTCCGGCGCCCAGACCCGCCGCGTGGACGAGCTGAACGCCGCCGCGCCCGGACCGTTCGTGGAGCTGCACCCACGGCTGGCGGCACGCCTCGGAGCGTCCGAGGGCGACCCGCTGGCCGTGGTGTCGCGACGCGGACGGGCGGTGGCACCGGCCCGGATCACCACCGGGATCCGCCCCGACACCGTCTTCATGCCGTTCCACTGGCCGGGCGAGGGCCGCGCCAACACGCTGACCAACCCGGCGCTGGACCCCACCTCGCGCATGCCGGAGTTCAAGGTGTGCGCGGTCCGGGTGGAGATCGCCGGGTGACCGGCCGCCGGCAGGTCGACCGGCCGGGTCGGCCGGACAGGCGCGGGGCGAGGCCGTCCGGGACGACCGCCAGGCGGTACCGGAACGTCCCGTCGCACAGCGCGACGGAATCGGCGTCCGTCGCGGCGGCGTCCGCGTAGCCGCCGGCCAGATGGTCGTGCCCGGCGGCGGCCGTCCGGGCGCCGGCCGGGGGCTCCGTCAGCCGGCGGACGTCCAGCCCGGGAGGGCCGGCAGGACCTTCTGCGCGATGCTCGACAGGGCGGCGTCGTCCGGTCGCACGTCGTCCTGGCGCCAGATGGCGAGCTCGTAGGAACCGCCGCCGTCCTTGGTGTCCGGGGCGACGACCAGGGCGCGGGCGATGCCGCCGGGACCGGCGTCGGACTTGCCGCCGCCGAGGTCGAAGCTGAAGGCGATCGTCTGGCTGGAGTAGAGCACCGCGGGGTGGCCGAGGACCGTCCTGGACTCCGCTTCGTTCAGCAGGCCCTCCATCCCGGCGATCGGGAGGTCGTCGTAGGACCGCGAGAGCTTCACGGTGTACGTGTCCAGCTGGACGGTGCCCTCCGGGCTGGGGATCTCGGTGCCGCTCGCCATCTTGACCGCGCCGTCGCTGCCGTAGGCCGTCAGCGCGTGCTCCTGCGGCGTGCCGAGAAGCGCCGGCAGGTCCGCGCGGTTCAGCGCCGTGCACAGCTGCGTCCCGGAGATGCGCTGCGCCGCCTTCGCCTCCTCGGCCGCCTTCTCGTCCTCGTCGTCGACGGTGCAGACCGCCGGTTTGTCGGCGGCCGCCGCGTCGTTCTTCTGGATCACGTAGAGCCCGCCTCCGAGCGCCCCGACCACCACCAGCGCCGCGATGGCCTGAGCCCATGCGTTCGGGCCCTTCTCGGGCGCGGCAACCATCTCGGCCATGTCCCCCACAACCCCCATTACCCCCGGTACCCCCCGGTACCGCCTGGTCGCGCCGGATGCGCGCGGGGGGAGCGTAGCGGGTGGATCCGGCCATGGGGAAGTGAGTTCCTCACCAGTAGGTGAGGTCCAGGACCCGGGCGCACTGCGGATCCCCGTCGTCCGCCGCCATCCGCTCGACCTCCCCGAGGAGCAGCGAAGGGAGCGCCGCGATCAGCGCCGTGAGCGCCCCGGTCGTCCGGACGTCGGCGGCGGTCACCCCGGGGAGCCCGTCGGCCCGGAAGTACAGGCGCACCCGGTCCTGGTCCAGGAAGAGGAAGCCGTGCAGGAGGGGATCCGTCGCGTGGGTCTCGTCGAAGCACGTGGCCCGGGCCAGGGTGCGCACCAGCCGGAGCCCCCGGTCGGCCGCGCTCTCGTCGGCCCGCGGCACGACCGCCGGGTCCACGGGGACGAGCGGCATCCCCCTCACGGCCGTGCGGCTCCCGTCCGGCGATCGGCCGCCCGCCCCGCACAGGGTGCGCAGCATCCCGATGACGTCATAGGCGGTCACAGGGTCGCCGCCGACGAGGAGCGGAAACTCGTACAGCGTCAACTCCCCTGTGTCCACGGCGTCCACGGGCCCGACGGCGACCCGTACGGCATCGACGCCGCCGGGAGCGGGCAGCACCCCGCGCACGTACGACTCCCCGACGAGCGGGGCGTGCAGATGCTGCAGCATGAGGGGGATCAGGTCCGCCTGATCCCGCACGGTCTCTTCGTCCACGGGGGCATTGTGGACGCCCCGGCGTGAGGCGCGGCCCGGCGATCGACCGTGTCGGCGCGTCACTGCGGGGAGATCCTCGATGGCCGCAGGCTCACCCGGCGCCTTTCCGGGGCCGGCGACCGGGTTCGGAATGCGGCGGGCGAGCCGACCGAACCACGGCCGCTCCGCCCCCCGGCCCTCAGCTCAGGGCGTGGATGTCAGACCCGGCTGCTGGCTTCCGCCGTCCCGGACGAACGGACCGGACCAGCGGAACGGAGGCGACGGCTGATGGGGGCTTCGGAGTGGGACTACTACGTGCCGTATCAGGAGGACTTGAACGCTGCGCTGCAGCGGCTGCGCCGTGAGGTGTTCGACGCCGGGGACTACTACTGGGTCAACGGCGGCGACTGGCGACCCGAGGCGGAGCGGGAACCTCGCCCGCAGTCCCTGGAGGAGCTGTGGGAGGACGAGTTGGTCCAGGAGACCGGCACCCACTCGATCCTGGACGTCTTCCACGTCGTGGGGCCCGGCGAATCCCCGGACTACAGCACCGTGGCACCCGTGACGGCCGAGGAAGCGCGGGAGCGGCTGGGCACCGACGAACTGACCCGCGCCCACGTCACGGACTTCGACGTCTTCCCACGGTCCCGGTGGATCGGACGATGCGCGGTACTCCACGACGACGAGGACGCCCCCCAGGAGATCTACTTCTGGGGCCACTCGGGCGACTGACCCACGGGTACGGGGCAGCAGGTCCGGTCGTCGATCCGGTTCGGTGGGCTCCGGGCTCGTACGTGGTCGCCCGCGACTGAGCGCGCGACGGCCGTCCCGGTCCCGGGGCCCGGGATCGAGGCGGCCGCGTCACACCGTTGATGTCGGGTCAGTTCACGTTGACCGCGGTCCAGGCCGCCGCGACCGCGTTGTACTCCGTGGAGCCCGTGCCGTAGAGGTCGCGGGCCGCGTTCAGGGTGGCTGTCCTCGCCGCCGCGTAGTTCGTCGAGGACGTCATGTAGACGGTCAGCGCCCGGTACCAGATCGCGCCGAGCTTGTCGCGGCCGATGCCGGTGACCGTCGAGCCGTTGTACGTCGGGGAGTTGTAGGTGACGCCGTTGACGGTCTTCGTGCCGCTGCCCTCCGCGAGGAGGTAGGCGAAGTGGTTGGCGACGCCGGACGAGTAGTGGACGTCCAGGTTGCCGACCGAACTGCTCCAGTAGTCCGCGGAGTTGCCGTCCTTGCTCGGCTTGTCCATGTACCGCAGGGCGTCCCGGCCGAAGCCGGAGCGGACGATCTTCTCACCGATGAGGTAGTCACCGGCGTCGGAGGAGTTCCCGGCGTAGAACTCGACCAGGCTGCCGAAGATGTCGGACGTGGCCTCGTTCAGGCCGCCCGACTCGCCGGAGTAGGTCAGCTTGGCGGTCTTGGAGGTCACGCCGTGGGACATCTCATGGCCCGCCACGTCCAGGGCGACCAGCGGACCCAGCTGGGTCCCGTCACCGTCGCCGTAGGTCATGCAGAAGCAACTGTCGTCCCAGAAGGCGTTGTTGTAGCTGTTGCCGTAGTGGACGCGGTTGTAGGAGCCCTTGCCGTCGTTGCCGATGCCGTTGCGGCCGTGCACGTTCTTGTAGTAGTCCCAGGTCACGTCGGTGCCGTACTGGGCGTCGACGGCCGCCGTGGAGCGGTCCGCCGTGGTGCCGGTGCCCCAGTGGTTGTCGGCGTCCGTGAAGAGGGTCGCGGGGGCGCGGCTGATGCAGATGCCGAAGATGCACAGGTCGGTCTTGTTGGCCGCGTCGCCGGTGTACGTGTTGCCGCGGGTCGGGTCCTTGAGCTGGTACGTCGATCCCGAGAGGGTCGTCTGCAGCGGGACCGTGCCCCCGTACAGGGACTTGCCGTCGCCCGAGGCGGTCTCGATGGTGTCCCAGGCGTCGATCCGGGCGCCGGTGCGGGCGTCGGTCAGCACCGCGCGGGCGACCGGGTTGCCGAGCGTGTCCAGGGCGACGACGTCCGTCCGCCAGGCCAGCTTCAGGGTGCCGTGCAGTGCGTCGACGACCAGCCGCGGCTTGGCCTTCACCTGCTTCAGCGTCTCGCCGAGGTTGGCCGCGCGCAGCGCGTTCACGGCGATGTCGGCGGCCTGCGGAGCGGACACCTTCGGGGTGATGCTCGCCAGCGAGATCGGCGCCCGCGTCGCCCGGTTCGCGCTGCGGTACGCGCCGTCGGGCGCCAGGTGGACGACGAAGTCACCGCCCAGCACAGGCAGTTGGCGGTAGGTGCGGTCGTAGCGGACGTGCTGGGTGCCGTCCTTGTCGACGATCACGTCCCGCACGGAGGTGCCCTGCACGGAGGTGAGGCCGAGGCTCGCCGCGTGGTCGGCGAGGACCGCCGCGGCGTTGTCGAGCGCCGTCGCCCGGGTCGGTCTGTCGGCCGCGTCGGCGACCGGGGAGAGTACGGCGGCCAGGAGCGTGGCCGTGGTGGCGGCGATACCGGCGGTGGCGAGACGGGAACCTCGGACGTGCTGCCGTATCCGACTCATCAGTGTCTTCGGTCTCCTCGAGAAGGCGCCGTGGGGGGCGCGTGTGGGGGTGGCCTGTGGGTGGCCTGTGGAGGTGGCGCTGATGTCGTCCTGGCATTTAAGAGGGCATGACATGTCATGTCCATAGCGCATGCGCGATGGACCGGTGAGAGGGCGGTGAGGGGAGAGAATCGTTTCCGTGAGCGCCCCGGAACTCCCCTTCTTCGTCTACGGCACCCTCCGTCCCGGCGAGGTCAACCACGACCTCCTCCTGCGCGGTCGCACCCTCCGCGAGGAACCGGCCCGGCTGGCGGGAGCGGTGCTCTACCGGGGGCCCGGCTATCCCTACGCGGTGGAGGAGCCGGGGGACGCAACGGGCGCGTCGGTGGCCGGCGAACTCGTCACGCCGCACCCGCGGGCGTACGCGCGGCTGCTCGCCGAGCTCGACCGGCTGGAGGAGTACGTGCCGGGCGACCCGCGCAACCTGTACGAGCGGGTCGCGCGCGAGGTGACGATGACCGGGGGCGGACCTGGAGCCGGGGGCGGGAGCGGGCCCCGGAGCGGCGCCCGGAGCGGGGAGGGGCGTGGAGGCGGGAGCGGAGGCCGAGGGGGAGGTGGAGGCGCGGAGGCGGGCGGCGACGGGGAGGCGGACGGCGCGGTCCGCGCAGGCCGGGTCCCCGCCGTGCGCGCCTGGGTGTACGTCGCCGCGCCCGCCGTAGCCGACCGTCTGCGGGCCCGGGGCGAACTCATCGCGAGCGGGGACTGGCACACCCGGCACTGACCCCCGCCCGGGCGTGAGCCGCCGGTCCGCCCGCGCCCGCGTCGCCGGGCCCTCGGGCGGAAGCCGTGAAGCCTGTCCCCACGCGAGCCGTGGGGCCTGCCTCCACGCGAGCCGTGGGGCCTGCCTCCACGCGAGCCGTGGGGCCTGCCTCCACGCGAGCCGTGGGGCCTGCCTCCACGCGAGCCGTGGAGCCTGTCGCCGTGGGAGCCGGAGCGCCTGTCGCCGTGCGAGCCGGAGGGCGCGTCCCCTCGCGAGCCGTCGGGCCGCCCCGCGCCCGGCGCCGTCCCGTCCCGGCGGTTGCTCGCCCCTCGGCGGTCACCCGTTCACCCGCCCCGCGGGCGCTTTTCCGAGCCGAGCCCTCCGTACGCCGGTGACCTGGTGAAACCCTGGCACGGGCCACTCTCCCGCGCGCCCGTCCGACACCCATTCATCCCATTCCTGACGCTCCCTCAGGAAGCGCGCTCGGCGTGCTGCGACTTACCTCGGAAGGGCAGGGAGACTCGAAGAGCTCGAAGGAGCACCGATGCGACGCACCGCCCGTCGTACCGCACGTCGTGCCGCGCATGTGCTGGCCGGTACCGCCCTCGCCGTCATCGCCACGGCCGGGTTCGCCGCGCCCGTTGGCGCCGTCGACGCCGGTACCCGTGCCGGAAGTCTGGAGGTGTTCCCCTCCACCGCGGTGCCGGGCGGGCAGGTCTCCGTGAACACGGCGGCGTGCGGCGACGGCGGAGCGGCGACGGGCGACGCCGGGGCCGTGGGCGCCGGTCGCTTCCCGCTCGCGCCCAGCGCGCACAAGGGCGAGGCGATCGGACAGTTCCGGGTGCCGCCGAGCGCGCAGCCGGGCACGTACGAGATCGTCGCGGAGTGCGCCGCGGGCGGGCGGCGCGTCACCGGGGACCTGGTGGTCGTGCTGGCCTCCGACCGGCAGCCGGTGCATCCGCGGGGAAGTGTGAAGACGGGGGTCGGCGGCGCACTGGGCCCCGACCCCGTACAGACCGCGGCCGGTGTGGCGGCTCTCGCCGTCGCCGCCGCGGGCGGTACCTGGCTCCTGCATCGCCGGGCGAGAGGCGACGGGATCTGACGGACACCCTCCGCTGTCCGTCCGCCGGTACCGCATGTCCCCTCCCCCTCCGGGTCCGACGCCCCTCGCGGCCCGGAGGGGGAACGGGGTTCCCACCCGACCGACCAGGAGATCCACGGAAGGCGTCCACCCGAAGAACCACGGAGAAGGGTCCTGGGATGCGCAGGGTCGGCAACACCGTCATAGCGGCCGTCACCGTGATCGCGCTCGGCGGCGGCGCCTGGCTGCTGCACAGCGGCACCGAGACACACGCCCCGCCGCAGCCGTCCGCGGCCCAGGCCCACTCGGCCGGCTCGGACCTACGGGCCCCTTCCGCCCCGGCGCTGCCGCCCTCCCCGCCCGACCGCGTCCGCATCCCCGCGATCCGGGTGGACGCCCCGCTGACGGGCCTCGCCCTCACCCCGTCCGGCAGCCTCAACGTCCCGCCCGCCGAGAAGAAGAACCTGGCCGGCTGGTACGAGGCCGGCACCACCCCCGGCGAGCGGGGCACCGCGATCGTCGCCGGCCATGTGGACAACGCCGACGGTCCCGCCGTCTTCTACGACCTGGGCGCCCTGCGCAAGGGCAGCGCGATCGAGGTGGACCGGCGCGACGGAAGCGTCGCCGTGTTCACCGTGGACGCCGTCGAGGTCTACCAGGCACGGGACTTCCCCGACGAGAAGGTGTACGGGGCGGCGAGCAGGCCGGAGCTGCGGGTGATCACCTGTGGCGGGGGATACACGAAGGCGACCGGCTATCAGGGAAACGTCGTCGTTTTCGCGCACCTGACCTCCTCGCGCACCTGACCTCGTCGGGCACCTGACCTCGTCGCGCTGCCCCCTCCCGCACCTGCCCCCTCGCATGCCCGGCCTCCCCGCACACCTGCCCCCTCGCATGCCCGGCCTCCCCGCACGCCCGGCCCCTCGCATGCCCCGGCCTCCCCGCACGCCCGGCCCCTCGCATGCCCCGGCCTCCCCGCACGCCCGGGCTCCCGGGCTCCCTTCCGGGCGGCCCGGGCGGCCCGGACTGCCCGGCGGGATGCTTCGGGCTTGTCGCGGATTGGTTAACTCGCCGCCAACAGAGGGGAATTGGCAGATGATCGGAGCATGCGTTCTCAGGAACAGCAGGACACCGCCGCCCGTCCCGCCCGGACGACACCCGCCACGACGCGCTCGTCGGACGCCGCCGCGCCGACCGTGTCCGCCGGACCGGCCGGGCCCGTGGGCGCGCTCTCCGCGGGCCGGTTGCTGGCGTTGCAGCGCACGGCCGGCAACGCGGCCGTCGTCCAGGCACTGGAACAGCAGCGGCAGGCCCAGCGACACACGCACGGGCCCTCCTGCGGTCACCCCGGCCCCACCCCCGTGCAGCGCCACGCGCACGGGCCCTCCTGCGGGCACGAGGAGTCCGGACCCGTGCAGCGTTCGTCCGTGCCGGACGTGCTGCGCACCGCCGGGCAGCCGCTGGACGGGACGGTCCGCACGGAGATGGAGGCGCGGCTGGGCGCCGACTTCTCCGACGTGCGGCTGCACACCGGTCCGACCGCCCAGCGCTCGGCGGCCGAGGTGGGGGCCCGCGCCTACACCTCCGGCAGCCATGTCGTCATCGGCGCGGGCGGAGCGGACCGGCACACCCTTGCCCATGAGCTGACGCACGTCATCCAGCAGCGCCAGGGGCCGGTCGCGGGTACCGACAACGGTTCGGGGCTCAGCGTGTCGGACCCCTCCGACCGCTTCGAACGCGCGGCGGAGGAGAACGCCCGCCGCGTCCTGGCCGGTCCCGCGCCCACCGGGGCGCCGCCCGTGCAGCGCACGGCGGCCGCTCCCGCCCGCGCCGGCGGGGACATCGCGGTACAGCGCTTCGGCGACGGCGAGGCGCCCTTCGACCACGCCCAGTACTACGCGAAGACGGGCTGGCAGGCGGCGGCCGAGGAGTTCGAGAAGCGGCTGGGCGCGTACTCCTTCGGGCATCCCCGGGCGCTCGCCGCGGCCCGCAAGACCGTGGAGCGGCTCAAGCAGCTGCTCATCGCCTACGCCCGCTCGGAGCACAAGGACACGGCACTCGCCAACAAGTCGTTCTTCAAGAACGACAGGACGAGCGCCGGGCAGGTGGGCGAGGGGATGACCACCGAGCAGATCAAGGACTTCTTCTCCCGGGACGGCAACGTCCGTGAGCTGATCACGGCCGTCTACAACGCCGCGTACTACAACAAGGGAGCCGAACTCTCCCTCAAGGACGTCCTCAACGGCATCATCGGGCCCAAGCCGCAGCTCGCGTCGACGCTCGGCATGGACGAGGAGGAGCTGAAGAAGCACTCCGCGTTCCTCAACGGCTGGTCCCGGCCTCCCCTGTGGGCCGCGGCGAACCTCGCGGGCAAGGGCTACAACTACGAGAAGGACCCGTACGCGCTGGGCAACCTGCTGTGGCAGTCGGACCCGGAGTCCTTCGCCGGCGACACCCTCGAAATGATCAACAGTCAGGGGCCGCGCAAGGAGCGGAGCGAGTCCGACAAGGAGGCCAAGCGCAAGACGCCCCGCGACTACGCGGACCGGGGCGCCCCGCTCAGCGCGCGCGAGCTGGCGTTCGTCGGCAAGTCCGGTCCGGACGACAAGCTGCCCTGGAACGAGGGCACGGCCTACTGGGAGATCCAGCAGAACGAGGCCTGGCCGAAGGCGAACGCGGCGCGCGGCATCCCGGTCGTCGCCGGCATGTCCGGGACCACGACCCGGATGCTCAAGACCTTCCAGTGGATCAAGGTCTCCGGGGTGGACGTGTTCGACTACCGGATGGCCGTGATGGGCTGGATGCTGCCGTCCTGGGACCACTCGCTGTACGAGATCCTGCGCGGTTCCTGGGCGGCCGGGGTCAAGGGTCCCGGCGAGTCCGCGAGCCGGGCGGGCAAGGGCGCGGCGCTCATGTACCAGAAGATCGCGCCCTTCACGGAGGAGGAGCTGCGGCAGAACGTCTGCGTCGACGGACAGTTCCCGCACGAGCTGATGTACCTCGCCGAGGCCAACAAGCCCCGTACTGTCGCCCCCGCGACGAGCGGCTTCATGGAACCCGGCCAGAGCGCGGCGGCCCAGGTGCCGGGCAAGTACAACGCCTTCGTGGCGGGCGACACCGCGCCCACGCCGCGCATGGCCCAGTGGAAGGCGGACAACAACGGCGCCTCCACCGAGGCCGTCGCGCAGAAGTTCAAGCCCGCCCACGCGACCGCGCTGATGGCGTACACCGGCGGCGCGCACCAGATGATCAACTCGGTGGTGCGCAGCCGGCTGCTGCCCGAGGGGTACGCGCCGTACGGCACCGTCGGCATGGCCACCGCCGGCGCCGAGGCCGTCTCGTTGCGGCAGATCAAGAGCCAGCTCAGCTGGGCCGCCCAGAACAGCCACCAGCAGGAGAAGGTGCCCACCCTCGACGAGGATCCGGTGATCGCGCCGCAGCTCGCGGCCGCCCGGGGCGCGGACCCGGTGGCCAAGGAGGCGGCGATGGCCGTCATCGACGCGCGGATCGAGGCCCTCGCCCCCGCGCTCTTCGAGGAGCTCAAGGCGCACGCCGACATGACGATGGAGGCGCTGCACCGGCTGCCTCCCGTCACCGGCACGGTCTACCGCGGCGACTGGAACCTCGGCGGGGACGAGTCGGTGTACCGCCTCGGCAAGCAGGCCGCGCTGAACTACCGGCCCGGCTCCGTCTTCACCAGCTCCTTCGACAGCACCAGCAGACAGGAGGACGTGGGACTGGGGTTCATGCGCAACCAGCGGGTCTCGGGCACGAAGACGCACCGGATCCTGCTGGAGCTGACGCTCACCGGGAAGTACGGCCGTGACATCGACCCCTTCCACCAGTACCAGGGCAGCGAGGCGGAGGTCCTGCTCATGCCGGGCGCGAGCTTCAAGGTGGACAGGAGCGAGTGGAGGCAGGACCCGGGACACGACCCGGCGAACGGCGGCAGCGACTGGTACGAGCACGTCTACGCGACGGAGGTGTGAGGTCGTGCCGGGGGCGCGGGGCGTCACCCTCACACCCCCCTCCCCGCTCCGCTGAGGGCAGCGTTCCTCGCGGGAAACAACGGTGATGCGGTCGGGTAACGTCGGCAACGCACGCTCCTGGACATGACCTCGAATTCGCGTGTGGTGGTGATCGGCGCCGGCCTCGCGGGCGTACGACTCGCCCGCCGGCTCGGCGAGCTGGGCACGCCCGCGCTGCTGATCGGCGAGGAGGAGCACCGGCCCTACAACCGGGTCCTGCTCGCCGAGGTGCTGGCCGGCCGGTACGCCCCCGAGGTGATCGCGCTGCCCGCGCCCGCCGGACTGGTCAGGGGCCGGGTCACCGGCATCGACCGCGACCGGCGGACCGTGGCCTGCGCGGACGGCTCGGAGATCGCATACGACACCCTGGTCCTGGCCACCGGGTCCAACCCGGTGCTGCCGCCCCTGCGCGGTCTGTTCACCCCCGACCACGTCCTGCCGGAGGGCGTCCACGCCTTCCGCACCATGGACGACTGCCTCGGTCTGTCGAAGGCGGTGCGGCCGGGCGTGCGGGCGGTCGTCATCGGCGGCGGGCTCCTCGGGGTCTCCGCGGCCCGTGCGCTCGCGGTACGCGGCGCCCAGGTCGTCCTCGCCCAGCAGGCCGAGCGGCTCATGGAGCGCCAGCTCGACCCGAACGCGTCCAGGCTGGTGCACCGGCATCTGAGGGACCTGGGCGTCGAGGTCCACACCGAGTGCCGGGTCCGCGACGTGCGCTGCGTCGGCGGGGCCGTCCGCTCGGTGGAGATGGCCGACGGATACGCCCTCGACGCCGACCTGGTGGTGCTGGCCTGCGGGGTCTCCCCGCGCGCCGGACTCGCCAAGGCGGCGGGGCTCGCCGTGCACAAGGGAATCCTGGTCGACGACGCACTCCGCACGTCCGACCCGTGCATCCGGGCCGTCGGCGACTGCGCGCAGCACGACGGGACCGTGTACGGGCTGGCCGCGCCCGCGCTGGAACAGGCGGACGTCCTCGCCGAGGCGCTCGCCGGGGACACGGGCTCCCGGTACGCCGGCACCCGCGCCCTCACCCGGCTCACCCTCACCGGACACAGCGCCTTCGACCTCGCCGCGTTCGGCGAGACGGAACCGCGCCCCGGCGACGACGTCGTGCAGCTCGCCGACGCCACCCGCGGCACCTACCGCAAGGTCGTCGTCCGCGACGACCGCCTGGTCGGCGGGGTCCTCGTCGGCGAACTCGGCACCGTCGGCGCGCTGGCGCGCGCCTGGGAGGGAGCAGAGCCGCTCCCCTCCGACGGCGGCCCCCTGCTCCACCTGCTCACCAACGATGGAGGCTCCTAATGACCGCCACCCCCGGGGGCACCCCCACGATCGTGCTCGTCGGCCACGGCATGGTCGGCCAGCGCTTCCTCGAAGCGCTCGCCGAGCGCGGCCTGACCGCCACGCACCGCGTGGTCGTGCTGTGCGAGGAGCCGCGTGCCGCGTACGACCGCGTGCAGCTCACCTCGTACTTCTCGGGCCGGACGCCCGAGGAACTGTCCATGACGGACCCGGCGTTCATCGCCGACCACGGGATCGAGCTGTACGTCGGCGACCCCGCGGAGACCATCGACCGCGAGGCCCGCAAGGTGACGGCCCGCTCGGGACTGGTGGTCGACTACGACATCCTCGTCCTGGCCACCGGCTCCTACCCCTTCGTGCCGCCCGTCCCGAACAAGGACGCCGAGGGCTGCTTCGTCTACCGCACGATCGAGGACCTCCTCGCGATCGAGGCGTACGCCAAGTCGCGTGCCACGACCGGCGCGGTGGTGGGCGGCGGGCTGCTGGGCCTGGAAGCCGCGGGCGCGCTCAAGGGTCTCGGACTCACCTCCCACATCGTGGAGTTCGCGCCCCGGCTGATGCCCGTCCAGGTCGACGACGGCGGCGGCGCGGCCCTGCTGCGCACCATCGAGGACATGGGCCTGAGCGTCCACACCGGCGTGGGCACCCAGGAGATCGTCGTCGGCGAGGACGGCGCGGTCACCGGGATGAAGCTGTCCGACGGCTCCGAACTCGCCACCGACCTGGTGGTGTTCAGCGCCGGTGTCCGGCCCCGTGACCAGCTGGCCCGCGAATCCGGCCTGACGGTCGGCGAGCGCGGCGGCATCGCCGTCGACGAGCAGTGCCGCACGGTGGACGACCCGCACGTGTTCGCGATCGGCGAGTGCGCGCTGGCCGCCGACGGCCGGGTGTACGGCCTGGTGGCCCCCGGTTACGAGCAGGCCATCACGGTGGCCGCGACCATCGCCGCCGACGAGTCCGAGCAGCTGTCCTTCACCGGCGCCGACCTCTCCACCAAGCTGAAGCTGCTCGGCGTGGACGTCGCCTCCTTCGGTGACGCGCACGGCGCGACCGAGGACTGCCTCGACGTCGTCTACTCCGACTCCCGCTCGGGCCTGTACAAGAAGCTGGTCATCGGCCGCGACGGCACACTCCTCGGCGGCATCCTGGTCGGCGACGCGGAGGCGTACGGCACCCTGCGCGCCTTCACCGGGTCCGTGCCGCCCGTCTCCCCCGAGTCGCTGGTCCTGCCGGCCGGCGCCGGGGAGTCCGTCCAGCTCGGCCCGTCCGCGCTGCCGGACGAGGCGATCGTCTGCTCCTGCCACAACGTGTCGAAGGGCACGATCCGGGGCGCGGTGACGGAGCACTCCTGCACGACCGTGCCCGAGGTGAAGAAGTGCACCAAGGCCGGTACCGGCTGCGGCAGTTGCGTCAAGGTGCTCGGCCAGCTGGTCACAGCCGAGCTGGAGGCGAGCGGCGTCGAGGTCGACAAGGGCCTGTGCGGCTGCTTCTCGCAGACCCGCGAGGAGCTGTACGAGATCGTCCTGGCGCTGCGCATCAACACCTACCAGGACCTCCTCGACCGCTACGGCCGCGACGGCGCCCGGGGCGGCGACGGCTGCGAGGTCTGCAAGCCGGCCGTCGGCTCGATCATCGCCTCCCTCGCCCCGACGATCGGCGCGAGCGGCTATGTCCTGGACGGCGAGCAGGCGGCCCTGCAGGACAGCAACGACCACTTCCTCGCCAACCTCCAGAAGAACGGCTCCTACTCGGTCGTCCCCCGCATCCCCGGCGGCGAGATCACCCCCGAGGGGCTGATCGTGATCGGTGAGATCGCCCGCGACTTCGGCCTCTACACGAAGATCACCGGCGGCCAGCGGATCGACATGTTCGGCGCCCGCGTCGAGCAGCTCCCGCTGATCTGGACCCGGTTGGTGGACGCGGGCTTCGAGTCCGGCCACGCCTACGGCAAGTCGCTGCGCACGGTGAAGTCCTGCGTCGGCCAGACCTGGTGCCGCTACGGCGTCCAGGACTCCGTCCGCATGGCGATCGACCTGGAGCTGCGCTACCGGGGGCTGCGCTCCCCGCACAAGCTCAAGTCGGCGGTGTCGGGCTGCGCCCGCGAGTGCGCCGAGGCCCAGTCGAAGGACTTCGGCATCATCGCCACCTCCAACGGCTGGAACCTCTACGTCGGCGGCAACGGCGGCGCCACCCCGCGCCACGCCGACCTGCTCGCCCAGGACCTCGACGACACCGAACTGGTCCGCCTCATCGACCGGTTCCTGATGTTCTACATCCGCACCGCCGACCGCCTGGAGCGCACCTCGACCTGGCTGGACCGGATCCCCGGCGGCCTGGACCACGTGCGGGACGTGGTGGTGGAGGACTCGCTCGGCATCTGCGAGGAGCTGGAGTCCCTGATGACCGACCACGTCGCGCACTACGCCGACGAGTGGGCGACCACCATCAACGACCCCGAGAAGCTCGCCCGGTTCGTGTCGTTCGTCAACGCGCCCGACACTCCCGACCCGGTCGTCGGCTTCGTCCCGGAGCGCGACCAGATCAAGCCCGACCTGCCGTTGCTCTCCATCGGCCACCGTCCCCTGGAAGGGAGCGCCCAGCGATGACCCTGGCACCCGAGACGACCGACCTCAAGGTCCAACTGCAGCTTGAGGACCAGTGGTTCACGGTCTGCGACCTCAGCCTGCTGATCCCCGGCCGGGGCGTGGCCGCCCTGCTGCCCGACGGCCGCCAGGTCGCCCTGTTCCGGGACCGGGCGGGTGAGCTGTACGCCGTCGACAACCGCGACCCGTTCGGCGGCGCGGCCGTCCTGTCCCGCGGCCTGACCGGTACCCACGAGGGCCGCTCGTTCGTCGCCTCCCCGCTGCTCAAGCAGCGTTTCGACCTCATGAGCGGGGAGTGCCTGGACGACGACACGGTGCGCATCGCCACCTATCGGGTGCGCACCGCCTGACCCTCGCCCGCCGTCTGCCGCCGGCCCGGCGCCGTGGAGGGCAGGCGTCCGGCCGGACGTCGGCTCCGGACGCCGGTGCCCGCACCACCGCCGGGGCCCGCACCGCCGCCGGGGCCGTCGGCACTCACCGTGCCGCCGGTGCTCCCGGTGCTCCCGGGTCGGCCCGGTGCCGCCGGGAGCCGGACCACCGCGTCGAGGCCGCCGCGCGGCGCGGGACGCAGGACCACCTCGCCTCCGCTCGCGTGGGCGAGGCGCTGCACCAGGGCGAGGCCCAGACCGGTGCCGCCCTTGGGTGCGTCCGGCGCGCGCCAGAAGCGGTCGAAGGCCCGGCGGCGCTGCTCCTCGGTCATCCCGGGGCCCTCGTCCATGACGTGCAGCTCGACCCGGCCCGGGCCGGCCGGACGGTGCGGATGCCGGTGCGGGTGACGGTGCGGGAAGCGGCGCTCGTGGGGCGGGTGGTAGCGCGGGTCGACGGAGACCGTGGAGCCCGGGGGCGCCACGCGCAGGGCGTTGGAGAGCAGGTTGTCGAGGATCTGCTCCACGGCCCCGGGCAGCGCCAGCACCTCGCCCGCGTAGTCCCCCGCCAGCGCCAGCCGGACGCCGTGCCGCTCGAACAGCGGCGTCCACGCCCGGTGCCGCTCCGCGCACACCCGGCCCAGGTCGACCGGCTCCCGTTCCACGGCGCTCTCGTCCAGCCGGGCCATCGCGAGCAGCCCCTCGACCATCCGGGCCAGCCGGTCGGTCTCGGTCAGCGCGGCGGTGAGCGAGCCCCGCGCGTTCAGGGCGATGTCGTGCTCCAGGTTCTCCAGCCGCAGCCGCAGCGCCGCGAGCGGGGTCTTCAGCTGGTGCGAGGCCTCACCGGCGAAGGCCCGCTGGGAGGCCAGCAGGTGTTCCAGCCGGGCGGCCGTCCGGTTGAAGGTCGCGGCGAGGCTGCGGACCTCCGGCGGCCCCTTGGTGATCGCCACCGGAACGGCGGTGCCGCCCATGGCCAACTCCTTTGTGGCGTGCTCCAGTTCACGGATCGGGCGGCCGGTCCAGCGGGCGATGACGAACCCGAGCGCGGCCACCGCGGTGAGCGCCGCCAGTCCGCCGAGGGCCAGCAGCAGCCAGACGTGGTGGACGCGTTCCGACACCGTCCGGGTCGGCACGGTGATCCGGACGGCGCCCTGTTCCTCGACGCCGTGCCGTACCGGGGTCGCCACCGCGAGGTACTGCACACCGCCGATGGTGGAGGTGCGCACGTCGGCCGTCTCGGTACCGCGCAGGGCGGCGGCGATGCCCGGCCAGGAGGCGAGGCCGCCCTCCTCCCGTTCGGTGAGCGGATGCGAGGAGGCCAGCAGGCTGCCGCTTCCGTCGACGATCAGCACCTTGCCGCCGATGCGTTCGGCGCAGTGCGCGGCCCGCTCGGGCAGGTCCTGCGCGGCCCGGCCCGCCGCGATGGACAGCGAGGCGAACGCCGAGACCGACTCCGCCTCGTCCTTCGCCGCGTTGGTCACCCGCTCCCGCTCACCGCGCGAGTACACGAAGCCCAGCGGGATCTCCAGGCAGAGCAGGACCAGAACGGCGAGCGTGAGATAGCTGAGCAGCAGCCGACGGGTCATCGATAGGCCGCCGAGTCGTAGGCGTGCGGCTCGTGGACGGGCTGCGCGTAGGCCGAGGTTTGGTATGCCGGAGTTTCGTGGGCCGAGGGTTCGTAGGCCGGTGGTGCGTAGGCGGGAGGTGCGGGGGCCGGAGGTGCGGAGGCCGGTGGTTCGTACGGCTGTCCCGCGCTCGGGGAGGTGGTGTGCACCGCCAGCCGGAAACCCACTCCGCGCAGCGTCTGGATCCACGCGGAGTTTCCCAGCTTCCGGCGCAGGGTGGCCACATGGACGTCCAGCGTCTTCGTCGGCCCCTGGTAGTGCGGGTCCCACACCCGGTCGAGGATCTGCTGGCGGGAGTACACGGCCCCCGGATCCTCGGTGAGCAGCGCGAGCAGCTCGAACTCCTTGGGCGTCAGGGTCACCGTCTCCTCCCCCACCCACACCTGCCGGGTGCGCCGGTCGACGACCAGGGGACCGGCGGCTGCGCCGGGGGCCGGGGCGGTGACGGCAGGGGCCGCGAGGGGAGGGGCGGCGAGAGGAGGGGCGGCGAGAGGAGGGGCGGCGGGGGCTGCCGGCGCGAAGGACTCCCCGCCGACCGGCTCCTGTCCCGTGAACTCGCTTTCGGCCAGCCCCCGGTGCGTCCGGCGGGTCACCGCGCGCACCCGCGCCACGAGCTCACGCATGCTGAACGGCTTGGCCAGGTAGTCGTCGGCGCCCAGCTCCAGGCCCAGCACCCGATCGGCCTCCTCCCCGCGGGCGCTGAGGATGATGATGGGGACGTCGGAGGTCTGCCGGATGCCGCGGCAGACGTCGATGCCGTCGATGTCGGGCAACCCGAGGTCGAGCAGGACGACATCGCCGTACGGCCCCCTCAACCCCTCGTCCCCGGTTGCGACATGACGCACCGACAGCCCGAAGTTCCCGAGACCCTCGACGAGCGGTTCGGCGATCGTCCGGTCGTCCTCGATGAGCAGGACTCGTACACCCATGCGTTCCCGTCTCCCCTTGCGCCGAATTCACGTGTTCCGTGGCTCCGTCACGCTACAAGAACGGTCAGGAAAACACCTCGAATCCCCCGGACAATGTGAGCAGCGGCTCAACTCCGGACGAAAAATATCCCCTTCTTGTCGGCGGTTTAGTGTTCCTCTAACCTTCACCTGGCATTGGCTCCCCTACGGTGATGAGGAACTGGTCGGACCCCCATTCCGACCAGCTCTGACCTGGGAGGATCCGTGAAGGAACTGCTGGACCGAGCCCGCTCGTTCACACGACGGGTCGATTTCGAGAGCGGCGAATACCGGCGACTGGCCGAGGGTCAATATCCCGAGGCATTGTTCATCACCTGCTCGGACTCGCGGGTGATACCCGCACTGATCACGGGCGCGCGGCCCGGTGAGATATTCGAGCTGCGAAACGCGGGCAATATCGTTCCGCCGCACGACCGGCAGGGCGCCTCCGGCGAGGCTGCCACCATCGAGTACGCACTGGAGGTGCTCGGCGTTCAGGACATCGTGGTGTGCGGCCACTCCCACTGCGGCGCGATGGGCGCCCTCAAGTCCGGCGACGACCTGTCCGCCCTTCCCGGTGTGGACGCCTGGCTCCAGCTGGCCCGCCCCCGGCTGGCCCCCGTGCTCGACGGCGACGTCGAGGACCCGTCGATGCCGGACGTCGCCCAGCTGAACGTCGTCAACCAGCTTGCCGTGCTGCGGAGTCACCCCGCCACGCAGCGACGCCTCGACGCCGGGCGACTGCGCCTGCACGGCTGGTACTACGAGGTGCACACCGGTCAGGTGCACGAACTGGACGAGGACGGCCGGTTCCGGGTGCACGCGGCATGAGCGGCGCACACGCCAGGCACGCCCGCACGCGGGGCACGGACACCGCCACGGGCACGGACCGGGACACGAGCACCGGCCGGGACACGGGCGGCGACTGGGACACGACCGGCGGCTGGAGCACGGGCACGGACCGGGGAGCGGGCGGGGTCGGGGCAGCAGGAGCGGACCGGGGATGGGGCGCGTACCGGGGATCGGGCGCGGACTGGAGCTCCTCGGACAGTGACGGAAGGGGCCGCACGTTCAGGGAGGCGGCCGGCCTGACCGGTCGGCCGCCCCGGCCGCCCGCGCAACCGCCCCGGCCCCTGTCCCCGCCGCCGCCGACACGCCCACCCGCACGGACGGCTGCACCAGCACAGCCACCGGCCCCGGCAGCCGCAGCCGCAGCAACGACCGCGCGGGACGCCACCGCGAGGGGCGCCGTGAAGGGTGGCACGAGGAGCGCTGCACAGCGCGCCGCGAAGGACACGGCCACGGCGGCGGCGAGGGACACCGCGAGGGCCGCTCTGAGAGCGGTTGTGCCGAAGGGTGACCTGGCCACCGAGATCACCGCGTCCCTGGTCGTCTTCCTGGTCGCGCTCCCGCTGTGCATCGGCGTGGCCGTCGCCTCGGGCGTCTCCCCCGAGCTGGGCATCATCTCGGGCGTCATCGGCGGCCTGGTGGTGGGCGCGGCGCGCGGCAGCACGCTCCAGGTGAGCGGCCCGGCCGCCGGTCTCGCCGCGCTGGTCGCGGAGACCGTGCTGGAGTACGGCGTCGCCATGCTCGGCGTGATCGTGCTCTTCTCGGGCCTCCTCCAGATCGTCCTCGGCCTGGTGAGACTGGGCCGGTTCTTCCAGGCCGTCTCCCTGGCCGTCGTCCAGGGCATGCTCGCGGGCATCGGCCTGCCGCTGATGTTCAGCCAGGCCTACCCGGCGGCGGACGCGAAGGCCCCCGGCACCCCGCTGGAGAACATGGCCGGCATCCCCGGCCTGCTCGGGGACACGGTCGCCGACCCGCAGGCGATGATCGCCGCGGGGCTGGGCATCGTCACGATCGTCCTGAGCTTCCTGTGGAAGAAGGCCCCGGGGCCGGTGAGGAAGGCGCCGGCGGCCCTGGTCGCGGTCGGCATGGGCATCGCGGTCGCCGCGTTGCCGGGCGTAGACGTCAAGACGCTCCAGGTGGGCAATCTGCCGGCCGCCGTCGACGTGCCGGGAGCGGAGCAGTTCGCGGGACTGGCGGACGCCGGGATCATCACCGCGATCCTCACCTTCACCGTGATCGCCTCGGCGGAGTCGCTGTTCACGGCGGCCGCGGTGGACCGTATGCACGACGGTCCGCGCACCCGCTACAACCCCGAGCTGATCGCCCAGGGCGCCGGCAACACGCTCGCGGGACTCCTGGGCGCCCTGCCCGTCACGGCGGTGGTGGCGCGCAGTTCCGCGAACGTCCAGGCGGGCGCCAGGACCCGGCTCTCCCGCACGCTGCACGGCCTGTGGCTGCTGGCGTTCGCGCTGCTGCTCCCCCAGGTGCTGGCCCTGATCCCGGTCTCCGTCCTGGCGGGCGTGCTCGTGCACAGCGGCTGGAAGCTCTTCGCCCCCGACGAGTTCCCGAAGATGTGGCGGCAGGACCGGGGCGAGTTCGCCGTCATGACGCTCACCACCCTGGCCATCGTGGCGACGGCACTTCTGGAGGGCGTCCTGATCGGCCTCGCGGCGGGCATCGTGCTGGCGGCGCTGCGGATGTCCCGGACGGTCATCCGGCAGCACATCGAGGACGACACCGCGAAGGTGGTGATGGCGGGCAACGCGACCTTCCTGCGGCTGCCCCAGGTCATCGAGGCCCTGGAGGCCGCCGCCGAGGCCGGCAGGCCCCGGATCCGGCTCGACCTCACCGGCGTGACCCACCTCGACCACGCCTGCCGCAGCCAGGTGGAGGAGTTCACCGCCCAGCAGCGCGGCAAGGGCCTGCGGGTGGAGCTGCTGATGCCGGGCCCGGCGAAACGACCGCCCGCGGAGGGGACGGCCGCGTCGAGGGCAGCCACGGAAGACGCGGCCACGGAGAGGGCGGCCGGACCGCCGTCCGACGGCACCCGCCCCTCCGCCCCACTGCCGCGCCGCCGCCGGACGCCCCCCGCGCCCGCCTCCGCGCCGCGCACGGACTCCACTCCCGCCACCGGCTCCGCGGCCGTCCCGGGGGCCGCTCCCGGCCCCACCGCCGAGTGGTTCTACCTGGACACCACGCCGATGCCGGAGGACTTCGCGCAGCGGTACGCGCAGGAGTACGCCCCGGTGTACCCGCAGGAGTACGCCCCGGAGTACGCGGAGGAGTACGCCCCGGAGTACGCGGAGGGATACCCGCGGGCGTACTCCGGGGGGTGGGCGGACGACCGTGCCTCCGGGTTCGCCCGAGGCCAGGCGTGACGCGACCGCCGCCGGGGACGGGCGGCGAAGGGCGGCAGGGGCTCAGCCCTCGAGGGCCTCGTAGGACACGCCGGTCAGCTGCTCGGAGGCGGCCCACAGCCGCTCCCCCGCCCGGTCGTCCAGGGTCCAGGGCGCCCGCCGCGACGGCGCGGGCGCACCGCGCCACATCGCGAGGGACGGCCCGGTGAACGAGTCCGGGCGGACACCGGGCGCGGTCGCCGCGTACAGGGTGGGCAGCGCGCCGGCCCCGGCGGGCTGGGCGAAGACGCGGTTGCCGAGCGCCATCAGCCGCTCGGCGACCGCGCGCCCCTCCGCGCGCGGTCCCGCCGTCTGGAGGTTGGTGGACGCGTACCCCGGATGCGCGGCCGCCGCGACGACCTCGGCCCCGGCCGCCGCGAGTCGGCGCGCCAGCTCGTGCGTGAAGAGCAGGTTGGCAGTCTTCGTGCGCCCGTACGCAATCCAACGACGGTACTTGCGCTCGGAGTTGAGATCGTCCGGGTCGATGTTGCCGAGCAGGTGGGCCATGCTGGAGACGGTCACGATCCGCGCCGCCCCCGCCGGCCGGTCCCGGGTGGTGAGCAGCGCGGGCAGCAGCAGCCCCGTGAGGGCGAAGTGCCCGAGGTGGTTCACGCCGAACTGCGTCTCGAACCCGTCGGCGGTGGTGCCGTACGGCATCGCCATCACGCCCGCGTTGTTGACGAGCAGGTCGAGCCGGTCGTACGGCAGGGCGTCGGCGAACTCCCGTACCGAGGCGAGGTCCCCGAGATCGAGCCGCCGCACCTCCGCCTCCGCCCCCGGCACCTCCTCGAGCAGCCGGCGGACGGCATCGCGCCCCCGCGTCTCGCTCCGGCAGGCGAGCACCACCCGTGCCCCCTTGCGGGCGAGCTCGCGCGCGGTGACGTACCCGAGCCCGCTGTTGGCCCCGGTGACGACGGCGGTGCGACCGCTCTGGTCGGGAATGTCGTGCGCGCTCCAGCCGGACATGGCCGTACTCCCTCCGCAGTGTGCGGGCAGCCTACGGCGCTCCCGGTCATCCACCCCGCATCTCCCCGTTACGACGTGTCCACGACATGGCTACCCTGCGCTTCTAGCGTTCGGCAGCGCACGACCCCTGAACGACCCCGTCGCCGGGACCGGCGTACGGGCCGGTTCACCACACCACCCCCGGGAGTGAGCGTGGAACGTCGTACCTTCCTGCGTGCGGCCGCGATCGGCGGCTCGTCCGCCGTGCTCGGCGGAACCCTCTGGCGCGGCGCCGCCTACGCCGCCCCGGCCCAGCCGGGCACGGGCCCCTACGGGGCACTCGGCGCGGCCGACGCCAACGGCATCCGGCTCCCGAGCGGCTTCACCAGCCGGGTGATCGCCCGCTCCGGCCAGACGGTGTCCGGGACGTCGTACACCTGGCACAACGCCCCGGACGGCGGCGCCTGTTACGCCGACGGCACGGGCTGGATCTACGTCTCCAACTCGGAGATCAACCCGTCGGGCGGCGCGAGCGCGGTGAAATTCTCGGCGGCGGGGACGATCACGGCCGCGTACCGCATCCTCTCCTCCACGCGCCAGAACTGCGCGGGCGGCAGGACCCCGTGGAACACCTGGCTGTCCTGCGAGGAGGTCGACCGCGGGTACGTCTACGAGACCGACCCCTGGGGCACGAAGGCGGCGGTCCGCCGGGACGCCATGGGCCGCTTCAAGCACGAGGCGGCGGCCGCCGACCCGGTCCGCAAGGTGATCTACCTGACCGAGGACGTGACCGACGGCTGCTTCTACCGTTTCCGGCCGACGAGCTGGGGCGACCTGTCCTCGGGGACCCTGGAGGTCCTGGTGGCCGGCACGGCCACGAGCGGCCCCGTGACCTGGTCCCCGGTGCCCGACCCGTCCGGCGCCACCGCCACCCGCAACCAGGTCGCGGGCGCCAAGCACTTCAACGGCGGCGAGGGCTGCCACTACGCCGACGACACCTGCTGGTTCACGACGAAGGGCGACAACCGGGTCTGGCAGTACAACGCCGCCGCCCAGACGATCGAGCTCGCCTACGACGACTCGCTGGTGACGTCCGGCACGGCTCCCCTCACCGGGGTCGACAACGTCACGGGCTCCGCCTCCGGCGACCTGTTCGTGGCGGAGGACGGCGGCACGATGGACATCTGCCTCATCACCCCCGACGACGTGGTCGCGCCGTTCCTGCGCGTCGACGGCCAGTCGGGTTCCGAGATCACGGGCCCGGCCTTCTCCCCGGACGGCACCCGCCTGTACTTCTCCAGCCAGCGCGGCACCAGCGGCAGTTCGTCGGGCGGGATCACCTACGAGGTGAAGGGCCCCTTCCGGACGTAGGAGACCCCGGGCGGACCCTGCGGGACGCCCGGGAACCAGACAGCGGCGGGAGGAACGCGGTCGGGCGGCGGCTCGTCACTCGCCGCCGAAGCCAAAGCCGAAGCGCCACGGCCGTGGCCGTGGCGGTGGCCGTGGCCGTGGCGGTGGCCGTGGCCGTGGCGGTGGCCGTGGCGGTGGCGGTGGCCGTGGCCGTGGCGGTGGCGGTGGCCGTGGCGGTGGCCGTGGCCGTGGCCGTGGCGGTGGCGGTGGCGGTGGCGATCCGGTACGACGCCCGGCCCACCGGAGCGGGGCGGCCCTCGACCCCTACGGGTGCCGCCCCGCTCCGACGCGCACAGAAGGTCACAGAACGGCCACACCTCTCACACCGCACGGAAAACGGCCATACCGTCGTCCCCTCACACCACAGCCCGGGGGACGCAGATGACCAACCCGTACACCACCGCACCCACCCGGAACCCTGCCCCCCGGTGGGCCAGGAAGCGGTACGTGCTGCCCGCGCTCGCCCTGGCCCTCTTCATCGGCGCGGGCATCGGCGGAGCCGACGGCGACAGGACGGACGACGCCGAGCCGGCCTCCGCCGCCCCGGGCCCCACGGTCACCGTGACCGCCACGACGACGGAGACGGCCGTCCCCGAACCGGCGGGCACGGTCACCGCCACGGCGACGGAGACGGTGAAGGTGACCAAGACGGTCACGGCGAAGGCGGCGACGGACGACAACGGTTCCGGCACCGCCGACGACTCCGCCCGGTCCGACGACTCGGCCGACTCCGGAAGCGTCTACTACGCCAACTGCTCGGCCGCCCGCGCCGCCGGCGCCGCCCCGGTCCGCGTGGGCGACCCGGGCTACGGACGCCATCTGGACCGCGACGGCGACGGCGTCGCCTGCGAATAGCGCCCGAGGACACGACCGCCCCGCACGCACTCGCCAGTCACCCGTCACTCACGAGGCCCGGCCCGACAGCGGCGGACACCCGGCGAACACCCCTGCCGTCACCAGCGGCCGGCTTCCACGCGCCACCGCCCTCGACATCCGCGGCTACGCCCGCCGAAGGGCGACACCCCCACCCAGGATGCCGCCCCACCTTCTTCACTCACCGACACCCCTCAGTCACGCCGAATCAACTCCGGATCGATCCGCCGCCCGATCAGGGGCAGGGACCCGACGGCGGCGAGCACCACGACCCCCAGGGCGCAGGCCAACAGCAACGGCACCCCAGCTCCGTCCCAGAAGACCTCGCCACCACCGGTGACCAGGTAACTGGACTCGGCGGCCTTCCCGGTCACGACCGCCAACACGAGGCCCACCGCCAGCGGCAGCACCACTTGCGCCACCTGCATAGCCCGCAACGTTCGAGGCCTGGCACCCAACAGAGACAGGGCGGTCACCTGAGGCCGACGTTCGACCGCGCGGTCAGTTGCAGCCACAAGGTAAGCGGCGACACCGATGACGAGGCCGAGCACCATACCCATGGCAAGGATCGTCTTGACGACGGTGATCTGCTCCAGGGCATCGACCACCAGACCAGGTGTCATCACACTGGCAGTCGGGTCAACACCGCCGAGGTTGTCAAGGACGGCACGAACGGTTTGGGGTGCTGAACTGCTCGTCAGGGTGAGGCTGGCCCCCTCAGGTCGAAACCCTTCTGGCAGAAAGGACGGTGGGAGTACGACATCGCCACTACTCAAGGTCGAGAGTCCTGATTCATCACCGAAAATCACCTGTTGCTTCGGCACTTGAACCATCATTACGTGCTTCGCGCCACTCTCATTTCTGAGATGGAACGGGAAGCTCGCACCAGGCTTGCTGTCCTCGTCGTAAGTTTCTTGAGGATTAACTGCCCGAAAAGGCCGCCCATCCACGCATCGTCCGATGTCAGGAACCATCCCACGAAGTTGACTGCAGGTGGCAATCACGGCCTGGATCACCGGCGGGAACTCGGCGTCCTGGTCCCTCCACGAACTCGCAACCACGCCATGGCCACGGACGCCCGTCACAGTCTCGAACGCTCGCTGCCGAGCTTGACTGACGCCGTCCAGAGACAGCGAGTACGACTGAATAGGTGACGTGTTCTTGGAAACCTGGTCCAGCTCGATGAGTACGCCTTGCGCGAGCGACGCCGCGTAAACAAGAAGCACTAGACCGGTCGCGACACGCAGGGCACCGCCCGGTTCTACCTCGTTACGCCTCATGGCCAGCCCGAGAGACAGGGACGGGCTCGCACGCGCCACCTTCCGGGCCAGAGTCCGCGAGATAATCGGGAGCGACAGGACCAGGCCGACACCGATGAGTACAACGGCGAGCGGCATGAGGATTGATGAGAGCGCGGTATCCCGGGGCACATGCCCCGTGGCACCGGCCACACAGTACCCGGTGACAACACCCAATCCTGGAAGGAGCGGCAACAGCCCCCACTTGGCTGGTGGTTTCTCAACCGCACTGCGTCTCACAGCCAATGGGTTCATCGCAGCCTTCCGGGCTCCGACCGCTCCTGCGAACCATGCAAGCGCAGGGCAACCAATCAGGCAGACGAGGGTGGCCGTAAGTGACAGCAATCCGTCGGCCGGATACCACCGGAATCCAGGAAGCCCAACGTGCGAAATTAGCTGGTTGACCAACGCGTAGATGCCGAGCCCGAGCACCGCCCCCAACAGCGCCGCAGCCACCGTCTCAGCCGCATTGACGCGCTGGACACCCTGTTTGCTCAAACCGATCAGCCGAAGTGCCGCAAGCCGTCGTGCACGAGCTGCGGCCGATAGCCGCGCGCACACAGTCAGATAGACCACCAACGGAAGCAGAACGACACCAGAAAGTGTAAACCGCACGATTTCCAGTGTAGAAGGCTCGACCGTTTCATCGTTCGTATAGGACCACCCGTAGAACGTAACAGGATTCCCGTTCTTGAGATGGTCCCGGGGAACTCCGATATAGGCGTACAGCTCGTCCGGGTGAGCCAACCCTTGAGCGCCAATAAGTCCCTGCACCCGGCCGGGCACCAACTGGGAGAGACCCGGCTCCTTCTCCAGCTCTTCGCGCAGCTGAGGCGACACGAACACTTCGCCGGGAGCTGGCAACCCGGATAGCCCCGGCGGAGGATCGATCGCAAAGGCACCTGGTGCATGGAAGATGCGAGTCATCGGCCGAGAGCCGTACGGGTCCGTCAGGCTGAGTTCAAGAGGCGCCATTTTTGCCATCACCCGCGATGGGCTTTCACCGGCACAGCAATCCGCCGAACGTGCCGCCTTGCGACCGTCCTGGGCTGCCAGGATCCCGGGAATCGCAAGCACCATGGCCAGGCAGCAGACGCCAACGGCGCTGCCGCCCGCCATTAGGAGAAAGCGCACCCGGTTTCCCCGCCCACTACCCAACAACAGCCGCAGCCCTAGGAAAATTTCCTTCATTTTGCCTCCCGCGCCAAGGCCGAAAGCACACCATCGCGCATCACATATTGACTGTCGGCCCGGGAGGCCACCTGGGCATCGTGCGTGACGAGCACAACGGCGGTGCCTTGGGACCGCGCGAGGGAGAGGAATTCCTTCAGCACAGCTGTGGCGTTGGCACTATCCAGCGATCCCGTCGGCTCGTCGGCAAATACCACTGCGGGCCGATGAACCAACGCTCGGGCGACCGCTACACGTTGGCTCTGGCCCCCAGACACCTGTGATGGCCGTCGCTGACGCAGGTCGGCTAGACCCAAGCGGCCGAGGACTTCCCCGGCTGCGGTCAACGCCTCAGACTTGCGCTGCCCAGCCAGACGCAGCGGCAGAGCGGTGTTCTCCTCCACGGTCAACTCCGGGAGGAGTTCGCCGTACTGAAAAACGAATCCGAAACGCTCACGGCGCATTGCGCTGAGCTCTTCGTCGTCAAGTTCGCCGAGGATACGCCCATCAAAACGGACTGCACCGCGCGCCACCGGCAGGACCCCGGCGAGGCAGTACAGCAATGAGGACTTTCCGGAGCCGCTCTGTCCGGTGATCGCCGCAACTTCCCCACGGCGAAGGATGATCTCAGCATTCCGGACAGCAGCCGTATCACCGTAGAAGAGATCTACATCTGTGGCGGACAAGACTTCTGGCTTATTGATGACGCTCCCCTATGGCGAGAGGGAGCCCAGATGCGCACATCTGAGCTCTGGAGTACAGAGTGTTCTCAGCGACCGCTGGAGAACTTCCTGGTGTGCGAGCAGTTGTCCGGATGCAGACTGCCGCGGTCACGACAGGCCTTGATCTCTGCATCGTCGGTGTAACGCTGAGCGCCATCCCAGTTCGAGTGGTGCAGGGAAACGGTCTTCCCCTGCTTTCCGTTGTATCGCGCCCATCCGTGGCTCTCGACGCGTACAAGCATGTACACGTTGTGGCCGTCTCGTGCGCTAGCGTCCTTCAGGCCACCTTTCCACTCGAAGGCGCCGTGATTCCGACCTGCCGGATTAAAGCGATACTCACCCTCTAGAAAGCGAACTCCCGACGAATGCAGATTCGGCATGTCGCGCCAGTCGGCAGCGCCCAGCGCCGTCCCGGCTCCCATCAGAAACGCCGCCGCCGCCATCACGCCAGCCAATGCCTTCTTCATCCCGCACCTTCCCGAAGCCGAAGGCTCGACAGCCTCCGCAGGTAACAGAAGGTAACGGATCACTTACGAGGCGAAACCTTTAGTCGCCAACCCACCATCACATCAGGCGATCGACTTCCAGCCACAGCACCGCAGAAACACAGTCACCGGACTGAGCAGTGGCCGGTCGGCGGAGTGGTGGGTCGGGCGGCCGCCCGGGTGTGCGCGTCCGGAGGCCGCCCCCACGCAAGAGGACGGCACCCCCGCACAGGGTGCCGTCCTCCTTGGTGCGCCGGAGCCGTAGCCGATCGGTGAGGGTCGGGGACCGGCGGCGGCTCCGGGGCTGAAGGGGGTCAGCGGTGCACGCCGCCGATCGCCCCACGCTCGGTCAGCGGTGGTCGCTGCCCGTCGACTGCGAGGCCGCCCGGCCCGCTTCCAGTCGGGCCACCGGGATCCGGAACGGCGAGCAGGAGACGTAGTCGAGTCCCACCTCGTGGAAGAAGTGGACGGACTCCGGGTCGCCGCCGTGCTCGCCGCAGACGCCGAGCTTCAGGTCGGGGCGGGTGGCGCGGCCGGCCTCGACCGCCAGCTTCACCAGGGAACCCACGCCGTCCCGGTCGATCGTCTCGAACGGGCTGACCCCGAAGATGCCCTTCTCCAAGTAGGCCGTGAAGAACGAGGCCTCGACGTCGTCGCGGCTGAAGCCCCACACCGTCTGGGTCAGGTCGTTGGTGCCGAAGGAGAAGAACTGTGCGGCCTCGGCGATCTGACCGGCGGTCAGCGCGGCGCGCGGCAGCTCGATCATCGTGCCGATCGAGAGCTTCAGCTGGACGCCGGTGGCGGCCTCCACCTCCGCGATGACCTGGTCGGCCTCCTCGCGGACGATCTCCAGCTCCTGGACCGTGCCGACGAGCGGGATCATGATCTCCGCGCGCGGGTCGCCCTTCGCCGTCCTGCGCTCGGCCGCGGCCTCGGCGATCGCCCGTACCTGCATGGTGAACAGGCCGGGGATGACCAGACCGAGGCGTACGCCGCGCAGGCCCAGCATCGGGTTCTGCTCGTGCAGGCGGTGGACGGCCTGGAGGAGCCGGAGTTCGTTCTCGTGGGGCTCCTGACGGGACTCCGCCAGGGCCACGCGGACCGACAGTTCGGTGATGTCGGGCAGGAACTCGTGCAGCGGCGGGTCCAGGAGACGGACCGTGACCGGGAGGCCGTCCATCGCCGAGAACAGCTCCACGAAGTCCTGCTTCTGCAGGGGCAGGAGCGCCTTGAGGGACTCCTCGCGCTCGTCCTCGGTGTCCGCGAGGATCAGGCGCTCGACCAGCTCGCGGCGGTCGCCGAGGAACATGTGCTCCGTGCGGCACAGGCCGATGCCCTGGGCGCCGAAGCGGCGGGCGCGCAGCGCGTCCTCGGCGTTGTCCGCGTTGGCCCGGACCCGGAGACGGCGCTTCCTGTCGGCGAACGCCATGATGCGGTGCACGGCCTCGACCAGCTCGTCGGCGTCGTTGGCGCCCGCGTGCATGCGGCCCTCGAAGTACTCCACGACGGGGGACGGGACGACCGGGACCTCGCCCAGGTAGACCTTGCCGCTCGAACCGTCGATGGAGATCAGGTCGCCTTCCTCGACGACGTGACCGCCCGGCACCGTCATCCGGCGGCGCTTGGTGTCGACCTCGAGCTCCTCGGCGCCGCAGACACAGGTCTTGCCCATGCCGCGGGCGACCACGGCCGCGTGGGAGGTCTTGCCGCCCCGCGAGGTCAGGATGCCCTCGGCCGCGATCATGCCGTCCAGGTCGTCGGGGTTGGTCTCACGGCGGACCAGGATGACCTTCTCGCCCGAGCGGGACCACTTGACGGCGGTGTACGAGTCGAAGACCGCCTTGCCGACCGCCGCGCCCGGCGACGCCGCGATGCCCCGGCCGACCTGCTGGACCTTGGCCTCGTCGTCGAAGCGCGGGAACATCAGCTGGGCGAGCTGGGCGCCGGTGACCCGCTGGAGCGCCTCGGCCTCGTCGATCAGGCCCTGGTCGACGAGCTGGGTGGCGATGCGGAAGGCCGCGCCCGCCGTGCGCTTGCCGACGCGGGTCTGGAGCATCCACAGCTGACCGCGCTCGATGGTGAACTCGATGTCGCAGAGGTCCTTGTAGTGGTTCTCCAGCGTCTCCATGATCTGCATCAGCTGGTCGTACGATTTCTTGTCGATCGACTCCAGCTCGGCGAGCGGGACGGTGTTGCGGATGCCCGCCACCACGTCCTCGCCCTGGGCGTTCTGGAGGTAGTCGCCGTAGACGCCCTGGTGGCCGGAGGCGGGGTCGCGGGTGAACGCGACGCCGGTGCCGGAGTCGGGGCCCAGGTTGCCGAAGACCATCGAGCAGACGTTGACGGCCGTGCCCAGGTCGCCGGGGATGCGCTCCTGGCGGCGGTAGAGCTTGGCGCGGTCGGTGTTCCAGGAGTCGAAGACCGCGTGGATGGCGAGGTCCATCTGCTCGCGCGGGTCCTGCGGGAAGTCGCGGCCTGCCTCGGTCTTGACGATCTTCTTGAACCGGGTGACCAGCTTCTTGAGGTCCGCGGCCTCCAGCTCGGTGTCGACCGTGACCTTCTTGGCGGTCTTCGCGGCCTCCAGCGCGTCCTCGAAGAGCTCGCCGTCGACGCCGAGGACCGTCTTGCCGAACATCTGGATCAGGCGGCGGTAGGAGTCCCAGGCGAAGCGGTCGTCGCCGGCCTGCTTGGCGAGGCCCTGGACCGACTTGTCGGAGAGGCCGATGTTGAGGACCGTGTCCATCATGCCGGGCATCGAGAACTTGGCGCCGGAGCGGACGGAGACCAGCAGCGGGTCGTCGGCCTGGCCGAGCTTCTTGCCCATGCGCTGCTCCAGCGCGTCGAGGTGCGCACTCACCTCGTCACGCAGTGCCGCCGGCTCCTCGCCGCTGTCGAGGTAGACCTTGCAGGCCTCGGTGGTGATGGTGAAGCCGGGAGGGACCGGAAGTCCCAGGTTGGTCATCTCGGCGAGGTTCGCGCCCTTGCCGCCGAGGAGGTCCTTGAGGTCCTTGTTGCCCTCGGTGAAGTCGTAGACGAACTTCACGCCCTCAACGGTCGCGGCCTGCTCGGCTACCTGGAGATCTTTGTTTTCCGACACGGGTCTCGACTCCTCGAGGACGCGGTGGCTGCCCTGACGGCCAGGAACATACCCAGATCGAAGGCTCCTGGGTACGTCCACTCGCGCGTCATGTGCCCGTAACCAACAGTCCGCCAGCGGATCGAAAGTCAAGGCTTGGCAAGCGCGTGGCTGTCGATGTTTTCACTTCTTGAACGCAAGCACCTTCCGACCGCCCCTCACATGCCCCATATTACGCTCAGATGAGCAGCGAGCGGCGCGATTGATTTCGATCGATGAACGATCAAGGGGTGGCACTCAGTGCCACCCCTTGGAGAAGTGCAGTCGCTCTTGAATCGCTCATCTGAGCACTGCCCCCCTCAGGGGTGGCGAGAATCACGCTGGAATCGGCCCGGTGCGGGCGCCCCGATTTCACGATGCGGACGCGCGCGGAGACCCGCCCAGGAATGGAAACCTGCTCGTCACACGAGCCTTCCGGGGTGGACCCGGCAGTCCCGTCACACGAGCGTCCCTCACACCCCGAGCGCCAGCAACCGCTCCTCGGCCCGGTCCGGCGCATACAGGTGCTCCACGACCAGCGCACCCGCTCCCACCAGGCCCGCCCGCTCACCCAGCCGCGAGGTGACCACGTCCAGTCGGGCCGTGGAGCGGGGCAGCGCGCGCTGGTAGAGCAACTCGCGCACGCCCGTCAGGAAGGCGGTTCCGGCCAGATCTCCGGCGATCATCAGAACCCCGGGGTTGAGCAGTGTCACGACGGTCGCCAGGACGTCCCCGACGCGGCGGCCCGCCTCGCGGGCCAGTGCGGCCGCCTCCGGGTGGCCGGCCGCGAGCAGGTCGCGCACATCTGAGCCCGAGGACGCCGGAACCCCCGACTCCGCCAGCCTGCGCGCCACGGCGCCACCGCTGGCGACCGCCGCGAGACAGCCGTAGGAGCCGCAGCGGCACAGCGCCTCCGCGCCCACCCTGATGTGCCCGATGTCGCCGGCGCCGCCGTCGATGCCGCGGAAGATCGACCCGTCGACCACGACCCCCGCGCCTATGCCGGTGGACACCTTGACCAGCACGAAGGCCGAGCAGTCGGCGTATCCGGTGCGCTGTTCGCCGTACGCCATGAGGTTCGCGTCGTTGTCGACGAGGACGGGGACCGCCGTCGCGCCCGCGTAGCCGGCCGCGGTCCCGCCCGCCGTCCGTTCGGTGAAGGCTCGCGACAGGCGGCCCCTTATGTCGTAGCCGTCCCATCCGGGCATGATCGGCGGCTGGACGACCCGGCCGGTCTTGCTGTCGACCGGGCCGGGCACCGCGAGTCCGATGCCGCACACCTCGTCCGGCCGGTGGCCCGCCTTCTCCAGCAGCTCGGCGAACCAGCCGCCCAGCTCGCCGAGCACCGCGTCCGGCCCGTCCTCGATGACCAGCGTGCCGCCGTGCTCGGCCAGGATCTCCCCGGTCAGCGTCAGCACGGCCGCCCGCGCGTGCCGCGTGTCCAGGTCCGCGGCCAGGACGACGGCGTGGGCGTCGTCGAACTCCAGGGTGATCGAGGGACGGCCGCCCAGCGGGGAGTCGACCGGCCCGCCGGCCCCCTCGCGCAGCCAGCCGGCGCGGAAGAGGCGGTCCAGACGCTGGCCGACGGTGGCGCGGGAGAGGCCGGTGGCCTGCTGGAGGGCACCACGTGTCGTCGCCCGCCCCCTGCGCACCAGTTCGAGCAGATCTCCGGCGCTGGCCTGACCTCGTCCCGTCATGCGCACCCCCTTGTGTTTCTCAAGCCTGCATTACATATTGAGTTTTGCGTGTTAAATAGACGTAACCCTATGGTAGCCAGTGCCGAACCGGTCGGCCTTGTCGTCTTCGGGGAGCCCCGAGTGGATCGCACCGCCCAGCTCATCGCCCGCCCGGCGGAGTACGCCGTTGCATACGATCCGGCGGTTCCGCCGCGTCCACCGCACCTCGGGGCCCCGGCGCCCGGAACTCCGCACCTCGCGGCGCTGCGCCGCAGGGCGGCGAACGTGCTGGCGGGCAACTGGACGGGCTCGTCAACAGTTCCCTCACCCGGTCTGTACCCGCACCAGTGGTCCTGGGACTCGGCCTTCATCGCCATCGGCCTGCGGCACGTCTCGCCGCGCCGGGCGCAGACGGAGCTGGAGACGCTGCTGGACGCCCAGTGGGGCGACGGGCGCATCCCGCACATCGTGTTCAACCCCTCCGTACCGCTCGACGCGTACTTCCCGAGCCCGGACTTCTGGCGCTCCTCGACCGCGGGGCGCGCTGCGGGCGCCCCGCGCACCGTACAGACCTCCGGCATCGTGCAGCCACCGGTGCACGCGCTCGCGGCCTGGCTGGTGCACTGCGCCGACCCGGGACTCTCCCGCGCCCGCGGTTTCCTCACCCGGGTGTACCCCCGGCTGGCCGCCTGGCACCGCTATCTGCTGCACCGGCGCGACCTGGGCGGGGGCGGGCTGGTGTCCGTCGTCCACCCGTGGGAGCAGGGCATGGACAACGCGCCGAGCTGGGACGCGCCGCTCTCCCGGGTCGTCCCGGCCCCGGCCCGCTCGTTCCGGCGCGCCGACCTCGACCACGGCGCGCCCGAGGACCGTCCGACGGACCTCGACTACGGGCGCTACGTACGGCTCGCCACGACATACCGGGACGGCGGCTACCGCGACGGCGGAGTGCGGAACGGCGGCTACCGCGAAGGCCGCCTCCGGGACGGCGGGAACGGGAACGGCGGGAGCGGGAACGGCGGGAACGGGAACGGCGGGAACAGGAACGACGGGAGCGGGAACGGCGGGAGCGGGGGCGCGGAGTTCGCCGTCGAGGATCCGGCCTTCAACGCGCTGCTCATCGCCTCCGAGCACGCCCTCGCGCGCATCGCGTACGAGCTGGGCGCGACCGGCACGGCCCGGCACGCGCGCGCGGAGCGGCTCACGGCGGCGCTCGTCGAGCGGCTGTGGGACCCGGCGGAGGGCATGTTCTTCTGCCGTGATCTGCGCGGCGGGGACCCTGACCCGGGCCGGCGGCCGCTCACCGGCGCCCTCGTCCCGGAGCGCGGTGTGTCCGGGCTCGTCCCCCTGCTGCTGCCCGGCCTGCCGCGCGAGGTGGCCGCCGCTCTCGTGCGCACCCTGCGCGGCCCGCACTTCGGCCTGGGCGTCACCACACGGCTCGCGCCCAGCTACGACCTGCTCGGCGAGGCCTTCGACCCGCACCGCTACTGGCGCGGCCCCGCCTGGTTCAACACGAGCTGGCTGCTCGAGCGGGGTCTCAGGCTGCACGGCGAGCAGGCCGGGGCGGACGCGCTGCGCCGGGCCGTGCTGGACGTCGCGGACACCTCCGACTTCGCGGAGTACGTCGACCCGTACACCGGCGAGGCCTGCGGCGCGACCGGCTTCAGCTGGACCGCCGCGCTCACGCTCGACCTGCTGCACGACGACACCACGTCAGGCACGGGTGTCATGGCCGGACCGGGAATCCCGGCCGGCACGGGTAACACGGCTCTCAAGGGAGGGGACCGGGGATGACGGACCGGCATCATCTGCTCGTGTACGGCGGGACGTTCGCCGCCGTGGGCGACCGCGGGGACATCAGCGGCGTACGGGGCTCCGGGGTGGCCGCGGGATCCCCCGAAGGGTTATTCGTCCGGGACGCCAGGCATCTCAGCCGCTGGCAGCTGACGGTCGACGGCGCCGTGCCGGAGGTGCTCTCGCCGGTCGCGGAGGGGGACACCACGCGGTGCGTGCTCGTCCCGCGCGGCGGCCGCAACGAGCCGCCGTCCTGCACGCTGTTCCGTGAACAGGCCGTCGGCGACAGCTCGTTCGTGGAGTCGCTGCGGGTCGTCAGCAACCGTCCGGTGCCGACGACGGTCCGCCTCGCGGTCACCGCCGACGCCGACTTCACCGACCAGTTCGAGCTGCGCTCCGACCACCGCACGTACGCCAAGACCGGCGTCGTCCGCCGCCGCCAGATCCTCGACGACGGTGTGGAGTTCACCTACCGGCGCGGCGAGTGGACATCCTGTACGACGGTGACGGCCGAGCCCGTGCCGGACGGCGTCGAGGAGACCGGCACCGGCGCCCGCCGCCTGGTGTGGAAGCTGGAGCTCGAGCCGCACGGCTCCGCCGAGCTGACCCTGCGGGTGATGGCCCGGCCGCACGGCGAGAAGCGGGCGCTGCGGGTGCCTCGCTCACCGGCCGCGGTCACCGGCCAACTTCTTGCGCAGGAGGGCGAGTTCGTGGAGGGCGTGGCCTTCCCGACCGGCTGGCCCGAGCTGGCCGCGGCCTGTGCGCGTGGTCTCGCGGACCTCGCCTCGCTCCAGGTACAGGCGACCGGGCCGGACGGCGAGGAGCTGCGCGTCCCGGCGGCGGGCGCTCCCTGGTTCCTGACCCTGCTGGGCCGTGACGCCCTGCTCACCTCGCTGTTCGCGCTGCCCTACCGGCCCCGTCCGGCCGCCGCCACGCTGCTCGCGCTCGCCGCGGCCCAGGCCACCGAGACCGGCCCGCGGACGGTGTCCCAGCCCGGCAAGATCGTGCACGAGGTGCGGCACGGCGAACTCGCGCACTTCGAGCAGGTCCCGTACGGCCGCTACTACGGCTCGGTCGACGCGACCCCGCTGTTCCTCGTCCTGCTCGGCGCCTATGTCGAGCAGACCCGTGACATGGCGCTGGCCCGCAGGCTGGAGCCGCACGCCCGCGCGGCGGTCGGCTGGATGCTGGACCACGGCGGCCTCACTTCCCGCGGCTACCTGGTGTACCGGGCCGACCAGGGCGGTCTGGCCAACCAGAACTGGAAGGACTCCCCCGGCGCCATCTGCTCCGCGGACGGCACCCGCGCGACCGGAGCGGTGATGGCGGCGGGGGCCCAGGGCTACGCGTACGACGCGCTGCGCCGCACGGCGTGGGTGGCGCGCACGGTGTGGGAGGACGAGAAGTACGCGGCCCTGCTGGAACAGGCGGCCGCCGACCTGCGCGACCGGTTCCAGCGGGACTTCTGGATGCCGGAGCGTTCCTTCCCGGCGCTCGCCCTGGACGGGGAGGGCCGCCAGGTCGACGCGCTCGCCTCGGACGCGGGGCATCTGCTCTGGTCGGGCCTGCTGGACAAGGAGTACGGCGAGGTCGTCGGCCGGCGGCTGCTCGAACCGGACTTCTTCTCCGGCTGGGGCGTACGCACCCTGGCGTCCGGACAGCCGGCGTACCACCCGCTCTCCTACCACCGCGGATCGGTCTGGCCGCACGACAACGCGCTGATCACGCTGGGCCTCGCCCGCTACGGCCTGCACGACGAGGCCCGTACGGTCGCCCATGCGCTGGTCGACGCCGCGACGGCGACCGGGCACCGCCTCCCCGAGGTGCTCGCGGGCTACGGCCGTGACACCCACGCGGAGCCGGTACCGTACCCGCACGCGTGCGTACGGGAGTCCCGTTCGGCGGCGGCCCCGTTGGCGCTGCTCACGGCGGTCGGGGGCGCGTAGCGGGCCGGTTGGCGTGCCGTTTGCGCGCTGTTTGCCGAGCGCTGGCCGAGGCGGGCTGAACGCGGGCCGGAGGCGGCCCGTACGAAACTGTGGCGGATCCGGCTCCCTGCCGGATCCCCCGAACCGCCGGGCTTCGTACGGAAGGACCCTCGGGTGCCTGTCACCACTCGCTCATCCCAGCTGCCCCCACCGCACGACCCCGAGGACGACACCCCGACGCCCGAGGCGACGGACCGGCCGCACCCTCCGTCGACGGCAGCCCCGTCGACGGAGAGCCCGGCCGCCGAGGGCGAGCCCGACAGAACCGGCGAGACCACCGAGGCCGGAGAGACCACCGAGGCCGAAGAGGCCGGAGGAATCACAGAGGCCCCCGTGACCGGCCAAGCCGAATCGACCGAAGAGGCCGAAGAGGCCGAGGAAGCCACCCGAACCGAAGAGGCTGGAGAGGCCGGAGCGGCCGGAGCGGCCGCCCAAGCCGATGAGGTCGCCGCGCCCGCCATAGCCTCCGAAGCAGCCGAAGCCGAAGCCGGTGAGCCCACCGAGGTCACCGAGGTCACCGAGGTCACCGAAACGACCGCAACCACCGACGCCACCGACGCCACCGACGCCACCGACGCCACCGACGCTCAGCCGACCGGCGCCCAGCCCCGGGGGTTCAGGGCGCGGGTTTCGTACTGGCGGGGATGGCGGGGGCGGCATCCTCGGGCCGCTCGGGTGGTGTGGTGGGTGGCGACCGTCGTCTCGCTGGTGCTCGTGTTCGGGGCGTTGTCGCTGCCGAATCGTCTCTTCGCGCTGCATCCGAGCCGGTTCGTGCGGCTGCCGGGTGAGGCGATCATCGGCGCGGCCGTGCTGCTGGCGCTGCCGCGTCGGCCCCGGGTGGCGCTGGCGGCGCTGGCCGGCGCGGCCCTCGGCGCGCTGACCATCCTGAACGTGCTCGACATGCAGTTCGTGGAGTACCTGGGCCGTGACTTCGACCTGGTCCTGGACTGGATCCTGCTGGACGACGCGCAGTCGTACGTGGCGGACTCGATGGGCGGGACCGTCGCGCTGGCCGCGTCGATCGGGCTCGTCGTGCTCGTCGTGCTGCTCCTGGCCGTCATGGCGCTCGCGACGGTCCGGCTGAGCGGCCTGCTGATGCGCGACACCCGGCGGGCGACCCGGGGCACGTTGATCGCGGGCACCGTCTGGATCACCTGCTCCGTCCTCGGTCTGCAGTACGCCGGGCAGCCGGTCGCCTCCGACAGCGTCGTGCACTCGCTCGCGTCCGAGGCCAGGCGGGTGCGGGAGACCCTCCGGGACGAGGCGGAGTTCGGGAAGGTGGCCCGCAGCGACACGTTCGGGGCCACCCCGGCCGCCCAGCTCGTGCCGGATCTGCGCGGCAAGGATGTGATCTTCACCTTCATCGAGAGCTACGGCCGCAGCGCCATCGAGGATCCGGGCATGGCGCCGGGCGTCGACGCGACGCTCGACGCCAGCACCGCCGCCCTGGCGAAGGCCGGGTTCAGCGCGAAGAGCGGCTGGCTGACCTCGGCGACCTACGGCGGCAGCAGCTGGCTCGGCCACTCCACCACCCTGTCCGGGCTGTGGGTCGACACCCAGCAGCGGTACCGCACCGTGATGGCCAGCGACCACCTGTCCCTGACCAAGGCGTTCCAGAAGACCGGCGCCTGGGACACGGTCGGCATCATGCCGGGCGTGCAGAAGGGCTGGCCCGAGCAGAAGTTCTACGGCCTGGACAAGGTCTACAACGCCTTCCAGATGGGCTACCAGGGGCCGAAGTTCAGCTGGTCGACCATGCCCGACCAGTACGCGCTGGAGGCGTTCCAGCGGCTGGAGCACGGCCGCACCGACCGCGACAAGCCGCTGATGTCGGAGATCATCCTGACCTCCAGCCACCAGCCCTGGGCGCCGATCCCGAAGATGGTCGGCTGGGACGAGCTCGGCGACGGCTCGGTGTTCGAGGGCATCGAGGCGGACGGCGAGAAGGCGTCCGACGTCATCGCCGACTCCGACAGGTCCAAGCGGGAGTACGGCAGGTCCGTCCAGTATTCGGTGACCGCGCTCACCCAGTGGCTGGAGCGCTACGGCACCGAGGACACCGTCCTGGTATTCCTCGGCGACCACCAGCCCATCAGCCGGGTGAGCGGGAACAACGCCAGCCGGGACGTGCCGGTCTCGATCGTCGCCAAGGACCCGAAGGTCCTCGACAAGATCGCCGCCTGGGACTGGACGGACGGCCTCAAGCCGGCCCACGACGCCCCGGTGTGGAAGATGAGCTCCTTCCGCGACAGGTTCCTGAAGGCGTACGGCTCGACCCCGCACCCGTCGACGGGCTGAGCGCCCGGCGGTGCGTCAGCCGCCCGAGGTGTCCAGTTCCGCGTCCTCGCCGATGCCCGCGCAGTCGTACGGGTCCTTCAGCCAGCCGTCCGGCAGCACGACCCTGTTGTTGCCGGACGTGCGGCCCCGGGGGCCGTCCGCGCCGGTGGGCCAGGGCTGGTCGAGGTCCAGCTCGTCCAGACCGGCCCGGAGTTCGGCGAGCGTCGAGGTGACGGCGAGCCGCTTGCGCATCTCGGAGCCGACCGCGAAGCCCTTCAGATACCAGGCGACGTGCTTGCGGAAGTCGATGACCCCGCGCGGCTCGTCGCCGATCCACTCGCCGAGCAGGGTGGCGTGCCGGACCATGACGGCCGCGACCTCGCGGAGCGTCGGCCGGGCGTATTCCTCGCGGCCCTCGAACGCGGCGACCAGGTCGCCGAACAGCCACGGCCGGCCGAGGCATCCGCGGCCGACGACCACGCCGTCGCACCCGGTCTCGCGGACCATCCGCAGCGCGTCGTCCGCCGACCAGATGTCGCCGTTGCCGAGGACGGGGATCTCCGGCACGTGCTCCTTGAGCCGGGCGATGGCGCCCCAGTCGGCGGTGCCGCCGTAGTGCTGCGCGGCGGTGCGCCCGTGCAGCGCGATCGCGGTGACGCCCTCCTCGACGGCGATCCGGCCGGCGTCGAGGTAGGTGATGTGGTCGTCGTCGATGCCCTTGCGCATCTTCATCGTCACCGGGAGGTCGCCGGCCCCGCTCACCGCCTCCCGCAGGATCGCGCGCAGCAGGGGGCGCTTGAAGGGGAGCGCGGAGCCGCCGCCCTTGCGGGTCACCTTGGGGACCGGGCAGCCGAAGTTCAGGTCGATGTGGTCGGCGAGGCCCTCTTCCGCGATCATGCGGACGGCCTTGCCGACGGTGGCCGGGTCGACGCCGTACAGCTGGATCGAACGCGGCTTCTCCGTCGCGTCGAAGTGGATCAGCTGCATGGTCTTCTCGTTGCGCTCGACCAGCGCCCTGGTCGTGATCATCTCGCTGACGAACAGACCCTTGCCGCCGCTGAACTCCCGGCACAGGGTCCGGAAGGGAGCGTTGGTGATCCCGGCCATGGGGGCCAGCACGACCGGCGGGGTGACGGCGTGCGGGCCGACCCGGAGGGTCGTGTTCTTCGTGGGCGCGGTCGTGGGCATCCACCCATTGTCACGCATCCCGCGGCATGCCCGGCCGCGGGTTCCGGCACCCGCCCCCACCCGCATCCGCATCCGCACCCACGCCCGCCCCTGCCCGCACCCCCGTGCGGCGCACCTGCCCGCGCCCCGCCCCCGCGCGCGTGCCCACCCGCGGGTCCGCTCCCGATGCCACCGCAGAGCATGTACCGACCATTAGTTAGGCGCACTATTGATATCGGCGTACGATGGTCCGCATGCCCGAGCTCAGTTCTCGCCGACGTTTTCTCGTTCTCGCGATCTGCTGCATGAGCCTGCTGATCGTCAGTCTCGACGTCACCGTTCTCAATGTCGCGCTGCCCGCCATGCAGAGCGACCTGCACGCCTCCACCGCCGGCCTCCAGTGGACGATCGACGCCTACACGCTCGTGCTGGCCGTGCTGCTGATGCTCGCGGGGTCGACCGCCGACCGGATCGGCCGCAAGAAGGTCTTCATGGCCGGGCTGGTCGTGTTCACGTTCGGCTCGCTGCTGTGCTCGCTCGCCCCGAACCTGGAACTGCTGATCGCGGCCCGGACGGTGCAGGCGGTCGGCGGCTCGATGCTGAACCCGGTCGCCATGTCGATCATCACCAACACCTTCACCGACCCGCGCGAGCGGGCCCGGGCGATCGGCGTGTGGGGCGCGGTCGTGGGCATCTCGATGGCCGCGGGCCCGCTGCTGGGCGGGCTCCTGGTGGAGTCCGTCGGCTGGCGGTCGATCTTCTGGCTGAACCTGCCGATCGGCCTGGTCGCCCTGCTGGCGACCCTGCGGTACGTCCCCGAGTCCCGCGCGCCTAAGGCCCGCCGCCCCGACCCGGTCGGCCAGCTGCTCGTCATCGCCCTGTTCGGTCCCCTCACCTACGCGATCATCGAGGCGCCGGAGGCGGGCGCGGCGACCAGCGTGCCCTTCGCCGCGGTGGCGCTGGCCGCGCTGATCGGCCTGCTCCGGTACGAGCCCCGGCGCGAGGAACCCCTCGTCGACCTGCGTTTCTTCCGGTCGGTCCCGTTCAGCGGGGCGACCGTGGTCGCGGTCAGCGCGTTCGCCGCGCTGGGCGGCTTCCTGTTCCTGTCCACGCTGTACCTCCAGAACGTCCGGGGCCTGGACGCCCTGCACGCCGGGCTGTGGATGCTGCCCATGGCGGTGCCGATGTTCCTGTGCGCCCCGCTGTCCGGGCGGCTGGTCGGCAGCCGGGGGCCGCGGCTGCCGCTGCTGATCTCGGGCGCCGCGATCACGACGAGCGGGCTGCTGTTCGCCGTCTTCGAGGCGGAGACGTCCGACGTGACGCTGTTCCTCGGGTACATGCTGTTCGGCGTGGGCTTCGGGTTCGTGAACGCGCCGATCACGAACACGGCGGTGTCGGGCATGCCGCGCGGTCAGGCGGGGGTCGCGGCGGCGGTCGCCTCCACCAGCCGCCAGCTGGGGCAGACGCTGGGCGTCGCGGTGATCGGCGCGGTCCTGGCGGCGGGCGTGACCAGCTCGGCGTACCGCGACACCTTCGTCTCCGCCGCCGTCCCCGGCTGGTGGATCCTCGCCGGCTGCGGTGTCGTCGTCCTCGCCCTGGGCGCCGTGACCACCGGGCCCTGGGCCCGGCGGACGGCGGAACTGACCGCGCGGCGACTGGATTCGCCCGAGGTCCGGGAGGCCGCGAGCCTCAGCGCCTGACCCCGGCGCTTCCGGCGGTTCCGGCGCTTCCGGCGATTCCGGCGCTCGCGACGGTCCCGGCGGGCTCCGCGCCCTCGGCGGTGGCCGCCCGCGCGAACGCGTGGAGCTGCTCCAGCCGCTGCCGCGCCACCTCGTCCGCCGGCGCGTACGTCACCAGGCGCGCCCCGAGTTCCGGGCTCAGCCAGAGGTCGGTGTGGGTGAGGTCGAGAAGGCCGACGTGCGGGTTGCGGAACTGCTTGGTCTTGCTGCGGGTCGCGACGACCTCGTAGCGCTCCCAGTTCTCGCGGAACTCCGGGGACTCCGTCTGGAGCCGCTTGACCAGCATCTTCCAGGCGGGCTCGGTGAGATGGCCGGCCATGGAGGCGCGGAGCTTCGCCGCCATCAGGCGCATGGTCTCGTCGAGGTGGACGACCGACTCGCGCCACTGCGGATGGGTGTGGACGAGGATCATGCAGTTGCGGTCCTCGGGCGGGATCGCGTCGAGGTCGCAGAGCAGATGGGCGTAGGTGCGGTTGTAGGCCAGGATGTCGTAGCGGCTGTTCTGGACGCAGGCGGGCAGCGGGTCGAGCTGGTCGAGCACCTTGCGTACGGCGTCGGTGATCCCGGTGCACGACGAGGCGGGCGTCGGGTCGGTCGCGGCGGCCAGCTGGAAGAGGTGGGCCCGTTCGCTCGGGTCGAGCAGCAGGGTGCGGGCGAGGGCGTCGAGCACCTGGACCGAGACCTGGATGTCCCGGGACTGTTCGAGCCAGGTGTACCAGGTGACGCCCACCGCCGAAAGATGGGCGACCTCCTCGCGGCGCAGCCCCGGCGTGCGGCGGCGCGCTCCCCGCGGGAGGCCCACCTGCTCGGGCGTGATCCGCTCGCGGCGGCTGCGCAGGAAGGCGGCCAGCTCGTGGCGCCGGATCTCCGAGCCGCCGGATCCGCGCGACCTGCCGTCCTCGGGCGCCTCGCGGCTCCCCTGGACCTCGCGGGTTCCCCGGCTCTCGCGCGCACGTGCTTCCTCGGCCATCGTCGTCATGCCTCCAGCGTGCGGCCGCCCGGACCCTGTTGCCAGGTAGTCCTTCTACCAGGATAAGAAGAATCTGGTACCCGTCTGGGCGGCGGCGCAGGCTCGGGGGCGTGACTGAAACCCTCACCACCCCGGCCGCCGCACGGACGGTCCCGGCGCCCCGCGCGCTCGGCTCGCTCGGGCTGTTCACCGTGCTGATCGGCGCGGCACTCCCCCTGATCGACTTCTTCATCGTCAACGTCGCCCTGCCCACCATGGGCCGGGATCTCGCCGCGAACGCGTCCGTCCTCGAACTCGTCGTCGCCGGGTACGGGCTCGCGTACGCCGTCCTGCTCGTGCCGGGCGGACGGCTGGGCGACCTGTTCGGCCGGCGCCGGCTCTTCCTGGGCGGTATGGCCGCCTTCGGCCTGACCTCGCTGGCCTGCGGGCTCGCGCCCGACGCGTGGTCGCTGGTCGCGGCGCGGGTCGCGCAGGGCGCGTCGGCCGCCGCGATGGTCCCGCAGGTGCTCGCCACCATCCAGTCGTCCACCGAGGGGCCGCGTCGCGCCAAGGCGATGAGCCTGTACGGCGCGACCGCCGGCCTGGCCATGGTCGCGGGCCAGATCCTGGGCGGCGTGCTCGTCGCCGCGGACCTCGCCGGCAGCGGCTGGCGGTCCGTGTTCCTGGTGAACGTCCCCGTCGTGGTCGTCGGGCTCCTCCTCGCCGTCCGTACCGTCCCGGAGACGCGTTCGCGGCGTCCCGAGCCCGTGGACGGACCCGGCACCGTGCTCCTGGCCGCCGCCCTGCTGACACTGCTCGCCCCGCTCACCGAGGGCCGGGCGGCGGGCTGGCCGCTGTGGACGTGGCTGTCGCTGGCCGCGTTCCCGCTGGTGACGGGCGCGTTCGTCGCGGTGGAGCGGCGGGCCGACCGGCAGGGCCGCACCCCGCTGGTGCCGCCGAGTCTGTTCGCGCTCACCCCGCTGCGGCGCGGTCTGACGCTCATGGTGCCGTTCTCGATCGGCTTCAGCGGCTTCATGTTCGTCATCGCCGTGGCGCTCCAGAGCGGGGCGGGTCTGGGTCCGGTGGCGGCCGGTCTCGCGCTCGCGCCGATGGCCCTGGCGTTCTTCCTCGTCTCGCTGGCCGGGCCGCGGCTGGTGACGCGGTTCGGGGCCCGGGTGGTCACGGCGGGCTCGGTGGTCCAGGGCCTGGGTGTCGTCCTCATCCTGCTGGCGGTACGCGCCGACTGGCCGGACGTCGGCTTGGTCGCGCTGCTGCCGGGCGCGGCGGTCGCCGGTGCGGGGCAGGCGCTCCAACTGCCCGTCGTCATGCGGATCGTGATGTCCGAGGTGCCGCCCGCCCGCGCGGGTGTCGGCAGCGGCGTGATGGTGACCACCCAACAGGCCTCGCTGGCACTGGGCGTGGCCACGCTCGGCACCCTGTTCCTGTCCCTGGTCCCGGGGATGGGCATGCGGGACGCCCTGGTCACCACGCTGGCCGTGCAGTTGGGCGGGGTCGTCGTGACGGGTCTGCTCAGCCTGCGGCTGCCGCGCAGGGTGGGGTGACCCGGGCAACCCGGACCGGGCTCGGGAACGGCTCGGTCAACTCGACCGGGCGAAGCTCCTGTTGATGTTGGTATTGCTGCACACTCCTTGCTGGCCGAGATTTCGGGAGGCGTGATGCTGGAGATCAACACGAGCAAGGTGAGCCGCTGGGACCAGCACGGGCGGGAGCATGTCGTCAGAGTGCGGCGCGCGGGAGTGCAGCGCACGATCAGATGCGACACCTGCGGCTGGCGCAAGGGGGCGCAGTTCCTGCCCTGGCTGAAGGCCGAGGAACACCTCGCCGAGGCGCATCAGGCGACGGTGGATCCCTCGGAGGGCCGCGAGCCGCGGTGACTTCCGGCCGCCCATGGACTCCCGGACACGGCCCGTCACGCGCGGTCCGGCTCCGGCTCGGGTTCCTGCGGCTGCGGCCTGGGTTCCTGCTGCGGTCCGGGTTCTTGCTCCGGCTCCGGATCGGGCTCCGGCGCGGGGAGGCGCGCCGCCGTGCGGCGGGGCAGCAGGAGCGGGGTGGCGAGCAGGAGGACGCCGGCCAGGCCGATGGCCGTGCGCGGGCCGAGCAGGCCGCCCAGCACGCCCCAGCCGGCCGTCAGGAGCGCGGTCGACGCCTTGGTCGTCACCCCCCAGGCGGACAGGGTGCGGGCGACCCGGTCGGGCGCGGTGCGCTCCAGGCGGTGGGTGGCGTACACGGGATTGAAGACCCCGCAGCAGAAGATGAGCCCGAGCTCGACGCCCGTCACCAGCAGCAGCCCGCCCGCGCCCGGTCCGAGGAAGGCCAGGCCGACGGGCCAGACCGCGCGCAGCGCCCCCGACCCGACCAGGACCCGGTACCGGCCGAACCGGGTGACGAGCGGCCGGGCCAGCCGCGACCCGAGCAGCCCGCCGATCGCGGGCGCGCCGAAGGCGAGGCCGTACTGCCACGGAGCGAACCCGAGCGGGCCGATCATCAGGACGGCCAGCAGCGGCTGGGCGGCCATCACCAGGCCGTTGAACAGGGCGGTGTTGAAGAACAGGGGGCGCAGCGTCGCGTCGGCGAGGATGTACCGCCACCCGTCGAGCAGGTCGGCGGCCCGCATGCGCGAGGCCTCCCGGCGCCCGGCCGGCGGCTCGTCTCCGCGTATCGCGCGCAGGCCCAGGGCCGACAGCAGGTAGCTGACCGCGTCGGCCACCACCGTCGCCACCGGGCCGAGGAGCCCGATCGCCGCGCCGCCGAGCGGGGGTCCGATGATCGTGGTCGTCCAGGCCGTGGACTCGAGGCGGGCGTTGGCGACGAGCAGGTCCTCGGGCGGCAGCAGGGTCTTCAGATACGCGCCGGAGGCGGCGCGGAAGGTGATGTCGGCCGCCGCGACGACCACCGAGAGCAGCAGGAGCTGCAGGAAGGTGAGGACGCCGAGCGCGAACGCCACGGGGATCGTCAGCAGCGCCGCGCACCGCACCAGGTCCATCGTGATGAGCACCGGCCGCTTGCGGCGGAACTCCACCCACGGACCGAGCGGCACCGCCACGACCGCGCCCACCGCAGCGCCCGCGGAGGAGAGCGCGGCGACCTCGGCCGGCCCGGCGTGGAGCACCTGGACGGCGATCAGGGGGAACGCGCCGAAGGCGAGCCAGGTGCCGAGCGCGCTGGTCCCGTACGCCCCCCAGAGCCACCCGAACGGCCGCCCCGGCCGATGCCCGGACCGGCGCCCCGGCCGATGCCCGGACCGGCGCCCCGACCCGTGCCCGGGCGGCGGCCCTGGCCGGTGCCCGCTCCTCATGACCGCCACCCCTCGCCACTCGCCCGCACAACCGATCCGCGTCCGGAAGCATCAAAGCGAGCACCGCACCCAGCGATCAAACAACCGGAGGGCCGCCCGGCCACAACCCGTGGTTGTGTCCCTAAGGTGTCGGCATGGACCTCGACACCGTCCGGACCTTCGTCGCCGCCGCGGAAGCGGGACAGTTCCAGGAGGCGGCCGCCGAGCTGGCGGTCACCCAGCAGGCCGTCTCCAAGCGCATCGCCGCGCTGGAGCGCGACCTCGGCGTGCGGTTGTTCACCCGCACCCCGCGCGGCGCCGAACTCACCATCGACGGGCAGGCGTTCCTGCCGCACGCCCGCGAGCTGCTGCGCGTCGGCGAGCGCGCGGTCACGTCCGTGCGCGCGGGCCGCCGTCCGCTGCGCGTCGACGTGATCACCTCACGGAGCGCGGCGACCGGCCTCATGCGCGGCTTCCACCGCGCACACCCCGAGATCGACCTCGACGTGGTGATGCTGTTCGACATCGAGGCGGCCGTCGCCGCCATCCGCTCCGGTGCGATCGACGCGTCCTTCCGCGCCGTCGCCGCGCCCGGCCGGCCGCTGCCCGAGGACATCGAGTCCGTCCGGGTGCTCGACGAGCCGCTCCGGCTCCTCACCGGCCCCGCCCACGCGCTGGCGGGCGCCCGGTCGGTGCCCCTCGCCCGGCTCGCCGGGCACCGGATCTGGATGCCCGGCCTCGCCCCCGGGACCGAGTGGACCGCCTACTACGACGACCTCGTCGCCGAGTTCGGCCTCACCATCGAGGCGACCGGCCCCAACTTCGGCTCCGACGCGCTCCTCGACACCATCGCCGACACCCCGGCCCTGGCCACCTTCATGGGCGGGCGGACCCGCCTCGTCTGGCCCGACGGCCACGGCCTGCGCCTGATCCCGGTGACCGACCCGACGCCCGTCTACCCGCACTCGCTCCTGTGGCGCCGCGACAACCCCCATCCGGCGCTGGCCACCCTGCGCGCCCACCTCGATGCCACGGGCGCCGGTCAGGGCGACGCCGGGACCTGGACGCCGGGCTGGGTCGTGCCGCGTCGAGCGCTGGTCAGCGGGCGTGAGGCGCCCGGTCGCCCCGGGCGTCCAGGTCCTTGACCAGGCCCCGCAGCGCCGGCCCGTACTCGGGGTGGGCCAGGGCGTGGGCCAGCTGGGCGACGAGGTAGTCGGCCGGGTTGCCGGTGTCGTACCAGCGGCCCTGGATGACCTGGCCGTACACCGCGCGGCCGCGGGCGTAGGCGTTGATGGCGTCGGTCAGGTAGATCTCCCCGGTCCGGTGCTCGTACCAGCGGCGGGTCTGCTCGCGCAGCTCGTCGATGATGCCGGGGGTGATGACGTAGCCGCCGATGGCCGCGTACGACGACGGCGCCCGCGCGGGGTCGGGTTTCTCGACCAGGCCGGTGATGCGCAGGGTCCCGTCGCCGAGGTCCTCCTTGACGACGGGGACGCCGTAGCGCTGGGAGTCGGCGGGGTCCATCGGCAGCAGGGCCAGCACCGGGCAGCCGGTCTGCTCGTAGGCCCGGATCAGCTGCTGGGCGCGGGGGGTCTCGGCGACGAAGACGTCGTCGGGCCAGAGCACGAGGACCGGCTCGTCCCCGAAGGAGCGGGCGGCGTTCAGCACCGGGGTGCCGTTGCCGTACGGGCCGTGCTGGTCGAGGTAGGTGATGTGGCCCCTGCGGGCCAGCTCGGCCACCTCCTCGACCGCGTCCGCGTAGGCCGTCTTGCCGTCGGCGCGGAGCTGCTCGACGAGGGCCGGGTTCGGGCGGAAGTGGTCCTGGATCAGGCTCTTGCCGCCGGAGACGACGATCGTGATGTCGGTGATGCCGGAGTCCACCAGCTCGCGCACGGTGTGCTCGATCACCGGCTTGTCGCCGACCGGGAGCATCTCCTTCGGGATCGCCTTCGTCAGGGGCAGCAGCCGGGAGCCCAGCCCGGCGGCGGGGATCACGGCCCGGCGGATCGTCGGCGACATCAGACGGCCCTCCGCAGCCCGCGCATCAGCAGATCCACCAGCGCCGTGAAGTCCTCCTGGGCCCCGGGCCGCTCCCACACCCGGTGGTAGCCCGGGTCGTGGAAGCGCCCGGTGGCCTGGAAGACGGCTGCCGCGGTGGTCCTCGGATCGGGGGCGGCGAAGTCGCCGGACGCCACGCCCGCCTCGATGATCCGGGTGAGCTGGCCGGTCAGGTCGGCGAGGTGTTCGCCCACCACCTGGCCGGCCTCCCCGGTCAGCACCATGTAGGTGGCGAACAGCTCGGGGTCGTCGCCCGCCTTGCGCCGTTTGGCCTCGAAGAGGGCCGCGAGCCAGTCGCGCAGCCGGGTCTCCGGGGCGCGCGCGCCGTCGTCGGTGATGGCGGAGAGGGTCTCGGACGTACGGTCCAGCCACCGCTTCGTGACCGCCTCGCGCAGCGCCGCCTTCGTCCGGAAGTGCCGGTAGACGCTGCCGTGGCTGACGCCGAGCGCGCGGGCCACGTCGACCACCGTGGCCTTGGCCGGGCCGTGGCGGCGCAGCACCTCCTCGGTCGCCTCGAGGATGCGCTCGGCGGTCAGGGTCTCGGTGGTCGGTGACATGTTCAGACCGTACCCGGAGTGCGGGTCAGCGCTCGCTGTCGAGGTGGGCCATCGCGGCGGCCGAGTAGCGGTCGCCGGCGGCCGCGCCGGCCGGGACGGCGTCCTCGATCGCGGCGAGGTCGGCGGCCTCCAGGACGACGTCCAGCGCGCCGAGCGACTCCGCCAGCCGCTCCCTGGTCCGGGCGCCGACCAGCGGCACGATGTCCTCGCCCTGGGCGAGCACCCAGGCGATCGCGATCTGCGCGACGGAGACGCCCTTCTGCTCGGCGATCTTCCGCAGGGCCTCCACCAGGTTCAGGTTGTGCTGGAGGTTGTCGCCCTGGAAACGGGGCGAATAGGCCCGGAAGTCGTCGGCCGCGAGCTTGCGGTCGGCGGTGAAGTGCCCCGAGATCAGGCCGCGCGACAGCACGCCGTACGCCGTGATGGAGATCCCCAGCTCCCGGGTGACGGGCAGGATCGACCTCTCGATGCCGCGTGAGATCAGCGCGTACTCGATCTGGAGGTCGGCGATCGGGGCGGTGGCGGCGGCCCTGCGGATGGTGTCGGCGCCGACCTCGCTGAGGCCGATGTGCCGGACGTGCCCCTTCTCGACCAGCTCGGCGATCGCGCCGACCGTCTCCTCGATCGGCACGTCGGGGTCGAGCCGGGCGATGCGGTAGACGTCGATGTGGTCGACGCCCAGCCGCTGGAGGGAGTAGGCGGCGAAGTTCTTCACGGCCGCCGGACGGCCGTCGTAGCCGCTCCAGCCGCCGTCCGGGTCGCGCAGCGCGCCGAACTTCACGCTCACCTGGGCCTGTTCGCGGCGGGCCGCGGGTGCGGAGCGCAGCGCTTCGCCGATCAGCAGCTCGTTGTGGCCCATGCCGTAGAAGTCGCCGGTGTCCAGCAGGGTCACGCCGGCCTCGAGGGCGGCGTGGATCGTCGCGATCCCCTCGGTCCGGTCCGCCTCGCCGTAGAGCGCGGACATGCCCATGCAGCCGAGGCCGAGGGCGGAGACCTGGGGACCGGTGGTGCCGAGGGAACGGGTTCGCATCGTCATGCCCGCCAGCCTGGCATGACAGCTGACAGATTTCAACATCTGTCAGCTGTCAGCTGTCATCTGTCGTCCGTCATCCCATGACTGTCGTTCACCGGCCGCCCGCTCGACGGGCCGTGCACACCGAGGACAATGAGAGATGTCGGTGCGCAGTCACCTCGGCGGCGCCTGCCGCCGGCCGAGCGGCCCTCCGCGCCGCCATGGAGGCTGCCATGAGCATCCGCATCGCCACCTTCAACATGGAGAACCTCTTCCGCCGGCCCACGGCCTTCCGCATCGAGGACCCGGCCGCGCGCGAGGAGATCCTCGACGACTTCGCCACTCTGGTCGCCCTCCTCGACCTGCCGGTGTACACCGACGACGACAAGACGAAGATCGCCGGGCTCATCGAGAAGCACCGGGCCTACGAGATCGACCCGGAGAACCCACCGCCGATCTACGTCAACCAGTCCCGCCCGGGCAAGGACTCCGGACTGTTCAAGCCGCCGGAGCCCGGAAGACGACCCCGCATCGAGGTCACGGCCAAGGGTCGTTCCGCGTGGGCCGGTTGGGCCGAACTGGGGCAGGAGTCCTTCGAGCTGAACGTGGTGCGCAACACCGGCCGGGTGGTCTCGGAGGTGGACGCCGACATCCTGCTCACCGTGGAGGTCGAGGACCGGCTCACCCTGGAGCGCTTCAACACGCAGGTGCTGGCCGGAGCACTCGGCCGGCGGCCGTACCCCTACGCGCTGCTGATCGACGGCAACGACCCCCGGGGCATCGACATCGGGATCCTGAGCCGGCACCCCGTCACGTCCGTGCGGTCCCACCTCTTCGACACCGACCCCGAACGCCCCGACCTGCGCCTCTTCAGCCGCGACTGCCCGGAGTTCGAGATCCAGCTCAACGGGACGCCGCTGGTGCTCCTCGGCAACCACCTGAAGAGCAAGTTCCAGGACAATCCCGATCTCCGCCTGGCCCAGGCGACGCGGGTCGCGGAGATCTACCGGGCCGCGCTGGAGCGCACCCCGCACGTCGTCGTCGCCGGGGACCTCAACGACGAGCCGGACAGCGCCGCGGCCTCGGTCCTGCGGGACACCGGACTGCGTGACGTGATGAGCCACCGCGCCTACCGCGGACTGCCCGGCACCCACGGGGAGTGCAAGAGCGAGCGGGACAAGCTCGACTATCTGCTGCTCTCCCCCGAGCTGTGGCCGACGGTCCAGCACGTCGGGCTGGAGACCCGCGGCATCTTCGCGAAAGACATCAAGTCGTTCGACACGGTGACCTCGAAGGGCACCGCGGCCTCCGACCACGCCGCGCTCTCCGTGGACGTCGACCTGTAGGCACGGACGAAGTGGCCCCGAGGCCCCACGGCGAACGCCGGCACCCCTCGGGCGGGGTCGCGCACGTGCTGCTGCGCGGCCGTCAGCGGCGGGAACCCCGCGAACGACGAGTGCCGGGCCCCTCGGAAGGGGCCCGGCACTCGTCAGGCGGTGGGGAAGGAACGCGAGGTCAGCAGCCGATCAGGCGGCCGGCGAGGTAGCTCTCGATCTGGTCGAGGGACACCCGCTCCTGCTTCATCGAGTCACGCTCGCGGACGGTGACCGCGTTGTCGTCCAGGGTGTCGAAGTCGACGGTCACGCAGTACGGCGTGCCAATCTCGTCCTGGCGGCGGTAGCGGCGGCCGATGGCGCCGGCGTCGTCGAACTCGATGTTCCAGTTCTGACGCAGCGCGGCGGCGAGGCCCTTGGCCTTGGGCGACAGCTCCGGGTTGCGGGACAGCGGCAGGACCGCGACCTTCACCGGGGCCAGACGGTGGTCGAGGCGCAGGACGGTGCGCTTCTCCAGCTTGCCCTTGGCGTTCGGCGCCTCGTCCTCGATGTAGGCGTCGAGGAGGAAGGCCAGCATCGCGCGGCCGACACCGGCCGCGGGCTCGATGACATAGGGGGTCCAGCGCTCCTGGGCCTCCTGGTCGAAGTAGGAGAGGTCCTGGCCGGAGGCCTTGGCGTGCGCGGAGAGGTCGAAGTCGGTCCGGTTGGCGACGCCCTCCAGCTCGCCCCACTCGTTGCCGCCGAACTGGAAGCGGTACTCGATGTCAGCGGTGCGCTTCGAGTAGTGGGAGAGCTTCTCCTTCGGGTGGTCGTACCACCGCATGTTCTCCTCGCGCAGGCCCAGGCCGGTGTACCAGTTCCAGCGCTGCTCCATCCAGTACTCCTGCCACTTCTCGTCCTCGCCCGGCTTGACGAAGAACTCCATCTCCATCTGCTCGAACTCGCGGGTGCGGAAGATGAAGTTGCCGGGCGTGATCTCGTTGCGGAAGGACTTGCCCATCTGCGCGATGCCGAACGGCGGCTTGCGGCGCGAAGTGGTCTGCACCTGGGCGAAGTTGGTGAAGATGCCCTGGGCGGTCTCGGGGCGCAGGTAGGCGATGGAGCCGGTGTCCTGCGTGGGGCCGAGGTGGGTGGAGAGCAGACCCGAGAACTGCTTGGGCTCGGTGAACTGGCCCTTGTTGCCGCAGTTGGGGCAGTTCACGTCCGCCAGGCCGTTCTCCGGCGCGCGGTGGTGCTTGGCCTCGTACGCCTCCTCCAGGTGGTCCGCACGGAACCGCTTGTGGCAGGAGGTGCACTCGGTCAGCGGGTCGGAGAACGTGGCGACGTGACCGGATGCCACCCAGACCTCGGGGGCCAGGATGACGGACGAGTCGATGCCGACCACGTCCTCGCGCGACGTCACCATGTAGCGCCACCACTGGCGCTTCAGGTTCTCCTTGAGCTCGACACCCAGCGGTCCGTAGTCCCAGGCGGCCTTCTGGCCGCCGTAGATCTCACTGCACGGGAATACGAAGCCACGGCGCTTGCTCAGGCTGACGATGGTGTCGATCTTGTCGGCGGCCACGGTGCTCTCTTCATAACGACGACGGGCGACGAAGCGAGATGCTTCCAGAGAAGACTTCAGGGTACCGGCGGGGACTCCCCCTCGACCAAATCGGATCCCTACCCAGACCCTTACCCAGCCGTTACCAGGCCTTGTTGACAACGGTTTCCATATTTGTTGAAAATGAGTGTCATGAACGTACGACGACGACTCATATCCGGCACCGCGGTCGCGGCGGCCACCGCCCTCGGCCTCGCCACCCTCTCCGCCTGCTCCTCCGACAGCGCGGCCGCGGCCAACACGGACAAGTTCGACGTCGTCGCGTCGTTCTACCCGATGGCCTTCCTCGCCGAGCAGATAGGCGGGGACCACGTGAACGTCACCAGCCTGACCGAGCCCGGCCAGGAGCCGCACGACCTGGAGATCAGCGCCAAGCAGACCGCCGCGCTCCAGGAGTCCGACGCGGTGCTCTACCTCAAGGACCTGCAGCCCTCCGTCGACGACGCGGTGGCCCAGTCCGAGATCAAGACGAAGATCGACGCCGCCTCCCTCACCACGCTGGAGAAGCACGGCAACGAGGTCGGCGGCCACGCGGCCGAGCACGACGACCACGAGGACGAGGAGTCGTCCGGCCTCGACCCGCACATCTGGCTCGACCCGGTGCGCTACGCCGAGGTCGCCGAGGGCGTCGGCAAGGCCTTCGAGAAGGCCGACCCGGACCACGCGGCCGCCTACCAGGCGAACACCGCGACCCTCGTGAAGAAGCTCGACGCGCTGAACACCCGGTTCGAGGACGGGCTGGCGAACACGAAGACCAAGGTCTTCCTCACCACCCACGCCGCCTTCGGCTACCTCGCCGAGCGCTACGGCCTGACCGAGGAGGCCATCAACGGCCTCGACCCCGAGTCGGAGCCCAGCGCCGCCCGCGTCAAGGAGCTTGAGAAGATGGCCGAGGCCGACGGCGTCACGACCGTGTTCTACGAGACGCTCGTCAGCGACAAGACCGCGAAGACCATCGCCTCCGACGCGAACCTCAGGACCGACGTCCTCGACCCGATCGAGGGCATCACGAAGAAGTCCCGGGGCACGGACTACTTCGCGGTCCAGGAAGCGAACCTCGAGGCGCTGAAGACAGCCCTGGGAACGAAGTGATCTCTACGGAGGGCGTCATGGACGCGAGCGTCACCGGCACGAAGGCCGAGACCGTCCCGACGGAGTCCGTCCCGTCGGAGTCCGTCCCGTCGGAGTCCGTCATCTCCCTGCGCGGTGTCCGCGCGGAGCTGGGTTCGCGCCCGGTCCTGCGCGGCATCGACCTCACCGTGCGGCGCGGTGAGGTCGTCGCCCTGCTCGGCGCCAACGGCTCGGGCAAGTCGACCGCCGTCCGCACCGTGATCGGACAGGTCCCGGTCAGCGCCGGTGAGGTCGAGCTGTTCGGCACCCCGCGGCGCCGGTTCCGCGACTGGGCGCGGATCGGCTACGTCCCGCAGCGCACGACGGCCGCCGGCGGGGTCCCGGCCACGGTGACGGAGGTCGTCTCCTCGGGCCGGCTCTCCCGCACCCGCTTCGGCGTCTTCCGCAAGGCCGACCGGGAGGCCGTCCGGCGTGCCCTGGACCTCGTGGGCATGGCCGACAGGGCCGGGGACAACGTCGACGCCCTCTCCGGCGGTCAGCACCAGCGTGTGCTCATCGCCCGCGCGCTGGCCGCCGGACCCGAACTGCTGATCATGGACGAGCCGATGGCGGGCGTCGACCTGGCCAGCCAGGAGGTCCTGGCGCGGACCCTGCGGGACCAGGTCGCCGCCGGCACGACGGTCCTGCTCGTGCTGCACGAACTGGGCCCCCTGGAGCCCCTGATCGACCGGGCGGTCGTCCTGCGCGACGGCTGCGTGCAGCACGACGGCCCGCCCCCGCGAGCCGTCGGCCAGCACGCCCTGCCCGGCCACGACCACGTACACCCGCACGCACCCGCGGGCGCCGAACCGATCCGCACGGGACTGCTGAGCTGATGGACTTCCTGAACTACGCCTTCATGCAGCGGGCGCTGCTGGCCGCCGTCCTGGTCGGCATCACGGCCCCCGCCGTCGGCATCTACCTCGTCCAGCGCCGCCAGGCCCTCATGGGCGACGGCATCGGCCATGTCGCGATGACCGGCGTCGGCCTGGGCTTCCTGCTGTCCTGGTCCCCGGTGTGGATGGCCACCGCCGTCTCGGTCGCGGGCGCGGTGACCATGGAACTGATCCGCTGGTACGGCAGGACCCGCGGCGACATCGCCCTCGCCATGCTCTTCTACGGCGGCATGGCCGGCGGCGTGATGTTCATCAACCTCGCGCCGGGCGGCTCGAACGCCAACCTGACGTCGTACCTGTTCGGATCCCTGTCGACCGTCTCCGAGTCGGACGTCACGGCGATCTGCCTGCTCGCGGCCTTCGTGGTCGCCGTCACCCTGGGCCTGCGCCGCCAGCTCTTCGCGGTCAGCCTGGACGAGGAGTTCGCCCGGGTGACCGGCCTGCCGGTGCGCGCGCTGAACCTGCTGACGGCGATCACGGCGGCGGTCACCGTGACGGTGGCGATGCGGGTGGTGGGCCTGCTGCTGGTGTCGGCCCTAATGGTGGTCCCGGTGGCCGCGGCCCAGCAGCTCAGCCGCAGCTTCGCCGCCACCTTCGCGATCGCGGTGGCGATCGGCGTGACGGTGACCACCGGCGGCACGGTCACCTCCTACTACCAGGACGTCCCGCCCGGTGCGACGATCGTGCTGCTGACCATCGGCGCGTTCATCGCGCTGAGCGTGGTGGCCGCGCCGCTGGCCCGCCGCCGCGCCCGCGCGCTGGCGGCGGCGCACCCCGCCGGCGATCCGGCGGAGTGCGCGATTCCGGCCACCCGGGCGGCGGGGGACGAGGTCGGCGTCTGACCGTGCACAGCCGGTGCTGGCACAATGGCCCGGCAAGCCGCAGACGTGAGGAGGCAACGGTGACAACCGCTGGACCGCCCGTGAAGGGCCGTTCCACCCGGCAGCGTGCCGCCGTGGCGGCGGCGCTCGACGAGGTCGACGAGTTCCGCAGCGCCCAGGATCTGCACGACATGCTCAAGCACAAGGGCGACTCGGTGGGCCTGACCACGGTCTACCGCACCCTCCAGTCCCTCGCCGACGCGGGCGAGGTCGACGTCCTGCGCACCTCGGACGGCGAGTCGGTGTACCGCCGGTGCTCCACCGGCGAGCACCACCACCACCTCGTCTGCCGCGTCTGCGGCAAGGCCGTGGAGGTGGAGGGCCCGGCGGTGGAGAAGTGGGCCGAGGCCATCGCCGCGGAACACGGCTACGTCAACGTGGCCCACACGGTGGAGATCTTCGGCACCTGCTCCGACTGCGCGGGCGCCTCCGGCGGCTGAGCGGTTGCGCGGCGGGCGGGGTGACCGGACCCCGGTGACCGCGCCCCCGGACCCCCGCCGTCGGCCCTGAACGGGCCTCGTCCTCGATCGCCGGACAGGCTGGATCGATGCGGCCTGCGCCGAAACGCCCGGCCGCGTGGGGTGCGGCCCGCTCGTCGGCCGTGAAGCTCAGCCGCGGCCGAAGCAGCGCTCCAGTTCGTCGAGGTCGTAGAACGTGCTGCCCTGGGCGATCGGGGTGCAGGCGGCCTTGAAGGACGTCTCCTGCTCGTTGTAGAGCATGCGGACCAGGAACCGGCCGTTCTTCTCGTAGACGTCCCACTGGATGTTCGAGGCCAGCGGCGCCACCGACGCGCCCCGCCAGGGGTTCGAGGCGTACGTGTACGGGCGGGCCGCGGTGACCGGCTCCGTGCTGCCGGGCAGACCCAGCAGGGCGGCCAGCGGGATGATCTCCTCGGCGTGGGTGAAGCGGAGTTCGGCGCCCAGGGTGCCGGTGCCGGACCGCTCGGCCTCCGCCTTGCGGAAGAAGTCGTCGAGCAGGACGTCGGCCATCTTGTAGGTGATGTCGCTGTCGGCGAAGCCGGGGCCCTTCTCGTAGAAGTCCTCGGCGTCGCTCAGGTACCCGAACCAGGCGGCGTCGGCGGTGGAGAGGTACCGCTGCATTCCCCAGCCCTCGCCGCCCGGGCTCTCCTCGCTCATCGCGGGGGCGATGGCGTACAGGTTGTAGACGGCCCGGGCCGCGGCGACGCGGTCGGCGCTGCTGAGCCGCGCGACGAACGCGTCCTGGAAGAGGCGCCGCAGGACGCTGTCCGCGGCCTGGTGGGTCCTCGGCCGGTCGGTGATCTTCGCCAGGGTGTCCGCGAGCCGCCGGTCGTTCGCGAGGTAGTCCCGGTAGGCGGCGCCGCCGTCGGCCTTGTGGAAGTAGAGCAGGTCCTTGTCGGTGCGGGTCGCGCCGATCAGCGGCGCGAGGGCCGGGTCGGCCTCGGCGAGGGCGCCCGCGTACAGGTCGGCGCTGTCGGTGGCCCGGACCTGCCCGGAGCTGACGACGTCGATCTTCTCGCCGTCGCGCGCGATCCGGGCGAAGAGCGACGGCAGGCGCTCGGCCGTGCGGACGGCCGTGTCCTGGATCTCCTCCTTGCCGCGGCCGCTCAGGTTGCCGTAGCCGATCTTCGCCATGGCGGCCTGGAGGGCGCGCACCTTCGGGCCGAACTCCCGGCCCTTCCGGGTGAGTTGGCCTGCCGCCTCGGCCTTGTCCCAGAGCGCGAGGATCAGGTCGGCGTCCTCGCCGTCGGAGGCGGAACGCGAACCGTGCCGGGAGACGCTCTCCGTGAGGACGGGCGTGAAGCCGGCCGGCGGCCGCTGGTAGGAGCGGGCGCTCTGCCCGGGCTCGTAGGTGGCCTTCGTGCCGTAGCTCTCGCGGTGCGCGAGGTGTGCGCCGGAGCCGCCGGTGTCGGCGGCCCGGGCGGGCAGGGCGGCGAGCACCAGCGCGCCGAGGGCGGTGGCGAGGACGGGGGTGACGCGGTTCATGTGCGGGCCGTTTCAGCGAGCGGGAGACCGGGACGGACTGGTCTCCCGCAGCGTCGACGGGCCGGGTGAACGCAGGGAGGCTAGGAGGTGGCCTCCGGGTCCGGAGTCTTCCCCTCCATGGCCAGGAGTTCCTCGTTCGTGACCGCGCCGCCGAAACGGCGGTCCCGGGACGCGAACTCGACGCACGCCCGCCACAGGTCGCGGCGGTCGAAGTCGGGCCACAGGACGTCCTGGAAGACCAGCTCCGCGTACGCGCTCTGCCAGAGCAGGTAGTTGGAGGTGCGCTGCTCGCCGCTCGGCCGCAGGAACAGGTCGACGTCCGGCATGTCCGGGTAGTACAGGTACTTCGCGAGGGTCTTCTCGGTGACCTTCGACGGGTCGAGGCGGCCCGCCTTCACGTCCTCGGCGAGCGCCTGCGCCGCGTCCGCGATCTCCGCCCGGCCGCCGTAGTTCATGCAGAAGTACAGGGTGAGGCGGTCGTTGTCCTTGGTCTGCTCCTGGGCGACCTGGAGCTCCTTGGCGACCGACTTCCACAGCTTGGGCATCCGGCCCACCCAGCGCACCCGGATGCCGAGCTCGTCGAGCTGGTCGCGGGTCTTGCGGATGAAGTCGCGGTTGAAGTTCATCAGGAAGCGGACCTCGTCGGGCGAGCGCTTCCAGTTCTCGGTGGAGAAGGCGTACAGGGAGATGTTGCGCACGCCCATCTCGACCGCGCCCTGCAGCACGTCGAGGACCTGCTCGGCGCCGACCTTGTGGCCCTCGGTGCGCGGCAGCCCGCGCTCCTTCGCCCAGCGGCCGTTGCCGTCCATGACGATCGCCACGTGCTCGGGGACCAGCTCGCCCGGGAGCTTCGGCGGGCGCGCGCCGGACGGGTGCGGCTCCGGCGTCCGGTACTCACGACGCTGCCGCCCCAGGAACCCGCGTACGACCATGTGCCTCTCGTCTCCTCTGACTTTCGCTTGCTTATTTCTCTACGTACCTGAGTGAGCGCAGCCCGCGCTCCAGGTGCCAGTGCAGATAGGCGGACACCAGCCCGCTGCCCTCCCGGACGTACCGCGCCTCGCACGCGTCCGCCGTCTCCCAGTCTCCCGTGAGCAGCGCGCCCAGCAGGACCAGGGTCTGCGGCGAGGGTACGACGCTGCCGGCCACCCGGCAGTCGACGCAGACGGAGCCGCCCGCCGCGACGGAGAAGAACCGGTTGGGTCCCGGCATTCCGCACTTGGCGCAGTCGCCGAAGCTGGGGGCGTATCCGTTGACGGCCAGCGACCGCAGCAGGAACGCGTCGAGGACGAGGTGCGGGGCGTGTTCGCCGCGGGCCAGGGTGCGCAGCGCGCCGACGAGCAGCAGGTACTGCTGGACGGCCGGTTCGCCCTCGTGGTCGGTGAACCGCTCGGCGGTCTCCAGCATGGCCGTCCCGGCGGTGTAGCGGGCGTAGTCGGTCACGATCCCGCCACCGTAGGGAGCGATGATCTCGCTCTGTGTGCACAGCGGCAGCCCGCGGCCGACCAGTTCGCTGCTGCCCCGCGCGAAGAACTGCACGTCGACGTGGGAGAAGGGTTCGAGGCGCGCTCCGAACTTGGACTTCGTCCGGCGCACCCCCCGCGCCACGGCCCGCACCCGGCCGTGCCCGCGGGTCAGCAGCGTGATGATGCGGTCGGCCTCGCCGAGCTTCTGGGTCCGCAGGACGATGCCGTCGTCCCGGAAGAGACTCATCGGGCACCGCCGGGGACGGCCTGCCGGGGGTGCGGCAGGCCGCGGTCCGCCGCACCCGGCTGCCGGGTGCGGGCCACGATGCCGTCGTCGCGGAACAGGCTCATGCGCCCATTCTCGCCTACGCCGAAGGAGCGGCGTGCCCGCCCGCCATGATCCTCCGGGCGGTACGCGTGAGCGGGGCGGTGCAACCGACGAGCGCGCGGGGACGTCCGTGCCAGAGGAGACCATGATCCTCGACGGACGGAGAGAACGATCTCGAGCTCGCGCCTTTCCCCCAGTCCCTCCCGCCGGACCCTGCTGACGGCCGGCGCGGCCTCCGCGGCCGTCCTGCTCGCCGCGGGCCCCGCCGGGGCCGCCACCGACCCCGTCACCGCCCGCCTGCGCGACCTCGAGGCCCGACACGGCGCCCGGCTCGGCGTGTTCGGGCACAACGTCCGCACGGGGCGGTCGGTCCGCTACCGCGCCGACGAGCGCTTCCCGGTCTGCTCCCTGTTCAAGCCCCTGGCGGTGGCGGCCGTCCTGCGGGACCTGCCCGAGGGCACGCTGGACCGCCGGCTGTACTGGACGGCGGCGGACGTGGTGGAGAACTCCCCCGTCACCCAGGAGCATGTGGCCGACGGCATGACGATCGCCGAGTTGTCCGTCGCGGCCATCCAGCGCAGCGACAACACGGCGGGCAATCTGCTCCTGCGCGAGCTGGGCGGCCCCACCGCGGTCACCCGCTTCGCCCGCTCCGTCGGCGACCGGGTGACCCGCCTCGACCGCTGGGAGCCGGAGCTCAACTCGGCCGAACCGGACCGGGTCACGGACACCACCAGCCCGCACGCGATCGGCCGCACCTACGCCCGGCTGCTCCTCTCCGGCGTGCTGGACCCGGCCGACCGCCGGCGGCTGACCGAGTGGATGCTCGGCACCGTCACCAGCGCCAACCGCTTCCGAGCCGGACTCCCCCCGACCTGGACGCTCGCCGACAAGACGGGCGGCGGCTGGTACGGCGCGAACAACGACGCGGGCGTCGCCTGGACCCCGGACGGCGCCCCCGTCGTCCTGGTGGTCCAGCTCACGAAGCCGGCCCGGGACGCGGCCTACGACCACGAACTGATCGTGGAGACGGCGCGGCTGCTGGCGCGGACGCTGGGCTAGGACCCGTCCGGCCGCAGCCGGACGCTGTCGGGGAGGCCGTTCGGCGAGGTGCCCGGGGCGGCGGCCTCCCACAGCTGGTCGAAGCGCCGGATCAGGGGCTGGACCTCGTCGGCCCGGGCGTTCACCGTCGTCGAGGTGTTCACGCTCAGCTGGTCCGCGTGGATCTCGTAGGACAGCACCCCGTCGAAGACGATGCAGTCGATCATCTTGCCGCGGCGCAGGTACAGCGGGAGCTCCTCCAGGGCCACCACCTGGACTTGGATGCCCATCTCCCGCTGCTCCGCGCAGATCGGTTCGAGGGCGGCCAGCTCCTCGGGCCGTTTCACGATGAACAGGCGCCGGACCGTGAGGCGCCGTTCCAGGATCGCCTCGCGCTGGGCGGTCAGGTAGCGTCCCGCCGGCTCGGTGTTCCAGAACCCGTCGTCGACGACGGTGGTGCTGATCGCGTCGATGCTCGTCCGCGCGCATTTGGTGAGGGTCAGGAGCCAGTCGTGGTTCTCGCCCGCGCACTCGGCGCTGAGGTTGGTGAAGTCCTCCATCTGCGCGGCGAGCCGGTCGATCTCCGAATGCGCGAACTCGCGCAGGATGTCCGGCCCCATGGACACGACCTTGGTGGCGTGCTCGGCGAGCCGGGGCACCCCGTCGCCGCGCAGCCTCTCCACCTCGGTGAACAGCTTCGTCGCCTCGCCTATGTCGGCGAACCGCTTGTCCACCGAGTCCCTGAGCTCGCCCAGCTGGCTCACGAAGGACGCCAGGAACTGCACGATCAGCACGATGCCGCCGCACAGCACGGACAGCACGAGCTGCCACGGGCCGTCCTCCTCGGACGGTCCGACGACATTGGTGAGCAGGTAGACGACGCCACCGGCCACCACCGTGATGAGGATCTTCTGCGTCACATGCCGGGCGCCCTCGCCGTCCCGGATCCGGTCGCTCCGGAAGTTCGGGTTCGTCGGTGCATGCATCTCTCTGTCTCCCCCCGTCGGGATGCTGCGCGAACAGGTGTCGTGTTGCCGTCAGGACAGGGCGGGCACCTCGCCCCGGACGAGGTTCTGCAGTGCCAGCTGGTCCCTGATGCGCTGTGCCATGGTGTTCCACTGCCTGCTGAACCCCGGGTGCCGCTCCAGCTCCTCCCAGGGCGGGCTCAGGGCCCGGTCCAGGCGCGCCTGGGGCATCCACAGGTGCAGCAGATGATCGACGAGCGGACGCAGCACCTTCATCGCGGCCGCCTGGTTCTCGGAGCCGGGCGGCAGGCCGTCGAGCTTGTCGCCCACGGTGGTCAGCAGCCAGTCGTGCAGGGCGAGGTCCTCGCAGAGCGTGGCCGCCGCCACGGGCGTGGTCCCTCGCGGCAGCCGCAGTTCGACGATCCGCAGGCCGGATCCGAGCTCGGTGAAGAGCGCGGACGCGGGCTCGCCGTCGTCGGCCGGCGACGCGGTCCAGCGCAGGCTGGTGTCGGTCGTGGTGAGCGGAGCGTCGTGGTCCAGGAGGTCGTGCCGGCGCGAGATCCTCGCCAGCAGGCTCTCGGCGATCGACCCGATGTCCAGCCGGTCCTGCTGGTGTCCGGTCAGGAAGCCCTCCGTGACGGACTTCTCGGGCAGCCTGCCGACCGGGACCAGGAAACCGGGCCGGACCAGGTAGTACCCCCAGGGCCGGCGCCGGTCGGGCCCGGTCTCCGGGGCGGCGAAGTACGCCGTCGACTGCAGGACGCGGCCCTCGACGAGCCCCGCGTGCGCCGCCACGGTGCCGACCGCGCGGACCTTGGCCCCGGTGGCGGTGGGCAGCCGGCAGTCGACGCCGGTGAGGACGTCCGGGGAGAGGGCGTGCCGGTTGGGGCGCCGGGAGGTCCGCACGGGTTCGTCGGCGCGCAGCCGCAGCAGCCCGACGGCGGTCCGCTCGTCGACCGCCCTGCGGTGGGGCAGCAGACAGGTCCGCACCTCACCGCAGGCGAGGACGGGTCCGGAGGGCGTGCCCAGGCCGCTCATGTCACAACCCCGGCGGGAACACGTAGGACATGCGGTCCACGATCCCCGGGGGCACCGTCACGCCCTCGCCGACGGACCGCGCGGCGACCTGCTGGAGCGCCCCGGCCTCGACGTGGACCTGGTCGAGGATGACGCGTACGGCGTGCTCGACGGGCAGGAACCGGGTCGGCAGGACGCTGCACGTGGCGTAGGCGGTGAAGGGCGTCGCGGCCGGGTTGAGCTGGAGGACGGGCGGCAGCGCGTCCCACTCGGCGGGGAACTCGGCGCCCTGCCACCGGGTGGGGGTGAGCACGGCCGCGCCGTTGTCCCGCAGCAGCCCGAGCCGGACCAGCTGCCAGACGGAGGCCAGGAAGGCACAGGACCAGGTGCGCGCGTCCTCGGGGCCGTTCCACAGTTCGACGTCCACGAACACGGAGTGGCCGCGCGCCTCGGTCTCGCTCGGCGGCTGCCAGACGCCGGTGGAGTCCAGGGCGGCCGAGGTCCGCTGGGAGGGGGCGCGGCGGCCGTTGGTGAGCCAGCCGGTGCGGCCGACGGGCGGGCGGAAGCCGTTGCTGCCGGGCGGCGGCGATTCCACCAGCCGGTGCAGGACGGACTCGGCCAGTTCGGCGCGGTCGCGACGGGGGGAGCCGCCGGGGCCGAGGGCGGGGCCCGCGCAGCCGGACTCGCGGGCCAGGTAGTCGATGGTCAGCCCGGCCTCGGCCGCCGCCGCCAGCAGGGGCGGGATCAGCTCGGCAGGGGTGGACAGCCGGGAGAAGTAGTCGTCGATCAGGAAGCAGGTGCTGATCCGGGGCCGGCGGCCCGGCGGCAGCGGGCCGAGACCGGCCCGCGCGGCGTCCACCCAAGGCCGTACACCGGCGAAGTGCCGACGCAGCCGGGCGGCTCCCTCGGCGAAGTCCTCCATGTACAAGTGGCCTAATTCCAGGGAGAGATGAGAGAAGGGCACGGATTCGGTGCGCGGGTCGGCGCTGCTCTCCCGGAATGCGGTGCCCGGCCCGTTCACAACTGCCCCCAGAACTTGTCGTCGGTCAGCCGCTGCGCGAGATCCCCCATGGCCTGCCAGGTCTCGTTGTTGGCGATCCGGCGGTCGTGGACGTCCTCGTCGGTGATGAGGCGTTCCTGCCACTGGAGGACGGGTTCCAGCGGAATGGACGCCAGCACCCTGGTTCTGCCGATGCCCCGGCCGGCCGCGAGTTCCTCGAGTTCCTTGTCGCACTGCCGCATCCACGCGTACTGCGCGGGCGACACCTGGGACCACAACGGCGACTCCAGATCGGGCACCGCGGCGCGCACGAACCGGATGGCGCCGCCCAGGGCCTCCGGGTCGTGTCCGATGGCCGTTCCCGCCTGCACTATCCCCTGTTTCCCGAATACGAGTTCGGCCGCCGCCATGACGTGCTGGCGGGTCCAGCGGTGATAGACGAGCCAGCGGTTCTTGAGGCGGCCCAGTCCGCCCCGGGGCGACGTCGCGGCGAGGGCCAGGTCCATCGCATAACTGCGTCCGGCGCTGAGGTCGATGATGATGACGTCGAATTCGCGTTTCAGCCGGAGGACGAGATCCACACAGCGGTGCAGGTTCTCCTCGTCGGTGACGAATTCACCGGCCGTGCGGTCGCCGGGCAGCAGGACCAGCCGCCCGGAGCCGCCGGGCCTGCCGCGCAGGACGGGGTGTTCGGTGCGCGCCCAGACGTCGACCCGCAGCGGCTCGCCCGTCTTGCCCTTCAGGTACGAGTGCAGGCCCCGCCCCTCGGCCTCGGAGAGGACGTCGGGCAGGTCGAACACGGCGGCGGCGGTGGGCGAGCCGAAGTCGAAGTCCAGGTAGCAGACGTCGTCCCCGTCCAGCGCGCGGTGATACGCGAGGTTGGCGCTGGTGACGGAGCGGCCGGTGCCTCCCTTGTCGGAGGCGGCGAAGACGAGCACCCTCACACCCCCCGGGCGTCGGCGCCCCGGGCGCGGGCCAGGGCGTAGAGCCGGGCGAGGACGCCGAGGGCGAGCGCGTGCGCGGTGCCGGGCTGCTTGTCGACGAGCTGACGGGCGCGCCGCAGGTCGGCCTCGATGCCCTTGATCTCTTCTCCCTGGGGGCTCTTGGGGGCCGGGGCGGGCTGCTCCAGCTGCTCCTTGCCGAACAGGTGGGCGGCCTCGCTGAGCGCCGCCTGGGCGAGGGTGGTCATCTCGGGGCTGCGGATCGGGTCCTGGGCGTAGAGGGCGTGCGCGGCGACCATGCACTCGGTGACGCGCTCGGTGATGCTCCAGGACAACGGCCCGGTGCGCACGGGTGATTCGGGGTACACCGCGTGCACGTTGTCCCACAGGCCGACGCCCTCGCCGTCGCTGACGCGCCGCGCCCACAGGTGGTCGAGGATGTTCTCGGCGAGGGTGAGCAGACGGTCCTGCGAGCCGATGTTGCGGGACAGCGCGCACAGTTGGACGGTCCGCTTGAGCAGCTGCGCGGAGAAGTCGCCCATGGTCCACTTCATGGCCGGGCCGATGTCCTCGCTGCCCAGCAGCGGAAGGGTGACTCCGGGGTTGTGCAGGCCGATCGCCGGGTCGTCACGGGCCGTGCGGCTGGTGATGCGGCCGCGTTCGGCGAGGCGTTCCATGACCGCGACGGTGCGGGTGAGGTCGTCGTCGGTGGCACGGCGGCGCACCAGGTCGTGGACGAGGATCGAGGCCACGGACAGCGAGAAGTACTCGGACTCCAGCTGCTGGAGCGTGGTGCGCCAGGGGATCTCCTCCAGCGGCCAGGTGGCGCCGTCGAAGCGGGCGATGCCCGACCAGTACTGCTGGGTGATCTCCCAGCGCAGCCGCAGCGCGTCGGCGAGCTTCTGCTGTTCGGCGGTGAGCAGACCGAGGACCAGGGTGCGCTCGGAGGACAGGTCGGGGATGCCGTCGAGGGCGACGACGGTGAAGTACAGGTAGGGCACGGCGTGGGCCACGCCCTGGGGCTGCTTGCCGATGTCCTGGGCGGTCTGCGCCTCCACCTCGACCTCGGGGGCGCCCTTCACCAGGCTCCAGGCCCAGCCGCACTCGAACAGCCGGTTCTCGTTGCGGAGCTGATCGGCGACATCGGTGTCCAGACCGAGGGTGACGCTCTCGCTGATGAGGGCGCGCAGCGACTTGAACCGCTCCTGGAAGCGCTGCAGGACCTGGCGGTCGGACAGCCGGCCGCGGCCGAGCAGCCGGGCGAGGGCCTGCCCCTGGTCGGAGGCGATGTCGACGACGTTGACGGTGAAGGAGCGCAGCAGGCTCACCATGGCCGCCGTCAGACGGGCGCTGGTCGCCTCTTTCAGCCGGTCGATGCGGGCGAGGGTGCTGGCCCGCTGGGTCTTGCCCCGGTACACCTTCAGGAAGCCGAGGGTGGCCAGGCAGAGGGTGATCGACATGGAGTAGGAGTCGACGACTCCCACTTCCTCCTGCTCCTTGGAGAGTTCGTGCTCGGGGTTCTCCGGGGCGAAGTAGTAGCCGCCTGCGAAGGTGGGGCTCTCCTCGCCGCGGTGGTTCTCCATGAAGTCGCCGAGGATCTCCAGGAGGTTCATGGGAATCTCGCTGGAGTCCCCCGCGCTCCTGAGGGCCCGCTCGACGTCCAGCTGGGTGGTGTCGGGGTCGTCCAGGCGGAACGGCTCGATTTCGGTGGCGGGGTACAGAAGGCAGAGCAGTCGCTCCGCGTCGGCGACGCTGCTGCGACCGCCCCACTCACCCCATTGCCATTCCCCGTTGTCGAAAGAATGGCGGGCGATGGCCTGCCACACCTCGAGCAGATTCTGTCTCGGCTTGATCTGCATGCCCATTCCCCTCGCACAGGCCCGTCACCGTGTAAAAGAACTCCGACCGCTCATTCGTCGTGCCGCTCTTTACGTTGCCCGCAGGCCAGGATCATACCGGTGTATCCATCCCGCACAAGCTGCTGCGGATTGGCCGTGCGATGAATGTCCACGTCGTCCGCGTAAGCACTGAGAACCGCCCGGACCTCGGTTTCGTCGATATCGCGGGCGGGAAATTTTTGGGCGCCGACCCGATACCCTTCGGAGTGTTCCATGAAGGCGGCCGCAAAAGGAGCTCCGGAATTCAGGACGCTCATGAAACATCCCACCCCTCGCCGGAACTCGGCGAGCGAGGTGGTGATGGACTCGGCGACGAAGAACATCGTGCCGAGGTCCCAGCGGCGGGTGTCGGCGCAGAGATCGAAGAGACTGCCCGGCTCGGGCTGCTGGACGGCCTCCTTGAAGCGGACCCGGGGCTCCACGCCGAGCGTGGCATATGCCTCGTCCTTGCACAGGACGTTCCAGAACTGATCCCAGTGGGGGGCATAGCCGGGACACTGCTCCCGGAGGTACTCCAGATTCCGGGCGGACCGCTCCAGAAGCGTGATCCGGTCGCACCAGGGCAGCATGGCGAGGGCCGGATAGAGATTGGGTCCCGCGCCGACGTCGATACCGGAAGCCACCCGACCGCGACCTCGGAAGTGATCACTGAAGTGATCGCGCACATGGGAGAGGATCTCCTCGTCCACGGCCTGCATCTCGAGGTAATTGTGGCTGATGTACACGCCGGGATCGAAGTCGTCCCAGAGCACGTCACCATTCAGCTTTTGGTCAGCGGCGGACGGTACCGAGGTCATGATTCAGCGTAGCAGGACGCATGGGTCTTGAAGGAGTGGGTGCACGGAGCAATGATGGAGATCAGGTACGCAAATCGCACTGGCTTCAATTCGATTTGTCGACAATTCACAAGGGGACGGTATGACTCCTCTTCCCGGAGATCGTTTTCCGTCGGGCACCGGTTCGACAATGAGCCAGATGTCCGGAGAAAGACCCTTACGGATCAGAGCGGTCACGGAGGAGGATCTCCCCCATATCGTGCGCCTCGACGCCGATGCGTTCCCCCACGGTCCCTACCCCTACTTCGTCCTGCGCCAACTTCTCGCCGCCTGCACCGATCTCGTCTACGTCGTGGACGACGGCACGGACCTCTACGGATACGTCCTCGCGACCTCGCCGAACGACGCGCAGAGCTGGGTGCTCAGCCTCGCCATCACCCCCGGGCTGCGCGGAAAGGGTTTCGGCCGGCGGCTGATGACGAAACTGCTCGGCCAGTTACGGGCGAAGGGCGCCCACTCCGTCCGGCTCTCCGTGGAGCCGCGCAACGACTCGGCCATCGCGCTGTACGACTCCCTGGGCTTCGTCCCGGACCCCGGCGGGCCCCGCGCCGACTACTTCGGCCCCGGTGAGGACCGTCTCCTCATGACGCTCACCCTGTGAACTCCCCGAACCGCCGCACGTACCCGCGCTGCCAGGGCGTCTCCACCGCGCGCCGGTCGTAGTGCCGGCGGACGTAGTCCACCGCCTCGGCCGGCGGTACGCCGTCCAGGACCGCCAGGCAGGCCAGGGCCGTCCCGGTGCGGCCGCGGCCGCCGGAGCAGGCGATCTCCACCCGCTCGCCGGCCGCGCGCCGCCACGCCTCGGTGAGGGTGGCGCGGGCCTGCGCGCGGTCGCCCGGGAGGCGGAAGTCGGGCCAGCGGAGCCAGCATGACTCCCAGGGCTGCCGCGGGGGCCGCGCGCCGAGCAGGTAGACGCCGTACGCGGGCACGGGGGCCTCGGGGTCGAGCGGGCGGCGCAGGCCGCGGCCGCGGACCAGGCGGCCGGACGGCAGCGCGAGCACCCCGGGGTCACCCTCACGCCAGGCCCACGCGTCGTCGCTCATCACCCCATTCGAACCCGGTCACGGGGGACGGGCAACCGATTCGGCGCAACCGGTGGTCTGGAGGGCGAGGAGGGTGCTTGATGCAGGCCGAACAAGAAGACCGGTTCCAGGAGTTCGTCAGAGCCCGGTGGTCCCGGCTCGTGCGGACCGCGTATCTGCTCACGGGGGACGTCCACCACGCCGAGGACCTGACGCAGACCGCGCTGGCCAAGGCGTACCGGTCGTGGCGGCGGATCTCGCGCAGCGACAACCCGGAGGCGTACGTGCGGCGGATGCTGGTCAGCTGCAACAGTGACCGGTTCCGCAAGCGGCGGGTCGCCGAGGCGCTGACCGCGGCGCCGCCCGAGCGGGCGGGGCGCGACGAGGGCGCGGGGCGGGTGGAGGAGCGCGGCTCGCTGCTGGCCGGACTGGCCCAGCTGCCGCCGAAGCAGCGGGCGGTGGTGGTGCTGAGGTACTGGGAGGACCTGTCCGAGGCGGAGGTGGCCGACGTGCTCGGCTGCTCGCCCGGCACGGTCAAGAGCCAGGCGTCCAAAGGACTCGCGAAGCTGCGTCTGCACCCGGGACTGGCCGCCGACCGGGCGGTGTCCGGTGAGCGGGGCCGGGTGCCGGCGCAGGGGCGCGGTCAGGGGCAGGTCCAGATCCAGGGTCAGGGAGGCGGCAGGTGAACGGCGCGGGGAAGCAGGCGGAGCGGGAGGACTCCGGGTTCGAGGAGCGGATGCGTGCATTGCTCGCCGAGGACGCGTACACCATCCAGCCCTCCTCGGCGCCGTATCCGGCGATCCGGCGGCGTGGACTGGCCGAGCGGCGGCGGCGCGTGGCGGTGACCGGGGCGGCGCTGCTGACGCTGGGCGTCTTGCCGCTGGGGGCGTACGCCGTGGCCGGGGGGCTCGGGGAGCGGGGCGCGGACACGGCGGCGCCGGGGCCGTCGGCCTACGCCCCGCACAGCGCGGCCGGGAGCCCGTCCGCGACACCGGGCGGCACGGCGGGCGGGCCCGCGCAGCCGGCCACCGACGGGCAGTTGCTCGACGGGATCACCTTCGCGCAGGCGGCGGACGGGCTGAAGAAGTGCCTGGCCGCCGAGAGCGGGCCGCCCGGGAGCGCCGCGGACCTGGGCGAGGCCGGGGACTACCGGATCATCCTGGCGATCAGGAGCACCGGAGACTCCAACTCACCCGGCGACGGCGTCCACGTCACCGCCGTGCAGGAGCGGTCCGCGGGCCGGTGGGTGATCTGTTCCGTCAAGGACGGTGCGGCCTCGGGCATCAGCACCGGCGCGATCGACGCCGGGGCGCCGGGCGCGGGCCCGGTCGTGGTCGACGCCAACGGCGAGCAGCTCTACCAGCAGTCGTACACCGACAAGGGCCACTGGAAACTGCCCTTCCGGTGGGGGGTCGTCGGCGCCGTCGAGGCGTCGGTGGCCGCGGTGACCGTCTCCTACGGCGACGGCGCCCCCGTGACCGCGGCCCTGGACCACGGCTGGTTCGCCGCCGCCGGTCTGCTGGAGCAGCAGGTCACGCTCGCCCCGCACATCAAGGGCTACGACGACTCCGGCAAGCTGGTCTACGACTCCGACGAGGACGGAACGTACCAGCGCGCGCTGCCCTAGCCGGACTCCGTCAGGGCTCGCCCGGCGCGGGGGTCACCAGCCCCGACTCGTACGCCACGATGACCAGTTGGGCCCGGTCCCGCGCGCCCAGCTTGCCCATGATCCGGCTGACGTGGGTCTTCGCGGTGAGCGGGCTGAGGCCCAGCTCCTCGGCGATCCCGGTGTTGGTCAGGCCGCGGGCGACCAGGGCCAGCACCTCGCGCTCCCGTTCGGAGAGGCACTCGGGACCGCCCGCCGTGGGCGGCCCCGAGGGTCCGCGCAGGAACTGGGCGATCAGCCGCGCGGTGGGCCCCGGCGACAGCAGCGCCTCGCCCGCGGCGACCGTGCGGATGCCGTCGAGCAGGTCGGCGGGCCGGGTGTCCTTCACCAGGAACCCGGCCGCCCCCGCGCGCAGCGCCTCGACGATGTTCTCGTCGGTGTCGTACGTGGTCAGGACGAGGACGCGCACCCCGGCCAGATCCTCGTCGGCGGCGATCAGCCGGGTCGCCTCGATGCCGTCGAGGTCGGGCATGCGGAGGTCCATCACCACGAGGTCGGGGCGTTCGCCGCGGGCCAGCGCCACCGCCTCCCGGCCGGTGCCGGCCTGCCCGACCACCCGCATGTCCGGGGCCGACCCGACGAGCATCGCGAACGCCTCGCGCACGAGGGTCTGGTCGTCGGCGAGCAGCACTCTGAGCGGCTTCATCGGTCCTTCCCGTGCGGCAGTACGGCGCTCACCTCGAAGCCCCTGCCGTCGTCGCGCGGTCCGGCCGCCAGCGAGCCGCCGACGCTGCGCGCCCGCTCCCGCATCCCGACGATCCCGAAACCGGGCGCTCCCCCGCCGCCCGCCGCGCGGCCGCCCTTCCCCACGCCGTCTCCCCCCGTGTCCGCGCCCGCTCCGTCGTCGGTGATGCTGAGCCGCAGCGCGTCCTGCTCCTCGTACACGCTGACCCGCACCCCGACCCCCGCCGCCGGGTCGTCGGGGCCGCCGTCCCGGCCGCCGTGGCGCACCGCGTTGGTCAGCGCCTCCTGGACGATCCGGTAGGCGGCCGCGCCGACCGCGGGCGGCACCTCCCCGGACCGTACCGTCAGCTCGACCCGGGCGCCGGCCGCACGGGCCGTCTCCGCGAGGTCGGGCAGACCGTGCAGGCCGGGGAGCGAACCCCGCGCGTCCGGAGCGCCGAGGTCGCGCAACACCTCCAGCGTCGTGCGGAGTTCGCCGCGCGCGCTGCGGCAGGTCCCGGCGATGTCGTCGAGGGCCTTGGCGACGGCCGCGCGGTCCAGGCGGTCGGGGTCGGCGGCCAGGACGTGCGCGGCGACGGAGGTCTGCACGCCGATCAGGGTGATGGTGTGCGCGAGCAGGTCGTGCAGGTCACGGGCGATGCGCAGGCGTTCCTCGGCGACCCGGCGGCGGGCCTCCTCCTCCCGGGTGCGCTCCGCGCGCTCGGCCCGCTCGACGATGGCGGCGACGTACCGCCGGTAGTAGCGGACGTCGATGCCGCAGAAGAGGACGGCGATGATCCAGCCCGAGATCCGCAGGAACTCCAGCGCCCGGCCGGGGTCGGTGAGGGCGTTGACGATGAGGGTAGGGCCGAGGACGGCGCCCCCGGTGATCAGCGTCCGGCGCACGGTGCCGGTCGCCGCCACCGTGTAGAGCGCCACCAGGGTCGCGGGGACCGGCGGGGCGTGGTGGTAGTCGAGGGCGTGGTACGGGACGACGCAGGCCGCCACCGCGAGCAGGACCGGCACGCTGTGGCGGCGCCGCCACACGAGGGGCACGTTCGCGGAGAGCAACAGCGCCCAGCCGAGCGCGTCGGGCCGGCCGGCGTCGCCGCCGATCAGCGCGAGGAGCGCGGCGAGCGCGGCCGTCGCCACGGACAGCAGGACGTCGTTGCGGGTGCCGTGCGGGGCGGTGCGCGGGTCGCGGTTGATCGCCGCCATGATCCGCTCGCCCCGGCGGGGTCGCGCCGCTGTCGTGGTCTCCTGCACGGGTTCATCCTGCGGCACGGGGGCGCCCCTCCGGGAGAGGAGGGGCGCCCCGCCGGTCCGTGCGGGGTTCACACCGGTTCCGTCTGCCGCTCCGGCCGGCCCGGCTGCCCGGGTCGTCCCGGCGCGGTCCCCGGCGCCCGCGACAGCCGCCCCGGCCACCAGACCTTGCGTCCCATGGCCACGCTCGCGCTGGTCACGAGGTAGGTGCGGACGAGGAAGGTGTCCAGCAGCACCCCCACCGCGATCACGAAGCCCAGCTCGACGAGCGGGACCAGCCCCATGTTCGTCAGCACGGCGAAGGTCGCGGCGAGGACGAGGCCGGCGGACGCGATGACGCCGCCGGTCGTGCGCAGCGCGGTCAGCGCCGCGGCGACGGGTTCGGCGCCGCGCGTCGACTCCTCCCGCATCCGGTGCATGAGGAAGATGCCGTAGTCGACGCCGAGGGCGACCAGGAACACGAAGGAGAGCAGCCCCAGCCCCGGATCGGTGCCCGCGAAGCCGAACACCGGCCCGAACACCAGCCCGCCGAGGCCGAGCGCGGCGCCCCACACCGCGACCACCGCGGCGACGAGCATCAGCGGCGCGACGAGCGAGCGCAGCAGCGCGATCAGGATCAGCAGCACGGAGACCAGGACCAGCGGCACGACGATCAGCCGGTCGCGGGCGTTGGTGTCCACCAGGTCGATCTGCTGGGCGCTCGGCCCGCCGACCCAGGAGCCGGCCAGCCGGTCCCGCAGGGCCTCGATGGTCGCCGTCTCGGCCGCGGACTGCGGCGGCGCGGCGGCGGTCACCGCGATCTCCGTCCAGCCGTCCGCGGTGCGGCCCCGGCGCGCGTCGGCGACGCCGTCCGTGTCCCGGATCGCGGCGAGGGCGGCCTCGGCCCGGCCGGTCGGGGTCAGCACGTCGATGGGCTGGGCGGACTGTTCCGGGAAGGCCTCGGCCAGGGTCCGCATGGCGGCGACCGACTCGGGCCGGTCGACGAACGAGTCCTGCTGCTTGACCGCGCCGGGCAGGTTCAGCGCGCCCAGCGCGAGGGCGCCGAGCAGGACGGCGCCGGCCGCGAGGACGGTCCGCGGACGCCGGCCGGCCGAGCTGCCCATCGCGGCGAACAGCGACCGGCGGACCTTGGGCGTGCTGCCGTAGGCCGGCACCAGCGGCCAGAACACCCGGCGGCCCAGCAGGACGAGGAGCGCGGGCAGCAGGGTCAGCATGGTGACGAGCGCGCACAGCACGCCGACCGTGCCCAGCGGTCCCATGCCCCGGTTGGAGTTGAGGTCGGCGGCGAGCAGGCACAGCAGTCCGGCGGCGACGGTGCCGGAGGAGGCCAGCACGGCGGGGCCGCAGCCGCGCAGCGCGGCCCGCATGGCGTCGTACGGCCGCTCCACGCGCCGCAGTTCCTCCCGGTAGCGGGAGACGAGCAGCAGTGCGTAGTCCGTCCCCGCGCCGAAGACGAGGATGGTCATGATGCCGGAGCTCTGCCCCGACACGGTGGTGCCGAAGGCCTGGTTGAGGCCGTAGGCGACCCCCATGGACAGGTAGTCGGCGATCCCGGCCGCGGCGAGCGGCACCAGCCACAGCACCGGGCTGCGGTAGATGAGGATCAGCAGGACGGCGACGACACCGACGGTGGTGTACAGCAGCGGCCCGCCGAGCGACTCGTAGACCTTGCCCGCGTCGGTGGCCAGCGCCCCCGTCCCGCCCACCTCGACGGTCAGCCCGCCCTCGCTGTGCGCGAGCTCGCGCACGTCCTCGACGAAGGCGTCCCGCTTCTTCTCGTCGGTGCCGGGCTCGTTGGTGGCGACCGGGTACATGAGCGTGGCGCCGTCGGCGGACGGGACGCCTCGCGGGGTCCCGGTCAGGACGTGGTCCCCGGCCACCCGGGCGACCTGCTCGCGCGCCGTCGTCCGGTCGGCGGCGGTGAGCCCGCCGTCGCGGTGGTAGACCAGCACCAGTTCGGTGCTCTCCCCGCCGGGCAACTGCTCCTGGAGCCTCGCGACCCGGGTCGAGTCGGCGCTCGCCGGCAGGTAGTCGGTGACCCGGTCGTGCTGTACGTCGGCGAGCTTGGCGGCGAACGGCGAGGCGAGCGCGAGCACGCCCACCCACAGTGCGAGCACCACCCAGGGGATGGCGCTGCGCCGGGCCTTCGCCCTCCCGGCCCCCATGAATTCTCCGGCCCCCATGAAACGGGCCCTCCCTTCGGCACGGCTGTCCGGTTGCGCTCTCCAGACTTCCGGTGCGCGGGGGGCGGAACGTCGCGCGCGAGGGCGAGTTCGGGCGTACTGCCGGGGGTGGCCGGGCGGGGGGACTACTCCCTGGGGAGTATCAGGACGGCGTCCGGGCCGCGACGAGCAGGCGGGTCACGTCCTCGGCGCGGATCGTCAGGGCCGCGCCCACGGTGGTGAGGACCTCTCGCTCGGCCGGGGTGTACGGGCCGTCCGCGAGGGCGATGCGGGCGCCCTGGAGCAGGATCGATTCGCGGCCGACCGCGGCGAGGTGCGGGGCGAGCGGGTCGAGCGCCTCGTGAAGCTCTATGGCCAGGCCGGGACCGTACGCCTCGCCGTGGTTCTGGCCGGTGTCGGAGGCGAGGGCGGCGACGAGCGCGGCGAGCTGTTCCTCCGTGCAGTCGGTGAAGCCGGCCGCGCGCACCGCGCCCGCCGCCGTCTCCAGGGACGTACGGGAGCAGGTGCCGCCCGCGGACAGGACCGCGAGGGCGACGGTGTGGACGGCGTCGCGGAGCATCGCCGAGAAGCGGATGGTGGTGGGGTGGTCGAGGACGTCGGTGCCGAAGTGGCGGCGGCAGGCCGCGCACTCGACGACGGGGCCGGTCTCGCCGCGTGGCACGACCGGCATGCCGAGGAGGGTGAAGCGCCGGTGGCCGGTCAGCCGCTGGTAGTTGCGGTCGCCTCCGCAGCCCGGGCAGAAGAACTCGCCGTCACCCGCGGGCGTCCACGCGGTGCGGGTGCCCAGGATGCGGGCAAGCCCGGTGACACGGCCGTCTCGTCCCCGTCCTGGCAGCACGTCGCACCTCCGTAACCGCGCGGCAACATCGCCGCACGCCTCCGTGATGTTAGCCACATCCATGAGGTGTAGTCAGCACCCAGGACGAGACCTTCCCGTGACCTCCACGAGGCGATGGCCGATAAGCGACGGGGCCCCGACCGCCGTATACAGCGGTCAGGGCCCCGAAAGTCCCGGTCAGGCCGGTCAGCGGGCCGCGCGGTTGACGGCGGAGACGACCGCCTTCAGCGAGGCACGCGTCGTGTTCGCGTCGATGCCGATCCCCCACAGAACCTTGTCGCCGATCGCGCATTCGATGTAGGAGGCGGCCTGCGCGGAGGCGCCCTCGCTCATCGTGTGCTCCTGGTAGTCCAGCAGGCGTACGTCGATGCCGACGGACTCCAGGGCGTTGAAGAAGGCCGAGATCGGACCGTTGCCGGAGCCGGTCAGGACGGTGTCCTCGCCGTCGACCGTGGCCTCGACGGTCAGGGTGTCGACGCCGTCGGTGTCGGTCGTGGACTGGCCCGTGCGGACCTGGATGCGGCCCCAGGGGTTCTCCGGGTTCGGCAGGTACTCGTCCTGGAAGACGGCCCAGATGGCGCCGCCGGTGACCTCGCCGCCCTCGGCGTCCGTCTTCGCCTGGATGAGCTTGGAGAACTCGATCTGCATCCGGCGGGGCAGGTCCAGCTTGTGGTCGTTCTTGAGGACGTAGGCGATGCCGCCCTTGCCGGACTGCGAGTTGACGCGGATGACCGCCTCGTAGGAGCGGCCGACGTCCTTCGGGTCGATCGGCAGGTACGGGACCGCCCACTCGATGTCGTCGACGGTGACGCCCCTGGCGGCCGCGTCGGCCTCCATCGCGTCGAAGCCCTTCTTGATGGCGTCCTGGTGGGAGCCGGAGAAGGACGTGTAGACCAGGTCGCCCACGTACGGGTGGCGCGGGTGGACCTCCATCTGGTTGCAGTACTCCCACGTGCGACGGATCTCGTCGATGTCGGAGAAGTCGATCTGCGGGTCGACGCCCTGGGAGAACAGGTTCATGCCCAGGGTGACCAGGTCGACGTTGCCGGTGCGCTCGCCCTGGCCGAACAGGCAGCCCTCGACGCGGTCGGCGCCGGCCATCAGCGCCAGCTCGGCGGCGGCGACCGCCGTGCCGCGGTCGTTGTGCGGGTGGACGGAGACGCAGACGTGCTCGCGGCGCGAGAGGTTGCGGCTCATCCACTCGAAGCGGTCTGCGTGGGTGGACGGCGTGGAGCGCTCGACGGTGGCCGGCAGGTTCAGGATGATCTCGCGGCCCGGACCGGGCTGCCAGACGTCCATGACCGCCTCGCAGACCTCCAGGGCGAAGTCCAGCTCGGTGTCGGTGAAGATCTCGGGGCTGTACTGGTAGCCGAACTCGGTCTCGGGGCCCAGCAGCTTCTCCGCGTACTCGACGACCAGACGGGTGCCGTCGACGGCGATCTGCTTGATGTCGTCCTTGGAGCCGCGGAAGACGACCCGCCGGAACACGGGGGCCGTGGCGTTGTACAGGTGGACGGTCGCCCGCTTGGCGCCCTTCAGCGACTCCACGGTCCGCTCGATCAGGTCCTCGCGGGCCTGGGTCAGCACGGAGATCGTCACGTCGTCCGGGATCGCGCCCTCTTCCTCGACGATCGAGCGCACGAAGTCGAAGTCGGTCTGGCCGGAGGCGGGGAAGCCGACCTCGATCTCCTTGTAGCCCATCTTGACCAGCTGGTCGAACATCCGGCGCTTGCGCTCGGGCGACATGGGGTCGATCAGGGCCTGGTTGCCGTCACGCAGGTCGGTGGAGAGCCAGCGGGGGGCGACGGTGATCCGCTTGTCGGGCCAGGTGCGGTCGGGGATGTCGACCTGGTCGTACTGTCCGTACTTGTGGATCGGCATGTGGCTGGGCTGCTGGCGGTTCGCCATGATGCGGTGGCTCCTCAGGAGGACCGGAGAGTGTCCGGACGGAAGGACGGCCGACGCGCAACACCAAGCACCGCGGGGAGGGAGTCGGCCTCGACTACAGGCCCTCGCCGCGGCAGCTAAGGAGAAGCAGCCCGAAACGCATAGTGCTCCGCAGCCTAGCGGAGCCGCTTCCGTCGCGCGGGTTCGTTCCAGTATGCGGGACCGACGGGAGGAACCGGAGAAAAAGGTGCAGAACGTGCGCCACGCCACTCTCCGTGGCGTCGTCATAGCATCCGAGCCCGTGGAGCAGGCACCTTTGTCACCGTATTTCACCAATCATGGTTGCCGGTGGTGACAGGTGCGTCACGCAGTGCAAAGGTGCCGGACATGACGACTCACGGGGGCTTCGAGCCCGTCTTCTGCACCGTCGTACCGCCCCACGTCCTCGACCGGCTGGCGCGCAACGACAACCCCGCTCTCTCCGGTCCGGCCCGGCGCACCATCCTGCGCGACAGCGAGCTGCGCGCACTGCGCCAGGTGAGCACCGAGTACGGCCTGCTGGCCGCCCCGGCGGCCAAGGCGCCGTCCGACCAGCCGCTGCGCACCGTCTACGACGCCGGGCACGGCACCTCCCTGCCGGGCACCCGGGTCCGCGCCGAGGGCGAGGACCCGGGTCCGGACGCGACCGTCAACCGCGCCTACTCCGGGCTCGGCGCCACCTTCGACCTGTTCCTGAAGGCCTACCGGCGCCACTCGATCGACGGCGACGGCCTGGCCCTCGACGCCACCGTGCACTACGACGAGGGCTACAACAACGCCTTCTGGAACGGCGAGCAGATGGTGTTCGGCGACGGCGACGGCGAGATCTTCGTCGACTTCACCAGCTGCATCGACGTCATCGGGCACGAACTCACCCACGGCGTCACGCAGTACACGGCGAACCTGACCTACAACGGCCAGCCGGGCGCCCTCAACGAGTCGATGTCCGACGTGTTCGGCTCGCTCATCAAGCAGTACTCGCTCGGCCAGACCGCCGCCGAGGCCGACTGGCTGATCGGCGCGGGCCTGCTCGCCCCTGGCGTCACCGGCACCGCGCTGCGCTCCATGAAGGCGCCGGGCACCGCGTACGACGACGACGTCCTCGGCAAGGACCCGCAGCCCGCGACGATGGACGAGTACGTCCGCACCGGCCGCGACAACGGCGGCGTCCACATCAACTCCGGCATCCCCAACCACGCGTTCTACCTGGCCGCCACCGCCCTCGGCGGCTACGCCTGGGAGAAGGCCGGTCAGATCTGGTACGACGTCCTGACCGGCGGCGAGCTCTCCGAGCGTGCCTTCTTCACCGACTTCGCCAAGCTGACGGTGCGGGCCGCGCGCGAGCGCTTCGGCAGCGGCGGGGAGGAGCTCCAGGCCGTGGAGAAGGCGTGGGAGCAGGTGGGGGTGCGGATTCTCTGAGTCCGTAATAGACAGGGACCCATGCGTATTCAGGTGAGTCGCACGGGCGGATTCGCGGGCATCGAGCGCCGTGCCGAGGTGGACACCTCGGGACGGCCCGACGCCCCCGAGTGGCACGCCCTGGCCGAGCGGGCGGTCGCCGCCGGCCGGGGCGTGCCCTCGGTCGGCGTCCCGGACGGCTTCAGCTACGAGATCACCGTCGACGGCAGGACGGTGTACGCGGCCGATCCCCGGCTGACGGAGGACCAGCGCGAGCTGATCTCGCGGGTGCTGAAGGAAGGGGCCTGAGGGGGCTCGCGGGGGGTGTGCGGGGCGGGGACAAGTGCCGTTTCGCGCGGGGCCGTTGACTTCCTTACCCAGCGGTAAGGATGATCCCGCCCATGGCGAACGATCCGCGCGACGCGGCGAACCCGATGCCCCGGTTTCCGGCAGACTTCCTGTGGGGCGTGTCCACGTCCGCGCATCAGATCGAGGGCGCGGCGGACACGCGCGAGCCCTCGGTCTGGGACACCTTCACCGCCGAGCCGGGCCGGGTGAAGGACGGCTCCACGGCGGCGGTGGCCTGCGACCACTACCACCGCTACCCCGAGGACGTGGCGCTGCTGTCCGGTCTGGGCGTCGACGCCTACCGCTTCTCGATCTCGTGGCCGAGGGTGAACGCGCCCGGCGGTCTCGACTTCTACGACCGGCTCGTCGACGAGCTGTGCGCGGCCGGCGTCCGGCCGGTGCCCACCCTCTTCCACTGGGACCTGCCGGCCCGGCTCGACTGGCTGGAGCGGGACACGGCGGCGCGTTTCGCCGAGTACACGGCGGTGGTGGCCGCGCGCCTCGGTGACCGCGTGCAGAAGTGGATCACCGTCAACGAGCCCGCCGAGCACACCCTGCTGGGGCACGCCCTCGGCACCCACGCGCCGGGCAGACAGCTGCTGTTCGACGCGCTGCCGGCCGCCCACCACCAGCTGCTGGGCCACGGCCTCGCCGTCCAGGCGCTGCGCGCGGCCGGCGCCGCGGACATCGGCATCGCCAACTCGCACGGCCCTACCTGGCCGGCCTCCCGCGAACCCGCCGACCTCGAAGCGGCCGCCTTCTACGACCTCCTGCTGAACCGGCTCTTCGCGGAGCCCGTGCTGCTGGGCGAATACCCCGAGGGGATCGGCGAGTTGATGCCGGGGGACGTGCAGGCCGACCTGAAGGTGATCTCGGAGCCGCTCGACTGGTACGGGATCAACTACTACGCCCCGACGAAGGTGGGCGCCCCGCAGGGCACGGAGATCGAGTTCGGCGGCATCCGCATGCCGGCCGAACTGCCCTTCACCGTGCAGCAGATAGAGGGCGTCCCGGTGACGGACTTCGGCTGGCCGGTCGTCCCGGAGGGCCTGACGGAACTCCTCACCACCTTCCGCGACCGTTACGGCGACCGGCTCCCCCCGATCGTCATCACGGAGAACGGGTGCAGCTACGAGGGCGTCGACGACCAGGAGCGCATCGCCTACCTGGACGGTCATCTCCGCGCCCTGCACCGGGCCGTGGAGGCGGGCGTCGACGTGCGCGGCTACTTCGTGTGGTCACTGCTGGACAACTTCGAGTGGGCCGAGGGATACGAGCGCCGCTTCGGCCTGGTCCACGTGGACTTCGCCACCCAGGCCCGGACCCCGAAGGCGTCGTACGCCTGGCTGCGGGACGTCCTGCGGGCGCAGGGATGACGACGGCCGACAGGGCCCCGGTCGCCGCGCTGGCCGAGCCCGTCGAGCGGGTCGGCCGGGGCTGGACCTCGGCCCTGTCCCTCGCCAACGGAGCGATCTGGGTGGGCTGGTACGGCCCCCTGCAGATCCTGCTGGCCTCCCAGGCCGAGGACTTCGCGCCCGGCTCGGGCATGTCGAAGGAGACCATGCTGGCCTGGGTGACGGGCGTGGGCGCGGTGGTGTCCCTGGCCGCCAACCCCGTCTTCGGCGCGCTGTCGGACCGTACGACCTCCCGCCGGGGCCGCCGTACGCCGTGGATCGTGGCGGGGACCGCGGGCGGCGCCCTCTCGCTCCTGCTGCTCGCGGGAGCGGACGGCGTCTGGACCATGGCCGCGGGCTGGTGCCTGGTCCAGCTGACCCTGAACGCGGCCTTCGCGGCGGTCACGGCCGCCGTCCCCGACCGGGTGCCCCGGCTCCAAAGGGGCTCGGTGGGCGGCTGGTTGGGCGCCGCGCAGATCCTCGGCGTGGTCGGCGGCACCGGGCTCGCGACGGTCGCCGGGGGCGTCGGCGCGGGATATGTGGCCTGCGCGGTGTTCACCACGCTGGGCGTGCTGCCGTACGTGCTGCGGTACGAGGATCTGCGGCTGGCGCGGGAGGACCGGCCGGCGTGGTCCTGGCGGGGTTTCGCGGCCGGTTTCCGGCTGAGCCCGCGCACCTACCCCGACCTGGGCTGGGCGTGGCTGACCCGCTTCCTGATGAACCTGAGCAACGCGCTGGTGCTGCTGTACCTCCTGTACTACCTGCGCGACCGCCTGCACCACTCCGACCCCGAGCAGGGCGTGCTGATCCTGACGGCGGTGAACGGGCTGACGCTGCTCGCCACGGTGGTCGTCGGGGGCGTCTGGTCGGACCGGACCGGCCGGCGCAAGCCGTTCGTGATCTGGTCGGGCGTGCTGATGGCGGTGGCGACGGCGGGGCTGGCGGTCTGGCAGACCTGGCCGGGCGCGATCGTCGCGGCCGCGGTGCTGGGCGTCGGCTTCGGCGTCTTCACGTCGGTCGACTTCGCGCTGATGACGGACGTGCTGCCGAAAGCCGGGGACCGGGGCAAGGACCTGGGCGTCATCAACGTCGCGAACGCCCTGCCCCAGGTCGCGGCCCCCGCCCTCGCCGCGCCGATCGTCACCTACCTGGGCGGCTACCGGGTGCTGTACCTGGTGGCCGCCGCGGTCGGGCTGGCGGGGGCGGTGCTGGTGGGCCGGATCAGGGGCGTGGACTGAGCGTCGGGGGCCGGCCCGGCCGTCAGAGGGCTCCGGCGTCCCGGGCCGTCCAGACGCTGGGGTACAGCGGGCGGTAGCCGAGTTCGCGGCGGATGCGTTCGGTGGAGGTCAGCTGGAAGAACGGGTCGGGGTCGGTGCGCTCGTAGAGCCCGGCGGGCACCTCGACCCCGTTGAGCTGGTGCAGTTCGACGGCCGTCACCGGGGCGTCGTCGGCGATGTTGTAGGCGCGGCCGGCGATGCCCGGCGCGTGCAGGAGGCGCAGCAGCCCTTGGGCGACGTCCACGTGATGGACCATCTGCAGCCGCTGGGTCGCCGCCCACGTGCCGGCCCACATCAGCGACTGGGCGAGGTGCGGATCGCCCTCGCCGTAGACGAAGGCGAGGCGGCCGACGCGCACGTCCAGGCCGTCCAGCGCGAACAGCTCCCGCTCGGCCACCCCCTTCGCCTCGGGGTAGGCGCCCCACATCGCGCCGCCGCCGGGACGGACCTCGTCGTCCTCGACCAGCGGGCGGCCCCGCCCGAGGCCGTACACCAGCCCCGTGCTGACCTGCACGAAACGCCGCACACCGGAGGCCAGCGCGGCGCGCCCCAGCTCCACCGCCGCGTCCCGGTTGACGGCCCACGCCTCCTCGTCCGGCACTCCGCGGAAGGACGCGGCGACGTTCACGACCGCGTCCACCCCGGCGACCGCCTTGCCGAGCGCCTCCGTGTCCCGCAGGTCCCCGACCACGACCTCGGCGCCCAGCTCCGCGAACCGCTCCCCCCGCGCCGCGTCGCGCACCAGGACCCGCACCCTCTCCCCCGCACGGGCCTGCGCCAGCAGCCTCGGCACGAAGCGCCGGCCGACCTGTCCCGTCGTACCCGTCACCAGTGTCAACATCGTCATCCACTCCCTTTGGTCCGGTGCCACCAGCCTGGGTCGGAGCCGGGACGACCGGGAGAGACCTGCCGATCAGGGGATCGGCAGTCCCTGGATACCCGGGGCGGCCTGCCGCAGCCTGGAGGGGTGAACCGAACCGAACTCGCCGACTTCCTGCGCCGCGGCCGCGCCCGTCTGACCCCGTCGGACGTGGGTCTGACGACCGGGGCCCGCCGCCGTACGCCCGGTCTGCGCCGCGAGGAGGTGGCCCAGCTCGCGGGTATGTCGGTCGACTACTACACGCGTCTGGAACAGCGCCGCGGCCCGCGTCCGTCCCGCCAGATGCTGACGGCGCTGGCCCGCGCCCTGCGCCTCACCGCCGACGAGCGCGACCACCTGTTCCACCTGGCCGGCGAGGAGCCGCCGCGCCGCGAGACGGCGTCGGCGCACGTCCCGCCCGGTCTGCTGCTGATCCTGGACCGTCTGCACGACACACCGGCGCAGGTGGTGACCGACTGCGGCGAGGTCCTGGCCCAGAACGCGATGGGCAGGGCGCTGACCCAGGACGTGATGTCGCGCCCCCGGCGCGAGCGCAACCTGCTCCGGCTCTACTTCCTGGACCCGCAGGCCCGGCTCCTGTTCCCGGAGGAGGACCGGCAAGAGCACGCCCGCGCCCACGTGGCCAACCTGCGCGCGGTGACCGCAGCCCGCCCCGACGACCCCGAACCGGCCGCGCTGGTCGCCGAACTCCGCTCGGCCAGCGAGGAGTTCGCCCGCCTGTGGGACGAGCACGAGGTGTCCCTGCGGCACCGGGCGACGAAGCGCTTCCTGCACCCGCTGGTCGGCCTGCTGGAACTGGACTGCGAGGTCCTCCTCAGCCACGAGCACCACCAGCTCCTGGTCATCCACACGGCCCGCCCGGGCACGGAGGCCTACGAGCGGCTCCGGCTGCTGCGGGTGGTGGGACTCCAGGACATGTCGCCGCCGGGAACTCCCTCGCGCCGGGCGGGCTAGAACCCCAGCTTGCGCAGCTGCTTCGGGTCGCGCTGCCAGTCCTTCGCGACCTTCACGTGCAGGTCGAGGAAGACCGGCGTGCCGAGGAGGGCCTCGATCTGCTTGCGGGACTTGATGCCGACGTCCTTCAGGCGCTTGCCCTTGGGGCCGATGATGATGCCCTTCTGGCTGGGGCGCTCGATGTAGATGTTCGCGTGGATGTCGAGCAGCGGCTTCTCCGCCGGACGGTCCTCGCGCGGGAGCATCTCCTCGACGACCACCGCGATGGAGTGCGGGAGCTCGTCGCGGACGCCCTCCAGCGCCGCCTCGCGGATCAGCTCGGCGACCATCACCTGCTCGGGCTCGTCCGTCAGGTCGCCCTCGGGGTAGAGCGGCGGGCTCTCCGGGAGCATCGGGGCGAGCAGGTCCGCCAGCAGGCCGACCTGCTGGTCGCCGACCGCCGAGACCGGCACGATCTCCGCCCACTCGAACCCGAGCTCCTTGCCGAGCTGGTCGATCGCGATGAGCTGCTCGGCGAGCGCCTTGGAGTCCACGAGGTCGGTCTTGGTCACGACGGCGACCTTCGGGGTCCGCTTGATCCCGGCCAGCTCCTTGGCGATGAAGCGGTCGCCGGGGCCCAGCTTCTCGTTGGCCGGCAGGCAGAAGCCGATGACGTCGACCTCGGCCCAGGTGGCGCGCACGACGTCGTTGAGCCGCTCGCCGAGCAGGGTGCGCGGCTTGTGCAGGCCCGGCGTGTCGACCAGGATCAGCTGGGCGTCGGGGCGGTGCACGATGCCCCGGACCGTGTGCCGGGTGGTCTGGGGACGGTTGGAGGTGATCGCCACCTTCTTCCCGACCAGAGCGTTCGTGAGGGTGGACTTGCCCGCGTTGGGACGGCCCACGAAGCAGGCGAAGCCGGCGCGGTGGGGGGCCTCGGCCGACTGCTCGGATGACAGGTTACGAACGCTCATGGCCCCCATTCTCCCTGATCCACGAAGCCCCGCCGCACACACGAGCGGCAGGGCCCTCCGGCGTGAGCTCCCGGAAACCTCCACGCAACGAAACGTCACGGAAACACACCTGTACGCGACCGGAAACCGGAAGCGGTGAACCTCTGACGAGCCCCCGCATCGTTGGAGACTCCCGTGACTCTGGCCGCCGTCCACGCGAACACCGGCGACACCGCCTGGCTGCTCGCCGCCACCGCCCTCGTCCTGCTGATGACGCCGGGCCTGGCCCTCTTCTACGGCGGCATGGTCCGCACGAAGAGCGTCCTCAACATGCTCATGATGAGCTTCGTCTCGATCGCGCTGGTCACGGTGGTGTGGCTGACGGCCGGTTACTCGCTCGCGTTCGGCGAGGACGCCGGGGGCGGGCTGATCGGCGGGCTGGAGCACGCCGGGATGGCGGGCCTCGGCCCGGACAGCGTGCAGGGCACGGTGCCCACCCTGCTGTTCGCCACCTTCCAGCTCACCTTCGCGATCATCACGGCCGCCCTGATCAGCGGCGCGATCGCGGACCGGGCGAAGTTCGGCGCGTGGCTGGTCTTCGTGCCCGTCTGGGCACTCCTCGTATACGTTCCCGTCGCGCACTGGGTGTGGGGCCCCGGTGGCTGGATCCTCGACCGGCTCGGCGCCCTCGACTTCGCCGGCGGTCTTCCCGTCGAGATCGCCTCGGGTGCCTCGGGTCTGGCGTTGTGCCTGGTCCTGGGTCCGCGACTGGGCTTCAAGAAGGACGCGATGCGGCCGCACAACCTCCCCATGGTGATGATGGGAGCGGGGCTGCTCTGGTTCGGCTGGTTCGGCTTCAACGCGGGCTCCGCCCTGGGCGCGAACGGTCTGGCGGCCGCCGCCTTCCTCAACACCCTCGCCGCCGGCTGCACCGGCCTGCTCGGCTGGCTCCTCGTCGAGCAGCGGCGCGACGGGCACCCGACGACGCTGGGCGCGGCGTCCGGCGCGGTCGCGGGCCTGGTGGCCATCACGCCCTCGTGCGGCTCGGTCTCCCTGCTCGGCGCCCTGGTCGTCGGCCTCGCCGCCGGTGTCGTCTGTTCCTACGCCGTGAGCTGGAAGTTCAAGCTGGACTTCGACGACTCCCTCGACGTGGTCGGGGTCCATCTGGTCGGCGGGATCATCGGCACGCTCCTCATCGGCGTCTTCGCGGTGGACACCATGACCGGCGGCGCCGAGGGCCTCCTCTACGGCGGCGGGCTCGCCCAGCTCGGCAGGCAACTGGTCGCCGTGGCGGTCGTGGGGGCGTACGCCTTCACCGTCACGTACGGCATCGCCAAGGTGCTCGACAAGGCGATCGGCCTGCGCGCGCACGAGGACCATGAGCACGCCGGCCTGGACCTTACGGTGCACGCCGAGACGGCATACGATCACGGCGTCCTGGGCCACGGCGCCCCGGTCGGCTCGCACCCCCTCCTCTCCGCCCAGAAGGTCAAGCCACAGGAATGAAGCTCATCACCGCGATCGTCAAGCCGTACCGCCTCGACGAGGTCAAGACGGCCCTGCAGGAGCTCGGCGTGCACGGCCTGACCGTGACCGAGGCCAGCGGCTACGGCCGGCAGCGCGGCCACACCGAGGTGTACCGGGGTGCCGAGTACCAGGTGGACCTGGTGCCCAAGGTGCGCATCGAGGTCGTCGTCGAGGACGCGGAGTCCGAGGCCGTGATCGACGCGATCGTGCGTGCCGCGCACACCGGGAAGATCGGTGACGGCAAGGTGTGGGCGCTGCCGGTCGAGACGGTCGTGCGGGTGCGGACGGGCGAGCGGGGACCCGACGCGCTTTAACCTCCGGCGGTTCGGCCGAGTTTCGGCCGCGGGTCCGTGAGGGCTTGTCGCGCAGTTCCCCGCGCCCCTTCGGCGCGCGTTCGCCGGCGTCTGATCAGCAGCCAGGCGCCGGCTCCGGCCCCGGCCGCCAGCAAGGCCGTCACCAGCCACGGCACCGCCACGAAGGACGCTGTCGCCGACTCCTCCGTGCCTTTGGCGGTCGCCGTCAGCGTGACGTCGGTCCAGTCGAACCGGGGGGCGTCGCGCCAGCGTTCGGTGAGGCGGACACGCTGGCCCGGCAGCAGCTGGGAGGGGAGCTTCTGCAGGTCCCGGGTCAGGAGGGTGCGGCCGAACAGGCCGCTCGCCTTCAGCTCCACCTTCGGCGCGAGGGTGACGTTGCCGGTGTTGTGCAGGGTGTAGGAGATCGTCGCCGTGCTGTCGCCGAGGCCGGGGATCAAGGACTGGTCGTGCCCGATCCGGACGTTCTCGACGGCGAGCGCGGGCAGCGTGGGCCCGCCGACCTGGAGGTAGATCCGGGCGCCGACGGCCCGCTGGACGCCCAGCGCGACCCCGCCGCCGCCCTGCTCCACCCGTTCGTCGAGGGCGACGATCGCCCCGGGGTGGTCGCCGGGCTCGGCGCCCTCGGGCACCCGGACGGTGAACGGCACGGTGACCGTGGCGCGGCCGGGCACGGTGACCCGGTCCTTCGGCAGCTCGGCCCACGCGCCCACGCCGCGCATCTTCTCTCCGAGCGACTTCACGGCGAACCCGCCGTCGCGCGCGGTGTTGTAGGCGTCGGCCGCGTACAGCCGGAAGGTGAGCGGCTCGTCCGTCTTGTTGGCGACGACGACCTTGTCCTCGATCGTCCGGCCGGGATCCGCGGAGACGTAGAAGTAGGGCCGCGCGGCGACGACCGAGGAGACGGGGTAGACCGACCAGCTGCCGTTGTCGGCGGCGCGGGCGGGGGCCAACGGCGTCAGGAACAGCAGCAGCGGCAGGAGGAGGAGGACGACGTACGGCTTGCGCATGGGTGCGGACCCCCCAGCGGACGGGCCCCCGGGTCGCGGGCCCCGGCGAACGTGCTTCGACGGACGTGCTTCGACGGACGTGCTTCGACGGACGTGCTTCGACGGACGTGCTTCGACGGACGGGCTCGGGTGGACGGACTTCGACGACACGGTTGCGGCGCTGGGTGGACGGGCGGGTGCGGACCCGTGGCGGGCGCCCGGCCACCGGTGGACGTGGTGCGTACGCTCAGGTGAGCGTGAGGGTCAGGACGCCGGCGTAGCTGCCCGGAGGCGTGAACGACGGTACGTCGAGGGAGAGTCCGGCGTCGGCGGTGAACTCGCCGCCGGTGGCCGTGCCGTCGGGTGTGGACGCCAGGGTCGCCCCCGAGGCGCCGACCGTGCCCGCCGAACCGGCCTGACAGGTGCTCGGGCTGCCCGCCTTGGTGGTGCACGCGGGCGTCCAGCTCAGCTTGCCGGCGTCGATCTTGGCGCCGGGGCCGCTGAAGTCGGTCACCTTGCCGGTCAGGGACCAGCCCGCGGGTCCGCCGCGGAAGTCCTTCACGGTCACGGTCCGGAGCGCGCCGGTCGAGGCCCCGCCCTGGCCGAAGTCGACCGCGGACAGCTGGACGGCGTCCCCGGCCTGGGACATCGACAGCGTGCCCGCCCGGACGGTGGTGGTCACCTTCTGGCTGCCCTCGGGCACGGGCTGGTCGTCGATGACGACGTACGCGACCGGTCCCGCGCCGAGGTCCGAACTCCACGCGCCGCCCTCGTACGCGACGACACCGGTCGTGGTGAGGTCGCTGACGACGAGCGAGCCGGAGATGCCGCCCTGCGCGTCCGCGGTCACGGTCGCCGTGTCCGCGGTCTGGGCGGACGCGGAACGCCCGGCCAGCGTGACGGTCGCGCCCGGGGTGAAGCCGCTGCCGGTGACGGCGACGGCCGCGCCCGGACTGCCGGAGGCCGCACCCAGCGAGATCGCACGGGTGTTGGCCGGTGGGTTGTCGGCGGCGGTGACGGTCTCCGACACCGGGGCGGGCGGGTCGGTCACCGTGCAGGGGGTGTCCAGCTCCAGGATGTAGCTGGTGTGGATGTTGTAGTCGCCGGGCGAGAGGGTGATCGCGCCGGGCGCGGTGACCGTGAACGTGCCGGTCATCGAGAACGACGGGAAGGCCCCCTTGCCGGGCACCGGGTCGTTCTTCTTCGGCCCCGTGACCGTGACGCTGCCGGTCTGCGCGCCGCCCAGGGTGACCTTGCCCGTCGGCGTCATGATGTCGGCCGGCAGGGCCAGGTCGGTGGGGTTGCTCGCGGCGGGCGTGACCACCGTGTACGTGACGGTGACGGTGTCGCCGACGGCGGGGCCGGTGTCGTTCACCGTGATCTTCGCGGTGGTGGTGCCGTCGATCGGCGGGAGGCCCGCGATGGCCGGCGGGATGCAGTGCGTGGGGTAGGCCACGTCGACCGCGGCGCCGGCCGGGGCCGCCAGCGCCCCGCCGGCGGTGACCGCGAGCGCGGTCGCCCCGAGCAGCGACGCCCAGCGCCGTCTTCGGGAACCTCGGGTGCTTCCGGAACTTCGGGGTGAACCCATGTTGCCCCCTCCTCCAGGGTGCGGGCGCAGCGGCTCTTCTGCGCCGACAGGGGGCATTGAGATGCGGATCGCGTGAGAAGTCAATGGACATCACGCGGTGAACTGATGGACCGTCAGCTTCCTGGCGCGGCCGGGAAGCCGACGGCCCGTCGGCTCTGTTTCCGACCGCTATCAGCTGAACACGAACGGGCCCGGCGTCTGCGCCGCGCTCGTCGTACAGGTGACGGTGATCCCGAAGACGACCATCTTCAGGGAGCCGCCGTAGAAGTCCAGGCTGTCACCGGAGGCCACGGTCCCGTTGAGCGGGCCGACCGTGATCGTGGAGCCGGCCGGCATGGCGGGGTTCACCGTGCCGGAGAAGACCCGCGCCGAACCGGTCGAGTTCGCCATCGTGAGCGTGGAACTGATGCTGTTCGCGCCGATCGCGATCGGCGTGGTGATCGCGGTGGACGTCAGCTTGAGGGTGGCGGCCGTGCCCGTCTGGGTGGCCGTGAGGGTGGCCGCGCCGCCTCCGAAGAGACCGCAGCTGGCGGTGACGTTCGCCGTCAGCGGGGTGACGGCGGCAGCCGAGGGCGCGAGGGCCAGTCCGGTGACCGCGAGGGCCCCGGCCAGCATTGCCGCACCTGATCCGATTCGCTTGCCTCTCATGGGATCCGCTCCCTTCCCGAGTACGGGAATCCATGTGGGGGGTGGATGGACGGGAGATGCCGACGGACCACCGCGGGAGGGATGGGTGCGGACACCCTGCCCGGGGTGGGATCCGGTGTTCAGATCTGACGGTCCGTCGGAACTTGCGGTTCCATTGATGCGCGAGCGAAGCGAGACCGGCAAGGTTGAATTCCGGCCTACCTCCGCGCGGCCCCCGGTGACCTGCTTCCGGCCGCCGTCAGCCCGCGGAGACGGTGAGCCGGACGGTCCCGTCCGGCGAGGCCACCAGCACCGGGGTCGCCGCCCCGCCGAGATCCCGCACGGCGGCCAGATCGGCCTCGTCGGCCGTCTCCGCCGCGGTCACCACCGCGGCCGCCTCCAGGGACCCCGCGCCCGAGGCCACCGCCATCGCCACCGCTGTCCGGAGCGCGCTCAACCGCAGCGACGGAAGATCCACCGTCCCCGCCACATACGTGCGTCCCGTCTCGTCCCGCACGGCGGCCCCCTCGGGCACACCGTTGCGGGCCCGCGCGGAGCGGGCCAGGGTGACGATCTTGCGGTCCTCGGGGTCGAGCGCGTTGCTGTCGGTCATGCCCCGAGCATACGAAGAACCGATCCGCTCACCGCGTCCGCCCTGCGCGCCCGCGTGACGGGTGGTGCCGCCACCACCAGGAGGGGCGGCTCCACGTGAGGTCCGATGGCCGGAAGCCCTACCCATGGCGATCGACCCCACCGGAACGACCGTCCCCGGCTCCCCCGCCGACGACTCCCCCGGCTCCCCCGCCCCCGACGCGCCGGGCCGGGCCGGCGGCCGACCGGGGCTTCGCCCGCCCCCGACGTGATCGTGACCCTCATCGCCGGCGCCGTGACCGTCCTGGCGACACCGTCCGGACGACCTGCTGCCGGGCGTCCGGACGGCGTCGCCGCGGACGCGGCCGTCGTCCTGCCGGCCGCCGCTCTGATCGGGCTCGGGCTGCTCGGCCGACGGACGGCCTCAGGGCCGGTCGAGCCGCAGCCGCTCGGCCCGCGGCAGCCCGGCGACCACCAGGTCGTAGGAGTCCTCGACGAGTTCCCGGACCAGCCGGTCCGGGAGCCCTCCGTCGACCGTCACCGTGTTCCAGTGCCGCTTGTTCATGTGCCACCCGGGGACGATCAGGCCCTCGTACTCCCCGCGCAGCCGCACCGCGTCGTCCGGGTCGCACTTGAGGTTGACCGTCAGGGGCCGCGCGTCCAGGGACGTCAGGGCGAACAGCTTGCCGCCTACCTTGAAGACCGAGACCTCCGGCCGGAAGGGGAAGTCCTCCACCGCCGCGTTGAAGGAGAGGCACAAGGCGCGCAGTTGCTGAGGTGTCACTCCGTCACTCCTTGACTCCGTGGCTCCGTCGACACGTCGCTCGGCCGTGCCGTCGATGCGCCGCTCGGTCGACGCGTCACCCGGCGGCGCGGCCCCGTCATTCGGGTTTCGGCTCGTCCTCCGGACGGTCCGCCGCTTCCACCGGCTCCACCAGCACCGTGACGATCTTGTTCCGGCGGCCGGCCGCGGCCTCCGCCGTCAGGCGCAGCGCGCGCCCGTCCGGCAGGTCGACCACGCTCGACGCCCCGGCGATGGGCACCCGGCCCAGCGCCTTGGCGAGCAGCCCGCCGACGGTCTCCACGTCCTCGTCGTCGTACTCCTCGAGGCCGTACAGCTCGCCGAGGTCGGTGATGTCGAGGCGGGCGGTGACCCGGTGACGGTCGTCCCCGAGTTCCTCCACCGGCGGGAGTTCCCGGTCGTACTCGTCGGTGATCTCGCCGACGATCTCCTCGAGGATGTCCTCGATGGTGACGATGCCGGCCGTGCCGCCGTACTCGTCGATGACGACGGCGACGTGGTTGCGGTCCTGCTGCATCTCGCGCAGCAGGTCACCGGCGTTCTTGGTGTCGGGGACGAAGGCGGCGGGCCGCATCGCCGTGGACACCAGCTCGCCCTCGGCGTCGCGGTTGATGTGCGTCTTGCGGACCAGGTCCTTCAGATACACGATGCCGACGATGTCGTCCTCGTTCTCCCCGGTCACCGGTATGCGGGAGAAACCGGAACGCAGGGCGAGGGTCAGCGCCTGCCGGATGGTCTTGTACCGCTCGATGACGACGAGGTCGGTCCGCGGGACCATGACCTCGCGCACGAGGGTGTCGCCGAGTTCGAAGACGGAGTGCACCATGCGGCGCTCGTCGTCCTCGATCAGGGACTCCTTCTCGGCGAGGTCGACCAGCGCGCGCAGTTCCGCCTCGGAGGCGAAGGGGCCCCGGCGGAAGCCCTTGCCGGGCGTCAGCGCGTTGCCGATGAGGATCAGGAGCGAGGGGATCGGGCCCATGATCCGCGCCAGCGGCAGCAGCACGTACGCGGCCGCCGTCGCGGTGTTCAGCGGGTGCTGGCGGCCGATGGTGCGCGGCGAGACGCCCACGGCGACGTACGAGACGAGCACCATCACGCCGATCGCCGCGAACAGGGCCGGCGTCGTGCCGTCGATCTCCTGGAGGCAGGCGTAGGTGACCAGGGCGGCGGCCGCCATCTCGCAGGCGACGCGGACCAGCAGCGCCACGTTCAGATAGCGGGTGGGGTCGGAGGCGATCTGCGCGAGCTTGGCGCTGCCGCGCCGCCCGGAGCGCACGGCCTCCTCGGCGCGGAAGCTGGAGACGCGCGCGAGGCCCGCCTCCGCGCAGGCGGCGAGCCAGGCGACGACGACCAGGGCGATCGCGCCGGCGACGAGGGTGGGGGTCATGAGACGGTCGGGGCCGGGGACGGGCCGGTCAGGCCCTTCTCCGCGCGCCAGCCGTCGACGATGGCGGCCTGCAGACCGAACATCTCGGCCTTCTCGTCGGGTTCCTCGTGGTCGTACCCCAGCAGGTGCAGCACCCCGTGGACGGTGAGCAGTTGGAGCTCCTCGTCCATGGAGTGCCGCGTCGGCGCCTCGGTGCCCTGCCGGGCGGCGACCTCGGGGCACAGCACGATGTCGCCGAGGAGGCCCTGCGGGGGCTCGTCGTCGTCCTTCGACGGCGGACGCAGCTCGTCCATCGGGAAGGACATGACGTCCGTCGGCCCCGGCAGGTCCATCCACTGGACGTGCAGTTGCTCCATGGCGTCGGTGTCCACGACGATCACCGAGAGCTCGGAGAGCGGGTGGATGCGCATCCGCGCGAGCGCGTAGCGGGCGATGTCGAGGATCGCCTGCTCGTCGACCTCGGTTCCGGACTCGTTGTTGACGTCGATCGACATGGTGCTGGTTCGTCTACTTCCGCTTGTTACGGCCGCCCTTGTGGGTGCCGTTCTCCGTACCGTTGTGGCTGTCGTACTTCTCGTACGCGTCGACGATACGGCCGACCAGCTTGTGCCGGACGACGTCCTGGGACGACAGGCGGGAGAAGTGGACGTCGTCGAGCCCCTCCAGGATGTCCTGGACCTGACGCAGACCCGACTTCGTGCCGTTCGGCAGGTCCACCTGGGTCACGTCACCCGTGATCACGATCTTCGAGTCGAAGCCGAGCCGGGTGAGGAACATCTTCATCTGCTCGGGGCTCGTGTTCTGGGCCTCGTCCAGGATGATGAAGGCGTCGTTGAGCGTCCGTCCCCGCATGTAGGCGAGGGGCGCGACCTCGATCGTCCCCGAGGCCATCAGCTTCGGGATCGAGTCCGGGTCCAGCATGTCGTGCAGCGCGTCGTACAGCGGGCGCAGGTAGGGGTCGATCTTCTCGTACAGCGTGCCCGGGAGGAAGCCGAGCCGCTCCCCCGCCTCGACCGCCGGGCGGGTCAGGATGATGCGGTTGACCTGCTTGGACTGGAGGGCCTGGACCGCCTTGGCCATGGCCAGGTAGGTCTTGCCGGTACCGGCCGGGCCGATGCCGAAGACGATCGTGTGCTTGTCGATCGCGTCGACGTACCGCTTCTGGTTGAGGGTCTTGGGTCTGATGGTGCGGCCGCGCGAGGACAGGATGTTCTGCGTCAGAACCTCGGCCGGGGTCTCCTGGCCGTCGTTCGTCCCGTTCTCACTCGCCCGCAGCATGGCGATCGAGCGTTCCACTGCGTCCTCCGTCATCGGCTGTCCGGTGCGGAGCACCAGCATCATCTCGTCGAACAGGCGCTGGACGAGAGCGACTTCCCGTGGGTCGCCGACCGCGCTGATCTCATTGCCCCGGACATGGATGTCAGCCGCCGGGAAGGCCGTCTCTATCACGCGCAGGAGGGAGTCTCCGGATCCCAGCACCGTCACCATGGGGTGCTGGGCGGGAACGGTGAACTGTGCTCTCGCCTTGCCCTGCGCGGGCGTGTGAGCTGTGGGTGTCTGAGTCATAGGCCGGCCCGAAGGCCTCTACGTCCTCCCGGATGCGTCTCGCCTGCCACGAGGGCGGCCTGGCGAGTTCAAGGGTACGCCAGGGCACTGACAACGCCGTAGGGCTTTTCCGGGTCCGGCGAGGCGGTCGGCGCGGTGCCGGCGGCCGCGTCCGGCGGCTACGCCGAGCGGCCGAAACCGATCGTCGGCACCGCTCTGCGCAGCGGCCACGGGGTGGCCTCCGCCCCCGTCGGGAGCAGCGTCGGCAGCAGGGTGTCCAGGAAGGCGTACCGCAGCAGCGCCTCGGGGTCCTGTCCGTCGACCGACTGGACCCTGCGCCACCAGGCAGCGATCTCGGCCCAGCCGGGGGCGGAGAGCGAGCCGCCGAACTCCTGCACCGAGAGGGCCGCGGTGAGGCCGGCGAAGGCGAGGCGGTCGGCGAGCGGCCAGTCGGCCAGCGTGCCGGTGACGAAGCCGGCCACGAAGACGTCCCCCGCGCCGGTGGGGTCGAGGGCCTCGACGGCGATGGCCGGGACCTCGGCGGACTCGCCGGTGCGCCGGTCCACGGCGTAGGCGCCCTCCGCACCGAGGGTCACGACCGCGAGCGGTACGTGCTCGGTGAGGGCGTGGGCGGCGGCGCGGGGACAGGCGGCGCCGGTGTAGCGCATGGCCTCCTCCGCGTTCGGCAGGAAGGCCTCGCAGTGCGCCAGGTCGGTGAGGCCGGCCAGGTCCCAGGCGCCCGTGTCGTCCCAGCCGACGTCGGCGAAGACGCGGGTGCCGCGGCCGGCGGCCCGCTCGATCCAGGGAGCGCTCCTGCCGGGGGTGAGGGAGGCGACGGCGGCGCGGGCGTGCGGCGGGTGCTCGGGCGCCCCTTCCTGCGTCAGCAGGGCCTCGACGGGCGGTTCGTGGCCGTGGGAGACCATCGTCCGCTCGCCCTCGTAGGCCATGGAGACGGTGACCGGCGAGTGCCAGCCGGGGACGGAGCGCGAGGCGCTGAGGTCGATGCCCTCGCCCTGTTCGAGGGCGTCCCAGCAGTACTCGCCGTAGTGGTCGTCCCCGAAGGCCGCGGCGAGGGAGGTGCGCAGGCCGAGCCGGGCGAGTGCGGTGGCCATGTTGGCGACGCCGCCGGGACTCGAGCCCATTCCGCGCGCCCAGGACTCGGTCCCGCGCACCGGGGCGGAGTCGAGCCCGGTGAAGATGATGTCGAGGAAGACGGTGCCGGTGAGATAGACGTCCCACGGTGGGTCGTCGGAGGCGCGCCGGGCCGCCAGCGGGTCCACCCGGGCGGACCGGCCGAGCCGGCCGGCCTTGCCGGTCTGGTGCTGGTGTCCCTCTCCGGTGGACGCGTTGGACGCGGTCACGGTGCGCTCCCTGACGTGGTGCCGATCTGGCCAGTGTGCACCACGCCACCGACAACACGCGGTCCGTCACACGCGCACCGGGCGCCACGGCGCGTCGGCCCGCGGCAGGTACGGAAGGGTGCGGAGGGTGCGGAGGCGACAGGCCGCGCCGTCGCCCTCGCGCTCGCGCTCGCGGGCGGCGCCTTCCGGCCACGCCACGTCCACCGGCGGGTCCGCCGCCCCTGGGCGAAGCCCAGGTTGACGCGGTCCATGCAGTTCGCGACGAACATCACGAAGAAGAGCGGGACCACTCTGCGGAAGATCTTGCGGAGGGCGGACCGGACCGCCGGGGAGAGGGCTTCGGGGACTGCTGCTGACACGAGCGGCTCCGGTCGTGGGCAGGGGAAGGGGAGGTGCCGGCGCGGGGCCGCCGGCGGCGGGTCACCAGCGGGGGACGGCCGGGGTGACCCAGTCGGGGTCGGCCAGGCGCATGGCCGCCGCGTCGTCGCGCTCGCGCAGGGCACCGTCGTCGTCGAGCCAGCGCCGGTGCAGGAACCGGAGCCGGTCGCGGTCGAGTTCGACGCCGAGGCCGGGCGCGTCCGGCACGGTGACCCGGCCGTCCTCGAAGGTGAGGCGTTCGGTGAGGACGTCCTCCGACTGCCAGGGGTAGTGGGAGTCGCAGGCGTGGTGGAGGTGGGGCACGGTGGACGCCACATGGGTCATGGCGGCCAGCGAGATGCCCAGGTGGGTGTTGGAGTGCATGGAGATGCCGACGCCGAACGTCCGGCAGATATCGGCGAGTTGCCGGGTGTTGCGCAGTCCGCCCCAGTAGTGGTGATCGGAGAGGACGACCTGGACGGCGTCCCGGGTGAACGCCTCCTTGATCTCGGCGAACGTGGTCACGCACATGTTGGTGGCGAGCGGCACGTCGGTCTTCGCGGCCACCTCGGCCATGGCCGGGGTGCCGAGAGCCGGGTCCTCCAGGTATTCGAGGATGCCGCCGATCTCGTCGGCGACCCTCAGCGAGGTCTGCACGGACCAGGCGCCGTTGGGGTCGAGGCGCAGCGGGTGGCCGGGGAACGCCTCGGCCAGCGCCCGGACGGCGGCGATCTCCTCGTCCGGCGGGAAGACGCCGCCCTTGAGCTTGAAGGAGGTGAAGCCGTAGCGCTCCTTGAAGCGCCGGGCCTGCTCGACCACGCCGGCCGGGTCGACGGCGGCGCCCCAGTCGTCCTTCTCCGCGGGCACGCCCTCGGGGTGGCCGGCCCACTTGTAGAAGAGGTAGGCGCTGTATTCGACCGCGTCGCGCACCTTGCCGCCGAGCAGCGTGTGCACGGGCAGGCCGAGCGCCTTGCCGAGGGCGTCGAGGCAGGCGACCTCGAACGCGGAGACGACGGACAGCCGCAGCTTGTCGGCGGTCTGGACGCCGCGCAGCCCGCCGACGTCGACCTGGCCGGAGATCCGGGAGCTGTCGACGGCCACCTCGTCGGCGAGGGTGAACAGGCCGTTCAGGTCGCTCACCGGGCGGCCGCGGAGCTTCTGGGCGAAGGGGCGGGCCAGCTCCAGGTACTTGGTGTCGCCGTACGTCTCGCCGACGCCGGTGACCCCGTCCGCCGTCTCGACCTCCACGATCAGCCGGGGCGTGTACGGCTGGTGCACGCCCTGGGTGTTGAGCAGCGGCGGGTCGGCGACCAGGATCGGGGTCAGGCGGACGTCGGTGATCGTGAGGTTCACAGCGCGGCTCCTACGAGGTCGAGACCGGCGCTCAGGAGGTCCCTGAGGTCGGCGAGATCGGTGGGCGAGGGATCGGTGAGCGGGGCGCGGACCGGGCCGACGGGACGCCCGCGCAGCCGGGCCGCCGCCTTCACCAGGGACACGGCGTATCCCGGCACCCGGTCGCGCAGTTCGACGAGCGGGACGTAGAACTCGCGCAGCAGCCGGTCCACCGTCTTGTCGTCGCCGTCGCGCAGCGCGGCGAAGAAGGCGTTCGCGATCTCCGGGGCGAAGGCGTGGACGGCGGAGGAGTAGGCGGGGACGCCCACGGTGGCGTAGGCCCGGGCCTGGATCTCGGCGGTGGCGGCGCCGTTGAAGAAGAGGAAGCCGTCGGGGGCGGCGAGGGTGAGCCGCTGGAGGCGGTCGAGGTCGCTGTGGCCGTCCTTGAGGCCGATGACACCGGGGACGGCGGCGACGCGTCGCAGCGAGGCGGCGGTGAAGGTGACCTGGCCGCGCTGGTAGGCGATGAGGGGCAGCCGGGTGCGGGCGGCGAGCTGCTCCAGCTGGGCGACGAGGCCGTCCTGCGGGGCGGCGACGAGGTAGTGCGGCAGGACGAGGAGGGCGTCGGCGCCGGCCTCCTCCGCGAGGCGCGCGAACCGGGCGGCCTGGGCCCAGCCGTAGCCGACCCCGGCGACGACGGGCAGGCGGCCGGCCGCCTCCTCGACGGCGATCGTGACCACCTGCCGGTACTCGTCCTCGTCCAGGGAGAAGAACTCTCCGGTCCCGCAGGCGGGGAAGAGGGCGCCCGGCGCGGTGGCGATCTGGGCCGCGACATGCGCGCGGAAGCCGTCGGGGTCGAGGGAGCCGTCCTCGTGGAAGCTCGTGAGCGGGAACGACAGCACCCCCCGCGTCATGCCGTCCCGCAGGCGTCGGACCGTTTCCCTGTCGAGGCTCACCCTTGTCATCTCCCTATGTAGACGTCATCTACGTATGAAGATGGAGGTTAGATACGCGAACGCCGACCGTCAATGGGCGTGCGCTCCCCGAGCCGCACACCCTTACGATCGGCACATGTCGGAGACAGGCGGCGTCCGCGAGGTGAAGTCCGCGGCACGCACGGTCGAGCTGCTGGAACTGCTCGCGGCGCGCGGCGACCGGCCGGCGCGGCTGCAGGAGCTCGCGGACGAGCTGGGCGTACCGCGCAGCTCGATGTACGCGCTGCTCCAGACCCTGATCAGCCGGGGCTGGGTGCGCACGGACGTGACCGGCTCCCTCTACGGCATCGGCATCCACGCCCTGCTGACCGGCACGAGCTACCTCGACTCCGACCCGCGCGTGCGGCTGGTGCGCCCCTACCTCGACGAGGCGTCCGAGGCGCTGGGCGAGACGATCCACCTGGGCCGGCTGGACGGCCGCGGCGTGGCGTATCTGGCGACGCGCGAGTCGCACGAGTACCTGCGCACGATCAGCAGGGTCGGGCGGCGGCTCCCGGCGCACGTCGGCGCGCTCGGCAAGGCGCTGCTCGCGCAACGGCCGGACGGCGAGCTGCCCGAGGGGCCGTACGAGGCGTTCACCCCGCACACCCGCACGAGCCGCCGGGCCCTGCTCGACGACCTCGCCCAGGTGCGGGCGCGCGGGTACTCCGTGGACCGCGAGGAGGGCGTGCTCGGCATCGTCGGGTTCGGGTTCGCGCTGCGCTACGACACCCCCGCGCAGGACGCGATCAGCTGCTCGGTGCCGGTGGCCCGGCTGACGCCGGAGCACGAGGAACGGATCATCGCGGTGATGCGCGAGATCAGGGCCAAGATCGAGGCGACGGCGCCGGGTTCCGGCGGCGCCGCCGACTGGCGTTAGCGCCCGCCGTTACCCGGTCTTCCGCGCCCCAAACGCAAAGTGATCCACATCACTCACCCTGCCCTTCATCTCCCCTCGCGCGCTTGATACAAATTGCCCGCGCGTTCCTGTCCGTCGACGGTCGGCGCCCCACCCCTCCTCCGGCCTCCTCCGAGCCGTCCCTTCCGCATGCCCTGGAACGCCCGTGCCCGCCCCCCGCACCACCCTGCCCTGGCCCGTCGTCGCCCTGTTCACGGCCGGGTACCTCGCCCCCTATCTGCTGCCGACGGTGGTCGGCCGGCTGGACGCCGGGCTGCCGCTGTCCGCCACCGAGGCCGGAGCCGTCGGCAGTGCGCTGCTGCTCGGTTCGGCCGCCACCGGGTTCCTGCTCGCCTCCCGCGTGGAGCGCGTCGGGGCCCGGACCCTCGCCCGGGTCGGACTGACCCTCGCCGTGCTCGGCTACGGCGGCGCGGCCCTCGCCGGTGACGTGCCCGCCGTCGTCGCGGGCGCGGTCCTCGGCGGCCTCGGTTCCGGCGCCGTCACCACGGTCGCCGCCACTCGGATCGCCGCGTGTCCCGACCCGCACCGCGTCTCCACGGCGGGACTGCTCGGGGTCTCCGCGCTCGCGGGCGCGGTGTATCTGACGGTGCCGCACCTGGGCGCGGGACACGGACAGCCGCTGGCCGCGATCGCCCTGACCGCCCTCGCGGTGTGGCCGCTGACGGGCCGTCTGCCGGGCGGGACGGCTCCCGTCCAAAGCCGCCACGAGGACCGGCCGCGGCTGCCCCGGCTGCGGGCCGGACTCGTCCTGGCCGCCGCCATGCCCTGCTGGTCGCTGGTCCAGAACGCGCTCTGGGGCGTCAGCGGACGCATCGGCCTGACCCAGGCGCACCTCACCGAGGCCGGCGTCGGCGTCGTCTTCGCGGTGGCGCTGGGGGCCGGGCTCACGGGCGTGCTGGGCGCGGGGGCGCTCGGGGCCCGGCTCGGGCGGGCGGTGCCCATCGGCGCCGGGACCGTGCTGATCGCCGGCTGTGTCGTCGCCAGCGCCTCCGCGACCGGGCCGGTGAGCTTCGCGGCCGGGGAGATCGCCTGGAACACGCTCTACCCGATCGTGCTGTCGTACCTGATCGGACTGGCCGCCTCGCTCGACCCGCGCGGCCGCTGGGCGGTGCTCGTCGGATCGGCGGGCTCGCTGGGCACGGCGGCGGGGCCGCTGACCGGGAGCGTGCTGTCGGCGTGGGCCGGGTTCCCGGCGATGGGGCTGGTGCTCGGGGCCGGGCTGCTCGTCGTCGCGGTGCCGATGACCGCCGTTGCCCTGCGCGCCGCAGGCGGCCCGCGGGTCGCGGGCTCGGTGCGACGGCGGGGCGGCGCCCCGGAGCCGCAGGTGGTGGAGATCGCGGTGGAGGGCTCGGCGCCCCCCGTCCGGGACGCGTACGGCACGGCCGGACCCCGGCCGGCCGGCGCCGCGCCGGGATCCGGCTGAGACCGCCCGGCCGGGGCGTCGTGGCCCGCCGTCCGGCACGCGCCGCGCCCGCCCGCCGGGCGTGACCGGGACCGGCCTAGAACGTGTAGGCGTCGACCTCCGCGAGGTACCGGGCCCGCCGCTCCTCGTCGTCCTCCAGGAAGGAGGCGACGAAGGAGTTGCGGGCCAGCTCGCGCAGCCGCTCCTCGCCCAGGCCCAGGGCGGCGCCCACGGCGTCGAAGTTGTCGCCGGCGTACCCGCCGAAGTAGGCCGGGTCGTCGGAGTTCACCGTGCACAGCAGCCCGGCGTCGAGCATGGCGGGCAGCGGGTGGTCGGCGAGGACGTCGACGGTCCGCAGCCGCACGTTGGACAGCGGGCACAGCGTGAGCGGGATCCGCTCGCGCACCAGCCGCTCGACGAGGGCCGGGTCCTCCATACACCGGAGCCCGTGGTCGACGCGCTCCACGCCGAGCACGTCCAGGGCCTCGGTGATGTACTCCGGCGGCCCCTCCTCACCGGCGTGCGCGACCCGCCGCAGGCCGAGAGCGGCCGCCGCCTCGTACACCTCGCGGAACTTGGCCGGCGGATGCCCGACCTCGGCGGAGTCGAGCCCGACCCCGGTGATCCGGTCGAGGTGGGGCCGCGCCGCCTCCAGGGTCTTCAGCGCCGACTCGGCGGACTCGTCGCGCAGGAAGCACAGGATGAGCCGGGTCGAGACGCCGTGCTCGGCCTCGCTGCGGCCCAGCGCGCGCCACAGCCCCTCCACGACCGTGCCCAGGCCGACGCCGCGGGCGAGGTGGGCCTGCGGGTCGAAGAAGATCTCCGCGTGCCGCACACCCTGCGCGGCGGCCCGCGCGAGATAGGCGTTCGCGAGATCCTCGAAGTCGCGCTCGGTGCGCAGGACCGCCATGAGCTCGTAGTACAGGTTCAGGAAGGACTGGAGATCCTCGAACCGGTACGCCTCGCGGAGTTCGTCCGTGTCGGCGTACGGCAGTGCGACCCCGTTGCGGGCGGCCAGCTCGAAAGCCAGCTCAGGCTCCAGGGTTCCTTCGATGTGCAGGTGAAGTTCAGCTTTGGGGAGGGGCATCAAAGCATCGTACGACCGTTTTACCGCCGTTTCGGAACCGGCACTCGCAGGAGGTCGTGCGCCACCGTCAGCTCGCCCTCGAACCCGGCGGCCCGCGCCTGCCGCTCGAACTCGTCCGGCTCGGAGTAGCGCTGACTGAAGTGCGTGAGGACCAGGTGCCGCACCCCGGCGTCGCGCGCGACCCGCGCGGCCTGACCGGCGGTCAGATGACCGTGATCGGTGGCGAGCCGCTCGTCCTCGTCGAGGAAGGTCGACTCGATGACGAGCAGGTCGGCGCCGTCGGCGAGCGCGTGCACCCCGTCGCACAGCCGGGTGTCCATGACGAACGCGAACCGCTGTCCGGTCCGCACCTCGCTGACGTCGTCCAGCGACACCCCGCCGATCGAACCCTCCCGCTGGATCCGGCCGACGTCCGGCCCCGTGATGCCGTGCGCGGCCAGCCGCTCGGGCAGCATGCGGCGGCCGTCGGGCTCGACGACCCGGTAGCCGTAGGACTCGACGGGGTGGGAGAGCCTGGCCGCTTCGAGCCGGTAGGACGCGGCGGTGGCGAGGACCCCGTCGGTGTCGACCGGGGCCTCGGTGATGCCGACGGTCTCGCGGTAGGCGGTCGAGTAGCGCAGCCGGTCGAAGAAGCGCTGCCCCGAGCGCGGGTAGTGCGCGGTGACCGGGTGCGGGACCTGGTCCAGGTTGATGCGCTGGATGACACCGGCGAGGCCGAGGGAGTGGTCGCCGTGGAAGTGCGTGACGCAGATCCGGTTGAGGTCGTGCGCGGCGACCCCGGCGCGCAGCATCTGGCGCTGGGTGCCCTCGCCCGGGTCGAAGAGGACGCCCTCGCCGTCCCAGCGCAGCAGATAGCCGTTGTGGTTGCGGTGCCGGGTCGGGACCTGGCTCGCGGTGCCGAGGACCACCAGTTCACGGACGGACACGGCGCCTACCCGGGAGGCCAGTGCAGGCCGCGGCCACCGAGGACGTGCGCGTGGGCGTGCCAGACGGTCTGGCCGGCGCCGGCGCCGGTGTTGAAGACGACCCGGTAGCTCTCCAGCTTGTCCTCGTCGGCGACCGCCTGCGTCTCGCGCAGCACGTCGGCGGCGAGCTCCGGCGCGCCGGAGGCCAGGGCGGCGGCGTCCCGGTAGTGCGCCTTCGGGATCACCAGGACGTGGGTGGGCGCCTGCGGGTTGATGTCCCGGAAGGCGATGGTCGTCTCGGTCTCCCGCACGATCGTCGCCGGGATGGTGCCCGCGACGATCTTGCAGAACAGACAGTCGTCCTGCGGTTCCCCTGCCATGCGGGTTCCTCCTCAGACGGTTGATCGGTACGGGGGCATGGTAGCCGGGTGAACCGCTCCGGCCCGTCCGGCGCTTGGGGACGGGCCGGGTCGGGCCGCAGCGGGGCCCCCCGGGGGGGGTGGCCCCCGGGGGCGGTCACGACGACGCCGGGCGGGCTATGCCTCCGGGAGCGGCGGAGGCGTCTTCGCCGGGGTCTCCCGCAGAGCGGCCAGCGCCAGCGAGACCGCCTCGTCGAGCTGGACGTCCCGCCCGGCCGCATGGTCCTGAGGAGCGCAGACCACCTCGACGTCCGGGTCGACGCCGTGGTTCTCCACTCCCCACCCGTACCCGTCCAGCCAGAACGCGTACTTGGGCTGCGTGACGAGCGTCCCGTCGACCAGCCGGTACCGGCTGTCGATGCCGATCGTGCCGCCCCACGTGCGGGTGCCGACCACGGGCCCGATCCCGAGCGCCTTGATCGCCGCGTTGACGATGTCCCCGTCGGACCCGGAGAACTCGTTGGCGACGGCGACGACGGGCCCCCGGGGCGCGTCCTCCGGATAGCTGGACGCCCGCATCCCCCGGGGCAGGTCCCAGCCGACGATGCGCCGGGCGAGCTTCTCGACGACCAGCTGCGAGGTGTGGCCGCCCCGGTTCTCCCGGACGTCCACGATCAGCCCCTCGCGCGCGACCTCGATCCGCAGGTCACGGTGGATCTGGGCCCAGCCGGGCGCCTGCATGTCGGGCACGTGCAGATACCCGAGCCGGCCGTCGGAGGCCTCGTGCACGTACGCCCGCCGGTCCGAGACCCACGCGTGGTAGCGCAGCGCCTCCTCGTCCGCGACGGGGACGACGACGGCGTGCCGCGGCTCGCCCCCGCCGGACGGCGAGATCGTCAGCTCGACGGCCCTGCCCGCGGTGCCGACGAGCAGCGGTCCGGGCCCGGTGACCGGATCCACCGGCTGCCCGCCGACGGCGACGACGGCGTCACCGGCCCGCACCGCGACGCCGGGTGCGGCGAGCGGGGAGCGCGCGTCGGGGTCGGAGGTCTCCGAGGGCAGCACCCGGTCGATGCGCCAACTGCCGTCCGGGTGACGGGAGATGTCGGCGCCCAGCAGGCCCTGGCGGGCGCCGCCGTGGCCGCCGCGCGGCATGACGTAGGCGTGCGAGGTGCCGAGTTCGCCGTGCACCTCCCACAGCAGGTCGACGAGGTCGTCGTGGGTGGCGACCCGTTCCAGCACGGGCCGGTAGCGGTCCAGGACACCGTCCCAGTCGACGCCGCCCAGGTCGGGCCGCCAGAAGTTGTCCCGCATGATCCGGCCGGTCTCGTCGTACATCTGCCGCCACTCGGCGGACGGGTCGACGGTGCGGCGGATCCGGCCGAGGTCGACGGTGATGTTGCTGTCGCCGTCCTCGTCGCCGGAGGCGCGCCGGTCGCTCGGGACGACCTTGAGCTTGCCGTCGGTCCACAGCAGCAGCCGCTTGCCGTCGCCGCTGACCTCGAAGCCGTCGGCGTCGGCGGCGAGGTGCTCGACACGCTGCTGGGCGAGGTCGTAGCGCTCCAGCTCGGTGTGCGGGTCGGGGTCGTCCGGGGTGGCGCGGGAGGCGCCGAGCACACCGCGCACCGGGTGCCGCAGCCACAGCACGCCGTCCTTGGCCGCGGCGAGCCCGGAGTACCGGCCGGCCTCCACCGGGAAGGGGACTATCCGGTCGGCGAGTCCCTCCAGGTCGATGCGGGTGGCCGGGGTGCCCTCGCTGTCGGGTGTCTCGTCCTTGTCGGGGGCCTCGAACGGCCTGCCGTGCCGCTGCGGGCCGAAGGGGGACGGGGTCGTCGCCGCGAGGGTGATGAGGTGCGGGCGGGCCCCGGCCACGAAGGAGAGGTCGAAGACGTGCTCGTCGTAGACCGGGTCGAAGGCGCGCGCGGAGAGGAACGCGAGGTGTCTGCCGTCGAGGGTGAAGGCGGGCGCGTAGTCCCGGAAGCGCAGCGGGGTCGCCTCGGTGACCGACAGGTCGGTGACGTTGGCGAGCTTCAGCTGGCTGAGCGGGCGCGGCCCGGGATGCGACCAGGCCAGCCAGGCCGAGTCGGGCGAGAAGACCAGGTCGGACACCTCGCCGTCGGGGCTGCTGTCGACCTCGCGGACCTCGCCGGTCTCCCGCTCGACGAGCAGCAGCCGCCCGTCGTGCGCGGCGACGGCGGCCCGGCTGCCGTCGGGCGTGACGGCGAGCTCCAGGACCCGGCCGAGCCGTCCGACCGCGAGGCGGCGCGGTGTGGCGCCGGGGGCCGTCCCGGTGGCCGGGGCGAACTCCAGCGCGTCCTCGCCCTCGGCGTCCGTCACCCACACGACCCACTCCTCGCCCTCCGCGCGGAAGGTGCGCGGCAGCCGGGCCCGGACGCCGGGTTCGGCGGCGAGCGCGCGGGCGGGTCCGGAGCGGTGGGTCACCCAGTGCACGGCGCCGCGCACCTCGACGGCGCTGCCCCGCGCGGTGTGGTCCGGCGCGGCCCCGCCCAGCCACCGGGAGGCGGCCACCGGGTACGGGCGGCGGTCGGCGCGCTGCCCGCCGAGCCGGACGTCGAGGCGGCGCGGCTCGGCGCCGTCCAGGTCGTCGAGCAGCCACAGCTCGCCTGCGGACATGTACACGACTCGAGTGCCGTCACCGGCCGCGTGCCGGGCGTAGAAACCGTCGAGCGGGGTGTGCCGCCGCAGGTCGGAGCCGTCGGCGAGGGACGAGTACAGCGCCGCGGTCCCCTCGTGGTCGGAGAGGAACGCGAGCCGGTCCCCGGCCCAGACCGGGTACTCGATGTTGCCGTCGAGCTCCTCGTGCAGCCGGGCGAACTCCCCGTCCCCGTCCCGGTCGATCCACAACTTGCCCGCCGTGCCGCCCCGGTAGCGCTTCCAGTGGGCGGCCTCGCGCCCCATCGGCGCGGACAGCACCACGGTGTGCGGGCCGTACGCGACCGTGCCGACCGGCCCGTACGGCAGGGTCGTCGCCGGTCCGCCGTCGACCGGGACGGCGCGGGCCCAGCTGCGGCGCAGGGTCGCCTGGTCGTGGGTGCTGACGGCGAGGACCCGGCCGTCCGGGGTCCAGCCGCGCACCCGGGTCTGCCCGCTCCCCCAGTACGTCAGCCGGGTCGACGGGCCGCCGTCGACGGGGGCGATGTGCACCTCGGGGGCGCCGTCGCGGGCGGAGGTCCAGGCCACGGTGGTGCCGTCGGGCGAGATGCGCGGCAGGGTGACCGGCACGTTGTCGGCGCTGACCCGCCAGGCGCGGCCGCCGTCGAGGGGGGCCAGCCACACGTCGTCCTCGGCGGTGAAGGCCACCGACTCGCCGTGCAGATGGGGGTATCGGAGGTATGCGGCAGGCGTCGCGGACTGTGTCACCCGATCAATGTATGCAACGGCGCGACCGCAGGTCAGCGGTTTCGATCACTTCCCGCCGCCCCCGCCCCCGTCCCCGCGCACGGTCTCGGTGACGGTGACGGTGACGGTGACCGTGGGCCGGCCGCCGGGCCGGTCGGAACCCGACGGCGCGACCGGCGACGGCGTCGCGGACGCGCAGTCGCCCAGCCCGCTCACCCGGAACAGCTGCTTCTTGCCGACGACGGCGGTGAGATCGCCGCGCACACAGGCCCCGTCGACCGCCCGCGCGACCTGCCCCTCGACCGTGATGTCCCGCCCGTCGGCGGTCTTCCCCCGGCAGTCCACGGAGGCGACGGTCCCCGCCTTCTCCTGGTCCTCGTACCGAGCCGTGCAGGTCAGCCAGCGCACGTCCACGTCCCGCCGCTGGATCTCGGCCGTCGCGGCCTCGTCGGTGGTGTACGCCACGGACATGCTGCTCAGCCCGCCCGGCTCGCACGCCACGGCGCCCACCGCCACCACGGCCGCCAACGGGAGAAGCCGAATACGCCTCAGTGCCCCCATGGACGGCAGCGTGCCACTCGCGCGGGCGGTGCGGTAGCCCGTATGCGGTCACATCCGGGCGGCCCCTACCGTGGACGCATGAGCGACAAGCGCCGCCGCAGGACCCTCGTCGTCGACGAGACGACCACGTATGTGTGGACGGTCCGTCATCTCCACGGGGACGGACAGCCCTGCCGGGAGATCCTCACGCTCCACCGGGACGGCAGACGCACCCGCATCGTCTTCCGGGACGGCGAGGGGCGCTACTCGGGCGGCGGCGCCTACACGCACAGCGGCGGGGTGGGCGACCGCCGCCATCACCTCAATCTGCACGAACCCGCGGTGGTGCGCGCCTTCGTCGACGAAGCCGTCGAGCGGGGACTGCTGCCGCTGGACGGCGAGCTGGACGGCTGGGAGCTGTTCACCGCCGTCGCGCTCAGCCGCGCAGCAGCTGCCACTCCTGCAGCTCCACCAGATTGCCCTCCGGGTCCTTGAGATGGGCCACCCGCATCCGGTCGGCCATCGGAGCGGGGCCGTGGAGCAACCTGGCGCCGCGGGAAACGATCCGCTCGCACAGGGCGTCGAGGTCGTCGACGCGCAACGCCACCAGGGAGCGGTGGCCGTTCGCCGGGTGGCCCAGTTCGCCGAGCACCTCCGCCATCATCGCCCGGTCCTGGATGGCGATGCCCGTCGAACCGGTCGCGGGAGAGAACTTCTCGTACGGTCCCCGCTCCGCCCCGGACTGCGGCTTGAGGCCGAGGACGTCGGCGTAGAAGCGGTAGCAGGCGGCGAAGTCGGTGACCAGCAGCCTTACCTGGACGAATTCCACGATGTCCTCCCGGGAGGGGCGGGCGGGGTCAGGACCAGCGACCGGTCCTGCCCAGGATCAGGGACGCGGCCGCCGTGCCGGCGGTCGAGGTGCGCAGGACGCTCCGCCCGAGCCGGTACGCCTTCGCGCCCGCCTGCGCGAAGAGCGCCAACTCGTCCGGTGAGACGCCCCCTTCGGGGCCCACGACGAGCACTATCTCGCCCGTGGCGGGCAGCGCGGCGGTGGCGAGGGGCTCGCTGCCGTAGTCGCGGTCCTCGTGCAGGACGGCGGCGAAGTCGGCGCGGGCGAGGATCTCCGCCACCTGCCGGGACGTCGACGGGTCGGCGATCTCGGGGAAGCGGACCCGGCGGGACTGCTTGCCGGCCTCGCGGGCGGTGGCCCGCCACTTGGCGAGCGCCTTGGCCCCGCGCTCGCCCTTCCACTGGGTGATGCAGCGCGCGGCCGCCCACGGCACGATCGCGTCGACGCCGGTCTCGGTCATCGTCTCGACGGCCAGCTCGCCCCGGTCGCCCTTCGGCAGCGCCTGGACGACGGTGATCCGGGGCGCCTCGGCGGGCTCCTCGACCACCTCCCCGAGGCTCACCACCAGCCGGTCCTTGCCCTCGGCGGCGACGACCTCGCCCGGCGCCCAGCGTCCGGCGCCGTCGGTGAGGACGACGTCCTCGCCGGTCCGCAGCCGCTTCACGGACACGGCGTGCCGGCCCTCGGGCCCGTCCAGCACGAACTCGGAGCGGGAGGGCGGGAGTTCGTCGACGACGAAGACGGGCGCCGTCACGCGGCACCGCCGTCACCGGCCGGGAAGTCGGACAACGCTGTCCGCGCCTGGAGGAGTTCGGACACCAGGACCTCCACCAGCTGCCCGGCGGGCAGTTCGCGGGCCAGCCGGTGGCCCTGTCCGGCCCACAGCGCCATGCCCTGCGCGTCGCCCGCCTTGGCGGCCGCCTTGCGCAGCGGCGAGGTGAGGTGGTGGACCTCCGGGTAGGCGGCGGGCGCGTACGGGCCGTGCTCGCGCAGGAAGCGGTTGACCAGACCGCGGGCCGGGCGGCCGGAGAAGGCGCGGGTCAGCTCGGTGCGTACGAAGAGGGGGTTGGTCAGCGCCTGCTTGTGCACGGCGTGCGCGCCGGACTCGGGCGTGACGAGGAACGCGGTGCCCAGCTGGGCCGCGCTCGCACCGGCCGCGAGGACCGCGGCGATCTGACTGCCGCGCATGATCCCGCCCGCGGCGACGATCGGCAGGTTCACCGCCTCGCGGACCTGGGCGATCAGCGCGAGCAGCCCGATGCCCGAGCGGTCGTTCTCCGGGTTGTCCCGGTGGGTGCCCTGGTGGCCGCCCGCCTCCACCCCCTGCACGATCACCGCGTCCGCGCCGGCCCGCTCCACCGCGCGGGCCTCCTCCGCGGTGGTCGCCGTGACCAGGGTGAAGGTCCCCGCGCGCCGCAGGGAGTCCAGCACCTCGGTGCTCGGGATGCCGAAGTGGAACGAGACCACCGCCACCGGGTTGTCCAGCAGCACGGCGAGCTTGGCGTCGTAGCCGTCGTCGCGGCCGCTCTCGGGGTCGCCCAGTTCGGTCTCGTACCAGGCGGCCTCACCGGCCAGCTGGTGGGCGTAGACCTCGACGGCGCCCCTCTCCGCGTACTCCGGCTGCGGCATGAACAGGTTCACGCCGAAGGGACGGGCGGTGAGGCTCCGCAGCTGCTTGATCTCCTGGTACAGGCCGTCGGCCGTCTTGTACCCGGCCGCCAGGAATCCGAGCCCGCCGGCCTCGCACACGGCGGCCGCGAGGCGCGGGAGGGAAACACCGCCCGCCATGGGGGCCTGCACGATCGGATACGGGAAGAGATCGGTCAGTGCGGAGGACATGACGGCATGTTGTCACGTCCTCCGAACAAGTCCGAATCGACCCTTCCCATTGGCACGTGCCACCGCTCGGAGCCCGTCCGGCGTCCGGGGACGAGCCCCTCGCGGGGCCGGAGAAGGGGTCCGGCGGCGCAGCGCACGGGGCGGGAAGGGACGGAGCGGCGGGGGCGGACCGCCCCCGCACAGCTACCGTCACCGTCCGTTGAACGCGTCCTTCAGCCGGGAGAACAGCCCCTGCTGACCGGGCTGGAACTGCCCGGTGGGCCGCTCCTCGCCGCGCAGCTTGGCCAGCTCCCGCAGCACCCGCTCCTGCTCGGGGTCGAGCTTGCTCGGCGTCTGCACCTCGACGTGCACGATGAGGTCGCCGCGCCCGCCGCCCCGCAGATGCGTGACACCCCGGCCGTGCAGCGGGATCGACTGGCCGGACTGGGTACCGGGCCGGATGTCGACCTCCTCCAGCCCGTCGAGCGTCTCCAGCGGGACCTTGGTGCCGAGCGCCGCCGCCGTCATCGGCAGCGTCACCGTGCAGTGCAGGTCGTCGCCGCGGCGCTGGAACTGCGCGTGCGGCAGCTCGTGGATCTCCACGTACAGGTCGCCGGCGGGGCCGCCGCCGGGGCCGACCTCGCCCTCGCCCGCGAGCTGGATCCGGGTGCCGTTGTCGACACCGGCCGGGATCTTCACCGTCAGCGTCCGGCGCGAGCGCACGCGCCCGTCGCCCGCGCACTCCGGGCACGGGGTCGGCACGACGGTGCCGAAGCCCTGGCACTGCGGGCACGGCCGCGAGGTCATGACCTGTCCGAGGAAGGACCGCGTCACCTGCGACACCTCGCCGCGGCCGCGGCACATGTCACACGTCTGCGCGCTGGTGCCGGGGGCCGCGCCCTCGCCACTGCACGTCGTGCAGACGATCGCCGTGTCGACCTGGAGGTCCTTGGTCGTGCCGAAGGCCGCCTCCTCGAGGTCGATCTCCAGCCGGATCATCGCGTCCTGGCCGCGCCGGGTGCGCGAGCGCGGACCGCGCTGCGACGCGGTTCCGAAGAACGCGTCCATGATGTCCGAGAAGTTCCCGAAGCCGCCGGCGCCGAAGCCGCCCGCGGCCCCGCCGCCCGACTGCGACAGCGGGTCGCCGCCGAGGTCGTAGACCTGCTTCTTCTGCGGGTCCGACAACACCTCGTAGGCGGCGTTGATCTCCTTGAACCGCTCCTGGGTCTTCGGGTCCGGGTTGACGTCCGGGTGCAGCTCGCGTGCGAGCCGCCGGAAGGCCTTCTTGATCTCTTCCTGCGACGCATCGCGGCGCACGCCGAGAACGGCGTAGTAGTCCGTGGCCACCTACGACTCCGCCAGGATCTGTCCGACGTACCGTGCCACCGCTCGTACCGCTCCCATCGTTCCCGGGTAATCCATGCGGGTCGGTCCGACCACGCCCAGCTTGGCGACTGCCTCGCCGCCCGAACCGTAGCCGACCGACACCACCGAAGTGGAGTTGAGCCCCTCATAGGCGTTCTCGTGACCGATGCGTACGGTCATGCCCGAATCCCCCGCCTCGCCAAGGAGCTTGAGGAGCACGACCTGCTCCTCCAGCGCCTCCAGGACGGGCCGGATGGTGAGGGGAAAGTCATGTCCGAAGCGGGTGAGATTGGCGGTACCGCCGATCATCAGCCGCTCCTCGTTCTCCTCGACGAGCGTCTCCAGCAGGGTGGAGAGCACCGTCGTGACCGTGCCGCGGTCCTCGGTCTCGAAGGCGTCCGGCAGATCCTCCACCAGATGCGGCACGTCCGCGAACCGGCGGCCCGCGACCCGGCTGTTGAGCCGCGCGCGCAGATCCGCCAGCGAGGCCTCCCCGAAGGGCGCGGGGCAGTCCACCATCCGCTGCTCGACCCGCCCGGTGTCCGTGATCAGCACGAGCATCAGGCGTGCGGGCGCGAGCGAGAGAAGCTCCACGTGCCGCACGGTCGAGCGGGTCAGGGACGGGTACTGCACCACGGCGACCTGCCGGGTGAGCTGCGCGAGCAGCCGCACGGTCCGGGCCACGACGTCGTCGAGGTCGACGGCGCCGTCGAGGAAGTTCTGGATGGCCCGCCGCTCGGGACCGGTCATCGGCTTGACGCCGGCCAGCTTGTCGACGAACAGCCGGTAGCCCTTGTCCGTGGGGATCCGCCCGGCACTGGTGTGCGGCTGGGCGATGTACCCCTCGTCCTCCAGGGCGGCCATGTCGTTGCGGACCGTCGCCGGGGACACGCCGAGGCTGTGCCGCTCGGTGAGCGCCTTCGACCCCACGGGCTCCTCGGTGCCGACGTAGTCCTGGACGATGGCGCGCAGCACCTGGAGCCTGCGTTCACTCAGCATCGCGCGCACACCTCCACCAGTCGTCCCCGGTCCTCCGGGCGCCTCGTCTGGCACTCTTCACATCCGAGTGCCAGCGTTCCCCGGCCCAGTGTACGGCTGTGGGGTACACCCGGGGCAAGGTCGGCCCCCGGCGCAGCGTCGTAGGGCTAGCGTCGCGGTATGACGGTGACTTGGGAAGAGCTGGGGTGGGAGCGGGTCGCGGCCGGGGTGGGGCGGGTACGGCTGCCGGGCTGGGACTGCACGGCGGGGCTGGTCGTCGGGGCGGGCGCGGTACTGATGGTGGACGCGGGATCGAGCCTGGCCGAAGGGGCGCTGCTGCGGGCCCGGGCCGGGGAGCTGACCGGTTCCCGTGTGACTCATCTCGCGCTCACCCACCCCCACTTCGATCATGTGTTCGGGGCGGCGGCGTTCGCGGGCGCGGAGGTCTTCGCCGCCGTGGGGATGGACACCGTCCCGGCCGAGGAGCTGCGGGCGGACGCGGTGCGCAACGGTCTCGACGAGGCGGCGGCCACGGAGGCCGCGGACACGCTCGTCCGGCCCCGGCACCTCGTCTCCGGCGAGTGGACCCTCGACCTGGGCGGCGGCCGGCAGGTCCTGCTGGCGAACGTCGGCCCCGGTCACACCGCCCATGATCTGGCGGTCCTGGTCCCCGGCACACCCGGCGGCCCCGGTGTGCCCGGCTCCCCCGAGACGGTGTTCTGCGGGGACCTGGTCGAGGAGTCCGGCGAGCCCCAGGCGGGCCCCGATGCCGTGCCGTCCCACTGGCCCGCCGCCCTCGACCGCCTCCTCGACCTCGGCGGCGAGGACGCGCTGTACGTGCCCGGTCACGGGGCGGTGGTGGACGCGGCCTTCGTCCGGGCGCAACGCGACGCGCTGGCGGCCCGTTTCGGCGTGTCGCGCTGATCGTGTGCCCCTCGGCCCGGGGCTTCTCCTATCGTCATCCGAATGCGCCAGTACTCCGCCGACCTGACCCCTCCCTGGAAGCGGCCGAAGCCGGTCCCCGAGGTCCCGGCGGAGGCCGGGCTGGTGGTGGAGGAGCCCGGCAGCGGGTTCTGCGGGGCGGTGATCCGCTGCGAGGCGGGCACGGTGACCCTGGAGGACCGCTTCGGCAAGCACCGGGTGTTCCCGCTGGAGCCGCGCGGCTTCCTGCTGGAGGGCAGGGTCGTGACCCTCGTGCGGCCCGCGTCGTCCTCGCCCGCACGCCCCACCCGTACCGCATCCGGTTCGGTCGCCGTCCCGGGCGCACGCGCGCGGGTCGCCCGTGCCGGCCGCATCTACGTCGAGGGCCGGCACGACGCCGAGCTGGTCGAGAAGGTGTGGGGCGACGACCTGCGCGTCGAGGGCGTGGTCGTGGAGTACCTGGAGGGCGTGGACGACCTGCCGGCGATCGTCGCCGAGTTCGCGCCGGGACCCGACGCCAGGCTGGGCGTCCTGGTGGACCACCTCCTCCCCGGCACGAAGGAGTGGCGCATCGCCCGCTCGGTCACGAGCGAGCACGCCCTGGTCGTCGGCCACCCGTACATCGACATCTGGGAGGCCGTGAAGCCGTCGGCCGTGGGGATCGAGGCCTGGCCCCGGGTGCCGCACGGCCAGGACTGGAAGACGGGCGTGTGCCGGGCCCTGGGCTGGCCGGAGAACACCGGGGCGGTCTGGCAGGCGATCCTGAAGCGGGTGGGCTCCTACAAGGACCTCGAACCGGAACTGCTGGGCCGCGTCGAGGAACTGATCGACTTCGTGACGGTGTCCTGAGGCACGGGGCGGGGACGAAAACGGGGGCTCGGACCGGCGCGGGGCGCGGACGGAAGCGCGGGCTCCGGGCTCCGGGCTCCGGGCTCCGGGCTCCGGGCTCCGGGCTCCGGGGGTCAGTCCACCAGGTCCCGCACCACCGCGTCCGCCAGCAGCCGCCCGCGCAGGGTGAGCACGGCACGCCCCGCGTCGTAGGGGCCGCTGTCGAGCAGTCCGTCCGCCAGGGCCCGCCGCGACGCCGCGAGCCCGTCCGGCCGCAACAGGTCCAGCGGCACGCCCTCCCGCAGCCGCAGCTCCAGCAGGATCCGCTCCACCCGGCGGTCCTCGGCCGGCAGCAGCTCCCGCCCGGCCCCCGGCGACCGTCCGGCCGCCAGCGCCGCGGCGTACGCACCGGGGTGCTTCACGTTCCACCAGCGGACGCCGCCCACGTGCGAGTGGGCTCCCGGGCCCGCGCCCCACCAGTCGGCGCCGCGCCAGTACAGCTCGTTGTGCAGGCAGCGGGCCGCCTCGGAGGTGGCCCAGTTCGACACCTCGTACCACGCGAAGCCCGCCGCGGCGAAGGTCTCCTCGGCGATCAGATACCGGTCGGCGTGGACGTCGTCGTCGGTCATCGGGACCTCGCCCCGGCGGATCCGGCGGGCGAGCTGCGTGCCCTCCTCGACGATCAGGGCGTACGCCGAGACATGGTCGGGGCCGGCGCCCAGAGCGGCGTCCAGCGAGGCACGCCAGTCGTCGTCCGACTCGCCCGGCGTGCCGTAGATCAGGTCCAGGTTGACGTGGTCGAAGCCCGCCGCCCGGGCCTCCGCCACGCACTGCTCGGGCCGGCCGGGGGTGTGCGTGCGGTCGAGGACCTTCAGCACGTGCTGCCGGGCGCTCTGCATGCCGAACGAGATCCGGTTGAAGCCGCCCTGGCGGAGAGTGGCCAGGTAGGCGGGGTCGACGGACTCCGGGTTCGCCTCGGTCGTCACCTCCGCGTCCGCCGCCAGCCCGAACTCGTCACGGATCGCGCCCAGCATCCGCACCAGGTCGGAGGCGGGCAGCAGGGTCGGCGTGCCGCCGCCGACGAAGACCGTGCGGACCTCGCGCGGGTCGTCGCCGAGGACCTTGCGGGCCAGCCGGACCTCGTCGATCAGGGTGTCGGCGTAGTTCTCGCGGGAGGCGAGCACTCCGCCGGTGCCGCGCAGCTCGGTGGCGGTGTAGGTGTTGAAGTCGCAGTAGCCGCAGCGGGTCGCGCAGTACGGGACGTGCAGATAGAACCCGAGGGGGCGGTCGGCGGCGCCGGCGAGCGCGTGCGCGGGGAGCGCGCCGTCGTCGGGGACCGGCTCACCGTCGGGAAGTGCGGAAGGCATGCCACCCATTGTCCCGCACACCCACCGGCCCCCGTCCGGACGGCCCGGCGCCCCCTCGCACAGCAAGCCGGGCAGCAAGCGCGGGAAGGCGGGAAGGCGGTCAGGCCCGGGAAGGCGGGCGCCGGACGCCGGATGCCGGATGCCGGACGCCGGTGGGCGTCAGTCCAGCAGCTCCGCGCCCAGCGGTCGTCCCGGTCGCGCGCCCGGCAGGATGTACGCCACCGCCGAACCCCGGGCCTCGGCGAACCCGCTCAGCTCGTCCTGAGCCGCCATCCGGCGCTGCACGCGCGCGAAGAGCGCGGGGTCCCGCATGAAGGCGAGGAACAGCAGTCCCTGGTCGGTGGGGCCGTCCGCGTAGGAGTAGCCGCGGCGCAGCATCCGGGCTCCCGAGTCGAGACGGGGGCTGACGGCCCGGACGTGGGAACGCGGCGGGGCGGACCCCTCGGGACCACCGGCCGGGGAACGGCCGTCCCGGCCGGCGTCCGGCGGCCCGCCGGTGGAACGGCTGCGGCCGATGATCTCCTCCTGGCGGTGCACGGGGAGCCGTGCGAAGTCCTCCAGGCGCAGATGGACCCGTCGTACGACGAGGCAGGTGGCGTTGCCCGACCACACCCAGCGTTCGCACTCCTCGGGGGTCGGGTTGGCGGTCCCGTCCTCGAAGCCCAGCAGGTCGCGCGGGGTAGTGGTGCCGTCGGAGGACGGGGGCAGGAAGCCGTCCTGCCGCCAGCGCGGGTACAGGGCCTCCCCGGCCAGCCGGGTCAGGGTCGCGGCGATCGCCTCGGTGACGTCCGTGGTGTCGGCGCACAGCTGCACCAGCAGGTCGCCGCCGCAGCGGTCGGGGTCGAGCCGGTCACCGGTGAAGGCGGGCAGGTCCCGCAGGGCCGCCGGGGCCCGCAGGCCGAGGCGCGCGGGGAGGGCGGGGCCGATGCCGAGGGTCGCGGTGAGGCGGGCGGCGCGCGAACCGTCCGACCCCAGCGTCTCGGCGAGGGCGTGCGTCCAGGTGCCGAGCACCGCCTTCAGCGCCCGCGCGCCCGCCGCGCCGCGCAGCGCGGGATCGAGGTCGTACGCCAGGAGCAGCGCGGTGGCCTGCCGCGGGGTCGTCACCCCGGCCTGGCGCAGACCGTGGAAGCCGGGCCCGCGGGCGTCCTCGGGCGGACCGGCGTCACGCGTACAGGCGGTCACGGTCAGTCCGAGTCCCGCACCGGCGATCAGCACACGTCGGCGGGTGGGCACTCCGGTCACGGCATTCTTCGCCTTCGGCACGAACCGGACGATACATCCGCACGCCGGAACACCCGGTCTCCCCCGCCCCTCGCAACACCACGGTTCTCGCCGCCCCGCCACGCCTCCACGGCCCTCGCCGCCACGCCTCCGGGGGAGCGGGCGCCGAGCCCGCTACTCCGCCTGAAGCACCAGGAGCGCCAGGTCGTCCTCCGGCGGCTGGTCGCCGAACTCGTGGACCAGTCGCCGGATCCGCTCCGCGATCAGTTCCGCGTCGAGTCCCACGCAGCCCGCCAGCGCGACGGCGAGACCGTCCTCGTCGTCGAACTGCCGCAGGCCCGACCGCCGTTCCGTGACGCCGTCGGTGACGCACAGCAGACTGTCGCCGGGACGCAGCTCCAGGCTGTCGCTGGTGTACGTGACGTCCTCGATCACCCCGAGCAGGGTCTGCGGGCGCCCGCCCGTGGCGACCGAGCCGTCCGGCCCGAGCAGCAGCGGCAGCGGGTGCCCGGCGGAGGCGAGGGTGCAGCGGACCCCTCCCTCGAAGGGGGCCAGTTCGCCGTAGAGGAGCGACAGGAACCGGGTCTGCGGGCCGTCACCGGGCCCGGCGGGGCCGACGAAGGCGCGGGCGGCGGCGTCGGCCGCCTCGGTCGCGTCGTCGAGGAGGAGCTGGTTGAGCCGGTCCAGGACGTCGGCCACGCCGTAGCCCTCGCGGGCCAGCAGCCGAAGCCAGGGCCGGGCCAGGCCGATGACGACGGCCGCCTCGGGCCCCTTGCCCTGCACATCACCGACCGCGAAGCACCAGCGTCCGTCGCCCGCCGGGAACAGGTCGTAGAAGTCGCCGCTCGGGCCGCCCTGCTCGCGCGGCTCGTAGACGAGTGCGCTGCGCACCCCGGGGATCTCGGCGACCGCGCCGGGCAGCAGCCCGCGCTGCAGGACGGCGCTGATGGTGGCCTGACGGGCGTACTGGCGGGCCGCTCCGATGGCGAGCGCCACCCGGCGGCCGAGGTCCTCGACGAGCCCGGTGACCTCGTCGGCGAAGGCCGGCAGTCCGGCCTGCCCGATGACCAGGGTGCCGAGCGGCCGCCCGCCGGCGATCAGCCGGTAGGCGAGGGCGGTGCCGTGCGGACCGAGCGCCGCGCCGGGCCAGGGGAAGGGCTCCGGCCCGGAGCGGGGGCCGCCGTCGGGCGGACACGGCGGCGGATCCTTCTCCAGGGCCCGGCGCAGCTCCTCCACGCGGCTCTCGCAGCCGTGCCAGACCCGGGCCAGCCGGGGCCCGGGCCCGCCCGCCCACTCTCCGCGCCCGCTCACCTCGTCCTCCAGCCACACCGCGCACCAGTCGGCGAGCCGCGGCACGAGCAGCTGGCCGGTCAGCGCGGCCACCAGGTCCTCGTCGAGCTGCCCGGCGAGCAGATCGGACGCCTCGGCGAGGAAGGAGAGGGCGCCGCGGTTGAGCCAGTCCCGGTCCCGCGACCCGACCGGCCGCGGGACCGGGGCCAGGGCTTCGAGCAGACCCGGACCGGCGTCGCGCGGGCGGTCGGGGTGGGCGGTGAGACCGGCGGGACGGAAGCAGCCGAGGTGTCCCGCGCGGCCGGGGACGTCGTGCTCGCGGCCGGAACGCGGCTGCTCGCCGGGGCCGGGGAGGTCGGCGTCGGGGGACCCGGCGGCCGTCGGCAGCAGCCGGGCCCAGACCGTCTTCGTGCCCCTGCGGTACGTCACCCCCCAGGCGTCGGCGAGCGCGGCGACCAGGCGCAGGCCGCGGCCGTACTCGGGCGTCCCGTAGGACGGCTCGGCGGTGCCGTCGCGCGGGGCGCGGGAGGGGTGGTGGTCGGAGACCTCGACGACGACCGCGCGGCAGCCGCCGGGGACAGCGGGGCGTTCGAGGTGGTCGGGAGCGTCCTCCAGCCGGCACGTCAGCTCGACGTCGGTGCCGGCGTGCACGACGGCGTTCGTGACGAGCTCGCTGACGACGAGCGTGGTGTCCTCCGCGAGGCGCTCGCCGGGGTCAGCGCGGTCGCCGGCGTCACCGGTCTCCCCGGCCGCACCCGCCTCCTTCGCGCCGAGCAGGCCGAGACCCGCCCACTCCGCGAGCGCGGCGCGCACCAGCCGACGGGCGGCGCCGGGCGCGAGGGGGCCGCCGGCCAGGGTCGCGCGGGCGTGCGGAAGCGTGATCGCCTGCGTGCTCGGGGGCGCGGGCGCGCCATGGGCACGGGACGCGGTCTCCCGTTGCGTCGGAATGGCCCCCATGCGCAGCTCCCCGGACGGTCGGATGCCCACAGGGTGACAGACCGGTCCCGGCCGTGAGCGCTGGGTTACCGAAGTGGGCGCTCCTGGGCGAGAACCGTGCTCCGCGTGTGTCCGCGTGTGTCCGATGACGCACGCTTGAGGGGCGGAATCCGAGCATTCGGACTCCGCCCCGGGCGCGCGCCGCCGCGCTGTGTCCCGCGCCGTGCGCGCCCGCGCTACGCCTCGCGCGACCCGGCGTACATCTCGTCGATGAGGTGCTTGTACTCCCGCTCCACGACGGGCCGCTTCAGCTTCAGGCTGGGCGTGATCTCACCGTGCTCGACGTCCAGGTCCCGGGGCAGCAGCCGGAACTTCTTGATCGTCTGCCAGCGCTGGAGCCCCTCGTTGAGCTGCTTGACGTAGCCGTCGATGAGCTCCACGGTGACGGGCGCCGCGACGACCTCCGCGTACGGCTTTCCGGCCAGCCCGTTGTCCTTCGCCCAGTCGAGGAGCGACACCTCGTCGAGGGCGATGAGCGCCGTGCAGAAGTTCCGGTCGGCGCCGTGCACGAGGATGTTGGAGACGTACGGGCACACCGCCTTGAACTGTCCCTCGACCTCGGCGGGCGCGATGTACTTGCCGCCGGACGTCTTGATGAGGTCCTTCTTGCGGTCGGTGATGCGCAGGTACCCGTCGGGCGACAGCTCGCCGATGTCACCGGTGTGGAACCAGCCGTCGGCCTCCAGGACCTCGGCGGTCTTCTCGGGGAGGCCGTGGTAGCCCTCCATGATGCCGGGGCCGCGCAGCAGGATCTCGCCGTCGTCGGCGATCCGCACCTCCGTGCCGGGCAGCGGCTTGCCGACCGTGCCGGTGCGGTAGGCCTCACCGGGGTTGACGAAGGACGCCGCGGAGGACTCCGTCAGGCCGTAGCCCTCGAGGATGTGGATGCCGGCGCCGGCGAAGAAGTAGCCGATCTCCGGCGCGAGCGCCGCCGACCCGGAGACGCACGCGCGCAGGTTGCCGCCGAAGGCCTCGCGGATCTTGGCGTAGACGAGCGCGTCGGCGACCTTGTGCTTGGCGCCGAGTCCGAAGGGGACGGCGGCGGTGCCGGTGCGCCGGAAGTTGTCCTGGGCGGCCTTGGCGTACTCGCGGGAGACCTCGGCGGCCCACTGGAAGATCTTGAACTTGGCCCCGCCGCCCGCACGGGCCTTGGCGGCGACCCCGTTGTAGACCTTCTCGAAGATGCGCGGCACGGCGGCCATGTACGTCGGCCGGACGACCGGCAGGTTCTCGATGATCTTGTCCACGCGGCCGTCGACGGCGGTGACGTGCCCGACCTCGATCTGGCCGGAGGTGAGGACCTTGCCGAAGACGTGCGCGAGCGGCAGCCACAGGTACTGCACGTCGTCGGGGCCGACCAGGCCCGTCGCGGCGATCGCCTTCGCCATGTACGACCAGTTGTCGTGCGGCAGGCGGACGCCCTTGGGCCGGCCGGTGGTGCCGGAGGTGTAGATCAGGGTGGCGAGCTGGTCCTTGGTGATCGCGCCGACCCGCTCCTTGATCAGCTCGGGTTCCTTCTCCAGCCGGGCGGCGCCGCGCTTCTCCAGCTCGTCGAGGGTGAGGATCCAGTCGGCGGTCTCGACGCCGGCCGGGTCGATCACGACCACATGGGTGAGGGCGGGCAGCTCGGCGCGCTTCTCGACCGCCTTGGCGAGCTGGGCCGCGTCCTCGGCGATCAGCACCTTGGACTCGGAGTCCGCGAGGATGAACGCGGACTCGTCGGCGTTGGTCTGCGGGTAGACGGTGGTCGTCGCGGCCCCGGCGCACATGATGCCGAGGTCGGCGAGGATCCACTCGAGCCGCGTCGAGGCGGCGAGCGCGACGCGCTCCTCGGCCCGCACGCCCAGCTCGATCAGGCCGGCCGCGATCGCGTAGACCCGTTCGGCGGCCTGCCCCCAGCTCAGCGACTTCCAGTCGTCGGGGCCCTCACCGGCCGCGGCCGGTACCGGATAGCGGTATGCCTCGGCGTCGGGCGTGGCGGCCACGCGCTCCAGGAAGAGGCCCGCGACGGACGGCGGACGGTTCTCGATCAGTGTCTGTGTGTCGCTCACGACATCCTCCGGGCCCGCGACGATGCGGCTGGCTCATTGCCGGCGTCGTTCGACGCGGCGGTTGCTGACAGCGGCGGTTGTTGACGGCGGCTGTTGTTTAACTCACGAGTAACTACCGAGCAGGGACAGAGTAGAGGGCGACTGGCCAGCACGTAAGGGGCTCCGGGCAGTCACTTTCTCCTGAATACAGCCACAGGGCCCGCCGCGCTGTCGCGCGACGGGCCCTGGAAACCGGCGTGGATCGTGGCTATTTCTTGCCCTTGCCCGATCCCGCGTTGTCGTCACTGCTCAGGACGGCGATGAAGGCCTCCTGCGGAACCTCCACGGAACCCACCATCTTCATCCGCTTCTTGCCCTCCTTCTGCTTCTCCAGCAGCTTCCGCTTACGGGAGATGTCACCGCCGTAGCACTTGGCGAGGACGTCCTTGCGGATGGCGCGGATGGTCTCGCGGGCGATGACCCGGGAGCCGATGGCCGCCTGGATGGGCACCTCGAAGGCCTGCCGCGGGATGAGCTCGCGCAGCTTGGCGACGAGCCGCACGCCGTACGCGTACGCCGCGTCCTTGTGGGTGACCGCCGAGAAGGCGTCCACCTTGTCGCCGTGCAGCAGGATGTCGACCTTGACCAGGCTGGAGGCCTGCTCGCCGGTGGGCTCGTAGTCCAGGGAGGCGTAGCCGCGCGTCTTGGACTTCAGCTGGTCGAAGAAGTCGAAGACGATCTCCGCGAGCGGGAGCGTGTAGCGGATCTCGACCCGGTCCTCGGAGAGGTAGTCCATGCCGAGCAGGGTGCCGCGCCGGGTCTGGCACAGCTCCATGATCGAGCCGATGAACTCGGAGGGCGCGAGGATCGTGGCGCGTACGACGGGCTCGTACACGTTGTCGATCTTCCCCTCGGGGAACTCGCTCGGGTTGGTGACCGTGTGCTCGGAGCCGTCCTCCATGACCACGCGGTAGACCACGTTGGGCGCGGTGGCGATGAGGTCGAGCCCGAACTCGCGCTCCAGCCGCTCGCGGATCACGTCGAGGTGCAGCAGACCCAGGAAGCCGACGCGGAAACCGAAGCCGAGGGCGGCGGACGTCTCCGGCTCGTACACCAGCGCGGCGTCGTTGAGCTGGAGCTTGTCGAGGGCGTCGCGCAGCTCGGGGTAGTCGGAGCCGTCCAGCGGATACAGACCCGAGAAGACCATCGGCTTCGGGTCCTTGTAACCGCCGAGCGCCTCGGTCGCCCCCTTGTGCAGGGTGGTGATCGTGTCACCGACCTTGGACTGGCGGACGTCCTTCACACCGGTGATCAGATAGCCGACCTCACCGACACCGAGGCCGTCGGCCGACTTCATCTCCGGAGCCGAGACGCCGATCTCCAGCAGCTCGTGCGTCGCGCCGGTGGACATCATGCGGATCCGCTCACGCTTGTTGAGCTGACCGTCGATGACACGCACGTACGTGACGACACCGCGGTAGGAGTCGTACACCGAGTCGAAGATCATGGCGCGCGCGGGGGCGTCCTGGATGCCGACCGGAGCGGGGACGTCGGCCACGACGCGGTCCAGCAGCGCCTCGACGCCCAGACCGGTCTTGGCGGAGACCTTGAGCACGTCCTCCGGGTCGCAACCGATGAGGTTGGCGAGCTCCTCGGAGAACTTCTCGGGCTGGGCGGCCGGCAGGTCGATCTTGTTCAGTACGGGGATGATCTTGAGGTCGTTCTCCATCGCCAGGTAGAGGTTGGCGAGAGTCTGGGCCTCGATGCCCTGGGCGGCGTCGACCAGGAGGACGGTGCCCTCACAGGCGGCCAGCGACCGGGACACCTCGTACGTGAAGTCCACGTGCCCCGGGGTGTCGATCATGTTGAGGATGTGGGTCTTGCCCGGGTCCTCGGTCGGGGCCCAGGGCAGGCGGACCGCCTGGGACTTGATCGTGATGCCGCGCTCGCGCTCGATGTCCATGCGGTCGAGGTACTGGGCACGCATCTGCCGCTGATCGACCACTCCGGTCAGCTGGAGCATGCGGTCGGCGAGCGTGGACTTGCCGTGGTCGATGTGCGCGATGATGCAGAAATTGCGGATCAGAGCCGGGTCGGTACGGCTCGGCTCGGGCACATTGTTAGGGGTCGCGGGCACGCAGGGTCCTGTCTCTTGAGGCGCCTTGTGCCTCGGGTCGGATCGATACGTAGGCTCTATCGTCCCACGGGTGGCGACCGGGGACCGGTTTGGGCCAGTCGGGGAGCCACTGGTAGCCTGGGCAGCTGTGTCTCCTGCCCTCTCAGCATGAGGCACGTCTCCTCGGAGAACTTCCCGGACAGCACTTCTCGGGAACTCCGGGGTATCTCGGAAACTCATCGGTACGGGACCCGTAGGGGCCCGTGCCTGAACCTGAAAAGGCTCATTCGTGGCGAACATCAAGTCCCAGATCAAGCGGATCAAGACCAACGAGAAGGCTCGGCTGCGCAACAAGGCCGTCAAGTCCTCCCTGAAGACCGCGATCCGCAAGGCCCGTGAGGCTGCTGCCGCGGGTGACGTCGAGAAGGCCACCGAGTACCAGCGCGCTGCCGCGCGTCAGCTCGACAAGGCCGTCTCGAAGGGCGTCATCCACAAGAACCAGGCCGCCAACAAGAAGTCGGCGCTCGCTTCCAAGGTCGCGACCCTCAAGGGCTGAATCTCCCAGATCTGATCGCCGGAAGGACCAGGGCGGGCCCTCTCTCATCCGCCCCCGACCGGCACCCCGAGGATCGCGCGCGGCCTGCGTTCGCCACGCGGGCGCGATCCGACAGCTTCACGCCTGACCCGAAGGCCCCCGCGCCTCGCCCTTCCCCAGGGCGGGCACGGGGGCCTTCGGCCTGCCGTCTTCGGTGGGCCGACGTCGGTCGGCCGTCTTCCGTGGGCCGTCTACGGTCTTCGGCCTGCCGGGGGCGCGTCCCCCGGGGCCCGGTTCGGGCGGACAGGGGTGACCGGGGAGTCCCCGGGGGGCCGGGATCCGGGCGGACAGGGGTGACCGGGGAGTCCCCGGGGGGCCGGAGTCCGGGCGGACAGGGGTGAGGGGGGAGCGTCTCCGGGAGCCCAGTCCAGGACCAGCAGGGGTGACGGGGGTCCGCCCCGGGGCCCGGGGTCCGGGCGGACAGGGGTGACCGGGCCGGTCAGGACCAGAAGTCGTTGCTCATGTCGATGTCCCCGACGCACTCGTCGAGATCGCTGATCTTGTCCCCGACGATCCGGAAGACGATGCCCCCGTCGTCGTCCATGTGCTTGCCGTTGCGCTCGGCGGCGATCCGGTGCAGGGAGACGGCGTGCCCCCGGTCGTCGACGAGTACGGTGCGCAGATCGACGCGCAACGAGCCGCCCGTCTCCGCGAACAGCCTGTCGTACATGTCCATGACCGCGTCGAGGCCCTTGAAGTCCCCGGAGAGCATGTGGGAACCGGGCACGTGGTGCGTACAGTCCCCCGTCATCATGCCGCGCAGGGTGTCCATGTCTCCGCGGGTGAAGGCCTCGTATCCCTTCCGGACGAGTGCCGCGTGCGGGTGTTCAGCCATGTCGATCCCCACCTTTCGCATGCGCCGGCGATGTTCGGCTGGTACCCCCGATTCTCCTCCCCGGCAGGGCAAAGGCCACTGGATCACCTCGGTGGATGTCGCCCGGCGGATCACCCCGGGGCGCGGGGTGACCTACCCCGGTGACACCTGGCGGATCACCCGGCCTCGCCCAGCAAATCACCGCGGTACCGCCCGGCGAATGGCCCCGGTGACACCCGGCGGATCACCCCGGTGACACCCGGGGATGACGCACCGCTACCCGCGTCCCCCGGACCGCGCCGCCCGCGCGATCGCCACGACGGCCTTCTCCAGGGCGTACTCCGGGTCGTCACCGCCGCCCTTCACTCCCGCGTCCGCCTCGGCGACGGCCCGCAGCGCTACGGACACCCCGTCCGGCGTCCAGCCTCTCATCTGCTGGCGGACCCGGTCGATCTTCCAGGGCGGCATGCCCAACTCCCGCGCGAGATCGGCCGGCCGTCCTCCCCGCGCCGAGGACAGCTTGCCGATGGCCCGCACTCCCTGGGCCAGCGCACTGGTGATCAGCACCGGCGCGACCCCGGTGGCCAGCGACCAGCGCAGCGCCTCCAGCGCCTCGGCGGCCCGCCCCTCCACCGCCCGGTCGGCGACGGTGAAGCTGGAGGCCTCGGCCCGCCCGGTGTAGTACCGCCCGACGACGGCGTCGTCGATGGTCCCCTCGACATCGGCGACCAGCTGGGACACGGCCGAGGCCAGCTCGCGCAGATCGCTGCCGATGGCGTCGACGAGCGCCTGGCACGCCTCCGGTGTGGCCGACCGACCGGTGACCCGGAACTCCTGCCGCACGAACGCCAGCCGATCCGCCGGCTTGGTCATCTTCGGACAGGCCACCTCCCGCGCCCCCGCCTTGCGCGCGGCGTCGAGCAGCCCCTTGCCCTTGATTCCGCCGGCGTGCAGCAGCACCAGCGTGATCTCCTCGGCGGGCGACCCCAGATACGCCTTGACGTCCTTGACCGTGTCGGCGGACAGATCGTGCGCGTTGCGCACGACCACGACCTTGCGCTCGGCGAAGAGCGAGGGGCTGGTCAGCTCGGCGAGCGTGCCGGGCTGCACCTGGTCCGAGGTCAGGTCGCGCACGTCCGTGTCGGCGTCGGCGGCCTTGGCGGCGGCCACCACCTCCTGCACGGCACGGTCGAGCAGGAGGTCCTCCTGGCCCACGGCAAGCGTCACCGGGGCGAGGGGATCGTCATTCGCAGTCTTCCTGGCCATCCCCGAAAGCATCCCACGAGCCACCGACAACCCGACCCCCGCCGACCAGCCCCGCCGCCCTCGACGACGACTGCAGACCGCTGCCGTAGCAGGGACGTAGCCGTAGCCGGTGCCGTGCCGTTGCCGGTGCCGTGCCGTAGCCGGTGCCGTGCCGTAGCCGGTGCCGGTGCCGGGACGGATGGTCCCGCCGATCGAGGGCCCGGGCCGCCGAGGACGCCGACGAGAGCTCACGGCCGCTGGCGACCGCCGGCGGCCGGCGGCCGGCGGCTCATCGTCACGGCTCCTCCCGCCAGCCCTCCCACTCCCCCGCGAACTCGTCCAGCGCCCCCGCGTCGAGGCTTTCCTCCTCGTCCCGCAGCAGCACGAGCCACTGCGCGTCCTCCGCGTCGTCCTCCCCGGCCAACGCGTCCCGGACGACCCTCGGCTCCTCGCGTACCCCGAACCGGTCCCCGAGCGCCTGCGCCACCTCCTCCGCGGCATCGCGATCGGGCAGCACCAGCACATGTCTCACATCACTCACCGCCCCATTTTCCGACACGCTCGGCGGACAGCTCCCCCGGCCACCGCACCAGCTGCCCCGACGGTCACGCCGACGCCCTCCGGACGGTCACCCTCGTCGGTCGAGGCCCTCGCCTCTCCCGGTCCCGCTCTCCCCTCCCAGTCCCGCTCCCTCCCCCTTCTCCCAGTCACGTCTCTCAGTCACGCGCCACCCGCAGCTCTCCTCCGGTGCCTGTCGCGACCGCCAGCGCCCCGTCCCGGTCCGTCCGCAGCACGGCCGCCCCTCCCGCGCGCAACGCCGCGACCGTGCTGGGCGCGGGGTGCCCGTACGGGTTGTCCGCGCCGCACGAGATCAACGCCAGTCGCGGCGCCACGGTCCGTATGAGGTCGGGGTCCTGGTAGGCCGAGCCATGGTGGGCCACCTTGAGCACGTCCACCCCTCGCACCAGCAGCGCCGCCGGTGAGCGCAACAACGCCTGCTGGGCCGGGGGTTCGAGGTCGCCGAGGAGCAGCATCCGCAGCCCTGCCACCCGCACGAGCAGCGTCACGCTCGCGTCGTTGGGTCCTTCCGGGCTCGGCGCCGGGTGCGGGGGCGGCCACAGCACCTCCCAGTCGAGGGCACCGAGCCGCCGCCGCTCCCCGGCCGAGGCCCGCACCACCGGCACGTGCCTCGCCCTCGCCTCCCGCCGGACGAACTCCACCTGGTCCCCCGGCTCCTCGAACCCCGTCGTCTCGATCGCCCCCACCTCCCGGCCCCGCAGCACCCCGGGCAGCCCGGCGACGTGATCCGCGTGGAAGTGGGTCAGCACGACGAGCGGCACGCGGGTGATCCCGAGCTTGCGCAGACACCGGTCGACCGGTACCGGGTCCGGCCCGGCGTCGACCACCACGCCGACGCCCGCGCCCGCCGCCAGGACGGTCGCGTCCCCCTGGCCCACATCGCACATCGCGAGCCGCCACCCCGGTGGCGGCCATCCCGTGAGCACCCGGGTCAGCGGCGGCGGTTGCATCACCGCGAGCAGAAGCAGCGCCCCGCAGACCGCGCACAGCCAGGGATACCGCGACAGCCGCCGCCCGAGCAGCACCATCCCGCCCGTCGCCAGGGCGAGCAGGAACGCTCCGGCCCAGCTCCCCGGCCAGTCCATTCCCCCGCCGGGCTGCGCCGCCCCGGTCCGCGCCACATCCGCGATCCATCCGGCCGGCCAACTCGCGCACCACGCCAGCGCCTCGGCCACCGGCATCGCCAGAGGAGCTGTCGCCAGCGTCGCGAAGCCCAGCACCGTCGCCGGCGCGACCGCGAGCTCCACCAGGAGGTTGCAGGGCACCGCGACCAGACTCACCCGCGCCGACAGCACGGCCACGACCGGCGCGCACAGCGCCTGCGCGGCTCCCGCGGCCGCCAGCGCCTCGGCGAGCCGCGGGGGCACCCGGCGCCGTCGCAACGCGGCACTCCAGCGCGGCGCCAGCGTCAGCAGGGCCCCGGTGGCGAGGACCGACAGCAGGAACCCGTAACTCCGGGCCAGCCACGGGTCGTACAGCACCAACAGCAGCACCGCGGTCGCCAGCGCCGGGAGCAGGGACCGACGGCGGCCGGTCGCCAGCGCGAGCAGCACGATCGCTCCGCAGGCCGCGGCGCGCAGCACGCTCGGGTCGGGTCGGCACACCACCACGAAGCCGAGGGTCAGCGCTCCGCCGAGCAGCGCGGTCGCCCGGAGGGGGACGCCGAGGCGAGGTGCCAGACCCCGGCGCTCGACGTGCTGTGCCAGCCCCGGCGGGCCGAGCAGCAGGGCGAGGATGATCGTGAGGTTGCTCCCGGAGACGGCGAGCGTGTGGGTCAGATCCGTCGCCTTGAACGCCTCGTCCAGCTCGGGCGTGATCCGCGAGGTGTCCCCGACGACCAGCCCCGGCAGCAGTGCCCTCGCGTCAGCCGGAAGTCCGTCGGTGGCCTCCCGCAGCCCCGCCCGCAGCCGCCCCGCCGACCGCTGCGTGCCCGACGGTTCCCGCACGACCGACGGCACCGCTCGCGCCCGCACCCGCAGCACGGCCGCGAACCGGTCCCCGCCGGCCAGCGCGGGCACCAGCCGCCCGGTCACCCGCACCCGGGTGGACGGCAACAGCCCCAGCCAGGACGCCCCGGACCGCACCTCGGACCGCGCCCCGGACCGACCCGTCGCCCGGTGGTCCGCCACCTGAGGGCCCGGTGTCCCGCGGCCCGATGCCTCGCGGCCCGGTGACTCGCCGCTCCCGGGATGCGCCCGTGTCCGGCCCCCGCGCCGACGCGAGCCCATGTCCACCACCATCAGTACCGGGGTCCGCGTCGCCGCCGCCCCTCTGGTCGCCCCCTCGACCCTGCGCACCTCGGCGTCGATCAGAACGGCGTCCGGGGTCACGTGGTCCCCTCTGACCCGGGGCCGGGTGAGTCGTGGGTCGGAGGTGATCTCGACCTCGGCGGTGACGGTCGCGTATTCCCGGGCCAGCACCGGCACCGGCCCCCGGCGCAGATCGGCCCCGTGCAGCCCGGCCGACGCGGCAGCCGCGCCCACGCAGAGCAACGAGGCGGCGACGGTGACCCGGGGCCACCCGCGGCGACCGGTGGTGGCCCCGGCGCCAGGACCCGCGCCACGCCCCGCCGCGCGCCGCCTCACGACCAGGAGAGCGCCGGCGGCCAGTAGGCAGACGGCGACGACTCCACTCACCACCTCCGTCGGCGCGTGCAACGTCAGCGCGGCCGTCGCCCAAGCCGCCAGCGCGGGCGGAACGAGCCGCAGATCCACCGGTCCTTCCTGGCGCGGGTGGGCGTCGCCCAGCCGCTTGCCGGAGGCCGCGTGCACGGCTTGGCGGGCAGCCGGGCCGGATCCGGCCCCGATACCGACGGACTCCGTGACTTCGCGCCTCATGGCCGCACGAGGTTCCGTAGATCGGCGAAACGTCGCTCGCCGATGCCGTTGACCTCGCGCAGTTCGTCCACCGACCGGAAACCGCCGTGCTGCGCCCGGTAGTCGATGATGTGCTGCGCCAGCACGGGGCCGACGCCCGGCAGCGTGTCGAACTGGTCCACGGTGCCTGTGTTGAGGGAGACGGGAACCGGAGGCCCGGCGCCCAGGCCGGCCCCGGTGGAACCCGCCGCCGCCCCCGCCCCCGGCCCGGCCCCCGACCCGGCGGCCCCGGCCGGTGCGGGCGGGCCGCCGACGACGACCTGCTCCCCGTCCACGAGGAAACGCGCGCGGTTGAGACCGTCGGTGTCGGTGCCCGGTCGCACACCACCTGCCGCGCCCAGTGCGTCGACCACCCGTGAACCAGCCGGGAGGCGGTGGATGCCGGGCTTCCGCACCTTGCCGCTGACGTCCACCACGATCTCGGCCGCGGGGGTGCTCCCGGGGCCCGGCAAGCCTGCGAAAGGGGCAGGCCCGGTAGCCGAGTTCGGCTCCCCGGCCGCGTAGGGCGCGGCGGCCCGCACCACCTCCGGCGCCCGCACCGGCTGAGCACGGCCGACCCAGAAGTGCTGCAGGGCGAAGGCGGCGGCCACGACGAGCAGTACCGAGAGCGCCAGCACACTCCGTCGTTCCAGGCCGCAACGCGTCAGCAGCCACACGGGCATCCGCTCCCGCAGAGCCAGCCCCGCCCGCTCCTGCCAGCGCCCGGCGACACGAGGAGCACTCGCACTCGCCTCACTCCTCTCACCGCCGTCGCCCTTGACGTTGACGTCGGTGTCAGTGCCGGTGCCTGCACCCACATCGGCATCGGCGCCCGTGCCGAAAGGGGCGTGCTCGGCGCCCTCCCTGCCGGGCGCGCCTCCCCACAACGCCCCGGACCTCTTCAGCACCCCCGGGGCAACCGGCGCCCCCACCGCAACCACCGCTCCTGCGGCCCCCTCCGCACCTGCCGCCTCCAGCGCACCCGCAGCCTCCAGCCCACCCGACGCACCCGACGCACCCACACGGACAGCAGTCCCGCCGCGTCCGATGTGTTCGCTGCGTCCGCCCTGCCCGCCACCCCCACCGCCCTCACCCGGCGGCCCGATCCCCATCTCCCCCTCTTCCGGCCGCCGTTCGGCGAACAGTGCCTTCGCCCGGCGGTGGATCTCCTCCGCCGAGGCGTGCCGGTGTCCGGTTCGGCCGCCACCAGGTGGACGGAGGCGGTGGGAGCGGCCGTCGGAGCCGGGGCGCCGGCCGGGGCCGCTGGTCGCGTGCGGGCTGCGTGGACGTGATCGAAGTGCCATGCGACGAGGATCGGACACTTCGCCCCACCGCGATGATCTTGATCAATTTCCGTGGATGACCGCACGGTTGTGGATAACTCCGCCACTCGCACGAGTGAGCCGAGCCTTCAGCGCGGCGAGACCACGACCCCCAGCAGCCCCGGCCCGGTGTGCGCCCCGATCACCGCGCCGACCTCGCTGACGTGCAGATCTACGAGTCCGGGGACGCGGGAGCGCAGCCGGTCGGCGAGCGCGGCCGCCCGGTCGGGAGCGGCGAGATGGTGCACGGCGATGTCGACCGGTGCGCTGCCCGCACGGTCGGCCCCGAGTTCCTCCAGGCGGGCGATCGCCTTCGACGCCGTGCGTACCTTCTCCAGGAGGTCGATGCGCCCCCCGCTCAGCCGGAGCAGCGGCTTCACCGCGAGTGCGGAGCCCAACAGGGCCTGGGCGGCGCCGATCCGGCCGCCGCGGCGCAGGTAGTCCAGGGTGTCGACGTAGAAGTAGGCGGAGGTGCCGGCGGCCCGTTTCTCCGCCGCGGTGACCGCCTCGTCGACCGTGCCGCCCGCCTCGGCGACCTCCGCGGCCGCGAGCGCGCAGAAGCCGAGCGCCATCGCGACCATGCCGGTGTCCACCACCCGCACCGGCACCGGGGCCTCACGCGCCGCGACGACCGCCGCGTCGTAGGTGCCCGACAGTTCGGCGGAGAGGTGGAGGGAGACGATGCCGGTGGCACCGGACTCGGCGATCCTGCGATACGTCTCCGCGAAGAGCTGAGGACCGGGACGCGAGGTGGTGACGGAACGTCGCTTCTGCAGGGCCTGGGCGAGGGAGCGCGTGGAGATCTCGTTGCCCTCTTCGAGAGCCTGGTCGCCGAGGACGACGGTCAGGGGCACCGAGGTGATGCCGTGACGCTCCATCGTCCGCTGCGGCAAGTAGGCCGTTGAATCCGTGACGATCGCGACATGGCGGGACATGACCTGGAGGTTACCTGGCGTAGCCTCCCTGCGGCAGCCCGGCCCCTCGCAGCTGGACCGCCCTTGACCGAATCAAGTACCGCGTCGAACGGCACCCGATCCGGAGCCTCCTCGCTCACCGGACCGGGGGTCCGGAGGGCGGGAATCCGGTCCCGGCCTCAGGTGGTGCTCTCGGGGCGCGGCTTCTTCTGCCACGGGTGGACGGGGCGCGGTCCCGGTGGGGTGATCGCGGGGCGGTCCGGCTCCGGAGCGGTGCGCGCGCCGGGTGTCGCGCCGGGCGCCTCCGGCCAGGTCTGCCCCGCCGCCGCGCTGTCGGCGGCCGGCGCCTCGGGCCACGGTGGCGGCGTCGTCTGCGCGGAGGGGTCCGTCGTGGTCCAGTGCCGCAGGGCACCGGCCTCGACGTCGATCTGGGCGCTGAGGGAGTCGAGCTCGTCGTCCGCGAAGCGGCGGGCCCGGTCGCGGGCCGCCCAGCGCAGCGCGTCCGCCGATCCCGTGACACGCTCGGTGCGCTCCCTCAGCGAGGGCAGCCGCGCGGAGAGCGTCGCCCGGTCCGGTTCGGACTCCAGGCGCTTGAGCTCGCCGTCCAGTTCGTGTCCATGCGCGCTGAGCCTGTGGAACAGGGCGAGGGACTCCTTGAGGGATTCGTCGTCGGCGACGCCCGCGTGCAGCGCTTCCTGGGTGGCCCGCATCGACGTGCGCAGCTTGAGCCTCAACTGGGCGATCTCGCCCGCCGGTCCGAACTGGGTGAAGGACTTGGCCCGCAGGGTGTGGTCCTCGACCGTGCGCCGGGCCTGGTCGATCGTGCGGTCGACGCCCCTCTTGGCTGCTCCGATCACCTTCACCGTGGCGTAGGCGCCGAGCACCACGAAGAGCACGAAGAGCAGGGCGATTACTGCGATCACTGCTTCCACGAGCTCCTCCTCCGGCCTGCCAGGACACATTCGGCGCCGCACGGGGCACGCCGCACTTCACACGGTAAACGAGACGGGCAGGCCCGGAGTTCCACCAGAACCCCGAACCTGCCCGTAGGGGACTACCCGGAGCCCTGCCCGCCGGTCCCCGGCGCCGGGCTCCCGGCACCGGCCCCGCCTTGCTCCCGGCCCGCTCTCGCGCACAGCCCGGCGATGATCGTCCTGGCGGGGCGGCCCGCTCTCGCGCACCGCCCGGCGATGATCGTCCTGGCGGGGCGGCCCGCTCTCGCGCACCGCCCCCGCGTCCAGGCTCCCCTTTTCCCGGTCGGAGCTCGCGCTCACGCGGGAACGATGTTCACCAGCTTCGGCGCGCGCACGATGACCTTGCGGATACCGGCGCCGCCCAGCGCCTTCACGACGCCCTCGTCGGCCAGCGCCAGCTTCTCCAGCTCCTCGTCGGAGATCGCCGGGGACACTTCCAGGCGTGCCTTGACCTTGCCCTTGATCTGCACGACGCAGGTGACGCTCTCGTCCACCACGTACGCGGGGTCGGCGACCGGCAGGTCCCGGTGGACGACCGAGTCGGTGTGGCCCAGCCGGCGCCACAGCTCCTCGGAGATGTGCGGGGCCAGCGGGGCGACCAGCAGCACCAGAGCCTCGGCCACCGAACGCGGGACCGCGCCGCCCGCCTTGGTCAGGTGGTTGTTCAGCTCGGTGATCTTGGCGATGGCGGTGTTGAAGCGCAGGCCCTCCAGGTCCTGGCGCACGCCGTCGATCGCCTTGTGCAGGGCACGCAGGGTGTCCTCGTCGATGTCGGCGTCCTCGACGTCGACGACGCTCAGCTCGCCGGTGTTCTCGTCGACGACGTTGCGCCACAGCCGCTGCAGCAGCCGGTACTGACCCACCACCGCGCGCGTGTCCCACGGCCGCGACACGTCCAGCGGGCCCATGGCCATCTCGTACAGGCGCAGGGTGTCGGCGCCGTACTCGGCGCAGATCTCGTCCGGAGTGACCGCGTTCTTCAGGGACTTGCCCATCTTGCCCAGCAGGCGGCTGACCTTCTCGCCCTGGTGGTAGTACGCGCCGTCGCGCTCCTCCACCTCGGCGGCCGGCACCGGGAAGCCGCGGCTGTCGCGGTAGACGTAGGCCTGGATCATGCCCTGGTTGAACAGCTTGTGGAACGGCTCCGCGGAGGAGACGTGCCCCAGGTCGAACAGAACCTTGGACCAGAAGCGCGCGTACAGCAGGTGCAGCACGGCGTGCTCGGCGCCGCCCACGTACAGGTCGACACCGCCGTGCGGCTGACCCTCGCGGGGGCCCATCCAGTACTGCTCGATCTCCGGGTCGACCAGCTTCTCGCTGTTGTGCGGGTCCAGGTAGCGCAGCTCGTACCAGCAGGAACCGGCCCAGTTGGGCATGGTGTTGGTCTCGCGGCGGTACCTGCGGGGACCGTTGCCGTCGCCCAGGTCCAGGGTGACGTTCACCCAGTCCTCGTTGCGCGACAGCGGGGTCTCCGGGGAGGTGTTCCCGTCGTCCGGGTCGAAGGTGCGCGGCGAGTAGTCCTCGACCTCCGGCAGCTCCAGCGGCAGCATCGACTCGGGCAGCGAGTGGGCGACGCCGTCCTCGTCGTAGACGATCGGGAAGGGCTCGCCCCAGTAGCGCTGGCGGCTGAACAGCCAGTCGCGCAGGCGGAAGTTGACGGTGCCCTCACCGATGCCCTTGCGGGCCAGCCACTCGGTGATGCGGGCCTTGGCGTCGACGACGCCCAGGCCGTCCAGCGAGATCTCCTCGTTGGACGAGGCGATGATCTTCGCCTCGTACGACCCGAAGGCGTTCTCCCAGGTCGACGTGTCGGTGCCGCGGCCGTCGGTCGGCTCGACGACGCAGCGGATCGGCAGCTCGAAGGCGCGCGCGAACTCGAAGTCGCGCTGGTCGCCCGCCGGTACGGCCATGATCGCGCCGGTGCCGTAGCCCATCAGCACGTAGTCGGCGATGAAGACCGGGACCTGCTCGCCGTTGACCGGGTTGGTCGCGTACACGCCGGTGAAGACGCCGGTCTTGTCCTTGGCCTCGGCCTGGCGCTCGACGTCGGACTTCGACGCGGCCTGGGCACGGTACGCGGCGACCGCCTCGGCCGGGGTCGCGTGGCCGCCGGTCCAGACGTCGTGCGTGCCCTCGGGCCAGCTGTCCGGGGTGAACTTGTCGACCAGCGGGTGCTCGGGCGCCAGGACCATGTAGGTCGCGCCGAACAGGGTGTCAGGGCGCGTGGTGAAGACCGTGATGCGCTCGCCGTCCACGGGGAAGTCGACGCGGGCGCCCTCGGAGCGGCCGATCCAGTTGCGCTGCTGGAGCTTGATGGCCTCGGGCCAGTCCAGCGCGTCCAGGTCGTCCAGCAGGCGGTCGGCGTAGGCGGTGATGCGCATGTTCCACTGGCGCAGCTTGGCCTTGAAGACGGGGAAGTTGCCGCGCTCGGAACGGCCGTCGGCGGTGACCTCCTCGTTGGCCAGCACGGTGCCCAGACCGGGGCACCAGTTGACCGGGGCGTCGGAGGCGTAGGCCAGGCGGTACTCGCTCAGGACGTCGGCGCGCTCGGCGGCGGTCAGCTCGTTCCACGCGCGCGTGTGTCCGGGTACACCGCGCTCACCGGACTCGAACTGGGCGACCAGTTCGGCGATCGGGCGGGCCTTGTCCGCCTCGTCGTCGTACCAGGAGTTGAAGATCTGCAGGAAGATCCACTGGGTCCACTTGTAGTAGTCCGGGTCGATCGTGGCGAACGAGCGGCGCTTGTCGTGGCCCAGACCCAGCCGGCGCAGCTGGGACTTCATGTTGTTGATGGCGGCTTCGGTGGTGATCCGAGGGTGCTCGCCCGTCTGCACGGCGTGCTGCTCGGCGGGGAGCCCGAAGGCGTCGAAGCCCAGGGTGTGCAGGACGTTGTGGCCGGTCATGCGCTGGAAGCGCGCGAAGACGTCGGTCGCGATGTAGCCCAGCGGGTGGCCGACGTGCAGGCCCGCACCGGAGGGATACGGGAACATGTCCATGATGAACTTCTTGGGCCGGGCCACCAGCTCGGGGTCACCGGCCAGGTCGCCCTTCGGGTTCGGTGCGGCGTACGTACCCTCGGCGTCCCAGAAGTCCTGCCAGCGTGCCTCGATCTCGGCGGCCATGGCAGCCGTGTAGCGGTGCGGCGCGGCCTCCGCCGGTGCAGCGGCGGCAGCGGGGTTCGTCTCGCTCATGGTCCTCAAAGCTCCATCGATCGTCTCTGCCAGCGGCGTGTCGTCCAGGAAACGAAAAATCCCCTCGCACAGGAGGGGACGCCGCGCCGATTCCGAACCGTCCGTTCACCGGCGGTCGGGACTGATCAGCGCGGCTCGCTAAGCAGAAGGCGTACAGCACGCATGGCGTTAGGGTACCGCAGGCCTTGAGCAAGCCGCGACGCTCGTACGTATGCATGGTCGCGACAACGTTGCTGCGACCAGAATGGCGAGGCCGGAACTGAACCAAGATCAAGGGTTACTTCGCGTAACAGTAGCTAAGGGACATCACAACAGCCACATTGTCGTTTGATAACAGCGCAATAACTCAAACCTCGTACCCATCGGTATGGAGCCACTTAGAGTTCGGCAGCGGGACCGCTTTCCCGAAACTGCTCGGAGTTGCCCCCATGAACCCTCGTCCTCGTAACAGCTCGCTCCCCAAGCCCGGCAGGTCGGCCTATGGGGTGGCGACAGCTGTCGTCCTGGTCCTCATACCCGTGGTCGTGCTGGTCGGCGGCGACCAGTTCCAGGCATTCCTCAACTTCGGTGCGGGAGTGCTGTCACTGGTGTGCCTCACCTGCTCGGTCATCTGGGGCCTCGTCGCCCAGGACCGGCTCATCCTCAACACGCGTCAGCGGATCATCGCGCAGGGCATCCACCGCGTGACCGCCGTGGGTTCCATCGCCTTCCTCGTCGTGCACATCTCGGTCAAGCTGGTGCTGCAACACACGGTCCTGATCGCCGCGCTGATCCCGTTCAGCCTGGGCGTCAAGGGCAGCGCGGGACTGATCGGCCTCGGCTCCCTGGCCGCCCTGCTCATGATCTTCGTCGGCATCACCGGCGCCCTGCGCAACCGGTTCTCCGCACCCGCCGAGGTGGCCGCCCGCTGGCGCGCGATGCACATGCTGGCCTACCCGGCGCTGTGCGCGGCCCTGATCCACGGCCTGTTCGCAGGGCGCGCGGCCAAGCCGTTCTTCATGGTGTCCTACGAGCTGTGCCTGGCCGGCGTCATGGCCGCCCTCGCCCTGCGTGCCGCGCCGCGCCCGTTCAAGCGCAAGGTCGCCGACCGGGTCGCCGCGATCCTGGGCACGCAGGACCGCTCCGCCATGGACGGTCTGGACGCTTCACGCGCGCGTGTGAGCGAGACCGGATCCTCCGCGCTCCCCGGCTACGAAGGCCGCTCGGGCCGCTCGTCGCGGACCGACACGATGAGCTCCACGCGGATGTCCCCGCCGTCGTCACCGCTGTACGACACGCCCGCGGCCGCCGCCCCGGAGCCCGCGAACGGTTTCGCGGCCGCCTATCGCGCCGTCAACACAGCGCAGCGGGGCCAGCAGCAGCCCTACGCGGCCGACCAGACGGCGCGGATGAACCTGCCGTTCGACATCCAGGCCACCGAGGCAATCCCCCGGGTCGACAGCGGCGGCAGCACCTCGGGCACCTGGCCGGTCCCGTCCCCGCCGCCGGTCGGCGAGGCGCCCCCGTCGGCCTACGACCCGCTCCAGGACACGGGATTCAACATCCCGGTCTATGACAATTCGGGCACCGCCGGGTACGGCGGACGTGACGTGTACAACACCGGTGAGACGAACGCCCCTTTCGGGACGTACAACCAGAACGACACGTACAACAGCGGTCCCGCCAATGAACCATCACCCGGCGCGTCCTTCGACGCACCGGGTTCGGGCGAACCTTGGAACACGCCTTCCGGAGGCTATAGGTGAACGAGGCCCTGCCCGACGTCCCAGAAGTCCGCGTGGTCGGACTTCCGCAGCTCACGTCTGGCTTCGACCTTGTCGAACGACTCGATCTCCCCATGCACCTGAAGGTGCACGGGCCGCTCGAACCCCTGGGCGGAGAGGCACTCGCGAAGCTCTCCGAGAACATCAATCTGAAGGGCCGCGGCGGCGCGGGCTTCCCCTTCCACAAGAAGCTGCGCTCGGTCGCCGAGGCGGCGATCAAGCGCGGCGTACGGCCGGTCGTCGTCGTCAACGGCAGTGAGGACGAACCGGCCTGCCGCAAGGACACGGTGCTCATCAACCGTGCCCCGCACCTCATCCTGGACGGCGCGCTGCTGGTAGCCGAGGCGCTGGGCGCCCGCACGCTCGTGGTGGGGGTCACCCGCGAATCGACCCAGCGCTCCATGGAGGCCGCACTCGCCGAACGCGGCCTCAGCAACGGCCGCAGATCGGTGCTGAAGGCGTTCGTCCAGCGCAACCCGATCCGCATGGTGACCGGCGCCGCCGCGTCACTGATCCGCTCCATCGACGGCGGCCCGCCCATCCCGCCCGGCCGCAAGGTCAGCGCCTCGCAGAACGGCGTCGGCGGCGCCCCGACCCTGCTCTCCAACGCCGAGACCTTCGCCCAGCTGGCCATCGCCGCCCGCATCGGCCCGGAGCGCTACGGCAACACCGGCCTCTACGACGAGCCGGGCACCGTCATGCTGACGGTCTCCGGCGCGGTCGCCCGCCCGATGGTGATCGAGGTGCCCACGGGCGTGCCGCTGCGCTACGTCCTTCAGCTCGCCGGGGCCCCGCCGGTGCCCCAGGGCGTGCTGACCGGCGGGTACCACGGCAAGTGGATCGACGCGGCGACGGTCAACGAGGCGATCGTCTCCCGCAACTCACTCGACGCGGTGGGCGGGGCGCTCGGCGCCGGCGCGATCCTGCCGATCAGCCAGGAGACCTGCCCGCTGGGCGAGTCGCTGCGCGTGGCCCAGTGGCTGGCCGACGAGAGCGCGGGCCAGTGCGGTCCCTGCTACCTCGGCCTGCCGGCCGCCGCGCGCGGCATGGAGGACATCATCAACGGCGGCGGCCCGGCCGCCCTCGAGGCGCTCAAGCAGGTCGCCAAGAACGTCAAGCGGCGCGGCGCGTGCTCGCACCCGGACGGCTCCGCGATGTTCCTCGAGTCGACCATCAAGGCGTTCACCGACGACCTGGCCGCCCATGTTCTCGGCAACGGCTGCGGACGCCCCGTGGAAGGCGTTCTGCCGCTCTTCGAGGCCGGCATGGCGCCCGCGGCCATCACGAGCGGCATCGCGCCGGAGGAGAGCGGCTCGAGCCGCCAGAAGATCTTCGTCGACTGGACGCTGTGCCGCGGCCACGGCCTGTGCGCCGACATCCTCCCGGAGGTCTTCCAACTGGGCGCCGACGGCTTCCCGACGGTGGCACAGGCGAAGGTGCCGCAGAACGCGGAGGCGAAGGCGCTGCGCGCGGTACGCCGCTGCCCGGCGCTCGCCCTGCGCATCGAGGAGGACACCCGCCCGCAGGCGCCCGCCCGCAACCTCCCGGTCCTCTCCCAGGGCCGCGGCCGCCGCGCCCTCGGCCGCTGATCGCCGAGCCGACGGCCGAGCACCCGGAGCCGGACACACGGGCACAGAGACAGACGACAGAGACAGCCGACGAGGGGCCGCCTGGAAGCAGGCGGCCCCGACCCGTCGGTCCTGACGGAATGTCCGAAGCGGGAATGCCGGAACGCGGTCCGAACGCAAAAAGATCTCGCCGGATCGCATGCGATCCGGCGAGATCTGCTGTGGAGCTAAGGAGAATTGAACTCCTGACCTCCTGCATGCCATGCAGGCGCTCTACCAACTGAGCTATAGCCCCTCGTGGCGGGGCGGCGAAGCCGCCTACCGACCGTGTCGCCCGGTTTCCCCGGCGGCGACGCCAACATTACCGGCCCGGGGCGTGGACCACCAAATCGTTTCCGTCCTGTCCGGTTTCAACCGGTATGCGGGTCAAGCGGTGACGAACGAATAGAACCGCTTGAGCGTGCAGTGCTCCTCGAGGAGCCGTCCGTAGATCGGCTCGCCCTCCAGCTCACGGTACGTCTCGATGGGGTCGCCTTTTATGATCAGCGCTCGTGCGCATTCCTCGCACCAGTACTGGTAGTCGGGGTTGACCGGCTCCATGTCGCGGACGATCGGGGTGCCGCTGCCGCACCAGTCGCACTTCCGCCTGTGTGCACCCATCGATCAGCTCCAGCTGTGGCCGCAGGCCGTGCACACGTAGGAAATCCCGCCGTTGTCACCGAGAACCTGGGCCACATGACCGGAACCACAGGAGGGGCAGCTGAGCCGGGTGGCCTTGTCCGGTGTCACCGCCGCTTCGGAGAGGTGACCGACCTCTCCGAGGATGCTCGCAGGCATCGCTACTCCCTCCCGTCGGGCCGCGCTCCCTTCCGGCCGTTTGATTCTGCCACGGCCGGGCCAATACGGTCAGCGACGCCTCAGTACCAGTCCGGACACGGCACCCAGGGCAGCTGTCGTAGCGAGCGCGAACATGCATGTGAGAAGCGCTTCCGAAGAGGTATACGCCTCTGGGGCCCCAAGTGACTCAAGCCGCTCGAAGAACAGTGTGCCGAAGACCGCGACACCGATCAGCTGGCCGAGCTGGGTGACCGTGGCGAGCACGCCGCTGGCGTCCGCCGCGTCCTCGGGCCGCACCGCCGCCAGCGCCCCGGTGAGCGTCGGGCTGAAGGCGAGGGCGAGTCCGACGCCCACGCCGGCGTACGCCGCGTACAGCCAGCCGCCGCCGTGGTCGCCGCCCCGGAAGGCCAGCCCCACGCCCAGCACGGACAGCGCGGTGAGCGTGAACCCGGCCGGGGCCAGGGACCGTTGCCAGGTCGCGGGCCAGCGGCGCCAGGTCAGTCCGACCAGCCCGAAGACCACCGCGGTCGGCGCGAAGGTGAGCCCGGCGCGCAGCGCGCTGTAGCCGAGGCCGCCCTGGACGTGCAGGGTCAGCACGAACAGGAATCCCCCGTTGACCGCCATGACGGCCAGGACGCGCAGGACGGCGAGGCCCATGCCGGGGTGACGCAGCACACGGGGCGCGATCAGCGGCGCGCCGCCCCGCCGGGCGAGCCGGGCCTCGAAGCCGCGGAACACCACCAGCGCGAGCGCGCCGGCGCCCAGCGACAGCCAGGACCACAGCGGCCAGTCCTTCTCCTGCCCGAGCACGAGCGGCACCGTGATCAGCGAGACGGCGGCGCCCAGAAGCACGAGCCCGGGCCAGTCCATCCCGCGCGCCCCCGCGCGCGCCTCTGCTCCCCGCGCGTCCTGCCCCGCTCCCCCGTCGCGGGGCAGGACGCGCCTGCCGACGATCAGCAGGACCAGGCCCACCGGCACGTTCACGAGGAACACCGGACGCCAGCCGGTGCCCAGCAGATCGGCGGCGACCAGAACGCCGCCCACCACCTGCCCGGCGGCCGCGCCGACGGCGAGGACGGCCGAGTAGACGCCCAGCGCCCGCACCCGGGCCTCGCCGGTGAACGTGCGCTGGATCAGGCTGAGCACCTGCGGGATCATCACCGCCGACCCGGCGCCCTGCAGCAGCCGGAACACGATCAGTTCGGTAGTGCCCTGGGCCAGCCCGCAGGCCAGCGAGGCGGCCGTGAAGAGGGCCAGCCCGACGAGGTGGACACGGCCGTGTCCGAACCGGTCGCCGAGGCGGGCGCCGGTGATCAGCAGCACCGAGTACGTGATGGCGTATCCGGCGACCACCAGTTGGAGGTCCGCGCCGGAGGCGTTCAGGTCGGAACCGATCGTGGGGGCCGCGACGTTCACGATGAAGACGTCGAGCAGTGCCATGAACTGGGCTGCGAGCACGACCGCCAGCAGCCGCCGGGGCCGATTGTCAGTGCCAGGGTCTTTACTGGCAGCAGGACTTGGAGCGGGTGGAACAGGCGCGGGGACCGGGCCCGTCCGGGGTGTCGTCGTCATGCCGTCGAGCGTGACGAGGATCCGGTACGGGTGCCGAGAGCCCGCTGATGCTGGTACTGACGGCACCTGGCAGGGGACGGGCGGGGGACCGACCATGGGGGACGTGACGATGGGGACGCGAACAGGCACGGACACGAGGGCAGAACCGGGACCGGCGCCAAGGTCCGCGCCGGGGCCCGCGCCGGGGTCGTCGCACCGGCGCCGGCCCGAGCTTGCCGCCTTCCTGCGCAGTCGGCGGGCCCGGGTGACACCGGGCGACGTGGGGATGCCACCGGGGCTGCGGCGCCGCACTCCGGGACTGCGGCGCGAGGAGGTCGCGCAGCTCTCGGGCGTGGGCGTGACCTGGTACACCTGGCTGGAGCAGGGCCGGCCGATCAACGCCTCCGCACAGGTGCTGGACGCCGTGGCGCGCACCCTGCGGCTCGATCCGCCGGAGCGGGAGCATCTGTACCACCTGGCGGAGGTGCCGTGCACGCACGTGCCGGAGGCCCTGGTGCAGAGCGTGGGCCCGGAGATCCAGGGCATCATCGACGCCCTGGCGCCCCGCCCGGCGGTGGTCTACAACTCGCGCTACGACATCCTGGCGACCAACGCGGTCTATCACGACCTGTTCATCTCGCCGGTGGACGCCTGTGTGCCGGGGCCGAACAACGCGCTGTGGCGCCTGTTCACGGTCCGGGAGCAGGACTGCCCGCTGCTGTTCCGGGACAAGGAGCTGCCGGTGATGGTGGCGACCCTGCGGGCGTCGTACGGGCTGCACGCCGGTGAGCCCGCCTGGGAGGACTTCATACGACGGCTGTCACAGGCCAGCCCGCTGTTCACGCGGCTGTGGGCGTCGGGTGACGTGGCGGAGCCCGGCCGACGCGTGAAGGTCTTCCGGCACGAGGCGGTGGGCGAGCTGCGGATGACGTCGATGTCCCTGTCCATCAACGGGATGCCGGAATGCCGGATCGTCGTGTACACGCCGGACGACGAGGAGACGGAGCGCCGAGCGGCCCTGCTGCGGACCGGGACGACGAAAAATCCCGCCCCCTGAGGGGACGGGATCTTCGTGAACAGATCTCGACCGGTCACTGCCGATCTTTGACAACTCAACAGAGTGTCGACCGACAGACCAGGTGATCTGTGGAGCTAAGGAGAATTGAACTCCTGACCTCCTGCATGCCATGCAGGCGCTCTACCAACTGAGCTATAGCCCCTTGCGTTCTTCCCGCTCGGCGGGGCGAACAAGAAGAACTTTAGCCTGCGACCTGCCGGAAAGTGAAATCCGGGTCCCGGCGGCCGCACGGCCCTCAGTCGTCGTCGCCGAGCACCGGCTCGGGCAGGGTGCCGGCGTTGTGCTCGAGCAGGCGCCAGCCCCGAGCGCCCTCGCCGAGGACGGACCAGCAGCAGTTGGAGAGACCGCCCAGGGCCTCCCAGTGATGGGCGTCCAGGCCGAGGAGCCGGCCGATGGTGGTGCGGATGGTGCCGCCGTGGCTGACGACGACGAGCGTGCCGTCCTCGGGCAGCTTCTCGGCGTGCCGCAGCACCACGGGAGCGGCGCGGTCGGCGACCTCCGTCTCCAGTTCGCCGCCGCCTCGACGCACCGGCTCACCGCGCTTCCACGCGGCGTACTCGTCGCCGTGGCCGGCGATGATCTCGTCGTGCGTCAGACCCTGCCAGAGGCCCGCGTACGTCTCGCGCAGGGCCTCGTCGTGGGTCACCTCGAGGCCGGTGAGGGCGACGAGTTCGGCGGCCGTGTTCGCGGCCCGTGACAGGTCCGAGGAGACGATCGCGTCGGGCTGGAGGGAGGCGAGCAGCCGGGCGGCACGGCGGGCCTGGGCCACGCCGGTCTCGGTCAGCTCCACGTCCGTCGTGCCCTGGAAGCGGCGCTCCACGTTCCAGGCGGTCTGGCCGTGCCGCCACAGGATGACCCGGCGGCCACGGCCCGGCCGGCGCTCGGCGGCCGGCTCCGCGGCGGCGCTCACCGCAGGTCCCCGAATCCGGCGGTGTCGTCCTCCTCGGCCTCGGCCTGCAGCTTGGCGTGCTCCTGGGCCTTGCCGCGGGTCGCCTTGGCGTCGTCGGGCAGCTCCAGCTCGGGGCAGTCCTTCCAGAGCCGCTCCAGAGCGTAGAAGACGCGCTCCTCGCTGTGCTGCACATGGACGACGATGTCGACGTAGTCGAGCAGGATCCAGCGGGCGTCGCGGTCGCCCTCGCGGCGCACGGGCTTGGCGCCGAGCTCCTTCTGCAGGCGCTCCTCGATCTCGTCGACGATCGACTTGACCTGGCGGTCGTTGGGCGCGGAGGCCAGCAGGAAGGCGTCCGTGATCGACAGCACGTCGCTGACGTCGTACGCGATGATGTCGTGCGCGAGCTTGTCGGCAGCCGCCTGGGCGGCGGTCTGGATGAGCTCGATGGAGCGGTCGGTGGCGGTCACTACGTGGCTTTCCGTCGGCGGACACTTGTCCCCCAAGGGTCTCACGGTCCGCCGACGCCACCCCACGTATGGCAGGGATCACCCGCGCGGGGGCCGATCGGTCCGGCCCCCGCGTGTGCGCTCAGCCGGCCGACCCGGCCGAGGAGGGCTGGTAGTCCTCGCCCAGGACGACCGCGATGTCGGCGTTCGCGGGGACCGTGCCCTTCTTCACCGCGTCGGTGTCCAGCCCGAGGGTCTTGGCGACCTCGGTGGCGTTCTCCTTGCCGGCGGGGTCCGCGTAGAGCACCTGGGAGGTGGCCTTCGTGTCCGACGGGGTGCCGGCCTCCAGGAAGGTGAAGCCGCCGTTGAGGAGCACCACGCGCGCGTCCTCGGTGTCGGACTTGGTGCCGCTGGCGTTCTGCACGGAGACGCTGACGGCCGCGTCCTTGTCGGGGCTCTTCGCGGCGCCGCCGAGGACGTCCTTGACGACGCTCGCGCTGGCTTCGGCGTTGAGGGTGCCGTCGGTCTGCACGGGGAGCAGCGCGGTCTTGTAGTCGCCGCCCTTGGCGAGGTCCGCGAGCTTGGCCAGGAAGGTGCCGAGGTCCTTGTCGGTCAGCGAGGGGTCGAGGATCTGCGCGAGGGTCTGGACGGTGACGGTGGCGCCCTCCGCGTCGGACGACACCTTGCGCAGCACTCCCTGCATGACCTGGCCGAACCGCTCCAGTTGGGCGTTCTGGGCCTCGCCCGTGGCGCGGTAGGTGGCGTAGGCGACGGCCATCTTGCCGCTGAGGGTCTGGTTCTCGCCCTTGGTGACGAGGGGCGCCCCGCCCTTCTTGGCGGCCGGGTCGGGCACGCTGACGTCGGTGTCGACGTCGATGTTGCCGACGAGGTCGACGAGGTTCTGGAGGTAGGGCGTGTCGAGCCGCCAGGTGCCCTCGATGTCGGTGCCGAGGACGGTGTTCAGCGCGTCGCGCGTGCCGGCCGAGCCGTCGTCGTCGACGGACTTGGCGAGGGTCGTCGTGGTGCCGTCCTCGGTCGTGACGACGAGCGAGTTGGGCAGCAGGACCGTGGCGGCCTGCTGGGTGGTGGTGTTGTCGACGAGGAGCACCGTGGAGGTGCCGCCGCCGGTGGTGTTGTGCAGGTGGACGACGACCACGTCCCGCTTCTGCGCGGCGGCGGCGGTCGTGGCGCCGGTGCCGGAGTCCGAGGACGACGACAGGCCGGGCAGCTTCCCGGCGTACCAGAGGTAGCCCACCCCGCCGACCGCGACCAGCGCCAGGACCACCGCGAGGGCGACGAGACGGCTGCGGGCGCGGCGCTTGGCCTCCTCACGGCGCTCGGTGCGGTTCTCGGTGAAGTTCAGCCAGTCGATGACGTCCTCGGAGTCGCCGTCGGGCTCCTCCACGAACGCGAACTGCTCGGTCTCGTAGTCCCGTTGGGGTCGTCCGGGAGCTCCGGACGCGCCGCTCCCGGCCGCGCCCGCGGCGGATCGTCCGTCGGCGTCCGGGCCGGCGCCGGCCCCGGCCTCCGCCCCGGCCTCCGCCCCGGTCTCGACCGGACGGCCCTGCTGAGGGATGTAGGCGGTCTGCTCGGCGGCCCGGGGCTGTTCGGCCCGGGGCTGCTGTCCGCTGGTGGCGGTCTGCCCGTAGGGGTCGTACGGGGCCTGGGGCGCGGTGCCGTAGGGGTCGTAGGCGACGGGGGCCTGACGGCCCGTGTCGTACGGGTCGTAGGCGGGCGTGGACGGCTGCTGACCGGTGTCGTACGGGTCATAGGCAGGCGTCTGCTGCTGCCCGCCGGGAGCGTAGGGGGCATAGCCGTACCCCTGCTGCCCCTGCCCCTGGGGCTGCTGCCCCTGCTGCGTCTGCTGCGTCTGCTGCCCGTACGGGTCGTAGGACTGCTGCGGCACCTGCTGCGCCGGGACCTGCCGGTAGACGGGCTGCCCGAACTCGTCGTAGCCGACGAGTTCGTACGGGTCGCCTCCGTACCCCGCGTCGTATCGGTCGTTCACCGGTACCCCTCTCGGCTCACTCGCCGCGGTACAGCTCGCGCTTGTCGATGTAGCGCACGACTCCGTCCGGCACCAGATACCAGACGGGGTCGCCCTTGGCGACTCTCGCACGGCAGTCTGTGGAGGAGATGGCGAGCGCGGGCACCTCGACGAGCGAGACGCCGCCTTCGGGCAGACCGGGATCCATGAGCTTGTGTCCCGGCCGGGTGACGCCGATGAAGTGCGAGAGAGAGAACAGCTCCTCGCTGTCCCGCCAGGTCAGGATCTGGCCCAGGGCGTCGGCGCCGGTGATGAAGAACAGGTCGCTCTCGGGGTTGAGGGCCCTGAGGTCGCGCAGCGTGTCCACGGTGTACGTGGGGCCGCCGCGGTCGATGTCGATACGGCTCACCGAGAACTGCGGGTTCTCGGCGGTCGCGATGACCGTCATCAGGTAGCGGTCCTCGGCCGGGGAGACACTGCGGTGGCTCTTCTGCCACGGCTGGCCGGTCGGGACGAACACGACCTCGTCCAGGCGGAACTGCGCGGCGACCTCACTGGCCGCCACGAGGTGTCCGTGGTGGATCGGATCGAACGTCCCGCCCATGACGCCGAGACGGCGCCTGCCCGGGTTCGACGGGCCGGTAGGCATGTCCTGCTCTCCCATGCGTGCAGACCCTACCGGCCCGGTTCCCGGGCCCCGGCCGGCGGATGCCCGGAGCGCCCCGCTATGCCGGACTGCCCGTCGGTGAACACGTCGTGTCTCAGCGGTCGCGGTTGAAGCGGGTGGTGATCCACAGCAGGAGCAGCAGGATGAGGAAAGCGCTGCCGCCGGTGACCAGCGGGCTCAGGCTCTCGTGGTTGCCACCGTGCTCCTCGCCCTCGGCGGCGAGGGTGACCAGCTGGGCAGCGGTGCTGTGAAGGCTCATCTTCGGCAGGACCTATCCGATGGAGGTCCCCCCGCTCGAGCGGAGTCGAGAGTGGGGGAGGGCGGGATAAAGATGTCGGCCCATGGTAAGCGGGCGCCCGCGCGGCGATCACGCCGACTCCGCCATCGGGAACCTTCCCGGCGGCTCAGTCGTCCTTCCGCTTGTACCCCCGCAGCAGGAACCACGCGGTGAGCACACAGCCCAGGATCATCACGACCAGCACGACGCGGAGCAGATTCCCCGCCCCCTGCTGCTCGGCGGCGCCGGCGGCCTCGGTGAGCCAGGCGGCTGCGGGGTGGTGCTCCATGGGGCGGGACTCCTTCGGTGTAGTGCCCGTCCACGGTAACTCCGCCTACGCTGGGATCCGCTTCGGGGGCGCAAAGGGCCGCACAAGGGTCCGTAAAGGGTCAGGCAGAGGCCACACAGCAGGTAGCGGCCACACAGACGCACATGGGGGAAGACATGTCCGACGACGGCCACGAGCAGAACGGCGCCGGCCGGGAGAACGTGCCGAGCAGGCAGCGCAGGCGCTTCCCGGGAATCTCCTCCCGCGCGTACGAGCACCCGGCCGACCGCTCCGCCCTGGTGGCGCTGCGCAAGCTGAGCGGCTTCGACACCGTGTTCAAGGCGCTCAGCGGGCTGCTGCCCGAGCGCAGCCTGCGGCTGTTGTTCCTCTCCGACTCGGTGCGCGTCTCCGACCAGCAGTTCGCGCACCTCAACGACATGCTGCGGGACGCCTGTTACATCCTGGACCTGGAGAAGGTCCCGCCGATGTACGTCACCCAGGACCCCCAGCCCAACGCGATGTGCATCGGCCTGGACGAGCCGATCATCGTGGTCACCACCGGCCTCGTCGAGCTGCTCGACGAGGAGGAGATGCGCGCGGTCGTCGGCCACGAGGTGGGCCACGCCCTGTCCGGTCACGCCGTGTACCGCACGATTCTGCTGTTCCTGACGAGCCTCGCCATCCGGATCGCGTGGATCCCGCTGGGCAACCTCGCGATCATGGCGATCGTCACGGCGCTGCGTGAGTGGTTCCGCAAGTCGGAACTCTCCGCCGACCGGGCGGGTCTCCTCGTCGGCCAGGACCTGAAGGCCTCCATGCGCGGCCTGATGAAGATCGCCGGCGGTAACCACCTGCACGAGATGAACGTGGACGCCTTCCTGAAGCAGGCCGAGGAGTACGAGGCCGGCGGCGACCTGCGCGACTCCGTGCTGAAGATCCTCAACGTGCTGCCGCGCACGCACCCCTTCACCACGGTGCGGGCGGCCGAGCTGAAGAAGTGGGCCGAGTCCCGCGACCACCAGCGGATCATGGACGGCCACTACCCCCGGCGCACCGAGGACAAGGACACCTCGGTGACGGACTCCTTCCGCGAGTCCGCGAGCCACTACGCGACGAGCGTCAAGAGCTCCAAGGACCCGCTGATGAAGCTGGTCAGCGACATCGCGGGCGGGGCCGGCGACCTGGGCGGCCGGGTGCGGCGCGGCTTCGGGGGGTTCACGGGCCAGGCCCCGTCGCAGGACGGGCCGCCGAGGAACGGCTCGGACGGAGCGGACGGCCCGGAGGGACCCGCGGACACGCCTCCGCGCGCCGGCAGCTGATCCGGGGCGCGGCGCCGAGCGGAGGATTCACACCTTGGGCTGCGCGCTCGTCGCGAGGGAACCGCACAGGGCCGTCGCGCCGCCCGTCGCGTACGGGTCCGTGCCGGCCGGGCCGCCCGTCTTCGCGGTCTGGCCGGCCAGCAGCGGACGCAGGTGGTTCGTGGAGTCCTCGCCGCAGGACAGCGGGCCGGCCTGCACGTAGGACACGATCAGCTGGACCTGGTGGGTGCGCAGGTCGTCGCGGTCGAAGCGGAAGTGCAGCTCCCGGCGGACGGTGAAGAGGGAGGCCGAGGTGTCGGCGCCCGCGCCGGCCGGCCGCAGCGCGTACACGAAGGTGTGGTCCGCGGTCACCTCGAGGGTCGCGGAGTCGGTCTCGGCGGCCTGGAGCGTGCCCTGGACGCGGATGTTGCTGTCGGCCAGCTGGGCCTCGGCGGGGTCGAAGCGGACCAGCCAGCCGGTCGGCGCGTGCCGGCCGTCGGCGGCCGGGTGACCGAAGCTCTCGTCGAACTGGTCGAGCTGCTCGGCGGCGATCAGGGCCCGCACGGGCCGCACCTGCTGCCGGGTGAGCACCTCCGGGTAGAGCGAGGAGTGCACGATGTACTCCTTGGCCGAGGTCAGGGCGCTGACCACCTGGCTGTCGGAGAAGTGCGCGGTGCGCCGGGAGGCGGGCAGCGGAATGCCCTCGGCGCCGACCCGGAACTGCGCGGCGGGACTGTGCGCGAACAGCACCTCGGGGTCGGCCGCGCCGGGCACGACGCCCTGCGGGGAGAGCGGGATGACGGTCATCCGCAGGGGCTCGACGGACCGGCGGGCCACGGTGCTCTGGTAGGGGTTGCGTACGCCCATGTAGACGGCCGTCCCGAAGGCGACGGCGATCAGCATGACCAGGATCAGCGCCTGCCGCGAGAGACCCCGGCGCCGGGGCGGCCGGCGGCGGACGGCGGGCGCGTGGTCGGCCATGCGCTCCTGCGCCGAGTACTCCTGGATGCGGGCAGCGCGGACGAACGATTCGTCGAAGACGACGGATCGGTATTCGTCCTCTCCACCTCCGGGAGTGCCCTCGGGTGTCCCCTCCGGTGGGTCTCCAGGCCCGGCCATACTTTCAGAGTAGGTCGCGCGGACCCCGGGTAAACGCCCCGCCGTGCCACAACTTCTGACAACCGTTCAGGGTGTGCGAGGAACCGCGGAGACGGGTGGCCGGGAGTGATCGGCGGACGCCGAGGGAGGCGGCACGCTCCCCTGTTCGAGTCCGGTCGTGGCGGGCGAGGGCAGCTGGTCCCGGCTGCTCGACGAGGCGCCCCGGTACACGGCGGCGAAGGCCAGCGCGACCATGCCGACGCCCATGACGAGGGCCAGCATCCAGGCGACGGGGCGATGCCAGCGGACCTGTCTGCCGTAGGCCCCGGCGGCGCCGTGGCGGCGTTCCCACGCTTCGGGGTGGTCGGCGTCGTCCAGATCGTCCAGATCGGGATCATGGCCGAAATCGCCGGGTCCGTCGGAACCGTAGGCGTCGTCGTAGCGGTCGCCTCTGGAGCGGGCCCGGCGGGCCTCGGCCTCGGAGGCCTCGGCTCTCGCCTCCGCGGCGGCCAGGAGGCGCTCCACGGCGGTCGGCTCGTGCACCACGGCCGCCCTGACGAACGCCTCGTCGAAGACCACGGAGGCGAACTCTTCGTCCGACACCCCGCGGTCGTGGTCGTCGTCGGGCTCCCAGCCGTCAGCGAACGGCGTACCCCCCACGTCCTCCGGCACATGTCCAGAGTAGACCTGGGGGGTCAATTTGGGCAGTCGGTAGGGAAATTCATCCGCCGGGTGAGACACCTCTCGCGACGCCCCCGGCGGGCGGTTCAGCGCCGGACGTGCCCGTCGCCCGTGACGATGTACTTGGTGCTGGTCAGCTCCGGGAGGCCCATCGGGCCCCGGGCGTGCAGCTTCTGGGTGGAGATGCCGATCTCCGCGCCGAAGCCGAACTGGCCGCCGTCGGTGAAGCGGGTGGAGGCGTTCACGGCCACCGTGGTGGAGTCCACCAACTGGGTGAAGCGGCGGGCGGCCTGCTGCGAGGTGGTGACGATGGCCTCGGTGTGGCCGGAGGTCCACAGCCGGATGTGCTCGACGGCCCGGTCCAGCGAGTCGACGACGGCGGCGGCGATGTCGTAGGAGAGGTACTCGGTCTCCCAGTCCTCGGGCGTGGCCTCGACCACGGTCGCCTTGGAGTCCTCGGCGTAGGCCAGCACGCGCTCGTCGGCGTGCACGGTCACGCCCGCCTCCGCGAGGGCGTCGAGGGCGCGCGGCAGGAAGGCGGGGGCGATGTCCTGGTGCACCAGGAGGGTCTCGGCGGCGTTGCAGACGCTGACCCGGTGCGCCTTGGAGTTGATCAGGATGTCGATCGCCATGTCGAGGTCGGCGTGGGCGTCGACGTAGACGTGGCAGTTGCCGGTGCCGGTCTCGATGACCGGGACGGTGGACTCCGTGACGACGGTCCGGATGAGCGAGGCGCCGCCGCGCGGGATGAGGACGTCGACCAGGCCGCGGGCCCGCATCAGCTCGCGCACGCTGTCGCGGCCCTCGCCGGGCACGAGCTGCACGGCGTCGGCGGGCAGCCCGGCCCCGCCGACGGCGTCGCGGATCACCCGGACGAGGGCGGTGTTCGACTCGTAGGCGGAGGAGGAGCCGCGCAGCAGGACCGCGTTGCCGGCCTTCAGGCAGAGGGCGGCGGCGTCCACGGTGACGTTCGGGCGGGCCTCGTAGATGATGCCGACGACGCCGAGCGGGACGCGGACCTGGCGCAGGTCGATGCCGTTGGGGAGGGTGGAGCCGCGGACGACCTCGCCGACCGGGTCGGGCAGCGCGACGACGTCCCGGACGTCCGAGGCGATGGCCCGCACCCGCTCCGGGGTGAGGGTCAGCCGGTCCACGATCGCCTCGCTGGTGCCCGCCTCCCGGGCCTTGGCGATGTCCTTGGCGTTGGCCTCGACGATCTCGCTCGTGCGGACCTCCAGCGCGTCCGCGATGGCGAGCAGCGCGTCGTCCTTGGCGGCCCTGGGCAGCGGCGCGAGGTCGGCGGCGGCCGCCTTGGCGCGGTAGGCGGCGCGGGTGACCGGGGACATGGAGTCGTACGGCGAGAGCGTGGTCATAAGGGAAGGGTAGTGCGCCGCGCGGGCCGGTCCACCGTGCGTTCCACACCCCGAGATGTGCCGTGGGGACACCTCGGGGGCCGGCCGGCGCGTCAGTACGGGTGGACGCCGACCGGGGTCGCCGGGGCCGGTCCGTAGCCCGCCGCGATGCGCTGGTGGTAGGTCTGGCGGTCGATGACCTCCAGGCCGACGATCTCCCAGGGCGGCAGCCCGGCGGTCTGGCGGTGCTCACCCCACAGCCGCAGGGCGACGGCGGCCGCGTCATGCAGGTCGCGGGCCTCCTCCCAGTACCGGATCTCGGCGTGGTCGCCCGCGTATCTGCTGGTCAGGAGGAAGGGATGGTCGTGGGCGAGCTGTTCGAGGGCTCGCCTGACCTCCTTCAGCGGGGCCTCCTCGCCGGACACGCTGAGGGTGACGTGCCACAGCCGGGGGAGGTCCGCGGGCTGCCCGCCCTTCGACTCGGCGCTCTCCTGGGCCAGGTACCGGTCGCCCGCCGCCACACTGGTCAGGGCGCGCTCCTCGCCCGGCGCGCGCGAGGGCGCCGGGGCCGCGGTGCGTGACGACGCCGGACCGGCCGCACGCGGCGCCGCCGAACCGGTTTCGCCGGTACTCCCACGGGTCGCTGCCACCCCAGGGCGCACTCGTCTCACGACGGCCTCCTTTACGCAGCGCTCGTGCGGAATCTGTCCCTGGAACAAAGTTGAGCAGGCCGCACGGCTCCGCGGGGCGGTTTCACGGAACGTCCCCCACCGGTACGGGCCGTTCGAGCGGGTTTACGGGTGCAGGATCACCAGGTCGTCCCGGTGGATGACCTCGCGTTCGTACTCCGCGCCCAGCTCACGGGCCAGTTCCCTGGTCGACCGCCCGAGCAGCTGGGGGATCTCCTTGGCGTCGAAGTTGACGAGGCCGCGGGCCACCGCGCGCCCCCGGGCGTCCCGTAGTTCGACGGGGTCGCCCGCGCTGAACTCGCCCTCGACGGCGGCGATCCCGGCCGGCAGCAGCGAGCTGCGCCGCTCGACGACCGCGCGCACCGCCCCGTCGTCCAGCGTCAGCGAGCCCTGCGGGGTGGAGGCGTGCTGGAGCCACAGCAGCCGGTCGGCGGAACGCTTGCCGGTGGAGTGGAAGTAGGTGCCGGTGTCGCCGCCCGTGACGGCGTCGGCCGCGTGGACGGCGCTGGTGAGGACCACGGGGATGCCGGCGGCGGCGGCGATCCGGGCGGCCTCGACCTTGGTGACCATGCCGCCGGTGCCGACGCCCGCCTTGCCGGCGCTGCCGATCTCGACGTGCGCGAGGTCCGCGGGGCCCCGCACCTCGGCGATCCGCGAGGTGCCGGGCCTGCCCGGGTCGCCGTCGTAGACGCCGTCGACGTCGGACAGCAGGACCAGCAGGTCGGCGTGGACGAGGTGGGCGACGAGGGCGGCGAGCCGGTCGTTGTCGCCGAAGCGGATCTCGTCGGTGGCGACGGTGTCGTTCTCGTTGACGATCGGGAACGCGCCCATCGCGAGGAGCTTGTCGAGGGTGCGGGAGGCGTTGCGGTGGTGGGCCCGGCGGCTCATGTCGTCGCTGGTCAGCAGCACCTGGCCGACGCGGACGCCGTAGCGGGCGAAGGAGGCGGTGTAGCGGGCGACGAGCAGTCCCTGGCCGACGCTCGCGGCGGCCTGCTGCCGGGCGAGGTCCCGGGGCCGGCGGCGCAGGCCCAGCGGGGCCAGGCCGGCGGCGATGGCGCCCGAGGAGACGAGCACGATCTCCTTCTCGCCGCCGCTGCGGCTCTTGGCGAGGACGTCGACGAGGGCGTCGACCCGGTCGGCGTCGATCCCGCCGGAGGCGGTGGTCAGCGACGAGGAGCCGACCTTGACGACGATCCTGCGGGCCTCGCTCACGGCCTGCCTTGCCCCTGCCACCTTGCTCTTCGCTCCTCGCGTAGGTCGACGGCTGCCCGCCTGGCAATCTACGCGAACAGGGGCGGAGGCCGCGCGGGGGTTTCACTGCGCGGACAGTGCACGGACAGTGCGCGGGAAGAACACGGACAGTGCGCGAACGTAACCGTTCGCTCACGCTTTGCGTACGGCAAAAAGGTTGTACGGGTTCCCCATCCAATTTGAAGAGAGCACAAATTTATTTTGAAGTTTGTGTCACCTACAGTTCGCCCTGTGAAGCGCATACTCCTGAGATCGGGGAAGAGCCCCTTCGACGTCGTCCCCGTCGAGGAAGCCCTCCACCGCGACGTCATCGCCACCAACTCCGGCAACCTGATCTTCAGTGATGCCGCCCACAAGATCCTCACCACGCCGGACTCCGAGGTCGTCTCGAACGGCATGCGCACGGACGTGAGCGCCGCGGCCCGGATCAACGAGGAGTACGACGCCTTCGTCGTGCCCCTCGCCAACGCCTTCCGGCCGACCTTCGAGCAGCCGCTGCAGCGGCTCACCAGGCTCATAGGGAAGCTGAAGATCCCGGTCGTGGTCATGGGCGTCGGCGCCCAGACCGGCGTGACGTACGACCCGGCGCGGCTGAAGCCCATGGAGGCCAGCGTGCGCGCCTTCTGCGCGGCGGTGCTGGAGCACAGCGCCACCATAGGCGTGCGGGGCGAGTTCACCGAGCAGTACCTCAACGACATGGGCTTCCGGGACGTCGAGGTCATCGGCTGCCCGTCGATGTTCATGCACGGTGACCGGCTGCCCGTCGAGAAGAAGACGCCGAGCCTGACGGCGGAGTCGCGGATCGGCGTCAACGGTTCGCACACCGCGGTGCGCGGCGGCGGTCTGCACAAGGTCATCACCCGTACGCACCAGCGCTACCCGAATTTGCGCTACATAGGCCAGAACCTCACCGACGCCAAGCAGCTGCACTGGCGGGACGTGAACTCCCCGGCCGGCCGGATCACCGAGATGCCGACCCACCCGGACCACCCGATGTACCGGGAGGACAAGGCCCGGGTCTACATCGACCCGATCACCTGGATCGACGACCTGCGGGACTTCGACTACTCGTTCGGCTCACGCATCCACGGAAATATCGCGGCGCTGCTGGCGGGCACCCCCGCGACCGTGCTGGCCTTCGACTCCCGCACGCTGGAACTGTGCCGCTACTTCGAGATACCGCACCGCCTGCTCAGCGAGGTGCCCGCGGACCTCGACCCGGCCGACCTCTACGAGGAGGCCGACTTCAGCGGGCTCACCGGCAACCACAAGGAGCGCTTCGACCGGTTCACCGCGTTCCTGGACAAGAACGGGCTGCCGAACACCTTCACCCACGGCGACGGCGGCGTGGCCTTCGAGAAGAAGCTGCGCTCCCTGTCCTTCCCGCCGGGCGTCCGCCCCTGGAACGACGCCGACCTCGCCTCACTGGCCGGCCGCTTCGGCTGGCTCCAGCAGCGCATCACCGAGCTGGACTCCGTCAACGCCCAGCTGAAGCGCGACCTGGCGAAGAGCCGGCCCGGCGCGAAGGCCGCGGCCAAGGCCGCCTCGGTCATCCCCGCCCCGTCGATCTACCGCCGCGCCAAGCGCGCGGTGGGCGGCCCGCTGCGCCGCGCGCTCAAGCCGGGCAAGTAGCGGCCCCGCCGGACCGGCCGGGCGGAACCGCGCGGGCTCACACGGCCGCCGTGCCGCCCGGCCTCATGGAGCGCCGCAGGCGACGGACCCTGCGGCGGACCTTGCGGGTGACGCCGCGCAGGAAGGTCTCGGTCGGGTCCTTGCGCCAGCCGGGGTACTCCCTCGCCTCGCGGGGCTCGGCCAGGTAGATGCGGTCGGGCAGCCCGGCCGTGCGGGAGCCGTAGTGCGGGTAGGCCAGGTAGAGCTGGGTGTTGCGCTTCTTCAGGACCGGGGCCGGCTCGCTCTTGGCCTGGATGAACTCCAGGACGTCCACGAGGAGTTCGGGGCGCTGACGGGCCACCAGCTCGAGGCGCAGCCGCTCGTGGACCCGGAGCCGCTGGGCCACGCCCTCGTTCCAGTAGGCGTCCATCAGCGGCTTGGCCAGCTCCATCTTGGTGCGCCGGATCTCCTCGTCGTTCCTGAGGAAGACGGGCCCGAACTGCGGCAGCACGGTGACGAGGAAGGGGCGGACCATGAGCACGTCCCGCTTGGCGCCGGGCGGGACCAGCCGCTCCAGCAGGCCCATCAGGGCGCGCGCGGAGTCGAAGCGCAGGGTGTAGCTCCCGCTCTTCGTCACATGCTTGCCGTCGGTGCGGCCCACCAGGTAGTAGCAGGTGTAGTCGGCGACCACGGAGACGCCGTCGGCCCGCAGATAGGCCTCCATCGTGAACAGGGCGTCCTCGCCCGTCCACAGCGACTCGTCGAAGCGCATGCCGTGGCGCTCCAGGAACTCCCGGCGGAACAGCTTCTGCGCGCTGAGGGTGAACTTGATGTTGGACGAGTAGACGTCGGTGCGGTCGAGGGTCTCGCCCCACATCGACCTCGGCGGCTTGCGGTTGATGCCCTCGACCCGGCCGAGGACCACGTCCGTGCCGTTGCGGTCGGCCATGGCCACCATGCGCTCCAGGGCCTCGGCGCCGAGCCGGTCGTCGGCGTCGAGGAAGAAGACGTAGCGTCCGGTGGCCTTGGCGAGGCCGACGTTGCGCGGGCCGCTGGGGCCGCCGGAGTTCTCCTGGCGGATCACGGTCACGGACAGGGGCACGCGGGCCGCGAACTCCTCCAGGTACTCCCCCGTGCCGTCCCGGGAACCGTCGTCCACGGCGATGACCTCCAGGCGCGCCGCGTCCAGGGTCTGCGCCTCGACCGACGCCAGGCACTCGACCAGGTACGGCATCGCTTCGTACGCCCCGATGACCACCGTGACGTCAGGCTGCGCAGTGGTCACTTTTCCCTCTCATCACGCACCGGTCCCCCCGTAGGAACACTTTGGATACCCGGTAGACGATGGATGAACGGGGCGGGTTGCCTGGGTTTCGGCACGTGTCCCACATCACAGAACGCAACGGAGGCCGGGCCCCCGGAGAGTACCCTCCGGGGGCCCGGCCTCAGGAAATACGGGCGTCAGCCGGCCGTAACACCCTTGGAATCCTTGGGCAGTTCGGTCGCGTCGTCCGGCGCGGCGCCGACCGCGTCGTCCGCCGAGACGGCGTGCGACTCCTGCCCGACGTTGCGGGCCTCCGCCTTCAGCGCGAGGTCGGTGACCGCGGTGTCGAACTGTTCGAGCGAGGTGGGCTCGTCGGGTCCGAGCAGGTACTCCTTGAGCTCCTTGCGGTCCTTGGCCAGCGGATCGGCGGCCGGGTCGCGGACCGCGTCCAGCAGCTGGTCCAGCTCGACGGCGCTGTTGCTGAGGATCACCGCCGCGCGCACGGCGGTGTTCTGCCGCCTGAACTCCTCGGCGCCCAGCTCGGCGGAGTCCGCGACCGCATACGGCTTGCCGCTCGCGATGAAGTCGGAGACCACGCTGGAGATGTCCGAGACCATCGCCTCGGAGGCGTTGAAGCAGTCGTAGAGGCGGGGCTCGGCGCCGACGATGACCCGGTGCTCGAAGGAGGGGAAGGAGCGCCAGTAGGCCTCGTTCCACTCGGCGCGCAGCCGGGCGGCCTCCTCGTGCTTGCGGACGTCGACGATGCCGTCACGGCTCGTCACGGCCTCGTCGGCGCGCTCGTCGAACGCGAGCGAGAGTCCGTCCAGCCGGGCCTTGAGGCGGGTCAGCTCCGCCTTGGCCTTGGCCTCGGCCGCCGGGTCCGCGGTGAAGCGTGGGTCGCTCGCGCGCTGGGCGGCGGCCTTCTTGATCAGGGCGGTGATCCGCCGGTGCGCGGTGCCCGCCTTGGCGCTGCGGGTGCCGGTGAAGGGGTGCGGCTTGTACAGGACACGGACCGGGGGATCGGCCGCGACCAGCTTCTTCACGATGTTCTCGCCGGCCAGCAGGAGCGAGGTGTTGCCCGGGTTGTCGTCCCAGCCCTCCCAGGTGGGCGCGTACAGCACCGTCGGGATACGACCCGTGGGGGTGCCCTCCGCGGTCCTGATGGGCGCCAGCTGCGGACGGCCGACCTCCACGATGTCCTCGTCGCGGATGCCGACGTCGGCGATGGCGTAGCGGTCGCGTCCCGCGCGGCCGGCGGTCCACACCTCGTCGTAGACCTTGCTGAACGGGTTGACGCTGGCGAGCTTGTCGCTGTCGCCGTGGCCGATGAAGACGTGCTTCATGGTCGGGACCCGCAGCAGGTGGATGTTCTTGCCGACGTTCGCGCAGTACAACGCGACCCGCACCATGGACAGGTCCATGTTCATCAGGTGCACCCCCCCGGGCACGCAGACGACAGGGACCGACGTGGGCGCCATCTTCTCCAGGACGGTGCGCTCACGCAGGATGACCAGGGGCCGGGACTCCATCTGCTCCATGGTCTCCAGCCACATGTTGACCTGGTAGGCGGAGTCGTCGGAGCCGGAGAAGTACAGCACCGTCTGCGGCCGGTACTCGCGCAGCCAGGCGCTGACCGTGCCGAGCACCTTGTCGGCCTTCGGCGGCAGCCGCTTCGCCCGCAGGTACGGCACCAGCGCCAGCACGTACAGCGCGCCCAGGCCCAGGGTGACGCCGATGCCGGCGAAGCCCGCGGCCTCGGAGTCGGTGAGCGCGCAGACGAGGAGACCCACGACGGCCGCGAGGTCGAGGTGGAGCATCTTCACGGTGGCGCGGTTCAGCAGGCGGCGCGGCGGGGCGTCCGGGATGCGCAGCCTGGAGGCCAGATCGACGTTCCTGGTCACGACCGGCATCTGACGGCGCTTGCCGATCAGGGTGACCAGCGCGCCGTGCGGGGCCTGGAGTCCGAAGAACACCGTGAAGCACGCGATCGCCGCGTAGAAGACCGGCTCCCGGGAGAGGTCGAGTCTCGCCAGCAGCAGGATCAGCAACAGTTCGCGGACGAGGAACCGCGTGGACAGACCGGCCCGCACCTTGCTCAGGAGGGCGATGAGGCGGCTGCCTTTGCGGTGGAGATAGAGGTCCGCCAGGTACGTCACGGCGGCCGCGACGGCGAAGGCGGGGGCGCTCGGAACGAGCGCGGCCGCCATGAGGCCGGGATAACCCAGCATCATGAGGACCGCCGCGGCCAGTTCGGCCGCGCTGCCCACCCGGGCTACGCGAATAGCGGTGGATATCACGGAGAAACCTGCTCTGGGAGGGGGCCGGTCATAGGTACTAAAAGTCCGGAAAATCCTTTGTGAAGGTTTCGGGATTTTTACGGGTCAGGCCTCTGTGAATTCTCCGTAAACAGAGAGTCACAGAGGCCTGAAAAATCGATGGCTATTTCCGCTGGATTATGCCATGCCATCCTGTCGGTCGAGCACTCCGGCCAGGGCCTGCTCGAAGCCCGACGCCCGGCCGGCGGCCGCGGTCGGGTCCTGCTGGCGGACGTCGATGACGTGCCCGGTGAGCTCGGAGAGCAGCACGTCGAGCGAGGTCCGGGCGACGGCCTCGGAGGAGAGCAGCGTGCCCGAGGGCTCCTGCCCGAAAGCCTTGGTGCGCATGGGCGTGGCCGTGCGCTCCGGGTTGACGCAATTCACCCGGATGCCGTCTCCGGCCCACTCGTCGGAGAGGGCCTGGGTGAGGTTCACCATGGCCGCCTTGGTCGAGGAGTACAGGCTGTACTCGGCGCGGCCCCGGGTGTAACTGCTGGAGGTGTAGAGCAGCAGCTGGCCCTTCGTCTCCGCCAGGTACTTGTACGCCGAACGTGCGATCTGCACCGGTGCCAGGTAGTTGACTTTCAGCGCTTCCTCGATGGTCGCGTTGTCGGTCTCGGCCAGCTTGCCGATGCGCAGCACACCCGCCGTGTTGACGACGTAGTCGATGCGGCCGGTCTCGCTGTAGGCCTTCGACAGGGCGTCGTCGACCTCCTCGGGGTTCTCCACGTGCGTGCCGGTGGTGGAGCGGCCGAGGGCGTAGACCGTGGCGCCGTAGGACCCGGCGAGCTCGGCGATGTCCTTGCCGATGCCGTACGAGCCGCCGAAGACGACCACCGTCTTGCCGGTGAGGAGCTCGCGGTAGACCTCCTCGCCGTTCTGCTCGGGGGTGGCGGAGGAGGCCAGCTGGAAGAGCTTGTCGGCGATGAAGACGTCGACGGGCTGGGTCACCTTCATGTTGTACTCGTCACCCGCCACGACGTGGATCGGCACGTCGGGCAGGTAGCGCAGCACGACGGTGCAGTCGTCGGTGGCCTGGAAGTTGGGGTCGCCCGCCGCCACCTCGTAGGCCCGGCGGATGGTGGACAGCTTGAACGCCTGCGGGGTCTGGCCACGGCGCAGCCGGGAGCGGTCCGGGATCTCGGTGATGAACTCGCCGTCCTCGCCGTGGGTGCGCGTGACGATGATGGTGTCCGCGGACGGGATGGCGACGTCGACCGCCTGGTAGCGCTCCAGCGCCGTGACGCAGTCGTCGATGACCCGCTGCGAGAGCAGGGGGCGCACGGCGTCGTGGAAGAGGACGTTGAGGTCCTCGCCGTCGGCCAGCCCCTCGCCCAGGGCCGCGATGGCGCGCTCGGTGGTCTCGTTCCGCGTGGAGCCGCCCTCGATGATCTTCCGGACCTTCTTGAAACCGGCCTTGGCCACGATCTTCTCGATGTCCGGCACATAGCCCGGCGCCATCAGCACGATGATCTCGTCGACGGAGTCGGCCTTCTCGAAGGTGGTCAGGGTGTGCTCGATGACTGCCTTGCCGGCGATCTTCAGCAGCTGCTTGGGGATCGACAGACCCACCCGCTGGCCGGTGCCACCGGCCAGGATCACTGCGGTGGTACGGGGCTTGGCTATGTGCTGGGACACAGAGGACCTACCTTGGGGCGACAGGGAACGGGGAAATGGTCCCACTTGCGGTAACCGCGATGCAAGGTGAGCGCCGTTCGCTGCAAATGTGCCCGCAACCCGGCATTCACCTTGCGTTGCCGGTGATTGATTCGTCACCGGCGCGGCTTCCCATGGATGGTCCCTGGAAATCCTGTGAGTTACTCCACAACGAGTATGTCATTGCCGAGAGTGACGGAGTGACACGGCCACGCCCGGCGCGCGGCGGCGTCAGTGCCGCCGCAACCGCTCGACGCAGCGGCGCCCGAGGACCCGTACGAGTTCCCTGGACGAGGTCTGGTGCACCGCGCGCGCCGTGCCCCGGCCGGGCGCCGAGGCCACCGCGGCGAGCGCCCCGTACAAGGCCTGAGCGGCCACCTCGGGAGCGATCCGGGCCTCCCCCGGCTCCTGTCCGGCGGGCTCGGGCAGGGCGGACAACAGGGCCGGGTCGCCGATCACCCGCACGCCCGTCGCCGCGATCCGGCCGGCCATCTCGGCGCCGATCCCGGCGGCCGCCCGGACGGCCCAGTCGGGTGTGGAGATCCTCACGTCCTGTGAGGTGGGACTGCACGTGTTCTTCATATGCATGACCGCGCCGTTACGAACCAGCAGGGAATAGAGCTCGTCGGGGAGGCCATTACCGCGGAATTCCTTGTTGAGACTGCGCAGCATTTCGGTCTCGGCGAGGGTGAGAGAGCGATTCGCCGTGTCCGGAACGGGCTGCAGGAGATTCGCGGGCAGCCCGAGCAGTCCCTCGAAGGCGCGCATGAGCCCGCCCCGGTCCCGGTCGTCCACCACGACGACGGTGACCCGGTCGGCCCCGACCACCCGTACCCACCGCTCGACCAGCCGGTCGTGCCGGTGCCGGCGCCAGAAGCTGGGGTTGGGCTTCTCGTAGGGGGCCTTGCGGAGCATGTGCTCCAGCCAGTCCTCGTAGCCCATGCGCAGGCCGTTCTGCACGTACTGCTGCCACTGCGAGGGCATGATCCGCACCAGCGGACGCAGGGTGACCAGCACCCGCACCGGCTCCCCGCCGAGCTGCTCGACGATCCGGCCGGCGGTCGCGTCGTCCGGGGCGTCGGCGAAGAACTCGCTGCTGATGACGGCGGTGCTGCGGCCGGTGGCGTGCACCTGGTCCACGAGCCGCGTCCAGTGCCGTTCGGTGGGCGCGGTGTCGCCGATCATCCCGGTGCGGGAGCAGGCCGCGAGCACGGCCTGCATGGGGTGTCTGCTCTGCGCCGGGTACGCGACGCCGTACGCCGGCAGCTTCTCCTTCGCCGCGAAGAGGGCGCCCTGGATCGAGGTGGTCCCGGTCTTGTGCGGCCCTATGTGCAGCAGCCGGGTGCCGGCGGGCAGCGGGACGGGTCCCGCCGAGGCGCCGTCACTCGTACAGTCCGTGGGGTGCGTACAGTCCGTCTCCATGGTCAAGGGACGGTAAGAGAGGTTCCTTAGGGGACGGTGAGAGGACCCTGGGCCGCGGATGAGTCCCGGGCTGCGCTCAGCGCCTTTCCCGGCCGGCTTCGCACACCCACGATCTGCCTCCCGTGCGGGTTGCCGGCCTTCAGCCGGTCCACCGGGCATGGAAGGCGGCCAGGTCCTGGTCGCCGTTGCCGGAGATCGAGGTGCCGACGAACTCGGCGCCGACGACGGCGGAGCCGGGGTCGGCGCCGTCCTTCCTCAGGTCGCTGATCATGGTCAGGGGCCGGTCGCCGCTGAGCACCACCGGGTCGCGGACCGGGGCGAACTCCTCCAGGGGGCGTTGCGTTCGGCCTGGTGTCCGTCCCGGGCGTCGTAGTACCCCTGCGTCCCTGGACCCGCCGGCAGATCGATCTCCGCCAGGGAGACAGCGAGAGACCCGTGGCGGCCGGCGGAAGGCCGGTCACCACGGGTCTCTCGGACGGGCCGGAGGGCCCGGAGCGGCTAGAAGGGTTCGAAGCCCTCGAACTCCTGGGTCGCCTCGTCGCGTTCGGCCTGCTTGTCCCGGCGGCGCTGGGTCGCGGGACGCGGTTCCTCGAAGCGGTGGTCCTCGCCCCGTCGGCCGAGCATCTCGGCGCCGGCCGTCACCGACGGCTCCCAGTCGAAGACGACCGCGTTGTCCTCGGGGCCGATGGCGACGCCGTCGCCGCCGCGGGCGCCCGCCTTCATCAGCGCGGCCTCCACGCCGAGGCGGTTGAGCCGGTCGGCGAGGTAGCCGACGGCCTCGTCGTTGTTGAAGTCGGTCTGCCGCACCCAGCGTTCGGGCTTCTCGCCGCGGACGCGGAAGAGGCCGTCCTCCTCCAGCGTGACGGTGAAGCCGGTGTCGTCGACCGCCTTCGGACGGATGACGATACGGGTCGCCTCCTCCTTGGGCTTGGCCGCGCGCGCGGCGGCCACCATCTCGGCGATGGCGAAGGACAGCTCCTTGAGGCCCATGTGGGCGACCGCGGACACCTCGAAGACGCGGTAGCCGCGCGCCTCCAGGTCCGGGCGGACCATCTCGGCGAGGTCCTTGCCGTCCGGTACGTCGATCTTGTTCAGCACCACGAGCCGCGGCCGGTTGCCGAGCCCGCCGTACTGCTTGAGCTCCTCCTCGATGATGTCGAGGTCGGAGAGCGGGTCGCGCTCGGACTCCAGGGTCGCGGTGTCCAGCACGTGCACCAGGACGCTGCACCGCTCGACGTGGCGCAGGAACTCCAGGCCCAGGCCCTTGCCCTGACTGGCGCCCGGGATCAGGCCCGGCACGTCGGCGATCGTGTAGACCGTGGAGCCGGCCGTCACCACGCCCAGGTTCGGGACCAGGGTCGTGAACGGGTAGTCCGCGATCTTCGGCTTGGCGGCCGACAGGACGGAGATCAGCGACGACTTGCCCGCGCTCGGGTAGCCGACGAGGGCCACGTCCGCGACCGTCTTCAGCTCCAGGACGATGTCCTGGAGGTCGCCGGGCTCGCCGAGCAGCGCGAAGCCGGGGGCCTTGCGGCGGGCCGAGGCCAGCGCCGCGTTGCCGAGGCCGCCGCGGCCGCCCTGGGCGGCGACGAACGAGGTGCCGTGGCCCACGAGGTCCGCCAGCACGTTGCCGGCCTTGTCCTGGATCACGGTGCCGTCCGGGACCGGCAGGATCAGGTCCTGGCCGTCCTTGCCGGAGCGGTTGCCGCCCTCGCCGGGCTTGCCGTTGGTGGCGCTGCGGTGGGGCTTGTGGTGATAGTCGAGGAGCGTGGTGACCGACTGGTCGACGACCAGGATCACATCGCCGCCACGGCCGCCGTTGCCGCCGTCGGGGCCACCGAGCGGCTTGAACTTCTCACGGTGGACGGAGGCACAGCCGTGGCCTCCGTTACCCGCGGCGACATGGAGTTCGACGCGGTCCACGAAGGTGGTCATGGTAGGTGCCTCCAGCACTGCGAAAACGTTCGGGTTTCTTACTGCCTAACACGCGAAAGGCGGACCCGCCTTCCCACACGGGAAGTGAGGTCCGCCTCGCGAAAGTTTCCGATCAGGCGACCGGAACGATGTTCACGACCTTGCGGCCACGGTGGGTACCGAACTCCACCGCACCGGCGTTCAGCGCGAACAGCGTGTCGTCGCCGCCACGGCCGACGCCCGCACCGGGGTGGAAGTGCGTGCCGCGCTGGCGGACCAGGATCTCACCCGCGTTGACGACCTGACCGCCGAAGCGCTTCACGCCGAGCCGCTGGGCATTGGAGTCGCGACCGTTCCGGGTGGACGATGCGCCCTTCTTGTGTGCCATGTCTCCTCAGTCCCTTACTTCGCAGCCGCGGGGATCTCAGTGACCTTGATCGCCGTGTACTGCTGGCGGTGGCCCTGACGACGGCGGTAGCCGGTCTTGTTCTTGTAGCGAAGGATGTCGATCTTGACGCCCTTGTGGTGGTCCACGACCTCGGCCTGGACCTTGATGCCGGCCAGCACCCACGGGTCGCTGGTCACAGCGTCGCCGTCGACAACGAGCAGGGTCGAGAGCTCGACCGTGTCGCCAACCTTGGCAGTGGAAATCTTGTCAACCTCAACGATGTCGCCGACAGCAACCTTGTGCTGGCGACCACCGCTGCGCACGATGGCGTACACGCGGATCTCACTCTCTCGCTCTGGGACGGCATCCCCGCAGTCCAGCCACCCGGGAACGAACACGGACGGCCTCTCCCGACCACCGAGGTAACCGGCACCCGGGAGGAAGAGGGTTTACGGGGATGTGGCATGTCAGCCGACACGCCGAGGGTCAAGGCTACGGGGCCCGGCTTGAGGGGTCAAACCGGGACGGCACCCGGCTTCAACCCTCCGGACGGATCACGGTTTCGTCACAGGCTCCCCTCGCAGGTTGCCATAAGTACCGCAACGCGCCGGTATGCCCGGACCCCCCCTGCACCCCCTTCGACTGAACTTCTCCCGACCATCACGAAATCCCACAGCTTTCACATACGATCCACACTCACTTGTCAAAACAAGATCATCCGTTGATCGCCGCCGATCAACGCCCTTGGGGGGGACCAGAGTTATGGCTGGAAAGAGGCGTGCCGAAATCGGCCGGAGACGGTTCATACGGCTGGCCGGGGGCGGTGCCGCGGGAGTGGCGGTCGTGGGAGGCGGGGCCGTCACGGCGATGGCCACCGGCGTCTTCGAGTCGCCCACGCCGCCCGACCCGTTCGCCAACATGCCGCGGTCGATCGCGCTGAGCCTGCCGTCCGGAACAGGCGGGGAGCCCCTGCCCGTGCCCGAGCTGCCGGACCCGCTGGAGGGCGGCAGCGTCAGCGAGCCGAGCGCCGGCACGCGCATCCCGTACACGGGCGGCACGCCGACCGAGACGGACGTCCCGACCACCCTGCCGTTCGAGTTCCAGAAGGCCGGCTACCAGATCGCCCCCGACCTGCCGGAGGCCATGCGGCCGTGGCGCAACCGGGCCACCACCTGGGCCAACGTCAACCTCTCCTCGGGCGACTACCACCTGAACGCCGATGGTGTGTACATGAAGTACACGTCCGACGGGAAGTCCTACGACCACCCCGTGGGGCAGATCCAGTTCGGCCTCGGCTGCATCACCAGCTACCGCGTCGAGACCGACCCCACCCGCAAGGCCGTGTTCCTCCAGCGCGCCAAGGCCCAGGCCGACCGGCTCATCGCCAAGCGGGTCGAGACCCGCGGCGCCTGGTACTTCCCCTACCCCTTCGACTTCACCCACGCCGAGCACAGCGGCGTCGTCTACAAGGCTCCCTGGTACTCCGGCATGGCCCAGGGCGAGGCGATCAGCCTCTTCGCCCAGCTCGCCGCCCTGGAGGACGGGCTCAGCGCGGACGAGCGGGCCCTGTACCGGACGGCCGCCGACGGCGCCTTCGCCTCACTGCTGCGCGCCGACAACACGAACCCGTGGGTGGTGAACAAGGACAAGGCGGGCTACCTCTGGATCCAGGAGTACCCGTTCAAGACGGCCGGCACGGGCGACTACACGTACAACGGCATGATCTTCGCCATGTTCGGCGTGTGGGACTACTACCGGCTGACCGGGAACGAGCTCGCCGCCCAGCTGTACGACGGCGCGTGCACCACGATGGCCCGGTACTTCACCCTGCTGCGCAACCCGCGCTGGTTCTCGTACTACTGCCAGACGCACCGGATCCCGGCGAACACCTATCACCACCACCACATCACGCTCTGGCAGCAGCTGAACTGGCAGACGAACAGCTCGGTCTTCGCCCACCAGCTGGACATGCTGATCGAGGACGTCCCGCCGGGCGTGAAGACCGGCTCGGTGATCGCCATCGCCGCCGGCACGCACACCCTCTACAAGCTGGACACCAAGGCCGACGGCAGCTGGGTCAAGGCCAAGGCGGACAAGATCCTCAGCTCGAAGAAGGTCGTGTTCGCCCGGGCCACCCAGGCGCCGATCGACATGCGCCGACGTATCCAGGGCGCGGGCGTCTGGTACCGGATCAGCGCCGGAGCGTACAAGGGCTACTGGATCGGGGAGGCCTACCCGAAGGCGTTCCTGCGCGGTGAGCACATCACCGTCACCTACAAGGTGCCCCGCACACTCACGATCGCCGCGAACGCCACCGCCGAGGCGATCGACTTCGGCACCAACGGCGTGGCCGGCACGCTCAAGACGCTGAAGTACTCCTCGCCGCACACCCTCCAGTTCGACCGCAGGGCGATCGTGAACGGACGGTCGATGGTGCGGATCACCTCGGAGGAACTCGCCGGGTACTGGATTCCGGCCAACCAGGTCACCACCGACGGACACTGAGCGGACGCGCTCGTGCGGGCAGGGGCCGCCCTCGTCGGAGGTGCGGCCCCTGCCCGTATGCTCGCCACGCGTAGCCAGACACCGGAAGGCGGAGAAGTGAACTACAGGGTCCAGCCCAGCGCCCAGGTCGACGCGGGTGCCGAGATCGGCGCCGGGAGCAGCGTGTGGGACCTCGCCCAGATCCGGGAGGGCGCGCGGCTCGGCGAGGGCTGCGTGGTCGGCCGCGGGGCGTACGTCGGTTCCGGTGTCCGCATGGGCGACAACTGCAAGCTCCAGAACTACGCGCTGGTCTACGAGCCGGCCGAGCTCGGCGACGGCGTCTTCATCGGCCCCGCGGTCGTCCTCACCAACGACCACAACCCGCGTTCCGTGGACCCCGAGGGCAAGCAGAAGCGCGGCGGCGACTGGGAGGCCGTCGGCGTGCGCATCGCCGACGGGGCGTCCATCGGGGCGCGCGCGGTCTGTGTCGCACCGCTCACCATCGGCCGCTGGGCGATGGTCGCCGCGGGCGCCGTCGTCACCAAGGACGTGCCGGACTTCGCGCTGGTCGTGGGCGTCCCCGCCCGTCAGGTCGGCTGGGTCGGCCGGGCCGGCGTCCGGCTGGTGGAGCGGGACGGGGAGCCGGGAATCTGGGAGTGCCCGCAGACGGGCGCCCGCTACGACGAGAAAGACGGGACGCTGGTCGAGCGCACCGCGTGACAGCCGTCCGCGTTGACCCGATTTACGCACCCGTAGACGCAAGGTTCACGGAATCGTTATGCGAGTGAACCGAAGTGGTGAAGCCGTGTTCTGACCACGGCTTGGACGGACACGGACAGGACACGGTTGGACACGCGCGCCCGGCAGGGCAACCCACTGCGGATCCGGCGCGTCCAACCCTTTGCCTACCATTTCCTTTGCTCGCCCTCCCCACATGCCCGCCCCCAGAAGAAGAGTGCTCTGTGAAAGTCATCAGCATCGTCGGCGCCCGTCCCCAGTTGGTGAAGCTCGCCCCCATCGCGGCCGCCTTCGCGGAAACCGAGCACGAGCACGTCATCGTGCACACCGGGCAGCACTACGACGCCGACCTCTCGGACGTCTTCTTCTCCGGACTCGGCATCCCGGACCCCGACGTCCACCTCGGGGTCGGCTCCGGCAGCCACGGCGTGCAGACCGGCGCCGTCCTCTCCGCGCTCGACCCGGTCCTCGACCGTGAGCAGCCGGACTGGGTCCTCGTCTACGGCGACACCAACTCCACCATCGCCGGCGCGCTGTCGGCCGTGAAGATGCACCTGCCCGTGGCGCACCTGGAGGCGGGCCTGCGCTCCTTCAACCGGCGGATGCCGGAGGAGCACAACCGCGTCCTCACCGACCACAGCGCAGACCTGCTCCTCGCGCCCACCGAGGAGGCCATGCGCCACCTCGCGAACGAGGGCCTCGCCGACCGCGCCCGGCTGGCCGGCGACGTGATGGTCGACATCTGCCTGCGCATCCGCGACCAGGTCCGCGCCGGTGAGTTCCCGGCGCCGGAGCTGCCCGAGGGCATCGACCCGACGCAGCCCTTCCTGCTGGCGACCCTGCACCGCCCGGACAACACCGACGACCCCGAGCGGCTCGCCGCGATCGTCGACTCGCTCGCCAAGCTGCCGGTGCCGGTCGCGCTCGCCGCCCACCCGCGGCTCGTCTCCCGCGCCCACGAGCACGGCATCGAGCTGGCTCAGGGCAACCTGCACGTCGGCCGCCCGCTGCCGTACGCGAGCCTGGTCGCCGCCGTGCTGGCCTCCGTCGGTGTGGTGACGGACTCCGGCGGTCTGCAGAAGGAGGCGTTCCTGCTGGAGCGCATCTGCACCACGATCCGCCCGGAGACCGAGTGGGTGGAAACCGTCGACACAGGCTGGAACGTCCTTGTTCCCGACCCGCACACGCTGTCGCCCCAGGAATGGGCCGAGACCGTGACCCGTGCCGTGCCGACCGCCGACCCCGGCATCCCGTACGGCGACGGCCGCGCGGCGCACAACGTCGTCCGTCTCATGGAGGAATGGAAGGGGGGCAGCCGGCCCGCCTGACATGTGGATCGGAACGGGGGAACGTGGCCGTCCGCCTGCGGACGGCCACATGTGACCCACAGTCCGCGCATGTCAGCGTGCTAGCGTCAACCGCTATGTCATCGTCTCCCCCGTCCGGGCCGCCTGCGGAAGGCAAGCGACCGCACGTCATCTATCTCGCCATCGGGTTCCCCCCGGCCGCCAAGAGCTCCACGTACCGGATGCGCGAGACGGCCAACCAGTTCGTCAAGGCCGGCTGGGACGTCACGGTCGTCAACATCGCCCGGGAGTCCTGGGAACTCGACTCGGGCATCGACCTCTCCCTGCTGGACCAGGTCGACCCCCGGGTGAAGATCGTCGAGCTGCCCCTGTCGCGCGAGGATCTCGAGACCGACATCCGCCGCTTCGACGAGGCGCGCGCCCTCGACCCCAACGGCTGGGTCGCCAAGCTCCGCAAGCGCCAGACCGAGAACTTCCCCGAGCCGAACTTCGGCGAGTGGCGCGAGGACCTCGAGCAGGCCGTGCTGCGCATCCACCGGGAGCACCCGGCGGACCTGCTGCTCGCCAGCTGCGTGCCGTACGTGAACCTCGCCGCGGCCTGGAAGCTGTGGGAGGACTCCAAGGTCCCGTACGCGGTGGACTTCCGCGACGGCTGGTCCATCGACGTCATCGACGGTGTCGAGGCCTTCGCCCGCGACTCCGCCGAGGGCCGCTGGGAGCAGAAGATCCTGGACCACGCGGTGTCGCTGTGGGTCGTCAACGACCCCATCGCCGAGCACTACCGGCGGCGCTACCCCGACTTCGCCGACCGGGTGCACGTCGTCCGCAACGGCTACGACGCGGACAGCTCGCCGGGCCGGGCGCACAACCCCGACGCCGAGGCGGGTCTCGTCTTCGGCTACCTCGGCACGGTCAACTTCACCGTCCCGCACCTGGAGACGGTGCTCAACGCCTGGCGCGCCGCCCGCGCCAAGGAGCCACTGCTGGCGAACGCGCGCTTCGAGCTGCGCGGCCACCTCGGCAACGGCGCCACCCGCGGTGCCAACCGGCACGCCGAGGTGTTCAAGGAGGCGGAGGCCGACGGCGTCGTCTTCGGCGGTCCCGCCGCCAAGGCCGAGGTCTCCTCGATCTACGCCGGCTGGGACGCCATGGTGCTGATTCTCATCGGCGGCCGGTTCGTCACCTCGGGCAAGGTGTACGAGTACATGGCGACCGGCCTGCCGATCGTGTCGGCGCACGCCGTCGAGCACGACGCCTCGAACGTGCTGCGGGGCCACCCGCTGTGGACCGGCGCCCCCGGTATCGACGAGGCCGGCCTGACCGAGTCCTTCATCAAGGCCGCGCACATGGCGGTGGAGACCACCGACGAGGAGCATGCCGACGCGATGGCCCACGCCGACCAGTTCACTCGTGAGGCGCTGATGTCCGTCGCCGTCAAGAACCTTGTCGAGGAGCTCGCCAAGTGACCGAAGTCCTGCTCGTGGCGTCCGTCAGGCCGAATTTCGGCGTGCTCGCCGACACGGTGCGCAAGTTCAACGCCCAGGGCGCCCGCGTGCACCTGGCGGGCATGTTCCACCTGGAGGCCGAGGGCGTCCCGGAGGAACTCGCCCAGGTCGAGCTGGCCGGCGCCCACCAGCTGCCGCGCACCCTCAAGCACCGCAGCCAGGCCGTGCGCCGCCGCCTCGGCAAGGCCCCGCGCGGCCTGCGCAACTGGACGCAGGTGCGCGGCGACTCGTGGCTGCGCTCCCACGCCCGCCAGGCCGACGTGCTCGTCGCCCTGGACGTGGCCGCCGTGTACACGGTCTGGCGGCTCGCCGAGTACAACCGCACCGCGGCGGCCAAGTTCGGGCTGGCGCCCGCGCTGAAGGCCGTCGAGGAACTGAAGGCACAGGGCGGCGCGCCGGCCCGTCACTCCACGGTCCTGCCGCCGCTGAGCGCCGTCGCCCGTGATGTGAAGCGCTCGGTCGACCGGCTGCCCGCGCAGCTCGTGCGCACCGTGACCCCGCGGCCCGTGATGCGTTCCGGCGTCGGCGCCCGGCTGTGGCGCTCGGCCGTGACCGCGCCCGGCATGCCCATAAAGGTGCGCGCCGCGACCTCGCGGTACGTCGCCGAGGGCATGCAGTGGGCGGGCCGCACCAGCGGCGCCGCGCTCACCCTCGCGGACGCGGCCTCGAAGATCCCGGACCTCCAGCTGCGCGCGGACCTCTACAACGAGGGCGTCATGCAGGAGCTGAAGAAGGGCATCAGCCCCCGCTTCCTCGGCAAGGCGGTCGCGGCCCAGCTCGCGAACGCCGACGCGCTCTTCGCCGAGGGCCGGACCGACGACGCCGCCGAGGCGCTCAACCGCACCCTGTTCCTGCACTTCCACCGGGTGCTGCACATCGACCAGTTGTCGTCGCCGCTGGCGAAGGACGCCGAGGGCTTCGTCGCCCCGCTGCACCGCTCCAAGGCGTTCCAGGCACTGAGCCGCCCCCGCGGCCGCAAGGTGCCCGCCGCGCCCGCACCCACCGACCGCCCGCTGCGGCTGCTGGTGACGACGAGCGCCAACGACAACTTCCTGCATCTGATCAAGGAGCACTTCGCCGACCACCCCGGCGTCGAGCTGCGCTTCCTCGACCTGGCGTCGAACAAGCACCTGAAGCGGATCTCCTGGGCGGCCCCGCGCATGCTCAAGGACCGGCTGGCGGGCGACACGAGCGACTATCAGGAAGAGGTGGAGCGCCTGATGCGCCCGCACCTCGACTGGGCCGACACCGTGTTCCTGGAGTGGGCGGCCGGTCCGGCCGCCATGCTCACCACGATCGACCCGGGCGACACCCGGATCATCGTGCGCCTGCACAGCTACGAGGCGTTCACGCGCTGGCCGCACATGACGGACTTCTCCCGGGTCGACGACCTCGTCTTCGTCGCCCCGCACGTGAAGGACCTGACCGCCTCGCTCGTGCCGACGCTGCGCGGCGAGCAGGCCCCGCGGTTCCACCTCATCGACAACGCGATGGACCTGTCGGGCTTCAACCGCGCGAAGCCGGCCGAGGCCCGCTTCAACCTCGGTCTGGTCGGCATCAGCCAGGTCGCCAAGGACCCGAAGTGGGCCCTGGACGTCCTGGAGCGGGTCCGCAGGCACGACGAGCGCTACCGGCTGCTCCTGGTCGGCGGCGACATGGACCCGAAGACCAGCCAGGCCACCAAGGACTACCTGGCCGAGTTCGAGGAGCTCCTGGCCCCGCTGGAGGAGTCCGGCGCGGTGGTCCGGCTCGGCCCGACGGACGACGTCCCGTCCAAGCTCGTCGAGATCGGCACGATCATCAGCTCCTCCGTGCGGGAGGGCTGCCACGTCGGCCTGATGGAGGGCGCGGCCAGCGGCGCCGTCCCCGTAGCCCGTGACTGGCCGTTCTACGCGGGCAAGCCCAACAGCGCCCGCACCCTTTATCCCGAGGGCTGGGTCGTGGCCTCCCCCGCCGAGGCGGCCGAGCGGATCCTGAAGATCACGGCCACGGAGGAGTCCTGGCGCGCGGCGGGCGAGCTCGCCACCGAGCACGCGCTGACCGTGTGGGACTGGCCCGTGGTGCAGAAGCACTTCGAGAAGCTGATCCTCGAAGCGGACCGGGCCGGCTGAGAACGCGGCCGGCGCCCCGGTCCCAGGAGCGAGGGCGCCGCATGGGTGAGGGCCCCCGGGAATGTCCCCGGGGGCCCTCACCCATGTCGCGGCCCCGCGCACGCGTGCCGCGGGCTTCCGCACCGCTCGTGCCGCAGGTTCCGGCACGCGGGTCGCGGACTCCAGCGCTCGTGCCGCGGGCTTCCGCACCGCTCGTGCCGCAGGTTCCGGCACGCGGGTCGCGGACTCCAGCGCTCGTGACGCGGGCTTCAGCGCCCATGTCGTGTCGCGGACTCCGCACGCGGCGTCGCAGACTCCGGCGCTCGCTCGAGCGCCGGAGTCCTGCGCGCTACGGGTGCCGCAGACGCCACCCCGCCCACGCCGACTCCACCATCTCCCGCACGCCGCGCTGCGCGCTCCAGCCGAGCTCCTGGTGGATGAGGTCGGCGGAGGCCACGACCCGGGCCGGGTCGCCCGGGCGGCGGGCGGACACGTCGGGCCCGATCTCCGCGCGACCGGTCACGTCCTGGATGACGCCGATCATCTCGGCGACCGAGACGCCCTCGCCGCGGCCGATGTTGAGGACCAGCCGGGCCTCGGGATCGGCGGCCAGCCGGCGGGCGGCCGCGACATGCGCGGCGGCGATGTCCTCGACGTGGATGTAGTCACGGACGCAGGTGCCGTCGGGCGTCGGATAGTCGTCGCCGAAGATCCGCGGCGCCTCACCCGCCTCGAGCCGCTCGAAGACCATCGGGACGAGGTTGTAGACGCCGTCGTCGCCCAGCTCGGGCGTGGCCGCGCCCGCCACGTTGAAGTAGCGCAGCGAGGCGGTCGCCATCCGGTGCCGTGCGCCGACCGCCCCGACCAGCCACTCGCCGGCGAGCTTGGTCTCGCCGTAGGGGTTGATCGGCGCGCAGGGCGTCTTCTCGGTGACGAGGTCGACGTCGGGCATGCCGTACACGGCGGCGGACGAGGAGAACAGGAACCGGCCGACTCCCGCGGCGACCGCCGCGTCCAGCAGGACCCGCATGCCCTCGACGTTCTCGCGGTAGTAGTACAGCGGCCGGTCCACGGACTCGCCCACCTGCTTCTTGCCCGCGATGTGCACGATGCCGGTGATGCCGTGCTCGCGCAGCACCCGCTCGACGACGTCGCCGTCGAGCACCGTGCCGACCTCCAGCACCACACCGTCCGGGAGCCGCTCGGCCCGGCCCGTGCTCAGGTCGTCGAGGACGACGACCCGCTCACCGGCGTCCGTCATCGCCTTCACGACATGCGAGCCGATGAAACCGGCGCCGCCCGTGATCAGCCAGGACATGGTAAAACCTTCCTGCACCAGGGCCCCGCCCCGGATACGGGACGGGGCCACGAGGTTGTTCGCGTACGAGCGTCAGCCGCCGATGACCACGCGGCGGACGCCCTTCCAGGCCTCCGGGTCCGTCGTGCGGCGACCGTCGACCAGGACGGTGACGTCCGGCAGATCGGCCGGGGTCAGCGTGCGGTACTCGGCGTGGTCGGCCTGGAGGATCGCCGCGGTGACCTTCTCGCCCGCGTGCGGGGTGAGGCCGTGGGCGGCGAGCTCCTCGTCCGTGTACATCGGGTCCGAGACGAAGGGCACCGCGCCCCGCGCCTTGAGGGCCTCGACGGTCGGGAAGACGCCGGAGAAGGCGGTCTCCTTCACGCCACCGCGGTAGGCGGCGCCCAGCACCAGCACGTTCACGCCGGTCAGGTCTCCGTAGGCGGCGGCCAGCAGGTCGACGGCGTACTCGGGCATCGCGGCGTTCGCCTCACGGGCGGAGCGCACGACGGTCGCGGCCGGGTCGTTCCACAGGTACATCCGCGGGTAGATCGGGATGCAGTGACCGCCGACGGCGATGCCCGGCTGGTGGATGTGGCTGTAGGGCTGCGAGTTGCAGGCCTCGATGACCTTCTTGACGTCGATGCCGTTGCTGTCGGCGAAGCGCGCGAACTGGTTCGCCAGGCCGATGTTGACGTCCCGGTAGGTCGTCTCGGCGAGCTTGGCCAGCTCGGAGGCCTCGGCGGTGCCCAGGTCCCACACGCCGTTCGGGCGGGGCAGGTCGGCGCGCTCGTCGAAGTCCAGGACCTGCTCGTAGAACTCCACACCACGGGCGCTCGACGCCTCGTCGATGCCACCGACCAGCTTGGGGTAGCGGCGCAGGTCGGCGAAGACCCGGCCGGTCAGCACCCGCTCCGGCGAGAACACCAGGTGGAAGTCCTCGCCCGCGGTCAGCCCCGAGCCCTCGGCCAGCATCGGCGCCCAGCGGGTGCGGGTGGTGCCGACCGGCAGCGTGGTCTCGTAGCTGACGAGCGTGCCGGGCTTGAGGCCCTGGGCGATCGCCTTGGTCGCCGAGTCCATCCAGCCGAAGTCCGGGGTGCCCTCGGCGTCCACGAACAGCGGGACGACGACGACCACGGCCTCGGACGCGGCGACGGCGGACGCGGTGTCCGTGGTCGCGGTCAGCAGCCCGGCGTCGACGGCCTGCTTCATCTTGACATCGAGGTCGTGCTCGCCGGGGAACGGCTCGACGCCGGCGTTGACCAGCTCGACGACCTTCTCGTTGACGTCCGCGCCGATGACCCGGTGGCCCTTGGAGGCGAACTGCACGGCCAGCGGCAGGCCGATCTTGCCGAGTGCTACTACACAGATGTTCATGGAGGGTCGCTACTTCCTTTTGGAACCGGTCGGCTTCTTGGAGCCGGTCGGCTTGGACTTCTTGGTGCCGACGGCCCGCTTCAGACGGCCGGCCCCGGACTTCAGTTTCCGCACGAGCCGCCCCAGCCCCTGGCGGAGCACCGCGGTCTTCGGCGGGTACATCCGGGCCGTGTCGATCACGACACGCCCCTTGTCGTTCACCACGGCCGACGCCCGGTAGGGGTCCCCCTCCCGGCCCCACTGGCGCGCCAGCGGCATGGGCAGATCCTTGCCCCGAACGGGGATCTCGTACGTCGAACCGGCCACGTCCAGGTATACCCGCACGCCCCGCTTCGCGGTGACGTACGTCAGCGGGATCCGGGCGTGCAGCACGGTGGCCGCGCCGTCCTCGGACGGCTCGAACGTGAACTCGCCCACCGGTGCCGGCAGGACGTGGCCCGCCTTCAGCCGGCGCGCGCCGGGCTTGTCCGCCGACTTGGGCATGGCCTTGTCGGCGAGCCGCACCACCGCGCCGTCGACGTCGCCGAGCACCGGCACCCGCACGGACAGCGTGTACGTGAGCGCCTCGCCCTGCTGCTCCCAGGCGGAGGCCAGCAGTTCGGTGCCCTGCGCGAGGCGGCCCGGCACCGACTCCCCGACCAGCTCGTAGACCCGGTCGGCCAGGCCGATGCGCGGGTCGCGGAAACCGGCGTACCGGGCGTAGGCGCGCTCGCCCTCGACGACGAACGGCGGCGCCCCGTGCTTCTTCTCCGAGCTGATCGCCTCGGCCAGCTCGTCGATCGCGCCCGCCCGGGCCAGGGCTATGCGCACCCGGCGCTTGACGTCCATCGCGTCGCGGATGCCGTCGGTGAAGTAGACGTCGGCGAGCCGCGCGATGCCCGCGCAGATCTGCCGCCGGAGCTCGCGGTCGAGGCCGGGGAAGTCGTCCTGGACGAGCTTGGCGAGCTCCCAGGTGAAGTGCCGGCGCAGCAGCGCGTCCCGCTCCGGTCCCGCCTCGACCAGACCGGCCGTGAAGTCCATGATCTCGGCGGCGGCCCGCAGCCGCGCCAGGTGGTCGGCACGGTAGGTGATGTTGCTGGCGTCACCGCGCTTGACCGCGTAGTAGCAGGTGTAGTCGGCCACCACCGAGATCTTCTTGGCGCGCACGCACGCCTCGATGGTGAACGGCTGGTCGCTGCCCACGGGCAGGTGCTCGGGGAAGCGCAGCTTGTACTTCTCGACCAGGTCCCGGCGGAACAGCTTGGTGTTGGCCAGCGTGAAGGGCAGCGCGGAGTGGTACAGGCTGACGTCCGGGTCGCTCTCCTTGTACAGCGCCTGGTGCACGTAACGGCCGTTGGTGCCGACCATCTTGCCCACCACGACGTCGGAGCCGTGCTTGTCGGCGCAGGCCACCATCCGCTCCAGCGCTTCCTCGCCGAGGTAGTCGTCGGAGCCGATGAAGTACACGTACCGGCCGGTGGCCACCTCCAGCGCCCGGTTGCTGGGCGCGGCGGGGCCACCGGAGTTCGGCTGGTGGAGCACCTTGACGGTGTCCGGGTACAGCGCCGCGAACCGGTCCAGCTCGGTGCCGCTGTCGTCGGTCGAACCGTCGTCGACAGCGATGATCTCCAGGCGCTCGCGGCCGATGCTCTGCCCGACGAGCGAGTTCAGGCACTCCGTCAGGTACGGCATCGTGTTGTAGACGGCAACGACGACGCTGACGTCAGGCGCAGCACTCATTCTCCGGCTCCTGGTCTCCGACAGCCGATGGCCGGCTGGGTCCTGCGGGGAAAGTCTCACAGAACATAGGAGTCCTGCCGAGCACGCACCGTTCCCCCGATGTGTGATGCTCAGCTGCCATCTGCGGCCAGGTCCTCCGGCTGAAGGGACACACTGCGGTTGCTGGTCGCCGACTCGAGGACCGCGGCCGCCACCTCGACGGTGCGCATGCCCTGGCGCAGGGTGCAGATGTCGGCCTGCTTGCCGAGCACCGCGTCCCGGAACAGCTCGTGCTCGACGAGCAGCGGCTCGCGCTTCGGGATGGCGTACCGGATCATGTCGCCCTCGGACACCCCGCGGAACGCCCGCAGGGCCTCCCACTCGGTGGTCACGGCGGCGTTGGAGTGGAACGTCAGGTCGGCGGTGAGGGTGTCGGCGATGAAGCAGCCGCGCTCACCGGTGACCGAGGTGAACCGCTCCTTGAGCGGGCTCAGCCAGTTCACCAGGTGGTTGACCATGGTGCCGTCGTCCAGACGCCCCACCGCGGAGACCATGTCCTCGTGCTCACGGCCGCTCTTGGAGACGGTGTGCGCGGCGATGGACACGTACTGGCGTCCGGTCACCCAGCCGGTGAGGTCGATGTCGTGCGTGGCGAGGTCCTTGACGACGCCGACGTCCGCGATGCGGTGCGGGAAGGGGCCCTGGCGGCGGGTGACGACCTGGTAGACGTCACCGAGCTCACCGGCCTCCAGCCGGGCGCGCAGCGACATGAGCGCCGGGTTGCAGCGCTCGATGTGACCGACGCCGGCCACCAGACCGCGCGACTCGAACGCCTCGACGAGACGACGGGCGCCCTCGACGGTGTCGGCGACCGGCTTCTCGACCAGCGCGCACACGCCGGCCTCGGCGAGCGCCAGGCCGACCGGCTCGTGCAGGGCGGTGGGGCAGGCCACGACGGCGTAGTCCACGCCGAGCGCGATGAGCTCCTCGACGGTGTTCAGGATCGGCACGCCCTGGGCGGCGCCGAACTTGTCGCCCATCGGGTCGACGACGCCGACGAGGTCGACGCCCTCCAGACCCGACAGGACGCGGGCGTGGTGACGCCCCATGGAACCGAGGCCGACGAGTCCCGCTCGCAGCGACTTCCCGGTACTCACAGTTGCTCCCCCAGAGCATTGACGGCGGTGACGATGCGCTCAAGATCCTGGGCGGACAGGGCCGGGTGCACGGGCAGCGACACGACCTGGGCGGCCGCGCGGTCCGTCTCGGGCAGGTCCCAGTCGCGGCCCGCCTTCTGGTCCGGCTCCCAGTACGGCTTCAGCCGGTGGATGGGAGTCGGGTAGTACACCGCGTTGCCGATGCCGGCCTCGGTCAGCCTGGCCATGGCGGCGTCGCGGTCACCCAGGACGCGCACCGTGTACTGGTGGTAGATGTGCCGGGCGCCCTCGGCGACCTTCGGCGTGACCACGTTCGGCGCGGTGATGTGCTCGGTGAGGTACGCGGCGTTGGCGATGCGCTGCTCGGTCCAGCCGGTCAGCTTGCCGCGCTGGACGCGGCCGATGGCGGCGGACACGTCCGTCATGCGCACGTTGGCGCCGACGATCTCGTTGGCGTAGCGCTTCTCCATGCCCTGGTTGCGCAGCAGGCGCAGGGTGCGGGCGGTCTCCGCGTCACCGGTGGAGATCATGCCGCCCTCGAGGCTGTGCATGTTCTTCGTCGGGTAGAAGCTGAAGGTGCCCGCGGCGCCGAAGGCTCCGACCGGGGTGCCGTGCAGTGCGGCCGCGTGGGCCTGGCAGGCGTCCTCGATCACGGCGAGCCCGTGCTGCTCGGCGATCGCCATGATCTTGTCCATGGCGGCCGGGTGCCCGTACAGGTGGACCGGCATGATCGCGGCGGTGCGGGGCGACAGCGCGGCCTCGACCGCGGCCGGGTCCAGGCAGTACGTGTCCGGGTCGATGTCGGCGAAGACCACGTCGGCGCCGACCAGCCGTACCGCGTTGGCGGACGCGGCGAAGGAGAACGACGGCACGATGACCTCGTCGCCCGGACCGAGACCGAGGGCGAGGAGCGAAAGGTGCAGCGCGGAGGTACCGGAGTTGACCGCGACGCAGTGACGCCCGTCGACGAGCTCCGAGAACTCCTCCTCGAAGGCGGCCACCTCGGGCCCCTGGACGACCATGCCGCTGCGCAGCACGCGCACCGCGGCCTCGATCTCCTCCTCGCCGATCACGGGTTTGGCGGCCGGTATGAACTCACGGGCGTCGGTCATCGACATCCCCTCCTCTACGGCGACCTCTAAGCCGCACCACGTCTTGCATGGTCGGGAAGAGACCGTGTCGATGCTCAGCACGGCCGCATCCCTGGTTGTCCGCCGATGCCTGTGAGCGGGCGGACGGGTTGTACACAGGACCCCGCCCCCCTGAGGGCTCCTTGCGGGAAGTCAGCCGTGTCCGGTTGGAAGACCGGATGTGCTCATCGGCCGGGGTCACGGTGTGCATGTCTTTGGCCACCGGGACCACAGTGCACGTTACCAGCACGCGGACAGCGATTTTCCCCAGGGTTACCACAGTGAAACTCACGCAGAGCGTGCGCTCCATCACAAGCGGGACACAGAGTAACTCGCTGCCGAACACAATGCGACGCGGGCACCCGGAGGATACCGGGTGCCCGCGTGGCGGTCGGACAGGCTCGGCCGACATCAGGCCCGATCCGCCGGGATCAGCCGGATCCGGGTGCCCTCGGCAGAAGCCGGAGTCACTCCTCCGTGGAGGCCGAGACGGTCGGCTGACCCTGCTGGGCCGCCGCCGTCGTCTTCGACGCCGTCTTCGCGGCCTTCTTCGCCGTCGTCTTCTTGGCGACGGTCTTCTTCGCGGCCGTCTTCTTCACCGCCGCCGTCTTCTTGGTGGCGGCCTTCTTCGCCGTGGCCTTCTTCGCCGTCTTGCGCGCGGCCGCCTTCTTCGCCGGAGCGGCCTCCGCCTCCTCGGCGGGCGCCTCGGTCTCCTCGGCGACGCTCTCCACGACCGACGGCACGACCACGACGGCCGTCTCCTCGGACGCGGTCGGCGCGGTGGCCTTGCGCACGGCACGGCGCCGCGGGCGGGCCGGGGCCGCGCTCTCGGCGACGGGCTCGGCGACCTGCTCCGCCTCGGGCTGCTCCACCGGAGCGACCTCGGCGGCCGGGGCCGGTGCGACCGACGGCTCGGCGACCGTCAGCACGGCGGCCTCCGCCCCGGCGGGCGAACCGGCCGGCGCGGACACCTTGCGGGTGGCGCGACGACGGGTGCGGCCCTTGGGCGCGGCCTCGTCGACGACCGGAGCCTCGACGGCCGGGGCCTCGGCCACCGGGGCCTCGACCACGGGAGCCTCGACGACCGGGTCCTCGACGGCGACCGGCTCGGCGCCCGCGGTGACCGCCTCGGCCGGCTGCACCGGGCGCTCGGCCTCCGCCTCGGCGGTGACCTCCTGCGCGGTGGGCGCCTCGGCGATCTCCTCGGCCGGCGCCTGGACGGCACTCGGCTCGTAGTCGCCCGACCTGCGCGACGCGCCGCCCCTCGGCGCACCCGCCGGAGCGGACGCCCGACGGCTCGCCCGACGACGGCCGCGGCCACGCGAGGCGGAGGCCTCCGCCTCTGCGATGCTGCTGTACAGCTCCTCGTCCGGCGCGAACTCGGGGGCCGCGAGCGCGACCGGCTCGGCCACCTCGGCGGCGACCTCGGCCTCGCTCTCCGTCTCCTGCCCGGCGCCCGCGAGCGACTCGGCGACGTCGGCCGTCACCGTGTCGTGCTCGTGGTCGTGGCCCTGCCCGTCGCCACCGCGGCCGCGCTTCTTGCGCTTGCCGCCGCCACCGGCCGCGGCCGGCTGCTCCATGTGGACGATGACGCCGCGCCCGTTGCAGTGCACACAGGTCTCGGAGAACGACTCCAGCAGCCCCTGGCCGACCCGCTTGCGGGTCATCTGCACGAGCCCCAGCGAGGTCACCTCAGCGACCTGGTGCTTCGTGCGGTCGCGGCCCAGGCACTCCAGCAGGCGCCGCAGCACCAGGTCCCGGTTGGACTCCAGCACCATGTCGATGAAGTCGATCACGATGATGCCGCCGAGGTCGCGCAGCCGCAGCTGGCGCACGATCTCCTCGGCCGCCTCCAGGTTGTTCCTGGTGACCGTCTCCTCGAGGTTGCCGCCCTGACCGGTGAACTTGCCGGTGTTGACGTCGACGACGACCATCGCCTCGGTCCGGTCGATCACCAGCGAACCGCCGCTGGGCAGCCAGACCTTGCGGTCCAGCGCCTTGGCGAGCTGCTCGTCGATCCGGTACGTGGCGAAGACGTCGACCTCGGAGGTCCACCGGGACAGGCGGTCGGCCAGGTCGGGCGCGACGTGCGAGACGTACCCGTGGATGGTCGACCAGGCCTCGTCACCGCTGACGATGACCTTGGAGAAGTCCTCGTTGAAGATGTCGCGCACGACCCGGACGGTCATGTCCGGCTCGCCGTACAGCAGCGTCGGGGCGTTGCCGCCGTTCTTCGCCTTCTTCTGGATGTCCTCCCACTGGCCCTGCAGTCGCTCGACGTCGCGGCGCAGCTCGTCCTCGCTCGCGCCCTCGGCGGCGGTGCGCACGATGACGCCCGCGTCCTCGGGGACGATCTTCTTGAGGATGGTCTTCAGCCGGGCCCGCTCGGTGTCGGGCAGCTTGCGGCTGATGCCGGTCATCGAGCCCTCGGGCACGTACACCAGGTAGCGGCCGGGGAGCGAGACCTGGCTGGTCAGGCGGGCGCCCTTGTGACCGATCGGGTCCTTCGTCACCTGGACGAGGACCGACTGGCCCGACTTGAGGGCGGCCTCGATGCGGCGCGGCCCGTTGGCCATGCCGAGCGCCTCGAAGTTCACCTCTCCGGCGTACAGGACGGCGTTGCGGCCCTTGCCGATGTCGATGAAGGCGGCCTCCATCGACGGCAGCACGTTCTGCACCTTGCCCAGGTACACGTTGCCGACGTAGGAGGTGGCCTGCTCCTTGTTGACGTAGTGCTCGACGAGCACGTTGTCTTCCAGGACGCCGATCTGGGTGCGCTCGCCGCTCTGGCGGACGACCATCACGCGCTCGACGGCCTCGCGGCGGGCCAGGAACTCGGCCTCGGTGATGATCGGCACCCGCCGGCGGCCCTGCTCACGGCCTTCCCGGCGGCGCTGCTTCTTGGCCTCGAGACGGGTCGAGCCCTTGATGGACTGCACCTCGTCGGACGGCTCGGAAGGCTTGCGCGGCTCACGGACCTTGACGACCGTGCGCTCCGGGTCCCCGTCGCTCTGCTCGGCGTCAGGAGAGGAGTCACCGGCACGCCGTCGCCGGCGACGGCGACGGCGGCTGCCCGCGGTGGAACCACCGGCCTCCTCCTCGGCGTCCTCCGCGTCCTCGTCCTCCTGCTCGGCGGTGTCCTCGGCGTCCTGCGCGGCCTGCTCGGCGGCGAACTCGTCGGACTCGGCCTCGCCGGAGTCACCCTCGCCGTCGGCGGCATCGCCACGACGACGGCGACGGCCGCCACGACGGCGACGGCGGCGCGACCCGGTCTCCTCGGTCTCGTCGTCGCTGTCGGCGGCGTCCTCGGCCTCGTCGGCCTCGTCCGGCTCGGTCTCCGGCTCTTCCGCGACCGGGGTCGCGGCGGGCGCTGCGGGAGCGGCGGGAGCGGCGGTCCGGACGGCCTCGGCCTCGTCGCCGAGACCGGTGGCCCGGCGACGACGGCGACGGCGCGACCCGGTCGGCTCCTCCGGAGCCTCCTGAGCGACCTCGGTCTCCTCGGGCTCCTCGGCCTCCGGGACCTCGGCCCCGGCGGCGGCGGCCTCGGCCGCGGCCCGCTGCGGGGTCTGGAACTGCGGCTCGGCGAACACGGGCGCCTGGAAGACGGCGACCGCGGGGCGGGCCGGACGACGCGGCGCGTCGGAGTCGGTGCTCTCCTGCGAGGGCGCGGAGAAGCCGCCGGCGGCCCGACGGACCACACGACGACGGCCACCACGACGGGGACCGGCGTCCTCGTCGGCCTGGGGGGCCGGGGAAGCCTGGGCGGTCTCGGCGGCGGGCGCGGCCTCGGCGGGAGCGGCGGGCGCCTCGGGAGCCTCTGCCTCCTCGGCGGGGGCGGCGGCGACGGCCGGCTCGGGAGCCTCGGCCTCGGCGGGCGCGGTCACCCGGCGGGTGGCGCGACGGCGCGTCCGGGGAGCGGGCTCGGCGGGCGTCTCTTCGGCGGCCTCCGGAGCCGCGGCCTCGGCGGCGGGCGTCTCGGTCCCGGCGACGGCGGGCGCCTCGGCCTCCGGCGCACCGGCGGGCGCGGTCGCCCGACGGGTGGCCCGGCGCCGCGTGCGGGGCGCGGCCTCGGCGGGCGCCTCCTCGACCGGCGGCGCGACGGGCTCGGGCTCGACGGCGGCCTCGACGACCTCGGCCGGAGCCTCGGACGGCGTGGACACGCGACGCGTGGCCCGGCGGCGGCGACGAGGAGCGGCGTCCTCGGCGGCGGCCTCCTCGGCAGCGGCTTCCTGCACGGCGGGGGCGCTCACCTCGGCGGCCACGGGCAGCACGGTCTCGGCGGCCTCGGCGGCGGCCGGAGCCCCGGCGGGCGCGGAGGCGCGGCGGGTGGCCCGGCGCCGGGTGCGCGGGGCGGCCTCGGCGGGCTCGTCGGCCCTGGCGTCGGCCTGAACGGCCTCGGTGACCTCGGTGACCTCGTCCTCGAGGTCCTCCTCCGCCAACTGCTCGGCGGACTCCACGGCCGGTATGGCCGGCGTGGTGATCTCGGCCGAGGTGTCGGCGCCGGCGGCCGGCGGGCCCGCCGGTCGGGACGCGGCACGGCGCCGACGACGCGGCGGCAGGGTGTCGCTGGGGGTGTTCGCTTCGGAGTCCGGTGCGGACTCTGCGGATTCGGTTGGCTCGAGCATGCGGGCGTTTCTCCCGTCAGGCTCCCGGGCGCCGCGCCTGGTCCGGCGTCGATCTCGAGGGATCGATCGCCGTTGACGTCCGCGGCTCGCGCGATGCGCGGTGCCGCCGTCCGGGGCGCGGGCGCCGCACGGGAGCTCTCTGTGTCCTGTCTCGCCGGTTCCGTACGCCGAATGCGTACGGCCTGGCGAAAGTCTTCTGGTCGGTTGCCGCCCGACCCAGGTGGCTCCCGAGTACGAGGGCGGCGCTACGACGTCCGTCCCTTCGCGGAACCTTCCCTACGCGGGCGCCTTCGCGGCGGCAGCGGGTTCGGCCGTTGTGGGGGCCTGAGCTGCCTCGCGGTCGGGCGCGAGCGGGTCGGTCACCGTGCCGGTCTCTTCATCGAACAGCCCCTGCGCCAGCCTGGTCACCGCAGCGGGGACCGGCGGCGCCAGGTCGGCCACGGCGCGAAGACCGGACAGGACGTCGTCGGGTCGTACGGCAGGCGTCACGTGCCGAACAACCAGGCGCAGTATCGCACAGGCCTGGTCCGTCGGCCTATCAGCAGTTTCACTGTGGGTCTCGAGTTGTACGACGGCGGCACGGGCGTCGAAGGTCCGGACGCCGTTCTTGGCCATGCGCTGGACCTCGACGGCATCGGCCTTGTTGAAGGCCGCCACCGCACGTTCGGCGTCGGCCGGGTCCACTCCGTCCAGCCGCAGCTCCCACACGGAGGCCGTCAGCCGGTCGGCGAGCCCCGAGGTCCGGGCCTCTACCGCGTCGACGATGTCGAGCCCGGTGGGCAGCGACTCGTCGAGGAGGATTCTCAGCTTCTCCGGGTCACGCGCCGCGGTGAGCGCGATCTCCAGATACTCCGCCTCACTGCCCGTGCCGGTGGGTGCGGCATTGGCGTACGACACCTTCGGATGCGGCGTGAACCCCGCCGAGTACGCCATCGGCACCTCGGCACGGCGCAGAGCACGCTCGAAGGCGCGCTGGAAGTCACGGTGGCTGGTGAACCGGAGGCGGCCGCGCTTGGTGTAGCGCAGTCGGATGCGCTGCACCGCGGGTGCGGGCGGCGGGCCTTCGGGCTGTCGCTTGCCCAGTGTCGTTCAGTCCTTCGTGAGAGCGGTCGTACTCCTACCAAGAGTACGTGCCTCCGCCCCGGATGGTTCCCGCCGGTGGACCGCCTCCGGCTCGCGCGACTCCCCGAAAAGCATCCGGCGCACGTCCGCGCGGGCCTGGCGGGCGGTCTCCCGGGCGGCGGCCAGGGTCTGCCGGGCGGTCCGGCCCACGCTGCGCGCCGCGCGGGCGGCGGGACGCAGCACGGCGTCCCGGACGACATGTCCGACCGGCGTGAGGACGGTCCGGTAGACCCAGCGCACGGGCTCCACGAAGATCCACCGGAAGAGGGTGCCGAGAAACCGTCCGACGGCCCGCGAGATCCGTCCGGCGATCCGCCAGGCGTGCCCGAGTGCCTCCCCCACCTCACGCGCCACGACCGCCAGGAACCGGCCGACGGGGGCGAGCACCCAGCGCCGGAGCGCGAGCGCGGGCAGCACGACCAGGATCCGGGCGGTCCAGTACAGGACGAGGCCGGTCCCGGTGGCGAGCAACGTCAGAAGCCGCCACACCCCTTGTGCGCACCAGGCGATCGCCCGGCCGGCCGGCGCGAGGATCCACCGGTGGACCCAGCCGGCCGGCAGGACGACGAGGTGGCGCACCAGCCAGGCCACGGCGGTGTACGCGCCGACGCCGACGGCGGCGAGCACCGCCCCGATCCCCTTGAACAGCCGGCCGACCGCGTGGCCGACCGGCGTCAGCACGCGCGCGTACACCCACGCCAGCCCGGTCCCGATCCCGCGCGCGAGCCACGCGACGCCGTGCCCGAGCGGCGTCAGGACGTGCCGGTAGGCCCACACCACCGGCACCACGAGCAGCATCTCGACGAGCCGGCCGAGCGCCTTGACCACCGGGACGACGATGTACCGCCACAACCCGATCAGCGGCAGGACGAACAGGGCGTTCCCGAGCCACAGCAGGGCGCGCCCCAGCGGCCGCAGGACCGCGTCCCGGAGGAAGCGCCCCACGACGACGAGCGCGTCCCACACCATCCGGACCGGCACGACGAGGACGAGCACGACGATGCGTACGGGCAGCCGGACCGCCACGACGAGGCACCCCTCGGGCGCCCGCGCGGGCGGCTGCGCCGACGGTGTCGCGGGCGGCCCTGCGGGCGGTTTCTCCAGGTCCATATCGACGTAGACGCTACAACCACCGCGGTGGATGCGTTGTTGAGGGTGCGTCAGGACCGCTTCTTCCGCGGTCGCGCCGTCTTGCCTGCCCGGGTGGCCTTCGGACGGCGTGCCGGGCAGGCCGGGGAACGGCCCGGACGTGGGGTGCGGGGAACTCGCGGTGGGTCCGGGTCTGGCCGCGGACGGCGTCGGGCAGGTCCGGCATCGCCGGCAGCGCGTCGCAAGCCCGGACGGCGGCCGGACGGTCGCCGGCTCAGTAGGCGCAGATGCAGAACTCGAACAGCAGGCCCCACCGGTAGATCCAGGACCTGCACGAACAGCAGGCCCCACCGGTACACCCAGGACCTGCAACAACAACCGTCGCCTCGGAAGCCGACGGCGGCAGCGCGGCACGCAGCCCCGGTCCCCCTTCCCGTCGGGAGGGGGACCCACTCGGTGACGGGCTCAGTGCGTGTGTGCGGTCCCCGCCGGCTGCTTCACGGTCAACGGCAGCAGCTTCTTGCCGGTCGGGCCGATCTGGATGTGGGTGTCCATCGCCGGGCAGACCCCGCAGTCGAAGCAGGGCGTCCAGCGGCAGTCCTCGACCTCGGTCTCGTCGAGGGCGTCCTGCCAGTCCTCCCAGAGCCAGTCCTTGTCGAGGCCCGAGTCCAGGTGGTCCCAGGGCAGGACCTCCTCGTAGGACTTCTCCCGTGTCGTGTACCAGTCGACGTCGACGCCGAAGGCGGGCAGCGTCTTGTCGGCGCAGGCCATCCAGCGGTCGTAGGAGAAGTGCTCGCGCCAGCCGTCGAAGCGGCCGCCGTCCTCGTAGACGGCCCGGATGACGGCACCGATACGGCGGTCGCCGCGCGAGAGGAGGCCCTCGACGATGCCCGGCTTGCCGTCGTGGTAGCGGAAGCCGATGGAGCGGCCGTACTTCTTGTCGCCCCGGATCTTGTCGCGGAGCTTCGTCAGGCGCGCGTCGGTCTCCTCGGCGGAGAGCTGCGGCGCCCACTGGAACGGCGTGTGCGGCTTCGGCACGAACCCGCCGATCGACACCGTGCAGCGGATGTCGTTCTGGCCGGAGACCTTGCGGCCCTCGGCGATCACCTTCATCGCCATGTCGGCGATCTGCAGGACGTCCTCGTCCGTCTCCGTCGGCAGACCGCACATGAAGTACAGCTTCACCTGGCGCCAGCCGTTGCCGTACGCGGTGGAGACCGTCCGGATCAGGTCCTCTTCGGAGACCATCTTGTTGATGACCTTGCGCATGCGCTCCGAGCCGCCCTCGGGGGCGAAGGTCAGGCCGGACCGGCGGCCGTTGCGGGTCAGCTCGTTCGCCAGGTCCACGTTGAAGGCGTCCACGCGGGTGGAGGGAAGGGACAGGCCGATCTTGTCCTCTTCGTAGCGGTCCGCGAGGCCCTTCGCGACCTCGCCGATCTCGCTGTGGTCGGCGCTCGACAGCGACAGCAGGCCGACCTCCTCGAAGCCGGTCGCCTTCAGGCCCTTCTCGACCATGTCGCCGATACCGGTGATCGACCGCTCGCGCACCGGGCGGGTGATCATGCCGGCCTGGCAGAAGCGGCAGCCGCGGGTGCAGCCGCGGAAGATCTCGACCGACATGCGCTCGTGCACCGTCTCCGCGAGCGGGACCAGCGGCTGCTTGGGGTAGGGCCACTCGTCGAGGTCCATGACCGTGTGCTTGGACACGCGCCACGGAACGCCCGACCTGTTCGGCACCACACGCGCGATCCGGCCGTCCGGCAGGTACTCCACGTCGTAGAAGCGCGGGATGTACACCGCGCCCGTCTTCGCGAGCCGGAAGAGGACCTCGTCGCGGCCACCCGGCCGGCCCTCCGCCTTCCACTCGCGGATGATCTTCGTCATGTCCAGCACGGCCTGCTCGCCGTCACCGATGACCGCCGCGTCGATGAAGTCGGCGATCGGCTCGGGGTTGAAGGCCGCGTGGCCGCCCGCCAGCACGATCGGGTCGTCGAGACCGCGGTCCTTGGACTCCAGCGGGATCCCGGCGAGGTCCAGCGCCGTGAGCATGTTCGTGTAGCCCAGCTCCGTGGAGAAGGACAGTCCGAACACGTCGAAGGCCTTCACCGGACGGTGGCCGTCCACGGTGAACTGCGGCACCGCGTGCTCCCGCATCAGCGCCTCCAGGTCCGGCCACACGCTGTACGTGCGCTCGGCCAGGACCCCCTCCTGCTCGTTCAGCACCTCGTAGAGGATCATGACGCCCTGGTTGGGCAGCCCGACCTCGTACGCGTCCGGGTACATGAGCGCCCAGCGGACGTCGCAGGACTCCCAGGGCTTGACGGTGGAGTTGAGCTCGCCGCCCACGTACTGGATCGGCTTCTGCACATGCGGGAGCAAGGCTTCTAGCTGCGGGAAGACCGACTCGACAGACATCGCGGCATTACCTTCGTGAGCTGACGGGGGACAGGGGTGACCATCAAGCGTAACCCGCTCGGAGGACTCCCCCGTCCCCGCGGCCCCCGGTGCTAGACCTCCATCGAGGCCCTGGTCTTCTTCCACTCCGCCGGCAGGGCCTCCTCCACCCGCTCCGCGCGCCGCTCCTCGCGGGCGTACAGCACGCCGTACGTGAAGGAGCTCTCCCCCGCCGCGTGCGCCACCGCGGACAGCTCCCGCAGGGTGGTGCGGGCCATCACGCTGTCCTGGTGGTCGCCGAGCAGGCTCTGGAGCGACTTCATGGACTTGACCAGGGACTTGGCCGTGCCGCCCAGGGCCGGACCGGCCGTCTCGGCCGCGTAGCGCGTCCGCTTGGCCTTCTTGCGGGCCTCGTGCAGCGCGAGGTCGCGGTCGACACCCGGCTCCTGTGCCATGGCCTTGTCGACCAGCGCGGACACCTTCTCGAAGTCCTTGCGCACGGCCTTGGCGAGCACCTTGTCCGGCTTCTTGCCGGCCGCCCGGAGGGTCGGCGGGTCGCTGACCACGGCGTCCAGGCTGTCGAGGAGCGTCAGGTAGCGCGGGGAGTCGAGCACGCCGAGCAGCCGGCGGCGGGAGCCGTGCTCCCCGGCCTTGGCCCAGGTGCTCAACCGGTCGTGGATCGGCCCGGAGACGAGAGCGGACGGCAGGTCGCCGAGGGCCGCTTCCAGCCGTTCGGCCAGCACCTCGTGGTCGCGGCCCACGCCCAGTTCCCCGGCCAGCCACTTCAGTTCGGCGCCGATCGGGTCGGTGACCTGCCGGTCGAGGACCTTGTGGAAGGAACGGAACGTGCTGCGCAGCCGGCGGGTGGCGACCCGCATGTCGTGGATCGACTCCTCGACGTCCCGGCGCACGGCCGGGTCCAGCTCGACGACGGCGTCCCGCTGGGCCCGGATGTACGCCAGGACGTGATCGCCGGCGGTGACGGGCTCGGCGGGGCCCTCGTCCCGCGGCCGCGGATGCCCGCCCTGCGTCTCCGCCAGCGCCCGCTCCAGCTTGGACGCGGACTTCGACGGCCGTACGCCCGCCTTGCGCAGCCGCTTCTCGACCTTGTCGAGCAGCACCGGATCGCCGCCGTCGGCCAGCTCCACCTCGATCTCGGTCCACTGCGCGCTGCCCTCGCCGCCGAACTGCCGGTCCGCGCGTACGGCGTCCACACTCGCCTCGGCGAGCAGCCGGCCCCGGGCGTCGACGAGTTCGCGGACGTCCCGGCTGGAGCGCAGCCGCACCACGGGCACCAGCTGTCCCTCACGGACGCGGGAGCGGACCAGCCCGGCGAGTTCGTCGGGCACGGTGTCGGAGAGAGGGGCCCTGATCTCGTCCCGGATGCCGGGCGCCACCGGCAGTTTCAGGTGCCAGCCGGCGTCGGATCCCCCGGTGCGCCGGCGCAGGGTGATCGAGGCCGAGGCCAGACGCAGGTCGGAGGTGTCGTAGTAGGTCGCGTCCAGCTCGGTGACGCCCTTGTCGAGGACGGACGCGACCCCGGCGACACCGGTCAGGTCGGGCAGCCCGCTCTCATCGGATTCGTACTTGCGCTCGATCTCGCGTTTCGTCTCCGTCATGAATCGAACCTAGTCGGAGTCGGGCCCGAGCGGCAGTGCACGCAGGACCCGAATCACGACCCGACCAGGGCAAAACAGAAGGTCTGACGCCCTCTCGTGCCGCTCACGCCGACATGGGCCGCTGCACCCGGATGGACTGCAGCAGGCCCAGCGCCACCCAGACGGCGAACATCGACGTGCCGCCGTAGGAGACGAACGGCAGCGGCAGACCCGTCACCGGCATGATCCCCAGGGTCATCCCGATGTTCTCGAAGGACTGGAAGGCGAACCAGGCGACGATGCCCGCGGCGACGATCGTGCCGTACAACTCCGTGGTCTCACGCGCTATGCGGCTGGCACGCCAGAGGATGACCCCGAGCAGGACGATGATCAGGCCCGCGCCCATGAAGCCCAGTTCCTCGCCCGCGACGGTGAAGACGAAGTCCGTCTGCTGCTCCGGGACGAACTGCCCCGTCGTCTGCGAGCCGTGGAACAGCCCCGCGCCGGTGAGGCCGCCGGAGCCGATGGCGATGCGCGCCTGGTTGGTGTTGTAGCCGACGCCCGCGGGATCGAGGCTGGGGTTGGCGAAGGCGGCGAAACGGGCGATCTGGTAGTCGTCCAGGATGTGCAGCTGCCAGACAGCGATCGCGCCGGCCGCACCCGCCCCGATCAGCCCGAAGACCCAGCGGTTGGAGGCGCCGGAGGCCAGCAGCACACCCAGCACGATCATCACCATGACCATGACCGACCCGAGGTCGGGCATCAGCATCACGATCAGCATGGGGACGGCCGCGAGCCCGAGGGACTGCAGCACCGTGCGGTGGTCGGGGTAGAGCTTGTCGCCCGCGTCGACCCGGGCCGCGAGCAGCATCGCCATGCCCAGGATGATCGTGATCTTCACGAACTCCGACGGCTGGAGCGAGAAGCCGCCGCCGACCACGATCCAGGAGTGCGCGCCGTTGACCGTCGAGCCCAGCGGCGTCAGCACCGCCAGGATCCCCATGAGCGAGAGCCCGTAGAGGACCGGTACCGCGTTGCGCAGCGTGCGGTGGCCCAGCCAGATCGTGCCGATCATCAGGCAGATCCCGATGCCGGTGTTCATCAGGTGCCGGACGAAGAAGTAGTACGGGTCGCCCTGGTTGATCTCGGTGCGGTTGCGGGTCGCCGAGTAGACGAGGAGCGAGCCGATCAGCGACAGGGCGATGGCCGACATCAGTATCGGCCAGTCCAGCCGCCGGGCCAGCGAGTCCCGGGCGAAGACCCGGGTCCAGCCGGCCCGCTCGGGCCCGTATCCGGAGACGGAGAAACCGTTCGCGCCGGTCATGTGCACATCCTCCGGCTTCCCCTCTTCCGCCGTCGCCTGCGGGTGTCGCGGTTGGTGCTGGTGTTCTGCTGCGCGGTGGCCGCCGGCTGCGTCTCGCCCGGCTTCGGCGCGCCCTCCTGGCTGGCGCGCTGCTCCTTCGCCGGGTCCTTGGAGACCTTCGGGGCCTTGATCGTGCCGTCCACCTGGATCTTCGGAAGGGTGGTCTGCGGAGTGGGCAGCAGGGCGTTCTTCTTGTCGATCTTGCCGTCGTCGGCGACGCCGTACATCGCGTTGTAGATGTGCCGCACGGCCTCACCCGAGGCGCCCGAACCGGTACCGGCCTGAGCGATCGTCATGACGACCGTGTAGTCCTTGCTGTACGTGGCGAGCCAGGACGTCGTCTGCTTGCCGTAGACCTCCGCGGTACCGGTCTTGGCGTGCAGCGGGATCTCCTCCTGCGGCCAGCCGCCGAACTTCCAGGCGGCGGTACCCCGCGTGACCACGCCCTCCAGCGCGGCGTCCATGCCCTTGATCGTCGCCTTGTCGACCGGCAGCTTGCCCTGGACCTTGGGCTTGATCTCCTCGACCGTCTTGCCGTCGGCGCTGACGATCGCCTTGCCGATGGTCGGGGTGTACATCGTGCCGCCGTTGGCCAGCGCCCCGTAGATCACGGCCTCCTGGATCGGGGTGACGAGGGTGTCACCCTGACCGATGGAGTAGTTGATCGAGTCACCCTCGCGCATCTTGTTGCCTTCGAGGCAGTTCTCGTACGCGATCTTCTCGACGTAACTGCCGTCCTTCTTGCCGTACTTGCACCAGGAGTCCTTGTTGGCCTTCCAGTAGGACTCCTTCCACTGACGGTCCGGGACGCGGCCGGTGACCTCGTTGGGCAGGTCGATGCCGGTCTCCTTGCCGAGACCGAACTGGTGGGCCGCCTTGTAGAAGTAGTCCTTCGGCTGGCCCTTCGCCGGGTTGATGCCGCCGTCCTTCTTCCACTCCCGGTCCGCGAGACCGTAGAAGACGGTGTCGCAGGAGACCTCCAGGGCCCGGCCGAGCGAGATGGGGCCGAAGCTCTCCCCCTCGAAGTTCTTGAAGACCTGGCCGCCCACCGAGTACGAGCTGGTGCAGGGGTAGCCGCCGTCCCACTCGTAGCCCGCCTCGACCGCGGCGGCCGTCGAGACCACCTTGAAGGTCGAACCGGGCGCGGACTGACCCTGTATGGCCCGGTTGAGCAGCGGGTAGTCCGAGTTCTTCCCGGTGAGCTTCTTGTAGTCCTTGGCGGAGATGCCGCCGACCCAGACGTTGGGGTCGTAGGCCGGGGCCGACGCCATGGCGACGACCCGGCCGGTCTTGGCCTCCATCACCACGACCGCTCCGGAGTCGGCCTTGTAGTTCTCGCCGGTGATCTTGTCGAACTGGGTGCGGGCGATCTTCATCGCGTTGTTCAGCTCGTACTCGGCGACCCGCTGCACGCGGGCGTCGATGCTGGTGACGAGGTTGGAGCCGGGCTGGGCCGCGTCGGCCTCGGCCTGGCCGATGACACGGCCGAGGTTGTCCACCTCGTAGCGGGTGACGCCGGCCTTGCCGCGCAGTTCCTTGTCGTACTGGCGCTCCAGGCCGCTGCGGCCGACCTGGTCGGAGCGCAGGTAGGGCGAGTCGGTGTCCTGGGCCTTGGTGATCTCGGCGTCCGTGACCGGGGAGAGGTAGCCGAGGACCTGGGCGGTGTTGGCGTTCCCGGGGGCCGCGTAGCGGCGCATGGCCTCGGGCTCGGCGGTGATGCCGGGGAAGTCCTCGGCCCGCTCGCGGATCTGGAGGGCCTGCTTGGGGGTGGCCTCGTCGGTGATCGGGATCGGCTGGTAGGGCGAGCCGTTCCAGCAGGGCTGGGGCGTCTTCGCGTCGCACAGCCGGACCTTCTGCGCCACCTCCTCGGCGCTCATGCCGAGGACGCCCGCGAGCTTGGCCAGGACCGCCTTGCCGTCGTCCTTCTGCTTCAGCAGGTCGGTGCGGGAGGCGGAGACCACGAGCCGTGTCTCGTTGTCGGCGAGGGCCACTCCGCGCGCGTCCAGGATCGAGCCGCGCACGGCGGGTTCGACGACCTGCTGGACGTGGTTGCCGGAGGCCTCCTTGGCGTACTCCGCGCCCTCCCGGATCTGGAGGTACCACAGCCGGCCGCCGAGGGTGCCGAGCAGGGAGAGGACGAGGATCTGGATCACGACGAGCCTGATCTGGACCCGTGGGGTCCGACCGGTCTCGGGAATGTTGGTCACTGCGGTGCCTCCCCCTCTCCGCACGCGGAGTCGGCGCGCGAACAGGTGCGCGCTGACGAATGATGAACGATCAGCCGGTGAGGGCTCGTTCCGCCGGAAGCTCCCCGTTCGGGTGATCCTTCGACTGGCGCGATCCGCGCCCGGGCGCCCGCGCTCACAGCCGCTTGACCCCCTTGATACGGCCGGCGCGCGCCCCGCGCGAGCGGGCCGCCTTGAGCTTCAGCCCGTTGCGCTGTCCGCCGATCCGCAGCCCCGTCCCGGAGGACAGCCAGCCGGACGAGATGTCCGGGCTCTTCGCGGCGGAATTGGTCTCCGCGAGGGGGTCGTTGTCGGCGCGGCGCGCCAGGAACATGACCGCGGGGACGACGAACGGGGCCAGCAGCAGGTCGTACAGGCCGGCCGTGAACAGCAGTCCGGTGAGGCCGACATGACGGGCGGCGGTGTCACCGACGAGGGCGCCCACCCCGGCGTACAGCAGGGTGGAGCCGATCGCGGCGCCGACGACCACGACCATCGGGCCGGTGGCCGACTTGATCTGCCCGCTCTCGGGCTTGATGAGCCCGGCGAGGTAGCCGATCACGCACAGCACCAGGGCGTAGCGCCCGGCGGCGTGGTCGGCGGGCGGCGCGAGGTCGGCGAGCAGACCGGCGCCGAAGCCGATGAGGGCGCCGCCGACATGGCCGTAGACCATGGCGAGGCCCAGCACGGTGAGCAGGAGGAGGTCCGGGACGGCGCCGGGGAGGTGGAGGCGGGCGAGGACGCTCACCTGGATCACCAGGGCGACGACGATCAGCGGGACGGAGAGCAGGATCCGGTTGACGCGCATGGGGGTTGTCAGCTCCTACTGCTGCTGGCCGTCTACGGGTGCGTTCGCGTTCGGAGTGACCGTCACGGTCACCGTCGGCGTGGGGACCGGTTTGGGCTTCGAGGGGAGCACGGTGTCGCGCGGATCCTTCTTCGGAGCCTCGACGACCACACCCACGATGTCGAGCTTGGTGAAGCTGACGTACGGCGTGACGTAGAGGGTGCGGGTGAGGTCGCCGCCGGAGGGGTCGACGCGGGAGACGACGCCGACGGGGACGCCGGGTACGAAGGGCTTGTCGGCCTGCGAGCCGAAGGTGACCAGCCGGTCGCCCTTCTTCACCTCGGCCTTGCCGTTGAGCAGTTCCACGCGCAGCGGCCGGTCGCCCTGTCCGGAGGCGAAGCCGAGCTCGTCGGACGCCTCCATCCGGGTGCCGACGGTGAAGTCGGGGTCGCTGGCCAGGAGCACGGTCGCGGTGTCGGGGCCGACGGTGGTGACCCGGCCCACCAGGCCGTCGCCGTTGAGGACCGTCATGTCGCGCCTGACGCCGTCGTTCGCGCCGACGTCGATGGTGATGGTCCAGGAGAAGCCCTGGGCCGCTCCTATCGCGATGACCTCGGCGCCCTTGATGCCGTACTGGCCCGTGCCGGCGATCTTCAGCATCTTGTCGAGCTGCGCCAGCCGGCTGCGGTTGCGGTCGTCGCTGCCGAGCTTCGCCTTGAGGGCCGCGTTCTCCTTCTCCAGGTCGGTGAGCCGGTCATGGCGCTCACCGGAGTCCCGGACGGCGGAGACGGCGTTGCCGACGGGGTCCACCGCCGACGACACGCCGTTCTCGATCGGACCGAAGGCCGCGGCCGCGGCCTGCCGGGCGCCGTCGACCGGGGAATCCTCCCCACCCCGGATGTCCACCGTGATCAGCGCGAACGCTACGGCGATCAGCAGCACCAGGAGCAGCCGGCTCTCTCGTGTGTCCCTCACGTGCGGCGGCCGTGCCCTTCCTCGAGAAAAAACCAAGAACAGGAATCAGGAAGCAGGATCTGGAATTGGGGTAGCCCCGGGCCAAGATGACCAAGGGCGCTTTGTGGGAGCTTATGCCTGAATATCAACGATCCGCCGCACGAGAGGAGATCATCCCGTACGGCGGAATCGAAGCGTTACGTCATCTGCGGGGCGCGGCGTCCAGGACCTGCTGGAGCGCCTCGAACTCCTCGACGCACTTCCCGGAGCCGAGCGCCACGCTGTCCAGCGGGTCCTCGGCGATGTGGATGGGCATGCCGGTCTCCCGGCGCAGCCGCTCGTCCAGACCGCGCAGCAGGGCTCCGCCGCCGGTCAGAACGATTCCTCGGTCCATGATGTCGCCGGACAGCTCCGGCGGGCACTTGTCCAGGGTGGTCTTCACCGCGTCGACGATCGCGTTGACCGGTTCCTCGATCGCCTTGCGCACCTCGGCGGCCGAGATGACGACGGTCTTGGGCAGCCCGGACACGAGGTCCCGGCCGCGGATTTCGGTGTGCTGGTCGTCGTCGAGGTCGTAGGCGGAACCGATCGTGATCTTGATCTGTTCGGCCGTCCGCTCACCGAGGAGGAGGCTGTACTCCTTCTTGATGTGCTGGATGATCGCGTTGTCCAGTTCATCGCCCGCGACGCGGATGGACTGGGCCGTGACGATGCCGCCGAGCGAGATGACCGCGACCTCCGTGGTGCCGCCGCCGATGTCCACCACCATGTTGCCCGTGGCCTCGTGGACCGGCAGGCCGGAGCCGATGGCCGCGGCCATGGGCTCCTCGATGATGTGCACCTGACGGGCGCCGGCCTGGGTCGACGCCTCGATGACGGCGCGGCGCTCGACGCCCGTGATGCCCGAGGGCACACAGACGACGACCCGCGGACGAGCCAGATACCGCCGCTTGTGGATCTTCAGGATGAAGTAGCGGAGCATCCGCTCGGTGATCTCGAAGTCGGCGATCACGCCGTCCTTCAGCGGACGCACGGCAACGATGTTGCCGGGCGTGCGCCCGATCATCTTCTTCGCTTCGGCGCCGACCGCGAGGATGCCACCGGTGTTGGTGTTGATCGCGACGACGGACGGCTCGTTGAGTACGATCCCGCGACCCCTGACGTACACCAGCGTGTTGGCGGTCCCGAGGTCGACAGCCATGTCACGGCCGATGAACGACATTGAGTTCCCCATCAGGATTCGACTGGCCTTCCATGAGCTTTGAGGGCTTTTCAGGTCGGCGAGGTGGGTGCTGTGACGTGAAGGCTTCCATCGTAAACGCGCCTGCACGAACACTGCGGAGCGGTCTCCGCCATTGTTTGCAGATGCTGTGAGGGTTCGCTTCCGGAGACGGGCGTTCGGGGGCTCACGTTCCCTCGATCGCCGCCTTCAGCCGCTCCGCCGGACGCCGGATCAGGCGCGGCCGGGGAAGAAGATCTTCACCTCGCGCTCGGCGGACTCCTCGGAGTCGGAGGCGTGGATCAGGTTCTCCCGGACGATCACACCGTAGTCGCCGCGGATGGAGCCGGGTGCCGCGGCGATCGGGTCGGTCGGACCGGCGAGCGCGCGCACACCCTCGATGACCCGGTCGCCCTCGACGATCAGCGCCACGACCGGACCGGAGGCCATGAACTCCACCAGCGGCTCGTAGAAGGGCTTGCCCTTGTGCTCGCCGTAGTGCTGCTCCAGCGTGTCCTGGTCCAGGGTCCGCAGTTCCAGCGCGGTGATCTGCCAGCCGGCCTTGCGCTCGATACGGCTGATGATCTCGCCGGTCAGGCCACGACGGACGGCGTCGGGCTTGAGCAGGACGAGGGTGCGCTGGCTCACGAGGTGACTCCTTCTACTGCCGGTGTGTGCGGTGGGATGAGGTTACAGGGCGTGTCCGGGCGCCTGTCACGCAGCGTCAGCGGTATCCGCGGAGGCCGCCTCGGCCTGTGCGGCGAAGCGCGCCTTCGCCTCGTCGACCTTGCGCCCGAAGTGCACGGACGCCCACCACAGGGCCCCGAAGAGCACCCCCAGGAAGAACATGATCGGGACGAAGAAGCCGGACGCGACGAGGGCGATCTGGAGCGCCCAGCCGAGGGCGACGCCCCCGGGCCGGGTGACCATGCCGCACAGCAGGACGCTGAGGAACATGGCGATGCCGCACACCGTCCACACCGTGGCGGTGGACAGGTCGGCGTCCTTCATGGCGACCAGACCGGCGAAGCCGATGACGAAGAACTCGCCGATCAGGGTCGAGGAGCAGAGCGTACGCATGGTGGGGACCTCAGCCCTTTCCGAGGAGCAGCCGGGCCTCGCCGACCGTGATGACGGAACCGGTGACCAGCACCGCGCCGCCCGCGAACTCGCCCTCCTCCTCGGCGAGTGTGACCGCCGCCTCCAGAGCGTCGGGCAGCCTCGGCTCGACCTGGACGCGGTCGTCCCCGAACACCTCGACGGCGATCGCGGCCAGCTCGTCGGCGTCCATCGCGCGGTGGGTGGAGTTCTGGGTGACGACGACCTCCGCGAAGATCGGCTCGAAGGCCTCCAGCAGCCCCCGTACGTTCTTGTCGCCGCTGGCCCCGACCACGCCGATCAGCCGGCTGAAGTCGAAGGCCTCGCCGACGGCCTCGGCGGTGGCGCGCGCGCCGGCCGGGTTGTGGGCGGCGTCGAGGACCACGGTCGGAGAGCGCCGTACGACTTCGAGGCGGCCCGGCGAGGAGACGGCCGCGAAGGCCTTGCGGACCGTGTCGATGTCGAGCGGCTCGGGGCGCTGGGAGCCGACGCCGAAGAACGCCTCGACGGCGGCGAGCGCGACCGCCGCGTTGTGCGCCTGGTAGGGGCCGTGCAGGGGCAGGTACACCTCGGGGTACTCGCCGCCCAGGCCGCGCAGGGTGACCATCTGTCCGCCGACGGCGACCTGGCGGGCGACGACGCCGAACTCCAGGCCCTCCCGGGCCACGGTGGCGTCGACCTCGACGGCCTTCTTCAGCAGCACCTGGGCCGCGTCGACGGGCTGCTGGGCCAGGATGACGGTGGCGTCCTGCTTGATGATCCCGCCCTTCTCGGCGGCGATCTCGGCGGTCGTCTCCCCGAGCCGGTCCGTGTGGTCCAGGTCGATGGGCGTCACCACGGCGACGTCACCGTCGATCACGTTGGTCGCGTCCCACGAGCCGCCCATCCCCACCTCGACGACGGCGACGTCGACCGGCGCGTCCGAGAAGGCGGCGTACGCCATGCCGGTGAGCACCTCGAAGAAGGACAGCCGGTACTCCTGCATGCCGTCGACCATCTCGATGTACGGCTTGACGTCCTCGTACGTCTCGATGAACCGCTCGGCGGAGATGGGCGCGCCGTCCAGGCTGATCCGCTCGGTGATCGACTGCACGTGCGGGGAGGTGTACCGGCCGGTGCGCAGGTCGAAGGCGCCGAGCAGGGCCTCGACCATGCGGGCGGTGGACGTCTTGCCGTTGGTCCCGGTGATGTGGATCGAGGGATACGACCGCTGCGGGTCCCCCAGCACGTCCATCAGCGCGGCGATGCGGTCCACCGACGGCTCCAGCTTGGTCTCGCCCCAGCGGGTGGCCAGCTCCGCCTCGACCTCGCGCAGGGCCTTGTCGACCTCGGGGTCCTCGGGACGCGTGGGCACGTCGGCCTGCGGGGCGCCGCCCTGGGTGCGCAGGGTGCGGCTGCCGGCTTCGATGACCGCGAGATCGGGGTCGCGGTCGGTCTCCTCCGCGATGATCTCGTCGAAGGGATCGAGGGGGTCGGGCAGGTCGTCTTGGTTGCCGTTCGGGGGGAGCTCGCTCACGGGGCCAGTCTACGGACGGCCGGTGACAGACGTGGGCGAAGGCCCCCGGGAACCGTTTCGGTCCCGGGGGCCTTCGTCGTCATGGCGCCCTGCGGTGTCCAAGCCTGCGAGGCCTAGGCCTGCGGCAGGCGCTCCAGCTGGGTCCGGATGCGGGCGATGTCCTCGTCCGCCTTGGCGAGGCGGCCGCGGATCTTGTCCACCACGTTGTCCGGGGCCTTCGCCAGGAACGCCTCGTTGCCGAGCTTGGCCTCGGCCTGGGCCTTCTCCTTCTCGGCGGCCGCTAGGTCCTTCGCCAGGCGCTTGCGCTCCGCGACCAGGTCGATCGTGCCGGACAGGTCCAGCGCGACCGTGGCGCCCGCGACCGGCAGGGTCGCCGTCGCCGAGAAGGCGTCGCCCTCCGGCTGGAGGCGGAGGAGCTGGCGGATGGCGCTCTCGTGGGGCGCGAGCGCCGTGCCGTCGAGCGTCAGCCGGGCGGGGACCCGCTGGCCGGGCTGGAGTCCCTGGTCGGCACGGAAGCGGCGGACCTCGGTGATCACCGACTGGAGGCTCTCGATCTCCTTCTCGGCCGCCGCGTCCCGGAAGCCGCTGTCCGTGGGCCACTCGGCGATGACGACGGACTCGCCGCCGGTGAGCGTGGTCCACAGCGTCTCGGTGACGAACGGGACGACCGGGTGCAGCAGCCTGAGGGTGACGTCGAGGACCTCGCCGAGGACACGGCCGGAGACCTTCGCGGGCTCGCCGCCGGCCATGAACGTCGTCTTGGACAGCTCGACGTACCAGTCGAAGACCTCGTCCCAGGCGAAGTGGAACAGCGCGTCGGAGAGCTTCGCGAACTGGAAGTCCTCGTAGAGCGCGTCCACTTCGGCGACGACGGAGTTGAGACGGGAGAGGATCCAGCGGTCGGTCGCCGACATCTGCGCGGCGTCCGGCAGCGGGCCGTCGACCGTGGCGCCGTTCATCAGCGCGAAGCGCGTCGCGTTCCAGATCTTGTTGGCGAAGTTGCGGGAGCCCTGGACCCAGTCCTCGCCGATCGGGACGTCGACGCCGGGGTTGGCGCCGCGGGCCAGGGTGAACCGGAGCGCGTCGGAGCCGTACTTGTCCATCCAGTCCAGCGGGTTGACCGCGTTCCCGAAGGACTTCGACATCTTCTTGCCGAACTGGTCGCGGACCATGCCGTGCAGGGCGATGGTGTGGAACGGCGGGGTGCCGTCCATCGCGTACAGGCCGAACATCATCATCCGGGCGACCCAGAAGAAGAGGATGTCGTAGCCGGTGACCAGGACGGAGTTCGGATAGAACTTCGCGAGCGACTCGGTCTGTTCGGGCCAGCCGAGCGTGGAGAACGGCCACAGGCCGGAGGAGAACCAGGTGTCGAGGACGTCGGTGTCCTGACGCCAGCCCTCGCCGGTCGGCGCCTCGTCGTCGGGTCCGACGCAGACGACCTCGCCGTTCGGCCCGTACCAGACCGGGATGCGGTGCCCCCACCACAACTGCCGCGAGATGCACCAGTCGTGGAGGTTGTCGACCCAGTCGAAGTAGCGCTTCTCCATCTCCTGGGGGTGGATCTTGACCCGGCCGTCCCGGACGGCGTCGCCGGCCGCCTTGGCCAGCGGGCCGACCTTGACCCACCACTGCATGGACAGGCGCGGCTCGATGGTGGTCTTGCAGCGCGAGCAGTGGCCGACGGAGTGGGCGTACGGCCGCTTCTCGGCGACGATCCGGCCCTCGGCGCGCAGCGCGGCGACGATGGCGGAGCGGGCCTCGAGCCGGTCCAGGCCCTGGAAGGGGCCGTGGGCGGTGATGACGGCGTGCTCGTCCATGACGGTGAGGGACGGCAGGTCGTGGCGCTGGCCGATCTCGAAGTCGTTCGGGTCGTGGGCCGGGGTCACCTTGACCGCGCCCGTGCCGAACTCCGGGTCGACGTGCGTGTCGGCGACGACCGGGATGGAGCGGTCGGTCAGCGGCAGGCGGATCTGCTTGCCGACCAGGTGCTTGTAGCGCTCGTCGTCGGGGTGGACGGCGACCGCGGTGTCGCCGAGCATCGTCTCGGCGCGGGTGGTGGCGACGACGATGGTCTCGTCCCCCTCGCCGTACTTCATGGAGACGAGCTCGCCGTCGTCGTCCTGGTACTCGACCTCGATGTCGGAGATCGCGGTCAGGCAGCGGGGACACCAGTTGATGATCCGCTCGGCGCGGTAGATGAGCTCGTCGTCGTAGAGCCGCTTGAAGATGGTCTGGACGGCCTGGGACAGGCCCTCGTCCATGGTGAAGCGCTCACGCGACCACGCGACGCCGTCCCCGAGGCGGCGCATCTGGCCGCTGATCTGGCCGCCGGACTCGCCCTTCCACTGCCAGACGCGCTCGACGAACGCCTCACGGCCGAGGTCGTGCCGGGACTTGCCCTCCTTGCCCAGCTCCCGCTCGACGACGTTCTGCGTGGCGATGCCGGCGTGGTCCATGCCGGGCTGCCACAGCGTCTCGTGACCCTGCATGCGCTTGCGGCGGGTGAGGGCGTCGATGAGGGTGTGCTCGAAGGCGTGCCCGAGGTGCAGGCTGCCCGTGACGTTCGGCGGCGGGATGACGACGGTGTACGGAGGCTTCTCGCTCTTCGCGTCGGCCTCGAAGTAGCCCCGCTCTACCCAGCGCTCGTACAGCGGCCCCTCTACGTCGGCCGGCGCGTACTGGGTCGGCAGTTCGGTGTGGGGCGCTGATGGCTGCTGCTGAGCGTTGTCGGTCACGGGCCCAGTTTAGGGGTGTCACGGCACCGTCCCGAAACGTGTTTCCTCTGTAACGGTGGGGCCCCCGCCGCCGTACCGGCGTGGGCTCTGGGCCAGGATGTGAAAATCACATAAGCATCTGGAGGGGAACCCAGAAATGAGTCACAACCAGCCGGGCCCGTACGGCGGCCAGCCCCAGCAGCCCGGACCGTACGGCCAGCCCGGCCCGTACGGCCAGCCGCCGCAGGCCCCGCAGCCCGGCTACGGCTACCCCCAGCAGCCCCCGGCCCCCCAGCCCGGCTACGGCTACCCGGGCCAGCCCCCGCAGGGCGGTCAGCCCCCGACCCCGCCCTACGGCCAGCAGGCGCCCTACGGCCAGCCTCCTTACGGCCAGCAGCCGCAGTACGGCGTGCCCCAGCCCCCGGCGCCGAGCGGCGGCGGCAAGAAGGCGGGCATCATCCTCGGCGCGGTCGCGGTCGTCGCGGCGATCGGCGTGGGCGCGTACTTCGTGATCGGCGGAGGCGGCGGCGCGGGCCTGGAGGACGACGGCGCCCACAAGCTCACGGCTCCGGCCTCGCTGCTGTCGAGCAAGTACAAGCGGATGGGCGACTCCAAGGAGGAGAAGGCGAGCGCGAGCGACGAGAAGGACCTCGCCAAGGCGGGAGTCAGCAACGCCACTTCCATCGGCGCCATCTACTCCACCATCGACCTGACGTCCATCGACACCACCGACCCGAGCGAGCTCGCGAAGACGGAGACCGCCGAGAACGTCACGTTCTTCGGCGTCTACGGCACGGTCAAGGACCCCGAGCAGGCCCTCGACATCACCCTCGCCCAGATGAAGTCGGGGTCGGACGACGAAGTGAAGCTGATCGGCGACGCCGAGTCGGTGACTCCCGACGGACTCGACGGCGCCGTGATGAAGTGCCAGCAGGCCGAAAGCACGAACGAGGTCACCAAGAAGACCCAGAAGACCTACATGTGCATCTGGGCGGACTACAGCACCATGGGTGTGGTCGAGCCGACCGCCGGCGCCAAGACGTACTCCCTGGATGAATCGGCAACGATCGCGGCAGGCGTCCGCAAGGAAGCCCGCGTCAAGATCTGAGGACGGCACACCCCTGGGGGAGATCCGCCTCGGGGGCAGCGCGCCCGCCGCGGTCAAGGTGCCGCATCACCGCGCACCGAGGTGACGCGCACCACAGTCCACGCAGGATCACCCGAGCATCACGGCGGGTTACTAACGTGACCATGTCATTCAACGGGTGAAAAGAGGGCGCTGTGCGTAACCTTTACTCCTTAGTGGTCGCGGCATCCGTGGCATCGCTGGCGATACCCGTCGCGGCCACTCCTGCGGCGGCCGCCACCTACGAGAACTCCTGCTTCAGCGCCAACGTCGCCATTGCCGGGGCGAGTGGCGGAGGCCGGTGGAACTACGCAAGCCGGACGAAGTTGGACCCGATGACCCTGTTCGTCACTGACAGGAAGTCGGACGGGCACAGCGTGGGGGTCCGGCTCGTCACCCGGCGGAGCGACGGCTCGAACGCCTACTGGGCGTGGCACCGTCTTTCCGCCGGTGCCGGCAACTCGCAGAGCTGGGGAACGAACCTCACAGACTCGGCAGGTGTCAGGCAAGCCTGGACGCAAGTGGCCGTGTTCGAAGGCGACGCCGTGCTCCAGCTCTGCGTGACGCCTGTGGGAACCAACCAGCACTGGTAGTCGGCGCGGCAGGAAAAGACGAGCGGGCGCCCGGTGGAGATCCACCGGGCGCCCGCTTCGGTCTGTGCCGCGCCTACGCCGTCTTCTGCTCGCCCGGGCCCCGGCCGCCGCGCGCGTCGCGGGGGATCAGGGTCGGGTTGACGTTGGAGAGGACCACGTCCGCCGTGATGACCACGCGGGCCACGTCCTTGCGGGACGGGACCTCGTACATGACCGCCTGGAGGACTTCCTCCATGATGGCGCGCAGGCCGCGGGCGCCGGTCTGGCGGAGGATGGCCTGGTCGGCGATGGCCTCCAGGGCCTCCCGCTCGAAGTCCAGCTCCACACCGTCGAGTTCGAAGAGGCGCTGGTACTGCTTCACCAACGCGTTGCGCGGCTCGATCAGGATCTGCAGGAGCGCCTCGCGGTCCAGGTTGTGGACCGAGGTGATGACCGGGAGACGGCCGATGAACTCCGGGATCATGCCGAACTTGACCAGGTCCTCCGGCATGACGGCCTCGAACTGGTCCTTCGACTCCAGCTCGCGCTTGGAGCGGATCGTCGCGCCGAAGCCGATGCCCTTGGCGCCGGCCCGGGTCTCGATGATCTTCTCCAGGCCCGAGAAGGCGCCGCCCACGATGAACAGCACGTTCGTCGTGTCGATCTGGATGAACTCCTGGTGCGGGTGCTTGCGGCCGCCCTGCGGGGGGACCGAGGCGGTGGTGCCCTCCAGGATCTTCAGCAGGGCCTGCTGCACGCCCTCGCCCGACACGTCACGGGTGATCGACGGGTTCTCGCTCTTGCGGGCGACCTTGTCGATCTCATCGATGTAGATGATCCCGGTCTCGGCCTTCTTGACGTCGTAGTCCGCGGCCTGGATCAGCTTCAGGAGGATGTTCTCGACGTCCTCGCCGACGTACCCCGCCTCGGTCAGCGCCGTGGCGTCGGCGATCGCGAACGGGACGTTCAGCATGCGCGCCAGGGTCTGAGCCAGGAGCGTCTTGCCCGAGCCGGTGGGGCCGAGCAGGAGGATGTTGGACTTGGCCAACTCGATGGCGTCCTCGCGGCTTTGGCCGCCGCCGTTCTCACCGGCCTGGACGCGCTTGTAGTGGTTGTACACCGCTACCGAGAGGGCCTTCTTGGCGGGCTCCTGGCCCACCACGTAGCCCTCGAGGAACTCGTAGATCTCGCGCGGCTTCGGGAGTTCCTCCCAGCGGACCTCGCTCGTCTCCGCGAGTTCTTCCTCGATGATCTCGTTGCAGAGATCGATGCACTCGTCGCAGATGTACACACCGGGCCCTGCGATGAGCTTCTTGACCTGCTTCTGGCTCTTGCCGCAGAACGAGCACTTGAGCAGATCGCCGCCGTCACCGATGCGTGCCACGGTGTGCTTCCCCTTCGCCTGGGAGACGACTGGACGCTTACGAATCCAGCGGCTCCTGGTGCTGCCTTATTCCGACGGTACCTTGCCTGGCCCCCCGTTCGGGCCCCCCTTGGCACGGTTCACTGTGACGTGGACCCTGTCACACCGCCCCGAGGGGGGCCCGAACGGGACGACCCCGTGCGTCAAACGAGCGAGTTGTTGTTCAGCTTGCGAGTGGAGATGATCTGGTCGATCAGTCCGTACGCCAGCGCGTCCTCGGCCGTGAGGATCTTGTCGCGCTCGATGTCCTCGCGGATCTTCTCGATCGGCGTGGTCGAGTGCTTGGCCAGCATGTCCTCGAGCTGCCCGCGCATCCGGAGGATCTCGTTGGCGGCGATCTCCAGGTCGGAGACCTGACCGCGGCCCGTCTCGCTGTACGGCTGGTGGATCAGCACGCGCGCGTTCGGCAGCGCCATGCGCTTGCCCGGCGTACCGGCGGCCAGCAGGATCGCCGCGGCGGAGGCCGCCTGACCCATGCAGACCGTCTGGATGTCGGGCTTCACGAACTGCATCGTGTCGTAGATCGCGGTCAGCGCCGTGAAGGAGCCGCCCGGGCTGTTGATGTAGACCGAGATGTCGCGGTCCGGGTCCATCGACTCCAGGCACAGCAGCTGCGCCATGACGTCGTTGGCGGAGGCGTCGTCGATCTGCACGCCGAGGAAGATCACGCGCTCCTCGAAGAGCTTCGCGTACGGGTCGTACTCACGGACGCCCTGCGAGGTGCGCTCGACGAAGCGCGGGATGACGTAGCGGGATTCGGCACGAGGGCCGGTGTATTCGGCCTCGGTGCGGGCGTAGATGCCGCTGCCGGGGAAGTCGTTCACGGTGTCTCCTGGAAAGAGGACTGAGGCGGTGAGCTGAAGGGGCTGGGTGGGGCACTGACGGCTTCCGGGGCCCGCTGTGACCCGGGAGGCCTCGCGGGATCCCGAGGGGCTCGGAGGGCTCCCCAGGGGCCTCCTCGGAACTCCTGGAGCTTCGGGGGCCGCCGAGGCGGCTTCCCCGGAGGTCCGGGAGTCCGACGAGCCCCTCGAACGTCCCGGACGCTCCGAGAGACTCCGGGACTCCGGGGCCTCAGGTGCTCCCGGGGCCTTCGGAACTCCTCGGGCCTTCGAGGGCTTTCGGGACTCCGCGGAGGTCCGGGGACTCCCGAGGACTCCGGAGGGGCTCAGGGGCCCAGGGGGCAGGGGCTCCGCGGAGCGCCCTGCGCGGCCCTGGTGCCGTCAGTGGTCCTAGGCCGCCCCGGTACCGCCGCCGCCCGGCATGCCGGCCGCGGTCGGGATGACGTCGTCGATGAGGCCGTACTCCTTGGCCTCGAAGGCGTCGAACCAGCGGTCGCGGTCCGAGTCGCGGGTGACCTGCTCGACCGTCTGACCGGTGTGCTGGGAGGTCAGCTCGGCCATGCGCTTCTTGGTGTGCAGCAGCCGCTCGGCGTGGATCTTGATGTCGGAGGCCGAACCCGCCAGACCCGCGGAGGGCTGGTGGATCAGGATCTCGGCGTTCGGCAGCGCGAAGCGCTTGCCGGGTGTGCCCGCGCTGAGCAGGAACTGGCCCATGGAGGCCGCGAGACCCATGGCGATGGTCACCACGTCGTTCTTGATGAACTGCATCGTGTCGTAGATCGCCATGCCGGCCGTGATCGAACCGCCGGGGCTGTTGATGTAGAGGTAGATGTCCTTGTCCGGATCGGCGGCAAGGAGCAGCAGCTGTGCGGTGATCTTGTTGGCAATGTCGTCGTCGACCGGCTGGCCGAGGAAGATGATCCGCTCGCCGAGCAGCCGGTTGTAGACCTGGTCGCCGAGGCCACCACCGATGGAAGGCTCGCCGGCGGCGGAGGGCATCAGATTCGTCACGTATCCACCTGCTCGTCTTACGACGGCGCCGGGCCGTCTCACGTGTACTGCCGGGGGCAACGGAGACTCCCCTGCCCTCGTACTCATGGACCCTAACGCGCGGGTCCCTTCGGGGAATCCCGGAGAGGAGAGTGTTCGCCGGGGGCGTAGACGCGGGGGTCCCGTCCGCGGGCGGCAGCGGACCGTCCGCGGGCGCTCCCGCCCTGTGACGGGATCGTCCCCTCCGCACCGCGACGACCGCGCCCGCGCGCCCCGGGCCGCCGCGCGGAGCGGGCGGCCCGCAACCCGCCCGCGTCCCGGTCCGCACACCGGCCCCTCCCCCCGGGCGGCGGCCCTGCGGCTCCCGCGAATCCCGCGCATCATGCGGCTTCCGTGAATCCTGCGAAGCCTGCGGCCACCGCCGCTCCCGCTGCTTCCACGGCTCACGACAGAAGGGGCCCCGGAGCGCATACCGCCCCGGGGCCCCTCATGTCTGCGTCAGAGGTGACGCGAGGCAGCTCAGGCCTCGGTGTTCTCCTCGGAGGCGGCCGCCTCGGCGGCGCCTTCCTTGGCCTCTTCCTCGTCGTCCAGGTCGATGACCTCGCCGTTGGTGTCCTTCACCGTGGCGGACTCGACGACCGTGGCCAGAGCCTTGCCGCGGGCGACCTCGCCGACCAGGAGCGGAACCTGGCCGCCCTCGACGACCGCCTGGGCGAACTGGTCGGGGGACATGCCGGAGGAGGCGGCACGGCGCATGAGGTGCTCGGTGAGCTCCTCCTGGTTGACGTTCAGCTTCTCGCGCTTGACGAGCTCGTCGAGCACGAACTGGGTCTTGATGCCCTTGACCGCGGCCTCACGGGTCTCGGTGTCGAACTCCTCGGCGGTCTTGCCCTGGATCTCCAGGTACTTGTCGAGGTCGAGGCCCATCTGGCCGAGCTGGTGGTGCTCCAGGTTGTGCTTGCGGGTGTTGACCTCGTCCTCGAGCAGCTTCTCGGGGACGGGCACCTCGACGAGCTCCAGCAGCTTCTCCAGGACGCGCTCCTGGGCCTGCGTGGCCTGGTCGTACTGCTTGGTGTTCTCGAGGCGCTTGCGGCTGTCCGCCTTGAGCTCCTCGAGGGTGTCGAACTCGGAGGCGAGCTGCGCGAACTCGTCGTCCAGCTCGGGGAGCTCGCGGGCGGCGACCTGGGTGACCTTGACGGTGACCTCGGCCTCCTTGCCGGCCGCCGAGCCGCCCTTGAGCTCGGAGGTGAAGGTGGCCTCGCCACCGGCCTCCAGGCCCTTCACGGCGTCGTCGATGCCTTCCAGCAGCTCACCCGAGCCGATGGTGTAGGAGACGCCGCTGGCGACGCCGTCCTCGAGGACCTCGCCGTCGACCTTGGCCTCCAGGTCGACGGTCACGACGTCGCCGTCCTCGGCGGCGCGCTCGACCGGGGAGGTCGAGGCGAAGCGCTCACGGAGCTGCTCGACCGCCTTGTCGATGTCCTCCTCGGACACCTCCACGGCGTCGACCTCGACCTCGATGGAGGAGAAGTCCTCGGGGAGCTCGAGGGAGGGACGGATGTCGACCTCGGCGGTGAAGTTCAGCGTCTCGCCGTCCTTCAGCTCCGTGATGTCGACCTCGGGCTGGCCGAGGACGTCGATCTCGGCCTCGTTGACCGCCTCCGTGTAGAACTTCGGCAGCGCGTCGTTGACGGCCTCCTCCAGCACGGCGCCACGGCCGAAGCGCTGGTCGATCACCCGGGCGGGGATCTTGCCCTTGCGGAAGCCCTTCACCGTGACCTGCTGGTTGATCTTCTTGTACGCCGCGTCGAGGCTGTCCTTGAGCTCCTCGAAGGGCACCTCGATGCTGAGCCGAACCCGAGTCGGGTTCAGGGTCTCCACGGCGCTCTTCACGGTTCGGTCTCCTTGGGGGCTGACTTCTTGGTTTCTGCAGGAGCCAGACCGGCTCCCGCGGATTCGCCGCCCGGAGGACCAACCAGAGGATGAGGCATACGGGCGTGCAGCTTGCATAGTAACGGCAGCGACGACACGCCCCAAAGGCGATCAAGCGAGGTGACCGCGCAGATGGCCGGTGACGGCCGGTGATGGCCGTTCGGTGGTCACCGATGGCCGGGTCGGTGGCCGGTGACGGCCGTACCGGCCGGTTCGGTGGCCCGCACGGCGGCACACGGCCGGTCGTCGGTCGATCATTGGTCGGGGTGGCGGGATTTGAACCCACGGCCTTCCGCTCCCAAAGCGGACGCGCTACCAAGCTGCGCCACACCCCGTCTGGTGCGTCACGTAGGGTACATGCCCGCAGGCCGCCTGACCGCCGCTTTTGCCGACCCTCGGGGCGCGCCGCGACGGACCCGGGAAACGGGGTGTGCGCGGCAGGGCGTCGACCCGCTACGATGCCTGAAGTGCCGCGGTCGCTGACCTGCGGCGCCTTGCGTGCGGGCGTAGCTCAATGGTAGAGCACTAGTCTTCCAAACTAGCTACGCGGGTTCGATTCCCGTCGCCCGCTCTGTACGGCCCGGGCCGGGTCGGAGATCACTTCTCCGACCCGGCCCTCGTCGTGTTCGGGGTGTTCGGGCCGGCGCCCGGACACGCGGGGGCGGGCCTCAGAAGCTGATCGAGTTGATGGTGTCCGCGAGGGAGTCGAGGAAGCGGTTGATCGACGGGGCCATGCCGGTCGAGGCGAGGAAGAAGCCGAACAGGATCGCGACTATCGCCGGCCCCGCCTTGATCGACCCTCCCCGGATGAGCACCACCAGGATGATCGCCAACAGCAGCACCACTGACAGTGAGATGGCCACAACTGATCACACACCCTTGGTCGGTCCGCACTCCCGACACCATCGTGCCACCAACAGGGCCTCCCTATGCGGCCCGTGACACATCATCGCCCGGACCGGTCCGCCCGGGAGGTGGCCGCACAGCAATTCGAGCGGGTGCCCGTACGGGAATTGGGACAGTTCGTTGCCGAGTCCACACAACGCCCGCGCAGGGAATTCGAATTATGGCCACGACCACGTCAACCACGGATACACAACCGGCGTTATGCACCTTTTAGTCGGGATGAATCGTGACATCGAGGTCGTATGTGAACGGCGGCCATCACCCCACGGGCCAATGCGGTGGGCAATCCCCAGGGCAATAACAAGGAATGACCTGGGGCGTTTTACGAATACGCGCGCGCGACGTAGGGTGCCTCAAATGTTCCCCGCCGCCTCGTCTCTCGTTCCGAGTCCCCGCTCGGCCCAGAACCAGAACGATCAGCACGACCCGTCCAGGGACAGATCCGACGGCCGGCCGTCCCCGCGGCCCGCCGCGAAGCGTGACGCGTTCTTCGACAACGCGAAGTACCTGGCGATCGTGCTGGTGGCCATGGGGCACGCCTGGGAGCCGCTGAAGGGCGACAGCCGGGTGCTCACGGCGGCCTACGTGGTGGTCTACACGTTCCACATGCCGGCGTTCATCCTCATCTCCGGCTTCTTCTCCCGCAGTTTCGACGCGAGCCCCGGCAAGATCAAGCGGCTGGTGACGGGCATCGTCGTGCCGTACGTCGTCTTCGAGACCGCCTACCCGCTCCTCAAGACCTACGTCGACGGCGCTCCCCAGGACATCAGCCTGCTCGACCCCTACTACCTGACCTGGTTCCTGTGCGCCCTGTTCATCTGGCGGCTGACCACCCCCGTCTGGAAGCTGGTCCGTCATCCGGTGCCGGTCGCGCTGGGCATCGCCATGCTGGCGTCCGCCACCCCCGGCATCGGTGGTGATCTGGACCTCCCGCGCGTCCTGCAGTTCCTGCCGTTCTTCGTGCTGGGGCTGAACCTGAAGCAGGAGCACTTCGCGCTGGTGCGCCGGCGCTCGGTCCGGATCGCGGCGGTGCCGGTGTTCGCCTTCGCGCTGGCCTTCGCCTGGTGGGCGGTGCCACGGATGAACAGCGGTTGGCTCTACCACCGCAACTCCGCGCAGGAGCTGGGCGTCCCGTGGTGGGTCGGCCCCGTCATGCAACTCGCCCTGTTCGGCTGCTCCCTGCTGCTGACCGCCTGCTTCCTGTCCTGGGTGCCGGGGCGCACGATGTGGTTCACGGCGCTCGGCGCGGGCACGCTCTACGGCTATCTGACACACGGCCTGCTGCTCAAGACCGCCGACTACCGCGGCTGGTTCGACCACCCGGCGCTGCACCGCCCGCTCGGGGAGATCGCCGCCACCGTCGCCGCGGCCGCGGCCGTCACCCTGCTGTGCACCGGACCCGTCCGGAGGGCGCTGCGGTTCGTCGTGGAGCCGAGGATGGACTGGGCCTTCAAGCGGGACGCCGCCGAGCTGGCCCGCGAGCGGGAGAAGCACGAGAAGGGCCGGCAGGCCGCGCGGGGACCGCAGTCCGACGTGCGGGAGCGGCGGGCGGACGCCGCGGGCTAGACGCCCTCGTCCGGCCGTTCGGTGAGGCCGAGGAGTGCGCGCATCCGCGCGTACTTCTCGGTCAGTCGCGTCCGGGTGGGCGCGTCCAGGACCGCGAGCCGCGCCGGGTCCGCGTTGTGCGCCAGGTCCGCCTCCTTCACCAGCAGCGCGCCGGGCGTGGCCAGGATGCGCCCCGCGTAGGCCTCCGGCGTCTCCCCCGCCCGTTTGGTCACCGCCAGGACCACGGCCTTCGTACGGTCGCTCAGCGCCGCCCCGTCCAGCCAGGTCGCGGACAGGGCGTCGTCCTCGACGGCGTCGTGCAGCCAGGCGGCCGCGATCTGCTCGTCGTCGCCGCCCCGCGCGCGTACGCCCTCGGCGACCGCCTGGAGGTGCTCGGCGTAGGGCCGTCCCGCCTTGTCGGTCTGCCCCTGGTGGGCGGCGCGGGCGAGGCTCTCGACCTCGGACAGGGTGAGCATCGTGGGTGGTCCCCCCTCGGGAGTGCCGGGCGCCCCGGCGTGGCTCGGGACGGTTCGGGAGAGCTGTGCGGCAGCGCCGTGGCGAGGGCTCAGGCCAGGGGAGCCGTCTGGGACGTGGGGCCCTCGCGGCAGACCAGCAGCAGGGCGCGGTCGTCGTTGACGTCCTTCGCCACCGCCTCGATCAGGTGCCAGGCGGCGCCCTGGAAGCCGCCGGCCACGTACCGGTCGGCTTCGCCGGTGAGCCGGTCGATGCCCTCGACGATGTCCCGGTCGGAGGTCTCCACCAGGCCGTCGGTGAAGAGCATCAGCACGTCGCCGGGGCGCAGCGAGCCTTTCACCGGGTCGAACTGGGCGCCGTCGTACACCCCGAGGAGGGGGCCTTCGGCGGCCTTCTCCTCCCAGCGGCCGCTGCCCGCGCTGAGCTGGAGGCCCGGCGGATGGCCGGCCGAGTAGAGCTCGTAGTCGCCGGAGTCGAGGTCGAGCACCAGGTGGATCGAGGTCGCGAAGCCCTCGTCCCAGTCCTGGCGGAGCAGATAGCCGTTGGCGGCCGGGAGGAAGGCGTGCGGCGGCAGCGAGCCGAGCAGGCCGCCGAACGCGCCCGACAGGAGCAGCGCTCGCGAACCGGCGTCCATGCCCTTGCCGGAGACGTCCGTGAGGACGACCTCCATGGTGCGGCCGCCGTTCGTCCGGGCCGCGACGACGAAGTCGCCGGAGAACGACTGGCCCCCCGCGGGGCGCAGCGCCATCTCGCGGTGCCAGCCGTGCGGCAGGCTGGGCAGCTTGCTCTGCACCCGGATGCGTTCGCGCAGGTCGAAGAGCATGGTGCCACCGCGCCGCCAGGGCACGCCGACCCGGCTGCGGAACTGGGCGATGAGCAGTCCGAAGAAACCGCATGCTGCGACGACCAGGACCACGCCCGGGGTGACTCTGGACGGGCCCTCCGTGTACGGGCCCAGTTGCACCGACTCCACGATGAGGGCGGTGGCCGCCGCCGCGTACAGGCCGAGCAGGCTCGACGGGCGCAGCAGCAGGCCGCCGGCGACGATCGGCAGGACGAGGGCGGCCGGTGAGCACCACACCGAGTTGGCGAGTGTGGTGACGGCGATCAGCGGGACGGTGAGCAGCAGGAAAGCCAGTGCGATCCAGTCCGAACCGTCGCCCCGGAAGTAGTCCACGGCGCTTCTGCGCACGCCGGTGCGGACCCGGTGCATCAAGTGCTTCAACCGGGCCGTCAACGTCTCGGCTTCCGCGCGCCGCTGTCGTCCTGCTGCCATTAGTTCGGGACCCTATCCATCGAACCCGCCGCTTGGCACGGGAGGTCCCACTTGTCCCCCCTCAGAGGCTCAACTTCACAGTGAACTTCACGGAAAGCGCTCGCGCCCCGAGGAGGGAGAAATTGGCTGGCTCGTCCCGCATCGGACTGCTAGGGATGAGTGCATGACGAGAGAGGCGACGGGCCGTGCGACCTCTTCCGCGGCCGGGCGCCGGGAAAAGCGGAAGGTGCGGGAGATGCGGGAGTCGCAGGAACCACGAGTGCTCCGCCAGGACGAATGGGACGAGTGGTACGACACCCTGCTCCGTGCCTTCGGCGGAATCGGGGAGTCGACCGAGGAACGGGAGCTTTTCAGGGCGCTCACCACGTACGAACGCTCCCTGGGCGTGTGGGACGACGGCCGGTGCGTGGCCACGGCGGGGGCGTACGACTTCCGGCTGACCGTGCCGGGCGGGGCCTCGGTTCCGGCGGCGGGCGTGACGATGGTCGGCGTGAGCGCGACCCACCGGCGGCGCGGTGTGCTGACGTCGATGATGCGGCGGCAGCTGGACGATGTGCGGGCGTGGGGCGAGCCGCTGGCGATCCTCACCGCCTCCGAACCGGCCATCTACGGACGATTCGGGTACGCCGCGGCGACCTTCGGGCTGCACGCCGAGATCGACACCACCCGGGTACGGCTGTCCGTCCCGGACGGCACGGACGACGTACGGCTGCGGTACGCCGACGCCGGCGCGCAGCTCGAGGTGTGCGAGGCGGTGTACGAGCGGACCGTGCCCGCCCGGGCCGGGATGCTGGCGCGCCGGCCGGGTTGGGAGCGGCTGGGGCTGCTCGACCCGGCGAGCGAGCGGGGCGGGGCGTCGCCGCTGCAGTGCGTGCTCGCCGAGCGGGACGGGGAGGTCACCGGGTACGTCCGCTTCCGGGTCCGGCCCGAGTGGCGGGACAGCGGGCACAACGGGCAGGTGCTGCTCCAGGATCTGGCGGGGGTCGATCCGGTGTCGGAGGCGGCGCTGTGGCGGTTCCTGTTCGGGATCGACCTGACGACCTCGCTGAAGGTGCGGGGGCGGCCGACGGACGAGGCGTGGCAGCACCTCGTCTCCGACATCCGGCGGTGCGAGCTGCGGGTGCGGGACTCGTTGTACGTGCGCCCGGTGGACGTGGGCGCGGCGCTCGAGGCGCGGACCTACCAGGCGCCGGTGGACGTGGTGCTGGAGGTCGAGGACGCCTTCTGCCCCTGGAACTCGGGGCGTTGGCGGCTGTCGGGGGACGCCAAGGGCGCGGTGTGCGCGCGTACCTCCGACGCCGCCGATCTCGCCCTGTCCGTAAGGGAGTTGGGAGCGGCGTATCTCGGAGGCGTAAGCCTGGCCTCGCTGGCCGGGGCCGGACGGGTGCGCGAGCTGCGGCAGGGGGCGCTGACGGAGGCCGCGGTGGGATTCGGGGCGGCCACCGCCCCTTGGCTGCCGCACGGGTTCTGACGGGTCCGCGCGGTCAGTTCTTCTGGCAGGTCGGGCACCAGAACAGGTTGCGGGCGGCGAGGTCGGCGGTGCGGACGGCGTCGCCGCAGAGGTGGCAGGGCTGGTGGGTACGGCGGTAGACGTACACCTCGCCGCCGTGGTCGTCGACGCGCGGCGGGCGGCCCATCGCCTCGGGAGTGTGCTGCGGGCGGACGGTGTCGATGCGGTTGTTGCGGACGCCCTCGCGCATCAGGGCGACCAGGTCGGCCCAGATCGCGTCCCACTCGGCCGGGGTGATGTCCCTGCCCGCGCGGTACGGGTCGATGCCGTGCCGGAAGAGGACCTCGGCCCGGTAGACGTTGCCGACACCGGCGATGATCTTCTGGTCCATGAGCAGGGCGGCGATCGTCGTACGGCTGCGGGAGACGCGGGCGTACGCGGCCCGGGGATCGGCGTCCGCGCGGAGCGGATCGGCGCCGAGCCGGGCGTGTATCGCCCGCTTCTCCTCGCCCGTGATCAGGGCGCAGGTGGTGGGACCGCGCAGGTCCACGTAGGAGGTGGCGTCGGCGAGGCGGAGACGGACGGTGTCCGTGGCCGGGGGCGCCGGGGCCGGGCCGAAGCCGACCTTGCCGAACAGGCCCAGGTGGATGTGGATCCACCGGTCGCCGGTGAAGCCGAGGAAGAGGTGTTTGCCGTGGGCCTCGGTGCGGGTGAGGCAGGTGCCGGTGAGGAGGTCGGCGGCGTCGGTGAACTTGCCCTGGGGGCTGGTCACTCGGACGGGACCGCCGGCGAACCGGGCGTAGTCCTGCGCCAGTCGGTGGATCGTGTGCCCTTCCGGCACCGGTGTCTCCTTCTCTTTCCCGCCCTCTCACCCGACCCGGCCGGGTGAGAGGCCACACCCCACGGGGGCTCCGCCCGCCGGCTACTGCTGCGGGTGGTGTGCCGGGATCGCCGGGAGGTCGCCCGTGGTCTCGTACGCCGTGAGCATGTCGATGCGGCGGATGTGACGCTCGTCCTCGGAGAACGGGGTGGCGAGGAAGGTCTCGACGAACTTCGTCGCCTCGTCCTGGGTGTGCATGCGGGAGCCGACGGCGACGACGTTGGCGTTGTTGTGCTGGCGGCCGAGGGACGCGGTCTCCTCGCTCCAGGCCAGGGCGGCACGGACGCCCTTCACCTTGTTCGCCGCGATCTGCTCGCCGTTGCCGGAGCCGCCGATCACGACGCCGAGGGACCCGGGGTCCGCGGCGGTCCGCTCCGCGGCGCGGAGGCAGAAGGGCGGGTAGTCGTCCTGGGCGTCGTAGATGTGGGGTCCGCAGTCGACCGGGTCGTGACCCGCCGCCTTGAGCCATTCGACGAGGTGGTTCTTGAGTTCGAAGCCGGCATGGTCCGAGCCGAGATACACGCGCATGGGATGAGTGTGACATGGGTGTTGCGGGGTAGCAGCGCCGGGTGCCGCGTCCGAAATCCCTGGGCAATCCCATAGAAGCTCAGGAGAACCTCAAGTAACGATCTGGAATCAAAGGTTCCCGAATTCATTCACCTCGGATTCACTGGACCGGCTCGTACGCCCCCACGCACGAAGCAGCTGATTCCCCTCACGCGGCGCAAAGGAAAACCATCCTCATGACTTCGCAGCCGACCCTCACCAAGGCCGACCGCGGCCCCGGAGGTTCCGGAGATCCCGGAAGCGGATCCGGATCCGGACTTCAGGCAGGGCTCAAGAACCGGCATCTCTCGATGATCGCCATCGGCGGCGTCATCGGAGCCGGATTGTTCGTCGGTTCCAGTTCCGGTATCGCCACCGCGGGGCCGGGCATTCTGCTGTCCTACGCCCTCGTCGGCACGCTCGTGGTGCTGGTGATGCGGATGCTCGGCGAGATGTCCGCGGCCAATCCGACCTCCGGTTCGTTCTCCGCCCACGCCGACCGGGCGCTCGGCCGCTGGGCCGGCTTCTCCATCGGCTGGCTGTACTGGTTCTTCTGGGTCGTCGTGCTCGCGGTGGAGGCCACCGCCGGGGCCAAGATCCTCGAAGGGTGGATGCCCGGCGTACCGCAGTGGGGGTGGGCGCTCATCGTGATGGTGGTGCTGACCGCCACCAACCTCGTCTCCGTCGGCTCCTACGGCGAGTTCGAGTTCTGGTTCGCCGGCATCAAGGTCGTCGCGATCGGCGCCTTCATCATCGTCGGCGGGCTCGCCGTCTTCGGCGTGCTGCCCGGCGTCGACAGCGACAAGGCGGGCCTCGGCAACCTCACCGGCCACGGCGGCTTCCTGCCCAACGGCCCCGGCGCCATCCTCACCGGTGTGCTGCTCGTCGTGTTCTCCTTCATGGGCAGTGAGATCGCCACCCTCGCGGCCGGCGAGTCCGAGAACCCGCAGCGCGCCGTGACGAAGTCCACGAACAGCATCATCTGGCGGATCGGCGTCTTCTACCTCGGCTCGATCTTCGTCGTCGTCACGCTCCTGCCCTGGGACGACGCGTCCATCAAGGAGCAGGGCTCGTACGTGGCCGCCCTCGACTCCCTCGGGATCGCGCACGCCGGTCAGATCATGAACTTCATCGTGCTGACGTCGGTGCTGTCCTGTCTCAACTCCGGGCTCTACACGGCCTCCCGCATGGCCTTCTCGCTCGGCGAGCGGGGTGACGCGCCGAAGGCCTTCGCCCGGACGACCGGTCGCGGTGTTCCGCTCGCGGCGATCGTCGCCTCGGTGACGTTCGGGTTCGTCGCCGTCTTCTTCAACTACAAGTTCCCGGACTCCGTGTTCCTCTTCCTCGTGAACTCCAGCGGCGCCGTGGCCCTGTTCGTCTGGCTGGTGATCTGCTTCTCGCAGCTGCGGATGCGGAAGATCATCCAGGCCGAGTCGCCGGAGAAGCTGGTCGTGAGGATGTGGCTGTACCCGTATCTGACCTGGGCGACGGCCGCGCTCATCGTCTTCGTGCTCGGCTACATGCTGACCGACACCGAGGGGGAGAGCAGCGGGCGGACGACCGTGCTGCTGTCGCTGCTCGTCGCCGCCCTCGTGGTCGCCGTCGCCTTCCTGAAGGAGGGCGTCAAGAACAGGGCCCGGGCCAAGGCCGGTGCGGCCGAGGCTTCGACGGCCACCGTCACCGACTCGGCCACGCCCGGCCGCGAAGTGGAGTAGCTCCGCCCGCGGGCAGCCGAAGGCAGCTGAAGGGGGTCCGCTCCGGCGGGCCCCCTTTTCCGGGTCTCCTCCTCTTCCTGGGCTCCCCCTTTCCCGGTCCGCCCCTGTCCCGGGTCTCCTCCCGCACCTCGCCGTCACATCACGGTGAAGCTGTCCTTGACCTTCTCGTACGTCTTCAGGGCCGCCGCCTCGACCCCGGGCCGGTACCAGGTGTTGATCTGGTACGACTTCCCGCTGTCGTCGAAGCCCAGCAGCCGGGCGTGCCACGCGGTGCCCTGGAGCGTGAAGGTGTACTCCCACACGACCGCGGGCCTCCCTCGGAACGTCGTCTCCTCCAGGCGGATCTTGCTGTAGTCCCGCCCCTGGTGGGCGTTCCGTTCCGAGGTCCGCCAGGTGTCCATCAGGTCGCCGCGGGCCAGGGAGGACTTGGCGACGAGCTCCTGGCTGCCGTCCGGTGAGGTGTAGTGCACCTCCGCTCCCGTCTTCACGTCCCGGCGCCAGCCTGCGGGCGTCGCCCACGCGAAGCCTCCGGCCTCCTGGTGCGCGCCCGGGGGCAGACTCTGGGGCCTGAACGTCCCTTCGACGGTGGACGACACCGAGGGGCTCGGGCCGGAGGCGGAGCCGGTGACCGGGGACGGCCGTGGCGAGGAGCCGCCCGCCTGGTCGCCGCCGTCGTGCGAGCCGGAGGCCGACGCGAGCACGATCGCGAGCACCGTGGCCACGACGACGACACCGACGGCGGCGACCACGCCGGTACGCCGACCCGTCCGCCCGCCCGCGCGCCCCGCGCTCCCCGGACGGCGTCCGGCGTCCCCGCGTGACCGGGGCCCGCCGTCGGCGGAAGTGGCCGGGACGACGGGACCGGGCAGCTCACCGCCGAGGGGCAGACCCGCCCGACGGGTCTGCGACCGGTGCGGAGGCGGGGCCGGGGTGCGCTCGGTCACCGCGCGGGACCGGGCCAGCGAGACTCCGGAGCGCGGGGCCGGGGTTCCCGGCGGGACGGGGGACGGAGGCTCGGATCCCGACTCCGAGCGCATCTCCGAGGCCGCTTCGCTGGAGGCCGCGGTGGAGGGGGCGGCGGAGGTCTCGGCCGAGACGTGTGCGGAGGCGGCGGCAGGCACGTCGGCAGCGGCGGCATCCGCGGCGGCAGCGGCGTCGGCATCCGCGGCGACAGGAGTGCCGGCCGAGGCAGCGGCCGCAGCGCCGGCGGGATCCGGAGGGCCGGGCGGATGGGGCGCCTCGACGGGGTTCAGGAGTACCCGGGTCGGCGATTCCAGGAGCGGCGACGCCCCCGTGGCAGGGAGCGGTCCGGAACCCCGGTCGCCTGTCGCGTCCCTGGCCCCCTCGACAACCTCGATGCCCTCGACGCCCTCGACGCCCTCGACGTGGCCGAACCCCTCGGTCCGCCCGATCCCCTCCACACCGCCGACCTCGTCAGCGTCCGGCGCCTCCCCTGCCGGCTCCTCGGCTCCGCCGGTCCCGCCCGTCCCGTCTGTCCCGTCTGTCCCGTCCGTCGATCCGATTCCGTCGGTCGCGCCGGCCGTCTCGGCCCTCGTACTCCCCTCTCCCCTGGTCACCATCAGCGTGGGCGTGGGCGTGGGCGTGGGCGTGGGCGGCGGGAAGGCTATGTCCTCCAGGGCGGATTCCAGGTCGGTGAGGGTGGGGCGGGCTGACGGTTCCTTCGCCAGGAGGGCGGCGAGGACGTCGTACAACGGGCCCGCGTCGGGGGGAAGTCGGGGCTCCTCGTAGAGGACCGCGTGCAGGGTCGCCAGGGTGGTGTCCCGGGAGAACGGGGAGTGGCCGGCCAGGGCGGCACAGAGCGTCGCGCCCAGGGACCACACATCGGAGGGCGGGCCCTGCGGGTGGCCCGAGATGCGCTCGGGGGCCATGTAGTCGGGGGAGCCGACCAGCATGCCGACCATGGTCAGCGCCTTCGTGTCCTGGATCGCGGCGATGCCGAAGTCGGTGAGGACGATCCGCCGGACTCCCCTCTCCCCGTCGCCCACGCGTCCCCGGCCCCGCGCGCTCCCCCAGTCCTCTGTACTCCCCCGGGCCCCCGCACGCCCCCGGACGCCCGCATTCCCCGCGCCCTCCGTCCTCCCCGCGTCTTCCACCAGGACGTTGCCCGGCTTGATGTCGCGGTGCAGCACCCCCCTCGCGTGGACCTGGCGCAGTGCCGTGACCAGGCCCAGGCCGATCCGGGCGGTCTCGCGCGGGCCCAGTGGGCCTTCCTCGGCCATGATCCGTTCCAGCGAGCGGCCGGACACCAACTCCATGACGATCCAGAGGCGTTCGCCCTCGTCGACGACGTCGTAGACGCGCACGACGTTGGGGTGGTCGATGCGGGCGGTGGCCCTGGCCTCGCGCAGGGTGCGTTCGCGGCGGGTGCGGGTGTCCTCCGTGTCGAGGCCGTCGATGCGCATCTCCTTCACCGCGACCTGCCGGTCGAGCACCTCGTCGGTGGCTCGCCACACGCGCCCCATTCCCCCCTGGCCGATACTCTCGACCAGCCGGTAGCGCCCCGTCACCAGCAACCCGGAGAAACCGCCACTCCCCGAATTACCTGCATTCCCCGGATTCTCTGCGTTCCCCGGATTCTCTGGGTTTCCCGCATTTCCCGGCAATCCGCCGCACCCCCTCCATTGCCCGGCCCCGGAACACAATAGTCACACTTACTGCCTTACCAGCATAGTGTGGAGAAATCTTGTGGTACCTCTTCCAGTACTGCGAATTCAGGCGCAGCCAAGGGGGGCGAACATGAGTTCTCGTCGTGCGACGACCGTCGCCGGATCGCTGGTCGTGGCATCTTTCTCGGCGGTGTTGATCCTTTCCTTCCCCGCCGGGGCGGACGATCAGGGTCCCGGAAGCAGCAAGGGGGGAAAGCCCGTGGACGAAGCGCCCGCGGGCGTGAGGACGACGACGACACTGCCGGAGCGGATCTCGGTCGACAACAGTTCCAGGAAAACGGCGATCACCGCCACCGTGAAGAACGAGGGGACCAAGGACAGCGGACGGATAAGGCTTTTGGTCGTCGGTTTCGACGGCCTCGCGGTCAAGGGCGTCCAGGGCTGTGACGCCATCGCGAAGAAGGATCTCCCGGAAGGATCGAACAGCGGTTTCTCCTGCCCCATCGACAATCTCGCGGCGGGGGCGTCGAAGTCGTACGCCGTCGACGCGACCTTCGACCTGAGCAAGACCGGGAAGATCTGTCTGCCCGTCCAGACCGCCGACGGGAAGAAGACGTTCTGGCAGCAGGGCCCGGTGCCCTTCGGCACGACGAACCCGTCGCCGAACGCGCCCGCCACCCCGCTGCTGCTCGGCACCGACAACACGCCCGTGGGTCCCGGCGGCGAGGAGCTGCCCAAGACCGGCGTCGGACGGGACGTGTTGCCGCTCGGCGCGGCCGGCGGTGCCCTGCTGGCGGCGGGCGCGGCCGGGCTGTGGTGGTCCCAGCGGCGGCCGGAGCGGCGGGCGAGCTGAGCAGGCCCACGCGAAAGGGGTCCGCCGGGTCGGGTCGCAGCACGCGACACACCCGGCGGACCCCTTCGTCAGCGGTCGAGCGCGGTCACTCCTTGACGAGCTTCCAGGCCGTCGGGAGCAGGCCCATCGCCAGAGCCGCCTTGACGGCGTCGCCGATCAGGAACGGCGTGAAGCCGGCCGCCAGCGCGGCGGAGGCGGACATGTCGGCCGCGTAGGCCAGGTACGGGACGCCGACGAGGTAGATGATCGCCTCGCCCAGCAGCATCGTGCCCGCCGTGCGCAGCACGGAGCGGTCGGCTCCCCGGCGGGCCAGGGCCCCCACGGCGGCGGTCGCGAGGATCATGCCGAGGATGTAGCCGAAGGAGACGGAGATGCCGGAGGCGCCGCCCGCGAACCACGGCACACCGGCGAGGCCGGCCAGCGCGTAGACGGCGAGGGAGGACACTCCGCGGCGGGCGCCGAGGGTGGTGCCGACGAGCAGCGCGGCGAAGGTCTGGCCGGTCACCGGGACCGGGGAGCCGGGGACGGGAACCGCGATCTGGGCCGCGAGGCCGGTGAGCGCGGCACCGCCGAGCACGAGCGCGATGTCCCGGACACGGGAGGCGGGAAGAAGGTCGGCGAGGACCTTTCCGGGACGAGCGGGGGTGACGGCGGCGGTGCTCATGGGGACTCCGCGAGATCGGGACGGACGGGACACGGCGACGCTATCCCAGGGGGGGCGAGGCGATCACCGTCAGCGGTCGACAAACGGTCGAACGGCAGGTTGGTGGGCTCCTGACAAAGAGTGGGGGTTACACGCGGTACGAGGTGACCCTGGTCACGGAGGTGGAGTGGTTCGGGATACGCGGGCGACCGGGCGGTCTCTGTAGGGTTTCGCCAATCGAACGGCGGCCGTCTCGCCCGTCGGTCGCCATCTGGGCAGGGCCGGCCCCCTTTGCTAGCTTCGAGCCATGGTTGCCCAGGCCCAGGCCCTGAACTTCTCGTCGCGTCGCCATGTCGACCTGCGACGCGTGGGCGCGGCCGCCTGTCGCCCTCCGGTGTGAGGCGGGCGGAGCCGATCATCCGGCGCGCCGCGCTCCACAGACGGCGCAGTGTCGGACCGGCTCCCGACTTCCGAGGAAGTTCCCCATGCCCCGTACCGCGGCTCCTCCCGCCGCCGTCTCTCCCGTCACCCGGGTCGCCGACAGCGACCGGCGGCGTACCAGCGCCAGTGTGATCCTGCGGTCCGTGCTGGAGCACGGGCCGGTCGCGCGCTCCACCATCGCCCGGCTCACCGGGCTGTCCCCCGCCTCCGTCACCGACCACTGTGCCCGGCTCACCGGGCTCGGGCTGATCCGGGAGGCGGCTGCGCCCCGGCGCAGCAACGGGGTGGGCCGCCCGCACGTTCCCGTGGATCTGGACGACTCGCGGTTCGTCGTGGGCGGGGTGCATGTGGCGGTCCCGTACACGACCGTCTCGCTGCTGGATCTGCGCGGCCGGGTGGTGGCGCGGCGGGAGTTGAAGCATCGTGGCCGCCCGGAACCGGCCGAGGTGCTGGCGCGGGCCGCCGACGGACTCGGCGCGCTGCTGGAGGAGGCCCCGGGCTGCCGGGTCCTCGGGGTGGGGGTCGCCGTGGGCGGCTGGGTGGACCGCGATTCGGGGACCGTCGTCGAGCATCCGCTGCTGGACTGGCGGGACGTGCCGGTGCGGGACACGGTCCGCGCGCACACCGGGCTGCCGGTCCAGGTGGACGGACACGCACGGGCGCTGGTCAACGCGGAGCGGCTGTTCGGACAGGCGCGCGGCAGCCGGAGCGTGCTGCACCTGTTCGTCGGGAACGTGGTCGACGCGGCGTTCGCCACGAACGACGAGGTGCACCACGGGCCGCGTTCGCAGGCGGGCTCCATCGCGCACCTGCCGCTGGCCGGCGGCACCGAGCCCTGTGCGTGCGGCCGGGTCGGCTGCCTCCAGGTGGAGCTGAGCGAGCGGACGTTGTGCCGGCGGGCCCGGCGGGCCGGGGTCGTCGACGGGGTGAACCCGATGCACGTGGTCGCCGCGGCCGACGCCGGGAACCCGGTGGCCGTACGGCTGTTGCGGGAGCGGGCGCGGATGGTGGGCCGGGCGGCCGGACTGCTGCTGGACGTGCTCAATCCGGAGCGGGTCGTCGTCACCGAGGTGGGCGTGCTGTTCCGGGAGGACTGCCTCGCCGCGCTGCGGGACGAGGTCGGGGCGGGGCGCTCCGCCGCCGTCTCGCCGAGCAGCTTTCCCGACTCGGTGCTGGCCGTGGCGGGCGGGGCGGTGGCGCTGGACGTGCTCTACCGGGATCCGCTGGCCTCGTCCTGGCGTGCTCCGGGCGTCCCGCCCGAGCCGAGTTAATTCAGAAACTCCGAATGTTGACAGGCCCCACGCGTGGACAGGAACATCTTTCTCATGAGCTGTCGCACTTTCTGTTGCTGACGCCCCGGCGCGCCGGGAGCGCGTCCTTCTCCTGCCTTCAGTCGCAGGATTCGTTTCGGTCTTGTTGCAGATTCCTTGCGGGCTTCTTGCGGACTTCCTGCGCATTCGCTTGATTTCCACAGTCCCCTTACGGCCGCTGCCACGCCCGCTTTCCTCCGCCGGCTCACGCCTGCCTTGTCTCCGTTTTCCCTGGGGGTTCTCCCGTGCCTGTTTCCCGTACGTCCGGTGTCGACCGGCGTCTCTTCCTCGCCTCGCTGCTGGGCGCCGCCGCCGGTGTCGCCGGGCTCAGCGGCTGCGCCGAGAGCAGTGCCGCCACCCGCGGTGAGGGCGCCTCCACGGCCCCGCTCGCCGACAAGGTGCCCGCCGGCACGAGCCTGAAGATCGCCTCCTTCCAGGGTGCGCAGCAGTTGCAGCTGAAGCTGGCGAAGCTGCCCGAACTGCCCTTCACGGTGTCGAGCTGGCTGAACATCGGGGCGGGTCCCGATGTCATCAACGCGTTCCGCGCGAAGTCGCTGGACGTCGCCAACAACGCGGGTATTCCGCCGATCCAGGCGCATTACCAGGGATTCGACGCGAAAATCGTCGCGATCAACATCACACGCAAGCCGAACTACGTCTTCGCCACCAAGCCGGGCAGCGACATCGAGTCCGTCGACGACTTCCGGGGAAAGAAGCTGGCGTTCTCCCAGGGGCAGGCGCAGGGCGTCGTCCTGCTGCGGGCGCTGAAGAAGGCCGGTCTGAAGTACGACGACGTGAACCTGGTCCCGCTGACCAGCAACCAGTTCCTCACCGCCCTGCAGTCGGGCCAGGTGGACATCGCCCCGCTCGGCAACTCCCAGTCGCCCGCCTACCTCAAGCAGTACGAGTCCAAGGGCGCCCGCGTCATCACCACGGACGTCGTCGACCTGCTCAGCCTGCTGTGGGCGCCGGTGTCCGTGCTGAACGACAAGGCGAAGGCCGCGGCCGTCGCCGCGTTCATCCCGCAGTGGGCGCAGGGCCTGGTGTGGAGCTACGAGAACCCGGACGTCTGGAACGAGGAGTTCTACGTCAAGACGCAGAACCTCACCCTCGACCAGGCCAGGTCGATCACGGCGCTCGCCAACAAGCCGCTCTTCCCGCCGAGCTGGGACGAGGCCGTCGCGTGGGAGCAGGAGACCGCGGACCTCCTCGCGGAGGGCGGCTTCGTGAAGAAGTTCGACGTCTCCTCGCTGTTCGACCACCGCTTCGAGGGCATCGCCGCCAAGTCCGTGGCAGCCCAGTACCGGAGGTGACCGCCATGACCACCAGCGCCGGCACGAACACCGGCACGAAGACCGGCCCCGGCACGAACACGCCCACCGCCCCCGGCACACCCGCCGGCGCGACCGGAGTCACCGGCGCGACCGCGGCCGAAGCCCGCGCCGTCGCCGTCGCCGCCGACGACGCCGGCCAGGGCCGCCGCCGCCCACGGCGCCGTGGGCTCTCCCCCGGCAGACCGTGGCCCGCCTCCCGGCTCGTCGGGCCCCTGCTGCTCATCGTCCTGTGGGCCGCCGCCTCGGCCGCCGGGCGGCTGGACACCGGGGCCGTCCCCGCACCCTGGACGGTGCTGGAGACCGGCGTGAACCTGTGGACCGACGGGACGCTGACCACCGACGTCCTCACCTCGCTGGAGCGCGCCGCCTACGGCTTCGCGATCGGCCTGACCGCCGGGGTGACGCTCGCGCTGGCCTCGGGACTGACCCGGACCGGCGAGGCCCTGATCGACGGGACCGTGCAGCTCAACCGCGCGATCCCGACCCTCGGCCTGATCCCGCTGTTCATCCTGTGGCTGGGCATCGGCGAGACCTTCAAGATCGCGATCATCGCCATCGTCGTCTACATCCCGATCTACCTCAACACGCATGCCGCGCTGTCCGGCATCGACCACCGGTTCGTCGAACTCGCCGAGGTGCAGGGCCTGTCGAAGGTCCAGTTCATCCGGCAGATCGTGATCCCCGGCGCCCTGCCCGGATTCTTCGTGGGACTCCGGCTCGGGGTGACCGGCTCCTGGCTGGGACTGGTGGTCCTGGAGCAGATCAACGCCACCAGCGGTCTCGGCTACATGATGTTCCAGGCCCAGAACTACGGCCAGTCGGACGTCATCCTCGTCGGCCTCCTCATCTACGGCGTCTTCGGTCTCCTCTCCGACGCCGCGGTCCGTCTCATCGAACGGAGGGTGCTGTCGTGGCGCCGCACACTGAGCAGCTGACCCGTGCCGCCGCAGTCCGACTGCGCGGCCTGACACGGTCGTTCGAGGACCGCACCGTTCTCGACGGCATCGACCTGGACATCCCCGCCGGCCAGTTCGTGGCGCTGCTCGGACACAGCGGGTCCGGCAAGAGCACCCTGCTGCGGGCGGTCGCCCACCTCGACCACGAGGTCGTCGGCAGCGGACGGCTCACCGCTCCGGAGCGGGTGTCGGTGGTCTTCCAGGACTCCCGGCTGCTGCCCTGGCGGCGGGTGCTGGACAACGTGCTGCTGGGGCTCGACGGCAAGGAGGCCGAGCGGAAGGGCCGCGCGGCCCTCGCCGAGGTGGGGCTGAAAGGCCGCGAGCGGGCCTGGCCCAACGAGCTGTCCGGCGGTGAGGCGCAGCGCGCCGCCCTGGCCCGCTCACTGGTCCGCGAGCCCGAACTCCTCCTCGCAGACGAGCCGTTCGGGGCGCTGGACGCCCTCACGCGGATCAAGATGCACACCCTGCTGCGCGAGCTCTGGGAGCGCCACCGGCCTTCCGTGCTGCTCGTCACCCACGACGTGGACGAGGCGATCGTGCTCGCCGACCGGGTCCTCGTCCTCGACCACGGCCGTATCGGCCTCGACCTGACCATCGACCGCCCGCACCCGCGCTCGTACCGGGACCCGCTGCTCGGCGAGTACCGCGAACGGCTGCTCGCGGCCCTGGGCGTCACGGAGGACCACAAGTGACCACGGCCGACCCCGGACGACAGCTCCACCTGAACGCGTTCCTGATGAACACCGGACACCACGAGGCGTCCTGGCGGCTCCCGGAGAGCGACCCGTACGCCCACGTGGAGCTGGACCACTACGTCCACCTGGCCCGGATCGCCGAACGCGGCACCTTCGACTCCCTGTTCCTCGCCGACGGCCCGCAGCTGTGGGGCACCATCGCCCAGCGCCCGGCCGGCGCCCTGGAGCCGCTCACGCTGCTCACCGCGCTGGCGACGGCCACCCGGCACATCGGCCTCATCGCCACCGCGTCCACCTCCTACAACTCCCCGTACAACCTGGCCCGTAAGTTCGCCTCGCTCGACATCATCAGCGGCGGCCGGGCGGGCTGGAACATCGTCACCACCGCCGGGGCCGAGGCCGCCCGCAACTTCGGGCTGGACGCCGAGCCCGCGCACGCCGAGCGCTACGCCCGCGCCGGCGAGTTCCTCGACGTGGCCCTGAAGCTCTGGGACAGCTGGGAGGACGACGCGATCGTCGCCGACAAGGCGGCCGGCGTCTGGGGCGACGACGCCAAGGTCCACCCGCCCCGGCACCGGGGAACGTACTTCAGCGTCGAGGGCGCCCTCAACGTCCCGCGTTCGCCCCAGGGTTACCCGCTGCTGGTGCAGGCCGGGTCGAGCGAGGACGGCAAGGCGTTCGCGGCCCGCTACGCGGAGGCGGTGTTCACCGCGCAGCAGACGCTGGCCGACGCCCAGGCCTTCTACGCCGACCTCAAGTCCCGTACCCGGGCGGCGGGCCGGGACCCCGAGCACCTCAAGGTGCTGCCCGGCATCGTCCCGGTGATCGGCTCGACGGAGGCCGAGGCGCGCGCGAACGAACAGGTCCTGGAGGACCACATCGTGCACACGCACGGGGTCCAGCGGCTGGAACAGCTGCTCCAGCTGGAGCCGGGCGCCCTGGACCTGGACGCGGAACTGCCCGCCGATCTGCCGCCGGAGAGCGCGATCGAGGGCGCCAGGAGCCGCTACACCCTCGTGGTGGAGCTGGCCCGGCGCGAGCGCCTCACCGTGCGGCAGCTGATCGGGCGGCTGGGCGGCGGGCGCGGGCACCTCACCTTCGCGGGCACGCCCGAGCAGGTCGCCGACGCGATCGAGAGCTGGTTCACCCAGGGCGCCGCCGACGGGTTCAACATCATGCCCGCGGTCCTGCCCTCCGGCCTGGACGCCTTCGTCGACCACGTCGTGCCGATCCTGCGCGCCCGCGGCCTGCTGCGCACCGAGTACGGCCCGCGCACGACCCTGCGCGAGAGGTACGGCCTCCCGCGCCCCGCCAACCAGCACGTGAGCCCGCCCGCACCCGCCCTCGTCTGACCCCGTCCGAAAGGAACCTCCCATGAGCATCGAGATCCGCAAGGTCACCGCGCACATCGGCGCCCAGGTCTCGGGCGTCGACCTCGCGAAGCCCCTCGACGAGGAGACCTACGCGGCCCTGCGCGAGGCGCTCAACGTCCACAAGGCCCTGGTCTTCGACGACGTGGACCTGGACGACGCGGGCCAGCAGGCGTTCGTCCGCCACTTCGGCGACCTCACCACCGCCCACCCGACCGTGCCGGCCGTCGACGGGGCCCCGAACGTGCTGCCGGTCGACAGCGAGCGCGGCCGCGCCGCCAACCACTGGCACACGGACGTCACGTTCGTCCTGAACCCGCCGCAGGCCAGCACCCTGCGCAGCCTGGTCCTCCCGCCGTACGGCGGCGAGACCCTGATCACCAGCTCGGCTGCGGCCTACCGCCAGCTGCCGGAGCCGCTGAGGCAGCTCGCCGACACCCTGTGGGCCGAGCACACCAACGACTACGACTACGCGGTGCCGGAGGAGACGGTCGACGAGGAACAGGCGGCCGCGCGCGCCCAGTTCACCTCGATCAAGTACCGCACGGTCCACCCGGTGGTCCGCGTGCACCCGCTGACCGGCGAGCGCGGCCTGTTCATCGGCGGGTTCGCCCGGCGCATCGTGGGCCTGTCGCCGGCCGAGTCCCGCAAGATCCTCGACCTGCTCCAGTCGTACGTCACCCGGCCGGAGAACATCCTGCGCCACCGCTGGTCGGAGAACCAGCTGGTCCTGTTCGACAACCGCATCACCCAGCACTACGCGGTCGACAACTACGACGGCCGGCCCCGCCGCCTGCACCGGGTGACGGTCGCGGGTGACATCCCGGTCGGCATCGACGGCAAGGAGAGCTACTCGATCGAGGGCGACGCAGCGCACTACACGTCCGTAGCGGCCTAGCGACAGCGCGTATCCGGTCCGTCCGGATGCTGGGCAGCCCCTCCGCCGGCGCGGCGGGGCTGCCCAGACTGTGGGCGTTTTTGCCCATCTCACGCATTGGACGAACCGCGCCCATGCCCAGCAGCACCACCGTCGGGACTCCGCCGGAGCCGGACGTCACCCTGTCCCACGGCCTCAAACAGCGCCATCTGTCGATGATCGCCCTCGGCGGCGTCATCGGCGCCGGTCTCTTCGTCGGCTCGGGCGCGGGGATCGCCGCCGCCGGCCCGTCGATCGTCCTCGCCTACGCCCTCTCCGGCCTGCTCGTGATGCTGGTGATGCGGATGCTGGGCGAGATGTCGGCCGCCCACCCCTCCTCGGGCTCGTTCTCGGCGCACGCCGAACGGGCCTTCGGCCCCTGGGCGGGCTTCACCGTGGGGTGGGCCTTCTGGGTCCTGCTGTGCACGGCCGTCGGCCTGGAGGGCATCGGCGCCGCGAAGATCGTCACGGGCTGGCTGCCGGGCACGCCCGAGTGGGCCTGGGTGGCGCTGTTCATGCTCCTGTTCTGCGGGGCGAACCTGGCCGCCGTGAAGAACTTCGGCGAGTTCGAGTTCTGGTTCGCGGCCCTGAAGGTCGGCGCGATCACCCTGTTCCTGGTGCTGGGCGTGCTGGCCGTGGCCGGTGTGCTGCCGGGCACGGACTCCCCGGGGACCGCCCATCTGGGCGAGCTCTTCCCGCACGGGAGCGAGGGCCTGGTCGTCGGTCTGCTCGCCTCCGTCTTCGCGTACGGCGGCCTGGAGACGGTCACGATCGCCGCCGCCGAGTCGGAGAACCCGGTCCGGGGCGTGGCGAGCGCGGTCCGTACGGCGATGTGGCGCATCGCGCTGTTCTACGTCGGCTCCATGGCCGTCATCGTCACCCTCGTCCCCTGGGACGCGAAGGCGGTCGTCGAGAAGGGCCCCTACGTCGCCGCTCTCGACCACCTCGGCATCCCCGGGGCCGGCCAGGTCATGAACATGGTGGTGCTGGCCGCGCTGCTCAGCGCCATGAACGCCAACGTCTACGGCTCCTCGCGCATCGCGTACTCGCTGGTGGAGCGGGGCCACGGCCCGCGGGCGCTGGGCCGGGTGTCGGGCGGCGCGCCCCGGGTCGCGGTGCTCGTCTCCTGTGTCTTCGGCTTCGGCTGCGTGCTGCTCAGCTACTGGCGGCCGGACGACGTGTTCCCCTGGCTGCTGAACATGATCGGCGCGGTGATCCTGGTCGTCTGGATCTTCATCACCCTCTCCCAGCTGCGGCTGCGCGGCCGTCTGGAGCGCGAGGCGCCCGAGCGGCTGGTCGTCCGGATGTGGGCGTTCCCGGTGCTCACCTGGGTCGCGCTGGCGGGGATGGCGGCGATCCTCGTCCTGATGGCGCGGGAGCCGGACACGCGGATGCAACTGTACTGGTCGGGCGGGATGACGGCGTTCCTGGCGGCCGTCGGGTACGCCTGGCAGCGGCGGCGGGCCACGGGCTGACCCGCCTTCCGCCGGCGCCCCCGGCGCCCGTCCGACGGTGGCCCGCAGGCCCCCACGTGCACGGCACGTGGGGGCCTTCTCGTTGCCGCCACGCCGTCGTTCTTGCCCGGAACCCCCCTCTTGTTGCTAGCCTGCACTTGCAAGTCACTTGCAATAAGAGGTTCGAGGGGATCCCGCCATGCCCGTCTACACGCTGCCCGAACTGCCCTACGACTACTCCGCGCTCGCCCCCGTGATCAGCCCGGAGATCATCGAGCTGCACCACGACAAGCACCACGCGGCCTATGTGAAGGGCGCCAACGACACCCTGGAGCAGCTGGCGGAGGCGCGGGACAAGGAGCAGTGGGCGGCGCTGGGCGGCCTGGAGAAGAACCTCGCCTTCCATCTCTCCGGCCACATCCTGCACAGCATCTACTGGGCCAACATGACCGGCGACGGCGGCGGTGAGCCCCTCGCGGCGGACGGTGTCGGCGACCTCGCGGACGCGATCACCGAGTCCTTCGGCTCGTTCGCCGCCTTCAAGGCGCAGCTGACCAAGGCGTCCGCGACGACGCAGGGCTCGGGCTGGGGCGTCCTCGCGTACGAGCCGCTCAGCGGCCGGCTGATCGTCGAGCAGGTCTACGACCACCAGGGCAACGTCGGCCAGGGGTCCGTGCCGATCCTCGTCTTCGACGCCTGGGAGCACGCCTTCTACCTCCAGTACCGGAACCAGAAGGTCGACTTCATCGAGGCGATGTGGGCCGTCGTGAACTGGCAGGACGTGGCCCGGCGCCTCGAAGCCGCGAAGTCCCGCGCGGATGTGCTGCTGCTCGCCCCCTGAGGCAGCGGTGAAGCGTCCTGCCTCGTGATCGTCTTCTCACCCTTCACGGCGGCGGGCGGAAGGAAGGAACGGCCCCGCGAGGACCTGACTCGCGGGGCCGTTCCCGTACCCCCTGGCCGGGGGCTTCCGCAGGGACGGTGTTCCGGGCGACAGTGGCCCGCATGGGTCTTCCGAAGAGGCGTTGCCCCAACTGCGGGGACACCGAACAGCACTTCCGGCACCTGCGCGGCGCCGAGCGGGCCTTCGCCCTGGCGCAGACGCTGGTGCCGGTGCACCGGGCGGAGCTCGACAAGTACCGGCGCTGCACCCGCGAGGGCTGTGTGCGGGTGCAGTCCTACTTCAACTGGAGGTCCGGCTTCGATCTGCCGGACGAGTTCCGCACACCCCCGCAGACGGCCGCCTGAGCGCCGCCCCTGCTTGCGTTCCCGGTGTGCGGGCCGAGTGCGGTACCGAGGCACCGCTCTGCGTCATGGGATCCATGGCAGCCCCGTGAGCGACGCGCGGGGGCGCCACCGCCGTCACAGGTTGCTGAAGTCCGGGCCCTTGGTCCGGGAGCGCTTGAGCTCGTAGAAGCCGGGGACCGAGGCGACGGCGAGGGTGCCGTCCCACAGACGGGCGGCTTCCTCGCCCTTGGGCGCGGGGGTGACCACGGGACCGAAGAAGGCGATCTGCTCGCCGTCGGGGCCGGGCACCGCGATGACCGGAGTGCCGACGTCCTGGCCGACCTTCTCGATGCCCTCCTTGTGGGAGGCGCGCAGTTCGGCGTCGAACTCGAAGTCCTTCTGATCGGCGTAGTCGATGAGGTCGGCGGGCAGGCCGACGTCGGCGAGCGCGGCCGCGATGGCCTCCGCGGTGGGGCCCTCGCCGTTGTTGTGGAACCGGGTGCCGAGCGCCGTGTAGAGCGGGCCGAGGACGTCCGCGCCGTGCTTCTGCTCGGCGGCGGCCACCACGCGGACCGGCCGCCACGCCTTCGTCTCGAGGAACTCCCGGTACTGCTCGGGCAGCTCCTCCAGCCTGTCCTCGTTGAGGACGGCGAGGCTCATCAGATGCCAGCGGACCTCGATGTCACGGACCTTCTCCACTTCCAGCACCCAGCGCGACGTCATCCAGGCCCACGGGCACGACGGGTCGAACCAGAAGTCGACGGGGGTCTTCTCCGACATGTCTCTCCTCAAGAGATCCTCATGGGATAAGCCTTTCCGTCCCTCAACCCGCCGTCCGTGCCGCACATTCCCTGCTGCCCCGCGTCAGGGGCGCATGGCAGGATCACTCCTGTCCGAAAGCCCCTGTCCAACGCACTGAGGGAGTACCGCCGTGCCCGGTGAGAACCTGTCCCGCGACGAGGCCCGGGAGCGGGCCGCCCTGCTGTCCGTCGACGGGTACGACGTGTCCCTCGACATCCGGTCGGCGACCGGCGACCGGACCGGGGACGAGCCGCGCACCTTCCGCTCGGTCACCACGATCCGCTTCCGCAGCAGCGAGCCCGGCGCGTCGACCTTCGTCGACCTGATCGCGCCGAGTGTGACGTCCGTCTCCCTCAACGGCCGCGACCTCGACCCCGGCGAGGTCTTCGACGGCGCCCGGATCCTGCTGGAGGACCTGGCCGCGGAGAACGAGCTGGTCGTCGACGCCCGGTGCGCCTACTCGCGCACCGGCGAAGGCCTGCACCGCTTCGTCGACCCGGAGGACGGCGAGGTGTACCTGTACACCCAGTACGAGCCGGCCGACGCACGCCGGGTCTTCGCGGGCTTCGAGCAGCCCGACCTCAAGGCGCCGTTCCGCTTCGAGGTGCGGGCGCCCGAGGAGTGGGTGGTGTGGAGCAACGGCGCCGGCGAGCGCGTCGACGGGGTGTGGCGCTTCGCGGAGACGAAGCCGATCTCGACGTACATCACCTGCGTCGTGGCGGGCCCGTACCACTACGTGACGGACACGTACACGCGCGACCTGGGTGACGGTACGACGCTGGAGATCCCCCTCGGCGCGATGTGCCGCAAGGGCCTGGCGCCCCACTTCGACTCCGCGGACGTCTTCCTCGTCACCAAGCAGGGCCTGGACTTCTTCCACGACCACTTCGACTACCCGTACCCGTTCGGCAAGTACGACCAGGCGTTCGTGCCCGAGTACAACCTCGGCGCGATGGAGAACCCGGGTCTGGTGACCTTCCGCGAGGAGTACATCTTCCGGGGCAAGGTGACGCAGGCGTCGTACGAGGCGCGGGCGAACGTCATCCTGCACGAGATGGCGCACATGTGGTTCGGCGACCTGGTCACCATGGTGTGGTGGGACGACCTGTGGCTGAAGGAGTCCTTCGCCGACTTCATGGGCACGTTCGCGAACGTCGGCGCGACACGCTTCACCGACGCCTGGATCACCTTCGCCAACCGCCGCAAGGCGTGGGCCTACCGGGCGGACCAGCTCCCCTCCACCCACCCGATCACGGCCGACATCCGCGACCTCCAGGACGCGAAGCTGAACTTCGACGGCATCACGTACGCCAAGGGCGCCTCCGTCCTGAAGCAACTGGTGGCGTACGTCGGCCAGGACGCGTTCCTCGAGGGCGCACGGCGCTACTTCAAGCGGCACGCGTACGGCAACACGCGCCTCGGGGACCTGCTGTCGGTGCTCGCCGAGACCAGCGGCCGCGACATGGGCGGCTGGGCCCGGTCCTGGCTCCAGACGGCGGGCGTGAACGCGCTGACCCCCCAGGTGCTGCTGGACCCACAGGGGCGGATCGACGAGCTGGCGGTGGTCCAGGAGGCCGCCGAGGCGTACCCCGAACTGCGGCCGCACCGGGTGGCGATCGGCCTGTACCGCCGCGAGGACGGCCGTCTCGTGCGGTACGCGCGCGCCGAGACGGACGTCGACGGTCCGCGTACGGTCGTGACGGAGCTGGCGGGCGCCGAGGCCCCGGAGCTGGTGCTCGTCAACGACGACGACCTGACGTACTGCAAGATCCGCTTCGACGAGACCTCGCTGGCCACGCTGCGCGAGCACCTGGGCTCGATGACCGACCCGCTGGCCCGTGCCCTGTGCTGGTCGGCACTGTGGAACCTGACCCGGGACGCCCTGCTGCCCGCGGCCGACTTCGTGGGCCTGGTGACGCGGTTCGGGCATCACGAGTCCGACATCGGCGTCCTGCAGATGCTGCACGCGTGGGCGGAGTCGGCACTGGTCCACTACGCGCCGCGGTCCTGGCGACGGACGGGCGAGGAACTGCTGGCCGGCACCGCGCTGCGGAATCTGCGGGCGGCCGAGCCGGGCAGCGAGCACCAGCTGGCCTGGGCGCGCTTCTTCGCGGCGGTGGCCTCCTCCGGCTCCGACTTCGAGCTGCTCCAGGGCCTGCTGGACGGCACGGCGGAGATCGACGGCCTGGAGGTGGACCAGGAGCTGCGCTGGGCCTTCGTGGAGCCGCTGGTCGCGCACGGACACGCCGACGAGAAGGCGCTGACGGCCGAACTGGCCCGTGACGACACGGCGTCCGGCAAGCGGCACCAGGTCCGCTGCCTCGCGGCCCGCCCGTCGGAGGCGGTCAAGGCGCAGGCGTGGGCCCAGCTGGTGGAGTCGGACGCGCTGTCCAACGCGCTGGTGGAGGCGACGATCGCGGGCTTCGCCCAGCCCTCGCAGCGGGAGCTGCTCGTGCCGTACGCGGAGAAGTACTTCACGTCGATCGAGCGGATCTGGGCCGAGCGGTCGATCCAGATCGCCATGACCGTCGTCAAGGGGCTGTTCCCGTCGCTCCAGGACTCCCCCCGGACGCTGGAGGCGACCGACGCGTGGCTCGCGGCGCACGAGTCGGCGGCGCCGGCGCTGCGCCGGCTGGTGCTGGAGGCGCGCGACGACCTGGCCCGGTCGCTGCGGGCGCAGGAGGCCGGCTCGGCGGCCGGAACCGACTGAGCGCTCCGGTCACGCGCTTCGGTCACGCGCGCTCCGGACATGCGCTCGACGACGGAGCTTCGACCACGGGCTTCGGCCTGAGCTTTGGCCATGAATTCCGCTGAGGGTCACCGTTACGGAATTCAGGCAATCCGACCCGTAACCCCTGGAGCCCCCCTGCGGGACCAGGGGTTTTCGGCGCCCCATCGGCATCCGAACACCCGTCCTTTAGGACGAGCTTGTCCGGATTTGTCGACGGGCGTGTAACAGCGGTTAGGAGACAGCGCGGGCGCGGAATCCCCGTTGCATGAACCACCACAACACCCCCCTCCCCCAAACCCCCTCGGCGTCCCCCCGCCCCGTCCGTCACCTGTCGGACGTACAGCGCCGTGTCACGACGGCGGGCCGGCTCCGCTCGCAAGGCGTCGCGGTGGCCGACGCGAACGAGCAGTGCCGGCCCGGCGGCCCCTGGCAGCAGCTCCTCCCCGGCGTGTACCTGCTCCACCCGGGCCCGCCGACCAGCGAGGAGCGGCTGCACGCGGTGCTGATGTACGCGGGCCGGGACACCGCGACGCCGCCGCCCGCGGTACCGGCCCAGCCGGACGCCGGCGACCCGCACCGACCGGTGTACAAGGAGGCGATGATCACCGGGCTGGCGGCCCTGACCCTGCACGGGATCTCGTCCGCTCCCCCGCTCATGTCCCTGGAGCACATCGACGTCCTGGTCCCGCGGCTGCGCCGGCTGCGCTCGACGGGCTGCGCCCACGTCGTCCGCACGGGCAGTCTGCCGGCTCCCGAGCAGGCCACGGGAGTCCCGGTGGCGCCGGTGCCCCGCGCGCTCGCCGACGCCGTGGCCCAGCTGACGGACGCGAGGGTGGTACGGCGGCTGCTGTCGGAGGCGGTGCGCGGGGGGCACTGCGAACCGGCGGCGGTGGTGAGGGAGTTGAACCACGCCAAGTTGCTGAGCCGGCCGCACGTGGTGGACGCGGTGGACTCGCTGCTCGCGGAGGGACGCGCGATCGCGGAGGAGCGGCTGTACGCGATGGTGCGCGACCACGGCCTGCCCGACCCGGTGTGGAACGTGGACCTGCGCCTGCCGGGCGGTCCCCACCTGGGAGGCCTGGACGCGTACTGGCCGGAGCAGGCGGTGGCGGTCGAACTGGACACCCGGGCGCCCCGGCAGGACGAGGACGCCCTCTGGTCGGAGTACGCCCGCAAGCGGGAGCATCTGGAGCGGCTCGGCATCACGGTCGTCCACATCACCCCGAAGAAGCTGAGGAACGCGATGGAGCAGCAGGCCGCGGTGGTCCGCACGGCGCTGATGGCGTCGGGCGACCGGGACCCGGCCGCGTATGTCGTGGTGCTGCCCCGTTAGGGACGCGACGGGGCGGAGCCAGGAGGGGAGAGGAGGGGCCGCCGGGTCGCATCCGGCGGCCCCTCCTCATGCCGTCACGCCCTGCGCAGCGGACAGCCGGTGCCGACGCGGTCGGCGAGCTCGGCGCGCAGGGCGGCGAGTTCGGCCATGCGGGCGTCGACGACCTGGATCTTCTCCTCGAAGAGGGCGGAGAGGGCGGCGGCGGAGTCGGGGGCCGCGCGCAGTTCCTCGCCGTGCCGGGCGATCTCCGCGAGCGTGAAGCCCAGGGTCTGCGCGGCGTGCTGTCGGCGTGGAGCCGGGCGTGGGGGCTGGGCGCGTTCCCGCAGACCGAACCGGTCCAGACCCTGTTCGCCCACCTGATGGGGTCGGTCGTGATCGTCTGGGCCGTTCTGCGCCTGACCGGGCCGCTGGCGGTGCACGGGCTGCTCGACGGCGTGGCCCGTGCCCTGTTCACGGCCTGGATGGCGTACGCGCTGGCGCAGGGCGTGCCGGGGGCGCTGTGGCCGTTCCTCGGCGTGGAAGCCGCCTGGGGCGTCGCGCAGTCGGCTCCGTGGCTGCGGGCGGCGACGCGACGCCGCACGGGAGGGCGTCCCGCCCCCGCTCCCGCCCGCGACGCGGCCCTCGGACGCTCTGCGAAGAGGTGACACTCCGGCCGGTCCGCGCGAGCGCCCGGACGATCGGGGCCCCGCGCGCGCAGGCCGGGGCGGGCGGCGGAGCCGCTCGTGCGGGTGGCGCGGCGGAGGACGACGGCGTGCGCGTCACGGCGGGCGCACGGGACGCGCGCGGCGCCGGATCACGCCCCGGGGACGGCCGGCGGGGGCACGGACGCCCTGCCGTCCAGCGGACGTTCCTGCCACAGCTTCAGCGCGACGTCGACCAGCCGGACCCGGGCGAGGCCGGGCACCGCGGTCAGGTCGTGCCAGGCGGCCAGGTCGGTGGAGCCGTCGACCTCGTTGCGCAGTTCGCCTCCGACGACCCGGCCCTCGTAGACGATCCGGACGCCGTGGTGGTCCACGGGGCGGCGCAGGACGCCACGCCGGAAGGTGTGGCGGAAGGAGTCGATGCCGAGCAGGCCGGTCACCTCGACGCGGTAGCCGGTCTCCTCGTCCAGTTCGCGCACGACGGTGTCGAGGGGGTCCTCGCCGTGCTCCATGCCACCGCCGGGCAGCACCCACTCGGGGGTGCCGTCGGCGGCCGGCGAGCGGGCGAGCAGGAGCTGTCCGTCACGGACGCAGACGGCATAGGCCGCCACCCTCAACTTCTGGCGCATGGGGGGACGTTAGCCGGTCGGGTCCGGGTTCGCAGGGGAGTATTCCGGCGCGGACCAGCGCAGCGGGAGAGCGGCGGGGGTGTCGACCGTCTCCGCGACGGTGAAGAGGACCGTGCGTTCCCCGTCGGGGGCGAACCGGGTGCGCGCCTCCCCCGTGAGCTGCAGGGTGCGGCCCGTCGTCCAGTCGAGGAGGAGCAGGCCGGCGCGGGGGTCGGCGGCGAGGTTGCCCAGGCTGAGGAACATGGAGTTGCCGGGGTGGTCGCGCCAGGTGAGCGTGCGCGGCGAGGTGACGTGCACGAAGCCGGGGCCGCCGCCGCGGTGCCCGGCTTCGGCGCCGGTGCCTCCGGGCCGGACGGTGGCGAGGAAGAAGGTGTCGGCGCATGCGACGAACGCCCGCTGTTCCGGGTCGAGTTCGGCGCCCCGGAGCGGGTCCCCGGGCGTGCGGTCGACCGTCTCGAAGGACTCCCTGCGCTGGATGTACTTGGGGCAGTTGGCGAACACCCGGTCGGTCTCGACGGCGAAGCCGCGCGGGGTGGGCAGCAGCCGACCGTTCAGTCGCACGCGGCGGCGGGTGCGCGGGTCGAGGGCGAGGGTGCCGACGGGGGTGCCCGGGGTGGCCGTCGCCGCCGCGAGGGGGTCGGCCGACGGGAGCCCGCCCGCGCCGCCGGGCGCGTGCGAGGCGCCGGTGGCGACCGAGATCCGGCGGGGCCCGGTGGCCCGGACGAAGCCCGGGACGCCCGTGACCGCCGACGCCCACACCCGGCCGCCGACCGGGTCCGCGGCGCCCAGCACCAGCAGCGGCTGGAGTTCCAGGAAGGCGGCGACGACCGGCCTGACGCCCTCACCCACCGCCCGGCCCATGTGGTCGGCGAGATCGCGGACCCCGACGCGGTCCTGCACCGCACGCGAGCCGGAGTGGTAGACGTCCATGGGTCGCTCGGCCTCCTCGGCTCCCGCGGTCCCCTCGGACGGGCCCGCGAATCTAACCTCTCACACTTAATTTAGAGGTTAAACTCGGCCAGGTCAACCGGTCACGTACTCTTGAGTGGTTAGCACCGAAGGAGCCCCGATGCCCGCCGCCTCGCCCGACCCCCGCCCCCTCACCGGCGAGCCCCTCGCGCTCGACCTGCTCAACACACGGTGGGTGCGGGAGGGCGCCGTACAGGATCTGCTGCGCGACACGGACGGGCTCGCCGTGTGGCTCGCCGCGAACGGGCTGGACGAGCGGTTCGCGGCCGACGCGGCGACCCTGCGCCACACGCTCCGGGCGCGCGACGCGCTCGGGGCCGCGGTGGACAGCCCCGCGGACACCCTCGGCGTCGACACCGTGCTCGGACACGGACGGATCCGGCCCACGCTCACCGCCGAAGGGCCGGGCGAGCGGCCCGAGTTCAGGGACGAGGCCTGGGGGCCCGGCTGGCTGGCCGCCCGGAACTACCTGGAGTTGCTCTCCACCGCCCCCGACCGGATCCGCTCCTGTGCGCACGAGGCCTGCGTACTGCACTTCTTCGACACCTCGCGCAACGGCACCCGCCGCTGGTGCTCCATGGCGGCCTGCGGCAACCGCGCGAAGGCCTCCCGGCACTACGCCCGCGCCAAGGACGCCTGACCGGGATCCGCACAATCGGCGGACAGGCGACACACAGGGGGCTCGTAGAGGGTTTTCCCCATACATCCATATCGATTCGGTCAACTCTCCCCAAACAGCTGTCCCTTAGGTAAAGCTTTGCGGTCATCCGGGACCGCATTCCGGACGACCGTGATCAGGCAGGAACGGCCTGGTCACGTGGTGCTCGTTCCTTTACCTACAAGGGATGCCGATGACCCTCACCCCCCAGCGTGAACCGATATCCGGCGCAAGACGTGCGGCCCGGATAGCCGTGGCCGCGGGCCTGGTGGCCGCGCTGTCCGCGGCCGGGCCGATACCCATGGCCTTCTCGGCCGACGCCGGCCAGACCCCGGCCACGGCCGACCCGGGCGCGAAGTCCGCCCACGACAAGCTCGGCTCCGACGACGCCGACCTCCTCGCCGAGGCCAAGGCCGCCGGCGACAAGAACGTCACGCTGATGGTCGCGACCGCCCCCGGCCAGACCGAGCAGGTCGCCAAGGAGCTGGACGCGGTCAAGGGCGGCTCCGTGGGCCAGTCCTACGACAAGGTCGGCTACGTCCGCGCCACCGTCCCGACGGGCAAGGCCGACTCGGCGATCGCCGCCGCGGTCAAGCTGTCCTCGGTGCACGCCATCGACCTGCGGCAGGACATCGTCCTCGACGACCCGACGCCGAGCGCGGACACCGCGAAGGGCGCCGCGTCCGCCGCGAAGACGAAGACCTACGCCGCGCCGAACAAGAACACCCCCGCCACGAACCCGTACAACCCGTCCTTCGAGACGGGCGCCGTCGACTTCGTGAAGAAGAACCCGAAGGCGGACGGCCGCGGAGTCACCATCGGCGTCCTCGACTCCGGCGTGGACCTGGCGCACCCCGCGCTGCAGAAGACCACCACCGGCGAGCGCAAGATCGTCGACTGGGTGACGGCGACCGACCCGATCATCGACGGCGACGCCTCCTGGCGGGCGATGACGACCTCCGTGTCCGGGCCCAGCTTCACCTTCGGCGGCCGGACCTGGACGTCGAAGGCCGGCTCGTACCAGGTCAACCTCTTCCGGGAGTCCGCCACCGCGGGCGGTGACGCCAAGGGCGACGTCAACCGCGACGGCGACACCACCGACGTGTGGGGCGTCCTGTACGACGCGGCGGCCGGCACGGTCACCGTCGACGTGAACAACAACGGCGACTTCACCGACGACACCGCGATGAAGCCGTACAAGGACGGCTACCAGATCGGGTACTTCGGCACCGACAACCCGGCGACCGACGTCGCCGAGCGGCAGCCGTTCGTCGTGCAGATCCGCAAGGACGTGCCGATGGACCCGTACGGCGGCGACTGGGTCGGCAAGAAGGCCGACTTCGCCAACATCGGTCTCATCGCCAGCGAGCACGGCACGCACGTCGCCGGCATCACCGCCGCGAACGGGCTGTTCGGCGGCAAGATGAACGGCGCCGCGCCCGGCGCGAAGATCGTCTCCTCCCGCGCCTGCGTCTTCGGCCCGGGCTGCACCAACGTCGCCCTCACCGAGGGCATGATCGACCTGGTCGCCAACCGCGGCGTCGACATCGTCAACATGTCGATCGGCGGTCTGCCGGGCCTGAACGACGGCAACAACGCGCGCGCCGAGCTGTACACGCGCCTCATCGACACCTACGGCGTCCAGCTGGTCATCTCGGCCGGCAACGAGGGCCCCGGCGCCAACACCATCGGCGACCCCGGTCTGGCCGACAAGGTGATCTCGGTCGGCGCGGCCATCTCCAAGGAGACCTGGGCCGCCAACTACGGCTCGCAGGTGACGAAGAAGTACGCGCTGCTGCCCTTCTCCTCGCGCGGACCGCGTGAGGACGGCGGCTTCACGCCGACGCTCGTCGCCCCGGGCGCCGCGATCAACACCACGCAGACCTGGCTCGAGGGTTCCCCGGTCGCCGAGGCGGGCTACCCGCTGCCGGCCGGCTACTCCATGCTCCAGGGCACCTCGATGGCCTCCCCGCAGGCCGCGGGCGCCTCGGCGCTGCTGATCTCGGCCGCCAAGCAGCAGAAGGTCGCGCTCACCCCGGCGATCCTGCGCACGGCGCTGACCTCGACCGCCGACCACATCAAGGGTCTGCAGGCGTACGAGGAGGGCGCGGGCGCCATCAACATCGTGGACGCCTGGAAGTCCATCAGGAAGGGCGCCACCGCCCACGACTACGCCGTGAAGGCGCCGGTCGACACCGCGCTCGACTCCGCGCTGAAGACGCCGGGCTTCGGCACCGGCATCTACGACCGCGAGGGCGGCCTGAAGGCCGGTCAGAAGAAGACGTACGACGTCACCGTCACCCGTACGTCCGGCGCCGACAAGGCGATCCGCCACGAGCTGCACCTCGCCAACAACGCGGCCGGCACCTTCCGGATCCTCGGCTCGGACGAGGTGAAGCTGCCGCTGAACAAGCCGGTGACCGTCAAGATCCAGGCGCAGCCGAGGGCCGCGGGCATCGCCAGCGCGATCCTGGAGGTCGACGACCCGAGGACCGAGGGCGTCGACAAGCAGATCCTCAATACGGTCGTGGTCTCGACGCCGGTGAAGTACACCTTCCACGCGTCGAACTCCGTGCAGCGCAACAGCTCGCAGTCCTACTTCCTGACCGTGCCGGAGGGCGCCAAGGCGTTCGAGGTCGCGATCGGCGGACTGAAGGACAAGAGCCAGACCCGCTTCATCTCGATCCACCCGTACGGCGTCGCGGTCGAGGACAGCTCCACGATCTACTGCTACAACAACTACCTCGACGGCAACGGCTGCAAGCCCGACGCCCGTTCGTACCAGGACCCGCAGCCCGGGGTCTGGGAGATCGAGGTCGAGTCGCGCCGCACGTCGCCGCTGCTCGACAACCCGTACAAGCTGGACGCCACCGTCTACGGCGCGGTCTTCGACCCGGCGACCGTGACCGTCCCCGAGGCGAAGGTCGGTACCCCGGCCCCCGTCTCCTGGAAGGTCACGAACAACTTCGCCGCCATCGACGGCAAGCTGGCCGGCGGCCCGCTCGGCTCGTCCAAGTCGGCCCGCCCGACCATCGCGAACGGCGCGACCGAGACCACCACGGTCGAGGTCCCGGCGGGCGCCAAGTCGCTGGACGTCTCCATCGGCAACGTCTCCGACGCCTCCGCCGACCTGGACCTGACGGTCTTCGACGCGGCCGGCAACCAGGTCGCCCAGCAGGCCGACGGCGACTCGGAGGAGGCGGTCTCCATCCCGTCGCCCGCCGCCGGCACGTACACCATCGAGGTCGCGGGCTACTCGGTCCCGGCCGGCACCACGGCGTACGACTACCTGGACGTGTTCTTCTCGTCCTCGCTCGGCACCGTCACCGTCGACGAGTCGACGCCGGTGAAGCTCGGCACGGGCGCCTCGGCGTCGGTCTCCGCGACCGTCACCGCCGCGGCCGCCGCGCCCGAGGGCCGGGCCTTCTTCGGCCAGGTCCAGCTGGTGAACGCGCGGGGCACCGTCGCGGGCACCGGCAACGTGGCCATCGAGAAGGTCACGCCGTAACAGGAACCGGTCGCACCGGTCGTCCGGCAGCGGGCGACCGGCGGCGGTCGGGCAGTGACAGCCGACCGGCAGCGGTCAGGCGGTGACAGCCGACCGGCAGCGGTCGACAGGGGCGGGCGTCCATCCGGGCGCCCGCCCTTCGCCGTGTCACGGCGTGCCCCGCCTACTCGCAGGCGGCGCCCTCCGCCTCGGGCAGGGCCCGGGCGAGCGCCTCGCGCTCGGGGGCGATGTCGGGCTCGCCGACCGCCCAGACGTCCGGGGTGTCGGATCCCTTCGACAGGGCGACCAGGACGTGGTCGCCCTCGCGCAGCAGCGGATCCATGTCCGCCTCCATCAGGAAGTCGACCTCGGGCCCGCTCCCGGCCGGCCGGTAGGCGCGGGTGACGTGCAGGGTGACCCGCTCCCGGGTGCTGCCCGCCGCCCGGCCGACGGCGGTGACGTCCCCCTCGACGACGAGCCGGGCGCAGGCCAGATAACCGGGGTCGCCGAGGAGGCCGGACGCGCCGCCGGCCGACGCGCCGGCCTTCTCGTCGGACGCGGCCCCGCTGTCCGCGCTCTTGCTCGACTCGATGCCGGCCACCTGGCCGACCTGGAGGGCCACCCATCCGCCGCCGAGCACCAGCGCGCCGGCGGCGGCCACGCCGGCGAACCGCAGGGCGAGGGGCCGCACCCCGCGCGCCGGACGCGGCCGCCGCACCGGGACGACGGCCGGAACCCGGGCCCGCGCGCCCACCGGCTCCGACGCCTCCTCCGACGCCCCCTTCGGCTCCGCTCCCGATTCCGTCAGGACGTCCGCGAGCACGCCGAGCTGCTCGCGCAGGAGCGCCACGTCGGCGGTCGCCGAGCGGTGGGCGGCCCGGTAGGCGGGATCTGCGCGGGCTTCCTCGGAGAGGCCGGAGAGGGGCACGTCGAGAACGGCGGCCATCAAGGCGTCCATACCGTCGTAGCCTTCCTGCGCGTCCCGGCCCTCATGATCGTCGCGGCCCTCGTGATCGTTCCGGCTGTGCTGATCGTTCCGGTCGTCGTCGTGCGGTTCGTTTCCGTGAGCGGGCCGGGCGGGCACGTCACACCACCTCGTCTTCGTGCAGGCGGGCGCGCAGGGCCCGGACCGCCGTGTGCAGGCGGCTCTTGACCGTGCCCTCCGGGACGCCCAGCTCCTGGGCTATCGAACGCACCGGCAGGTCGGCGTAGAAACGCAGGACGAGAACCTGGCGCTGGGCGTCGGGCAGGTCGTCCAGCCCCTGCGCGACGGCGAGGGAGAGCACGCTGGTGTCCTCGCCCGACGGGTGCTCATGCTGGCGCAGCGAGGCCAGCCGCTCCCCCAGCCGCTCCTGGCGGCGCTTGGCGCGGTGCCAGTCCATGGCGAGGTTGGAGGCGACGACCGCCGCCCACGCCGAGACGTCACGCGGCGTCTCGTACCCCTTCGCCGCGCGCTCCAGGAGCCGCAGGCGGACCTGCTGCACCCCGTCCGGCAGGTCCGCCTGCGGCACCCCGCCCAGCGCGAGCACCGCCCGCACCCGGCGCTCCTGCGCCGCGTCCAGCGGGTCGTCGCCCTGTCCGGCCCCGTCCCCCTGGGCGCGCCGGGCCTTTCTGCGCAGCACAGCCACCCCTCCCTACCGCGTTTCCTCTACGACGCCGTGGCGCGCGAAAACGTTCGGCACGCGCGTGCGCAATCCTCGCGAGGCGTACGTCACACCGGCGGGCGTCCCAGTCCTCGGGCATGGTGGGCAAAGAATTGGACAGGTGGGCCGGGGTCGGCCGCATGATGGAAAAGTCCGTAAAGAGCCGTGAACAGAGCAAGGAGTCGCCGTGAGGGTCGGAATCGTCGGAGCCACCGGTCAGGTCGGCACGGTCATGCGCAGGATCCTCAAGGAGCGTGACTTCCCGGTCACGGAGCTGCGCCTGTTCGCCTCGGCCCGTTCGGCGGGGACGGTCCTGGACGGCGTGACGGTGGAGGACGCGGCGACGGCCGACTACGCGGGCCTCGACATCGTCCTGTTCTCCGCCGGTGGCGCGACCTCGCGGGCGCTGGCCGAGAAGGTCGCCGCGCAGGGCCCGGTCGTGATCGACAACTCGTCGGCGTGGCGCAAGGACCCCGAGGTGCCGCTGGTCGTCTCCGAGGTGAATCCGCACGCGATCGTGGACCGCCCCAAGGGCATCATCGCCAACCCGAACTGCACGACGATGGCCGCGATGCCGGTCCTGAAGCCGCTGCACGCGGAGGCGGGGCTGGAGGCGCTGGTCGTCGCGACGTACCAGGCGGTGTCCGGTTCGGGCCTCGCGGGCGTGGCGGAGCTGCACGGGCAGGCGCAGAAGGTCGGGCCCGACGCGGACCGGCTGACCCACGACGGCGACGCGGTCGACTACCCGGAGCCGCAGGTCTACAAGCGCCCCATCGCCTTCAACGTGATCCCGCTCGCGGGCTCGATCGTCGAGGACGGCCTGAACGAGACCGACGAGGAGCAGAAGCTCCGCAACGAGTCCCGCAAGATCCTGGAGATCCCCGGGCTGAAGGTCTCCGGCACCTGTGTGCGCGTCCCGGTCTTCTCCGGCCATTCTCTCCAGGTCAACGCCCGTTTCGCCCGCCCGATCAGCGCCGAGCGCGCGACGGAGCTGCTGGGCGGCGCCCCGGGCGTGGCCCTCAGCGACATCCCGACCCCGCTCCAGGCGGCCGGCAAGGACCCGTCGTTCGTGGGCCGCATCCGCGAGGACGAGACCGTGGAGCACGGTCTCGCCCTGTTCATCTCCAACGACAACCTCCGCAAGGGCGCGGCGCTGAACGCGGTGCAGATCGCGGAGCTGGTGGCGGCCGAGCTCAGGTCCGCCTGACCTCGTAGAGGAAGCAGCCGTACTCGACGGCCCGGACGTGCACGAACGCCACGTCCGGGTCGTCGAACGCGTCACGGAAGGCGGCGTCGAGCCCGCCGACACCGGCGAGCGCGCCGCCCAGGATGCGGCCATCGGCGGAGTACCGCCGCACGGCGCGGTGCGCCCGGGCGAAGGGCAGCCCGTCCCCGGCGAACCCCGCGCAGCCGCCGGCGTGGACGAACACGGGCCCCTGCTCGTCGTAGGCCCCGGGGTCGACCCCCGCCCCGGCCGCCCAGCGGCGCAGCGGCGCGTACGAGACGAGCGCGATCCGCTCCCCCGCGGCACTGCGCCGCAGACAGCACCGCAGGATCGCCCCGCCCTCCTCGTCGGTGAACGGCTCCGTCCCGCGTCCGGCGTCGTCGACGACCCGGAGCCCGTCGAGCGTGCCGGACGGGATGGCCCGGGGCACGTAGGTCACATCGTTCGCTGTGAAGGTCATACGTCCACCCTGAGGGCACCCGCCCGCCCGGGCTGGCGACTTCCGGACGTCACGCTCGGGAGCGATCCCGGCGGTCCGCGGACGCCGGGCGTCGCACGGACGCCCGGCCCGGCCACCGGAACCCTCGCCGCGCGACCGGCGCGGGTCCTGGTCGTCCCGGGTGGCGCCTGACCGCCCATAAGGTCGTCGCCTCGGGCAGGTGTCCCGTGGAAGGATGGCGCAACCGACACATATCCGAGGAGATGACCGCGTGCCTGGCACAAACCTGACTCGCGAAGAGGCGCAGCAGCGGGCGAAGCTGCTCACCGTTGACTCGTACGAGATCGATCTGGACCTCTCCGGCGCGCAAGAGGGAGGGACCTACCGGTCCGTCACGACGGTGCGCTTCGACGTCGCGGAGAGGGACGCGGAGTCCTTCATCGACCTGGTGGCCCCGGCCGTCCACGAGATCACGCTGAACGGGGACACGCTCGACCCGGCCGCTCTCTTCAAGGACTCCAGGATCGCGCTGCCGGGCCTGCTGGAGGGCCGCAACGTCCTGCGGGTCGTCGCGGACTGCGCGTACACCAACACCGGCGAGGGTCTGCACCGGTTCGTCGACCCGGTGGACGAGCAGGCCTACCTGTACACGCAGTTCGAGGTGCCGGACGCCCGCCGCGTCTTCGCGTCCTTCGAGCAGCCGGACCTCAAGGCCACCTTCCGGTTCACCGTGAAGGCGCCGACCGGCTGGACGGTCATCTCCAACTCCCCGACGCCCGAGCCCAAGGACGACGTCTGGGCCTTCGAGCCGACCCCGCGCATCTCCAGCTACATCACCGCGCTCATCGTCGGGCCGTACCACAGCGTCCACAGCGTGTACGAGAAGGACGGCCAGTCGGTGCCCCTCGGCATCTACTGCCGGCCCTCCCTCGCCGAGTACCTCGACTCGGACGCGATCTTCGAGGTCACGCGGCAGGGCTTCGACTGGTTCCAGGAGAAGTTCGACTACGCGTACCCGTTCAAGAAGTACGACCAGCTGTTCGTGCCGGAGTTCAACGCGGGCGCGATGGAGAACGCGGGCGCGGTCACCATCCGGGACCAGTACGTGTTCCGCTCGAAGGTCACCGACGCGGCCTACGAGCTGCGGGCGGAGACGATCCTGCACGAGCTGGCCCACATGTGGTTCGGCGACCTGGTCACCATGGAGTGGTGGAACGACCTGTGGCTGAACGAGTCGTTCGCCACGTACACCTCCATCGCGTGCCAGGCGTACTACCCGCAGTCGCGCTGGCCGCACTCGTGGACCACGTTCGCCAACTCCATGAAGACCTGGGCGTACCGGCAGGACCAGCTGCCGTCCACGCACCCGATCATGGCCGAGATCCGCGACCTGGACGACGTCCTCGTCAACTTCGACGGCATCACCTACGCCAAGGGCGCGTCCGTCCTGAAGCAGCTCGTGGCGTACGTCGGCATGGACGAGTTCTTCGCGGGCGTGCAGGCCTACTTCAAGCGGCACGCGTTCGGCAACACGCGCCTGTCCGACCTGCTCGGCGCGCTGGAGGAGACCTCCGGCCGCGACCTCGGCACCTGGTCGCAGAAGTGGCTCCAGACCGCCGGCATCAACATCCTCCGTCCCGAGATCGAGACGGACGCCGACGGGGTCATCACGTCCTTCGCGATCCGCCAGGAGGCCCCGGCGCTCCCGGCCGGCGCCAAGGGCGAGCCGACCCTGCGCCCGCACCGCATCGCCGTCGGCCTGTACGAACTCGACGACGACAGCGGCAAGCTGGTGCGGGACGAGCGCGTGGAGCTGGACATCGACGGCGAGCTGACGGCCGTGCCGCAGCTGGTGGGCAAGCGCCGTCCGAACGTCGTCCTGCTCAACGACGACGACCTGTCGTACGCCAAGGTCCGCCTCGACGAGCAGTCGCTCGCCTTCGTCACCGAGCACCTCGGCGACTTCGAGTCGTCCCTGCCGCGCGCCCTGTGCTGGGCGTCCGCCTGGGACATGACCCGGGACGGCGAGCTGCCCACCCGCGACTACCTGTCCCTGGTGCTGTCCGGCATCGGCAAGGAGTCCGACATCGGGGTGGTCCAGTCGCTGCACCGCCAGGTCAAGCTGGCCATCGACCTGTACGCCGCCCCGGCCGCCCGCGAGGCCCTGCTGACCCGCTGGACGGACGCCACGCTGGCGCATCTGCGGTCCTCGGCCGCGGGCAGCGACCACCAGCTGGCGTGGGCGCGCGCGTTCGCGGCGACCGCCCGCACGCCGGAGCAGATCGACCTCCTGGAGTCGCTGCTCGACGGGGGCCAGACCATCGAGGGCCTGGCCGTGGACACCGAGCTGCGCTGGGCGTTCGTGCAGCGGCTGGTGGCCGTGGGGACCTTCGACGAGGCGGACATCGCCGCCGAGTACGAGCGGGACAAGACGGCCGCGGGTGAGCGGCACGCGGCGACCGCGCGGGCCGCCCGGCCGACCGCGGAGGCCAAGGAGGAGGCGTGGGCGTCGGTCGTGGACTCCGACGAGCTCCCGAACGCCGTGCAGGAGGCGGTCATCGGCGGCTTCGTCCAGACCGACCAGCGTGAGCTGCTCGCGCCGTACACGGACCGGTACTTCGAGGTCGTCAAGGGCATCTGGGACTCCCGTTCGCACGAGATCGCCCAGCAGATCGCGGTCGGCCTCTACCCGGCGGTCCAGGTCTCCCGGGAGACCCTGGACAAGACGGACGCCTGGCTGGCCTCGGCCGAGCCGAACGCGGCCCTGCGCCGCCTGGTCTCCGAGGCCCGCGCGGGCGTCGAGCGCGCGCTGAAGGCCCAGGCGGCCGACGCACAGTAGTCCCTGCCTGCCTGGCAGCCCCTACGCGACGGAGGGCGCCCGATGTCTCGTCGGGCGCCCTCCGCCATGCCCGGGCCGCGCGGCGCTATAACCGGGCCGCGCGGCGCTCACCCCCGGAGCGCCGGCCCCCTCGCGTCCGGCCGGTCCCGGTCCCGGTCCGTCTCCCGGCCGCCGTCCCCGTCCCGGTCTCGGTCCCGGTCCCGGTCCCGGTCCTCGCGAGTCTTCCCCCCGACGGCGGGCCCGAACGTGCGTACGACCGTCCCGCCGGCCCTCAGCTGGCCCGCCACCGTCGCGCCGAACGCCAGCGCCATGCCCGCCAGCTGGAGCGGCGTCAGCGCCTGGCCGAGGGCGGCCCAGCCGACGACGGCCGCGGTCAGCGGGGAGAGCGGGCCCAGGAAGGTGACCTGGGTGGCGGTGAGCCGGCCGATGCCGCGGAACCAGAGCCAGTACGAGACCGCCGTGTTCGCCAGGGCGAGGTAGAGGTAGCCGCCGACCGCGCGGCCGTCCAGGGCCGGCGGGGCGCCCTCGACGAGGAAGGCGAGCGGGGCGATGAGCAGGCCGCCCGCGGTGAGCTGCCAGCCGGCCAGGGCGAGCGGGCCTACGCCGTCCGGGCGGCCCCACCGCTTGGTGAGGACCGTGCCGGCCGACATCGAGGCGGTGGAGGCGAGCGCCGCGAGGACGCCGAGCGGGTCCAGCGCCCCGGCCGCCTTCAGCACCACCAGACTGACGCCGAACGCGGCCACGATCCCGGCCACCACGGTCCGGACGGTCGGCCGCTGCCCCAGCAGCAGCGCCGAGAGACCGACGACGAACAGCGGTCCGACCGAGCCGACGACCGCCGCCATGCCGCCCGGGAGCCGGTAGGCGGACAGGAAGAGGAGCGGGAAGAAGGCGCCGATGTTCAGGGCGCCGAGTATCGCGGCCTTCCCCCACCAGACACCGCGCGGCAGGACCCGGCCGAGGGCGAGCAACAGCAGCCCGGCGGGCAGGGCCCGCATCAGACCGGTGAACAGCGGCCGGTCGGCCGGGAGGAACTCCGTGGTGACGGCGTAGGTGGTGCCCCAGGAGACCGGGGCGAGGGCGGTGATCAGGACGGTCGTGGGCCTCTTCATGCAACTAGCTTAGCGCTAAGCGACTTAGCGTCAAGTAGCTTTGCGTTCATCAACTTGGCATCGAGCGGCTTAGTGTTGAGCCACTTTCTCGCGGGTGACCGGAACCGGGGGATACTCGTCCCATGAGCAGCCCGCAGCCCCCGCGCAAAGACCCCGTCGACGCGATCATCGAGCAGTGGGCGGCGGTCCGGCCCGACCTCGACACCGGCGCCATGGAGGTCTTCGGCCGGATCTCCCGGCTCGCGCGCGCGATGGGCGACCGGCTGGAGAAGGCGTACGCGGCACTCGGCATCGGACGGGGTGAATTCGACGTGCTCGCCACCCTGCGGCGCTCCGGCGAGCCCTACACCCTCTCGCCCCGCGAGCTGTCGGCGACGCTCATGCTCACCACCGGCGGCATGACCGGCCGCCTCGACAAACTCGAACGGGCCGCGCTGCTGCGCCGCGCCCCCGACCCGCACGACCGACGGGGCCTGCAGGTGACGCTGACCGAGAAGGGCCTCGACCTGGTCGACCGGGCGGTCGGCGCGGGTCTCGCCGCCCAGACGGAGGCTCTGACCGCCGCCCTGGACGCCGAGCGGGCCGACCAACTGGCCGACCTGCTGAGGGATTTGCTGCTGACGACGGAGACACCGAGGAGCTGAGTCGGGAGCGTTCGGCCGGGCGGGGCGAGGCAGGGCGAGGCGAGGCAGGGCGGGGTCGGAAACGCGTCGAGGGCGTCGGTTCCTTCCGCGTACGGCATGCGCGTACGTGACGGGAACCGACGCCCTCGGGCCCGCATCCGGGCCGGGAGTCAGAGGGGGCCGACGAGCTAGGCCTTGGCCTTCGCCTGGCCCCTGACGGTGATGTTGGAGCTGGTGGTGTCGCCCCTGTCCTTCGACTTGTCCAGGACCCACACCAGGCCGGCGATCAGCGCGAAGATAGCGATCGGGGCCACCACGTAGAGGCCCAGCGTCTCGCCGACGCTCAGACCCGAGCCGGGGTCGTCACCGTCGTCGCGGGTCAGCGCGAGCGCGGGGGACGACATGAGCAGCATCATCAGCGTCGTACCGGCAGCCAGGGCGCCGGCGCGCAGGGCGTTCTTCTTGTCCACGGTGCCCAAGTTAGCGAACGGTGTCGGAGAGCGCGCGCCCGGGGTGCCGTATGAGGCGCGGGGCGGGCGGGCGACCGTCCCGGGGCTGCCGCCGCCGCACCCCCGTCCGCACCCCGTCGCGGCTCCGCCACACCCCTCTAGGCGCTCGCGTCCCACACGTCCCCCACCTCGCGTCGGACTCCGTGCGGCCCGGCCCGCCCCGCCGCCCTCACCGCCGGACTCCTGCTCGGACTCCGGCCCCAGCTCTGGCCCGAAGCACCGAGCCCCGAGCCCCGAGCTCCGGCCGGAAGTCCCCGAGCCCCGGCCGACGCTCCCCACGCTGCCCCCACTCAGGCCCCGTTCGGACTTCCGCTCCGGCTCCCGGCTCGGCCTTCCGCGCGGCTCCGGCCCGGACTCCCGCTCAAGATTCCGGCTCGGCCTTCCGTGCAGCTCCGGCCCGGACTCCCGCTCAAGATTCCGGCTCGGCCTTCCGTGCAGCTCCGGCCCGGACTCCCGCTCAAGCTCCGGCTCAAGGGCCCGGCTCGGGCTTCGGCCCGTCTTCTGACTCGAACCCGCCCTCGAACCTCCGCTCGGACTCCCCGACCGGGGCCACTCCGACCGGGGCCACTGTGGCCGGGGCCGCCCCGGTCGGGCCGTCGTCCTCGCGCAGTACCTCGGTCAGCGCCCGCAGCCTCGGTGAGGCCGCCAGTTCCTCCAGGGTCACCGGGCGGCCCGTCGCGTCCGCGATCGGCAGCCGCCAGTTCGGGTACTGGTCCCAGGTGCCGGGGAGGTTCTGCGGGCGGCGGTCGCCGACGCCGTCCGGGAGCCAGACGCCGATCATGCGGGCGGGGGTGCGCAGCAGGAAGCGGTGGACGGCCTGGACCTCGGCCTCCTCCGAGGAGAGGTCGCTGCCGCCGCCGGTGCCGGCCAGGAGGCCGAGCCGGTTGAGCAGGGCCAGCCACTCCCCCGTGTCGTGGGCCGCCTCCGCCCGTTCCTCCTCCACCGGACGGGTCGACAGGCCCAGCCGGTCCCGGAGTTCGACGTGCTCGCCGGTGAGCCGGGCGGCCGTGGACGGCAGGTCGTGCGTGGTGGCGGTGGCCAGACAGTCGTCACGCCAGCGGTCGGGAAGCAGGGGACGCCCGTCGCCTTCCCAGTCCCGTTCGAACCACAGCACGGACGTGCCGAGCACCCCCCGTTCGCGCAGCGTCTCGCGCACGCCCGGCTCGACGGTGCCGAGGTCCTCGCCGATCACCACCGAACCGGCCCGGGAGGCCTCCAGCACCAGGACGGCGAGCATGGCCTCGGCGTCGTAGCGGACGTAGGCGCCCTCGGTCGGCGGCTCGCCCTGCGGTACCCACCAGAGGCGGAACAGGCCCATGACGTGGTCGATGCGCAGGGCGCCCGCGTACCGGAAGAGGGCCTTGAGGAGCCGTCGGTAGGGGGCGTAGCCGGAGGCGGCCAGCCGGTCCGGGCGCCAGGGCGGCAGGCCCCAGTCCTGGCCCCGCGCGTTGAAGGCGTCCGGCGGCGCGCCCACCGACATGCCGGCGGCGAAGTACTCCTGCTGCGCCCACGCGTCGGCGCCCTCGGGATGCACGCCGACCGCCAGGTCGTGCACGATCCCCACCGGCATGCCCGCCTCGCGCGCGGCGCGCTGGGCGGCTCTGAGCTGGGCATCGGTGAGCCAGGCGAGGCGGGAGTGGAAGTCGACGCGGTCCATCAGCTCGCCGCGGGCCCGGGTGGTCTCGGCGGAGCGCGGGTCTTGGAGCCCGGCCGGCCACTGCCGCCACTGCGACCCGTGCACCTCGGCGAGGGCGCACCAGGTGGCGTGGTCCTCCAGCGCCTGGCCCTGCTCGGCGAGGAAGTCGCAGTAGGCGGCGCGTCGGCCGGGTCCGAGCGGTACCCGGGCGACCAGCTCGAGCGCCTCCCGCTTCAGCTCCCACACGGCGTCCCGGTCGATCAACTCCCCCTTGTCCAGGACGGCTTCGCGCAGTCGCCCGGCGCGGTCCAGCAGCGCGGAGCGTGGGGCCCCGTCGTCCCGGAGGTACGCGAACTCGGGAACGTCCTCGACCCGCAGGTGCACCGGGTCCGGGAAGCGGCGCGAGGAGGGCCGGTACGGGGAGGGGTCCGTCGGGGTGCCGGGCACGGCCGCGTGCAAGGGGTTGACCTGCACGAACCCGGCGCCGAGCGCTCGCCCCGCCCAGGAGGTCAGCTCGCCGAGGTCACCGAGGTCGCCCATGCCCCAGGAACGCCGGGAGAGGAGGGAGTACAGCTGGACGAGGAGTCCGTACGAGCGTTCGGCGGGCGTGGGCAGACGGGGCGGGGCGACGACGAGATGGGCGCGGCCGGTCCGCCCGTCGGGGGCGGTGACCGTCAGCTGATGCACCCCGAGCGGGAGCCGATCGACGGAGTCGCGGCGCTCGCCCTGCTCGGTCTCCACCCGCAGAACGGTGCCCTCGGGGAGGGCGGCGAGCGCCTCGCAGGGGCTTCCGCGCCAGCACACCACCGTCGGCGGCAGCAGCCGCTCGCGCAGCTCCCGTTCCCGGGCGGCGAGCGCGGCGCGTACGGCCTCGGGGGTGCCCGCGTCGACGCCGAGGGCGGCCAGGGCGCGGGTGACGGCGCCGGCCGAGGCCGTGACCGTGCGGTCCGGGGAGGGTTGGTAGGAGGTGGCGACGCCGTGCAGGGCGGCGAGCCGGGCGAGCTCCTCTCCGGGGGGCACGGTCATCTAGGGCCTCGTGGAGTCGGAGTCCGCGACGGCGGCGAGCGGCGGCTCGCTGGTCAGGGGCTCGGCGTCGGGCAACGGAGGTTCGCTGGTCAGCGGAGCTTCGGCGCAGGCGCCCTCGGCGCTGAAGGCGCAGAGGTAGGGGTCCGCGAGCTCGGCGGGGGTGGCGGCGGAGGGCTCCGCCAGGCGTTTGGAGCGGGCCGGTGCGATCACGGTGGCCTCCTCGTCAGTACGGCATCGGATACCCCAGCCCTACCCAGCGGACGCGGGGACAGACGTCCTCACGTCATTACACGCCGCCACCCCCTCCCGAACCCCGCGCCGACACGACGGACCGGCGCGCCGAAACCATCGACCGCGCCTCGGCCACCCCGCACCACCCTCACCAGCCCTCCGCCACCGGGCACCCTCCGCCCCTCCCGGCCACGCCCACCCAGGACCGCCCGCAGCCGCCCACCCCGCACCGCCACCGGGCACCCTCCGCCAGCACCTTCGACCACGCGGCCACCCCGCACCGCACTGCGCCGCCCCGAGCCGCCCCGCGCCGCCCTCCGGCACGCCCAGGACCGCCCGCAGCCGCCCTCCGGCCACCCGGGGCCGTCGTCAGTCGTCTCGACCGTCCGCAGCGCGCAGAGCGGCGTCGAGATCGCGCATGAGCTCTCCCACGCGTCCACCGCCGGGAGGCGCGGCCGGCAGCCGGCCGAGCACCGCGGCCACCGCCGCCGGCGCGTCCCGGCAAGCCCGCTCCAGAGCCCGCGCGGCGACAGCGCTCCCCCCGGTGAGGGGGACCGCCTCGGTGCCGGGCGGGCCCGCGGAGCCCGTGGCCGGCGGCCCCACGGCGGCGGGCGTTCCCGCAGCGCCGGGCAGGGGGCCCTGCGCTGCCGGCTCCTGCGCCGCCAGCTCCTCCGCTCGGGCCGCGTGGGCCGCCGCGCCGAGAATGTGCTTGACCTGGTGCGCGTCCGCCAGGGGATGCAGATACGCGGCGGCGGCCGCGTGGCTCGCCGCCCGCGCCGCGTCGGCCGCGGCGGGCAGGACGGCCTCGGCTTCCCGGGCCGCCCGGAAGGCGGCCCACGCGCTCTGCCGCAGGGCGCCGGTGCGCCGGCCACCCCCGGCGAAGGCGTCCGCCGCCGCGACGGCCTCGCGGGGGCGCGGGTCCGCGGGAAGGCTCCGTTCGAAGATCGGCAGCGTTCTGCGGGCGCACTCGGCCGCGTAACCCGCGATCTCCCGGAGTTCCTGGTCGCTCAGCTCGATCTTGTCCGACTTCGTGGGCACGGCGTCATCCTGCCGCGGCCCGCACCCCGCCCACCAGACCGGCCGCGCCCGGACCGCCCTCCACCGGACCGCCCTCCACCGGTCCGGCACCGCTCGGGCCCGGTGCCGGACCCCCGCACGTCGCCGCACGCCACGCGCATCGCCTCACGCCACGCACGTCACGCCTGTCCCGCCGGGCACGTCACGCCTGTCCCGTCAGGCACGGCGATACGGCTCCGGGTGCAGGGGCCTCCGGAGCCGGTCGCGCCCGGCTCGGAGGCCGTTGTGACGCGGTGCGGGGGCGCGGTCTCGCCCTACGAAGACCCGGACCGTCAGGCGGAGATGCCGTCGATCCGGGCCAGAGCGTCGTCCGCGCCGTACGGCTGCAAGTACGGCAGCCAGCGCGGGTCCCTGTGCCCGGTGCCGATGATGCGCCAGGCGAGTCCGGAAGGGGGAGCGGGTTTGTGGCGCAGCCGCCAGCCGATCTCGACGAGGTGCCGGTCGGCCTTGACGTGGTTGCAGCGACGGCAGGACGCCACGACGTTGTCCCACACGTGTTTGCCTCCGCGACTGCGCGGGATGACGTGGTCGACGCTGGTTGCGACGCCACCGCAGTACATGCACCGGCCCCCGTCGCGGGCGAAGAGCGCCCGACGGGTCAGAGGAACGGGCCCCCGATAGGGAACCCGGACGAATCGCTTGAGCCGGACCACGCTGGGTGCGGGGACAGTGACAGTCGCGCTGTGCAGGAAGGCGCCGGATTCCTCGAGGGAGATCGCCTTGTTCTCCAGGACGAGGACGAGCGCGCGGCGGAGCGGTACGACGCCGAGCGGCTCGTACGACGCGTTGAGGACCAGGACATGCGGCACGGATGCCTCCTTGGGCGTCGGCGGCGCGTGGCTCGCGCCGGGACGATCTGTGGTCAGTCTCCCCTCTTGGCTGGTGGACGCGCCACCATGTCCCGGTAACGGGCTGGGAGTGTTTTCGACCACACCCTGTTGTCTCCCCCGGATCATGGCCGGTTCACGCGCAGGTGAGGACGGTCTCTCCTTCACGGAACCCGCCGGACCACACACAATGCCCCGTTAGTGTGGTGGTTCTGCCCGTCCGGTGACCTTTCCGTGACCTCGCAGCGCGTGTCGCCCTCGACCGCCGCACCGAATGGAGCAGTGCAGCACCTGGAGGTACCTGCCGTGTCCTTGCCCGCCGTCCTACTGGCCGCCGACGTGTCACCGTCGCCGACTCCCTCGGAGTCGCCGACCGCGGTGACCGTCCCGTCCCTCCAGGACGCCCAGGAGAGCGCGACGAACGCGGCCAGCTGGGTCGAGCAGAACTGGTCGACCTGGCTGGCGATCGGTCTGCGCGTGCTGCTGATCCTGGTGATCGCGGTGGTGCTGAGAGTGGTGGTGCAGCGGGCGATCACCAAGCTGATCGACCGGATGAACCGCACCGTCTCGTCGGTGGACGGCACGGCGCTGGGCGGGCTGCTGGTCAACAACGAGCGGCGGCGCCAGCGCTCGCAGGCGATCGGCTCGGTGCTGCGTTCGGTGGCGAGTTTCCTGATCCTCGGCACCGCGGCCCTGATGGTGCTGGGCACCTTCGAGATCAACCTGGCCCCGCTGCTGGCCTCCGCCGGTGTCGCGGGTGTGGCGATCGGTTTCGGCGCGCGCAACCTGGTGACGGACTTCCTCTCCGGCGTGTTCATGATCCTGGAGGACCAGTACGGCGTCGGCGACCAGATCGACGCGGGCGTGGCCACCGGCGAGGTCATCGAGGTGGGACTGCGCGTGACGAAGCTGCGCGGCGCCAACGGTGAGATCTGGTACGTCCGCAACGGCGAGGTGAAGCGGATCGGCAACCTCTCGCAGGGCTGGGCGACGGCCGGCGTCGACGTGACCGTCAAGGCTTCCGAGGACCTCGACCTGGTCAAGGCCACCCTGGACGAGGTCGCCGAGAAGATGAGCAAGGAAGAGCCCTGGAACGAGCTCCTGTGGAGCCCGATCGAGGTGCTCGGCCTGGACAGCGTCCTGCTGGACTCGATGGTCGTCCGCGTCTCCGCGAAGACGATGCCCGGCAAGGCCCTGGCCGTCGAGCGGGAGCTGCGCTGGCGTGTCAAGCGGGCCTTCGACGCGGCCGACATCCGCATCGTGGGCGGCGCGACCGCCCCCGTCACGGAGGACCCGGCAGACCCGACGGCCACGGTCGCGGCTCCTTCGGTGTTCGCCAACGCGGACTCGCCCCAGTCGGCGGCGGCGACGCCGATCGCGCAGCCCCGGCCGACGACCCCGGCGAAGTAGCCCGTACGCGGGGAGGCCGCACCCGGAAGGCTCCGGGTGCGGCCTCCCCGCGTTTCCGGGCACGGCCTTTTCCCGTGTTTCCGTGCACGGCCGGCCCGCGGCCCCGGGCACGGCCTTCCGGCGTCTCACGGGCCCGCCGCCCTTTCCGCCCCCGACATAACGACTCTGTTGCCTCGGGGGCGTTTCCCCATTCACTCCTTGACGTCCCCTTCGTGACGGGTCTACGTTCCTGCCAGCCGATAGGAAACTTTCCTAACAGTGACCGGATGTGGACGTGCGTCCGGCGGACTTGAGAAGCTGGGCAGTCCAGAAAGGCAGGTGTCGCACCCATGGCAGGAACCGCCGGTACGCCGGGCACCCCGCGCGTCCTGCGCGCCATGAACGACCGCGCCGCCCTCGACCTCCTGCTGGCGCACGGCCCCCTGTCCCGGACGCGCATCGGCAAGCTCACCGGCCTGTCGAAGCCCACCGCCTCCCAACTGCTGGCCCGCCTGGAGGCGGCGGGGCTGGTGCTCGCGACCGGCACCACCGAGGGGCGACCCGGCCCCAACGCCCAGCTGTACGAGGTCAACCCGGCCGCCGCGTACGCAGCGGGGCTCGACGTCACCCCGGAGCGCGTCCTGGCCGCCGTCGCCGACGCCACCGGCCGGACCGTGGGCACGTTCGAGGTGCCCACGCCCGGCCGGAAGACCACCGACGCCGTCGTGCGCCAGGTCACCGACGCGCTCGACGGCGCGGTCAAGGCCGCGGGCCTCACCCGGGACGAGGTGCGACGGCTGGTCGTCGCCACCCCGGGCGCCTTCGACCCCACCACCGGCCGTCTGCGCTACGCCTCCCATCTGCCCGGCTGGCACTCCCCCGCGCTGCTCGACGATCTCGCCGCGGCCCTGCCCATGCCGGTCGAGTACGAGAACGACGTCAACCTCGCCGCCGTCGCCGAGCAGCGCCTCGGCGCGGCGCGCGGCCACGAGGACTTCGTCCTGCTGTGGAACGAGGGCGGTCTCGGCGCCGCCCTCGTCCTCGGCGGCCGGCTGCACCGCGGCTGGACCGGCGGCGCCGGGGAGGTCGGCTTCCTGCCGGTTCCGGGCGCGCCCCTGGTCCGGCAGGTGACCAAGGCCAACAGCGGCGGCTTCCAGGAGCTGGCGGGCTCACAGGCCGTCCCCCGGCTGGCCCGGGAACTCGGCATCGGCGACATCCCGTCCGGGCCGTACGCCGGCGTCGCCGCCGTGCTCGTCGAGCGGGCCGCCGCCGAGGACACCGCCCCGCACCGGCAGCTGCTCCAGACGTACGCGACCCGGCTCGCGACCGGTCTCGCCTCGCTGGTCTCCGTGCTCGACCCCGAACTCGTCGTCCTCAGCGGCGCCTCCCTGACCGCCGGCGGCGAGGTGCTGCGCGCCCTCGTCCAGGACGAGCTGGAGGAGCTGGCCGCGTCCCGGCCGAAGCTGGTCATGGGCGACGTCACCGAACAGCCCGTGCTGCGCGGCGCGTTGGAGAGCGCACTGTCGGCCACCCGCGACGAGGTCTTCGACACCTCGCGCTAGCCGCACCTCCACCCCTCCCCCAGGTCCTCACCTCACCCGTTCCGTCCCGCTCCACCCCCCTGCACCTCACCTCACCTCATCGCAGTCCCTTCACCCTGCCCTGTCCCTGGAAGGCTCCGCCATGCCCACACGCATACCCGTAGTCGTCCGAAAGGCGGCTTTCGCCCTCACCGCCTCCACGGCCCTCCTGCTGAGCAGCACCGCCTGTACCGGCCAGTCCGCCGCCGGTTCCGACGACGACGCGTCCAAGGAGACGACCCTCACCTTCTGGCACGCGTGGAGCGCGCCCAACGAGGTGAAGGCCGTGAAATCGCTGATCGCGGGTTTCGAGAAGACGCACCCCCACATCCATGTGAACGTCGTCGGCAACATGACCGACGACAAGATCAACCAGGCGCTGCGCGCGGGCGGCTCCAAGGCGCCGGACGTGATCTCGTCGTTCACCACCAACAACGTCGGCAAGTTCTGCTCGTCGGGCGCCCTCGTCGACCTCAACCCCTTCTTCGAGAAGGCGGACATCGACCCGTCCACGACCTTCCCGAAGGCCATGAACGAGTACACCCAGTTCGACGGCAACCGCTGCGCCGTCCCGCTGCTGGGCGACGCGTACGGCCTCTACTACAACAAGACGGCGTTCCGGAAGGCGGGCATCACCGCTCCCCCGAAGACCTGGTCCGAGTTCGAGGCCGACGCCAAGAAGCTGACGATCGCCCAGGGGAACACGTTCAAGCAGCTCGGCTTCATGCCGAACTACCACGGCTGGGAGACGACCACCGAGCACTACCTCGGCCAGTTCTCCCCGACGTACTTCGACACGGCCGGCAAGTCGACCATCGCCACGGACCCGGCCGTCGCCTCCGCCTTCACGCTCCAGAAGAAGCTCGTCGACGAGCTCGGCGGCTTCAAGAAGCTGGAGACCTTCCGCTCCACGCTCGGCGACGAATGGGGCCCCAAGCACCCCTTCCAGACCGGCCAGGTCGCCATGCAGCTGGACGGCGAGTGGCGCCTCGGCATGGCCCTGGAGGCCGAGCCGGACTTCGAGATCGGCGTCGCCCCGCTGCCCGTCCCGGACGACCAGGCGGCCCAGTACGGCAAGGGCTACATCACCGGCACCATCGCCGGCATCGCCGCCACCAGCAAGAAGCAGAACGCGGCCTGGGAGCTGGTGAAGTACATGACCACCGACACGGACGCGGTCGTCGCCTTCTCCAACGCCATCCACAACGTGCCGTCCACCCTGGCGGCCCTGAAGTCCCCTGACCTGAAGTACGACGCTCGTTTCAAGACATTCCTCGACATCGCCGCGAACCCGAACTCGACCACCTCCCCCGCGTCGGTCAACGGCGGCGTCTACCTCACCACCGTGCAGCAGCTCGGCTACGACTACGAGAGCGGCAAGGTCACCGACCTGAAGGCCGGACTGGAGAAGGCGGCGGCGCAGATCGACACGGACATCGCGCAGGCGAAGTAGCCATGAACACCCACACGTTGAGGGCGAAGCACCGGCGCTCGGCGCTGCGCACCCTCGCCTTCCTCTCCCCCTGGCTGATCGGCTTCGCGGTCTTCTTCGCGTACCCGATGATCTCGACGGTCTACTTCTCGTTCATGCACTACGACGGCTTCAGGCCGCCGACGTGGAGCGGCACGAAGAACTGGACGTACGTCTTCGCGCACTACCCGTTCTTCTGGCCGGCCCTGCGCAACACGCTCTGGCTCGTCGTGATCATGGTGTCGCTGCGCGTCCTGTCCGGACTCGGGATCGGCATGCTCATCACGAAGATCAAGACCGGTACCGGCGTCTTCCGCACCCTCTTCTACCTGCCCTACCTGGCCCCGCCGGTGGCGGCCACCATGGCCTTCGCCTTCCTCCTCAACCCCGGCACCGGCCCGGTCAACTCGATCCTGGAGACGGTCGGCATCCCGGCGCCGGCCTGGTTCAACGACCCGGACTGGTCCAAGCCGGCCCTCACCGTGCTGGCCCTGTGGGGCATCGGCGACCTGATGGTCATCTTCATGGCCGCGCTGCTCGACGTGCCGAAGGAGCAGTACGAGGCGGCCGAACTGGACGGCGCGACGCCGTGGCAGCGGTTCCGGTACGTCACGCTGCCGAACATCTCGCCGATCATCATGTTCGCCGCCGTCACGGGCGTCATCGGGGCGATGCAGTACTACACACAGCCCCTGGTCGCCGGAAAGGTCGCCTCGGGTGTGATCCAGGGCGCGGGCACCATGTTCGAGCCCGGCTATCCGGAGCACTCCACGCTCACCCTTCCCCAACTCGTCTACAACCTCGGCTTCCAGCGCTTCGACTACGGCTCCGCCTGTGTCGTGGCCCTGGTCCTGTTCGCCCTGTCGATGGCGTTCACCGCGCTGTTGATGCGGCGCCGGGGCGGTCTCATCCAGGCAGGTGACTGACCGTATGACCCAAGTACTGGACCGCCCGGCGGAGTTGCGGACCCCCTCCTCCCCCGCCGAGCGCACCGCCCGCCGCAAGGCACTGCTGGAGTGGATCGCGATCCACTCCCTCGGCGTGGCCGCGGCCCTCTTCTTCACCCTCCCCTTCGTGTTCGTGTTCCTGACGTCCCTGATGAGCGACTCGCAGGCACTCAGCCGGGACCTGATCCCGCACACCTGGGAATGGGCCAACTACCAGCGGGTCTTCGACACCCCGGGCTTCCTCACGTGGTGGCGGAACACCCTGATCTACGCCGGACTGGGCACGGTCCTCACCGTCGTCTCCTCCGTCCCCGTGGCCTACGCGCTGGCCAAGTTCCGCTTCCGGGGCCGCAATCTGACGCTCATGCTGGTGATCTCGATGATGATGCTGCCCCCGCAGGTGGTCGTCATCCCGATGTACCTGTTCTGGGCGAAGCAGCTGGACCTGTCGGGCACCCTGTGGCCGTTGATCATCCCGCTGGCGTTCGGCGACGCGTTCTCGATCTTCCTGCTGCGCCAGTTCCTGCTGACCATCCCGAACGAGTACCTGGACGCGGCGAAGGTGGACGGCTGCGGCGATCTGCGCACCCTGCTGAAGGTCGTCCTGCCGATGGCGAAGCCCGGCATCGCCGCCGTCGCCCTCTTCCAGTTCTTCGCCGCCTGGAACGACTACTTCGGACCGCAGATCTACGCCTCCGAAAATCCGGACGCGTGGACCCTCTCCTACGCCCTGGAGTCCTTCAAGGGCGCGCACCACACCGACTGGAACCTCACCATGGCGGCCACCGTGCTGGTCATGGCCCCCGTGATCCTCGTGTTCTTCTTCGCCCAGAAGGCGTTCGTCGAAGGGGTCACCCTCACCGGAGTAAAGGGTTAACACGCCATGAAACTCACCGTGGTCGGCGGCGGCTCGACCTACACACCCGAACTCGTCGACGGCTTCGCCCGGCTGCGGGACACCCTCCCCGTGGAGGAACTGGTCCTCGTCGACCCGGCGGCCGACCGCCTGGAGCTCGTCGGCGGCCTGGCGCAACGCATCTTCGCCCGGCAGGACCACCCGGGCCGCATCGTGACGACGTCCGACCTGGACGCGGCCGTCGAGGGCGCCGACGCCGTGCTGCTCCAGCTCCGCGTCGGCGGCCAGGCGGCCCGCGAGCAGGACGAGACCTGGCCGCTGGAGTGCGGCTGCGTCGGACAGGAGACGACGGGGGCGGGCGGCCTCGCGAAGGCCCTGCGGACCGTCCCCGTGGTCCTGGACATCGCCGAACGGGTCCGCCGGACCAACCCGCGGGCCTGGATCATCGACTTCACCAACCCGGTCGGCATCGTCACCCGCGCCCTGCTCCGGGCCGGCCACAAGGCGGTGGGCCTGTGCAACGTGGCGATCGGCCTCCAGCGGAAGTTCGCCGCCCTGCTCGACGTCGCCCCGGCCGACGTCCACCTGGACCACGTGGGCCTCAACCACCTCACCTGGGAGACCGGGGTACGGCTGGGCGGCCCCGAGGGCGAGGACGTGCTGCCGGGCCTGCTGGCCGCCCACGCCGACACGATCGCCGCCGATCTGCGCCTGCCGCGCGTACTCCTGGACCGGCTGGGCACGATCCCCTCCTACTACCTGCGCTACTACTACGCCCACGACGAGGTCGTACGGGAACTGCGCACGAAACCGTCGAGGGCGGCGGAAGTGGCGGCGATGGAACGCCGGTTGCTGTCGCTGTACGCGGACCCGGCCCTGGACGAGAAGCCGGAGCTGCTGGCGAAGCGCGGCGGCGCCTACTACTCGGAGGCCGCGGTGGACCTGGCGGCAGCGCTGCTGGCCGGCTCCGGCAGCCCCTACCAGGTGGTGAACACCCTCAACAACGGCACGCTGCCCTTCCTGCCGGACGACGCGGTCGTCGAGGTGCAGGCGGCGGTGGGCCCCAAGGGTCCGTCCCCGCTCCCGGTGCCGCCCCTCGACCCGCTCCACGCGGGCCTGACGGCGAGCGTGACGGCGTACGAGGACCTGGCCCTCCAGGCGGCCCTGCACGGCGGCCGCGACCGGGTCTTCAAGGCCCTGCTGTCCCACCCCCTGGTCGGCCAGTACGAGTACGCCGAGCAGCTGACCGACCAGCTGATCGCACACAACCGGGAGCATCTCGCGTGGGCCTGACGGCAAGCGTGCTCGCCATCGACGCGGGCAACAGCAAGACGGACGTGGCGGTCGTGGCGGCGGACGGGACGGTCCTCGCCACGGCCCGCGGCGACGGCTTCCGCCCGCCGGCCGTGGGCGTGACGGCGGCGGTGGACGCCCTGGCCGACACCGTCACGCGCGCGTACACGGCGGCCGGCGTCGGCTCGGCGGTCCATGTCTCGGCCTGTCTGGCCAACGCCGACCTGCCGGTCGAGGAGGAGCAGCTGGCGGCGGCCCTGGACACGCGCGCGTGGGGGGCCTCCGTGGACGTCCGCAACGACACGTTCGCCATCCTCCGGGCGGGCGTGGCCGAGCCCCGGGGGGTGGCCGTCGTCTGCGGCGCGGGCATCAACTGCGTCGGCATGCGCCCCGACGGCCGGACCGCCCGCTTCCCCGCGCTCGGCCGTCTCTCCGGCGACTGGGGCGGCGGCTGGGGCCTGGCCGAGGAGGCGATGTGGCACGCGGCGAGGGCCGAGGACGGCCGGGGAGGACCGACGGCCCTCGCCGAGGCGCTGCCGTCCCACTTCGGTCTGCCGTCCATGTACGCCCTCATCGAGGCCCTGCACCTGGAGCACATCGCCCCGTCCCGCCGCCACGAACTGACCCCGGTCCTCTTCGGGACGGCGCGGGACGGGGACCCGGTGGCGCGCACGATCGTCGACCGGCTGGCACGGGAGGTGGTGGCCATGGCGACGGTGGCCCTGACCCGGCTGGACCTTCTGGAGGAGGAGACACCGGTGCTTCTGGGGGGAGGCGTTCTCACCGCCGGCCAAGAGTTGCTGGACGACGGGATACGGGAGCTGCTGGCCGCGCGGGCGCCGAAGGCGGTGGCGAGCGTCGTCCGGGAGCGCCCGGTGCTGGGGGCCGCGCTGCTGGGCCTGGACCGGCTGGGGGCGGACGCCGACGTGCAGCGAAGGGTGCGTGCGCACTTCGACGCGGGGTGAGCGGCCGCGGACGTCCCTGGACGCGGCCGGACACAACACGGGTCGCCACGAAGGAACCGAACACCCACCCGACGCGTATTCATGGACAGGGGTGACTGCGATCTGATCAAGATCCAGTGAAGGCCGGTGCGCAAGGCCGGTCCCGCCAGCGATACTGGCGGCGGCAGATGACCATGGGGGAGGTCAACAACGTGGCAGACCCGGCACCGAGCAGCACCATGGCACCACCCGCTTCGGCCGCGGCGCCACCGCCGAGGCGCCGTACGGCCTTCGCCGAGGGCGTCGACAAGGCGCGCGCCGCCGCGACCACGGAACCGGGCCGGCTCCGCATCATCGGCGCCTTCCTCGCCCTTCTCGTGCTCGCCTTCGGCGCCGTGACGGCCTGGCAGACGACCGACCGGGCGGCCGCCGCCGACGACGTGCTGCACAAGAGCCAGCCGCTCAGCACGGCCGCGGCCGACATCTACCGCGCGCTGGCCGACGCCAACACGGCCGCCTCCAGCGGGTTCCTGGCGGGGGGCCAGGAGACGGCGGAGTCCCGGTCGCGCTACGAGAAGGACATCGACGAGGCCGCCTCCAAGCTCGTCACGGCGGCCAACAACGCCGACCCCGACTCGCCCTCGACGGCGTTCATCACCGAGCTGAACAAGCTGCTGCCCGAGTACAAGGGCCTGGTCGAGCGCGCGCGGACGTACAACCGGCAGGGCTTCCCGGTCGGCGGCGCCTATCTGCGGTACGCCAACCAGAAGATGCAGGGCGAGATGCTCCCCGCGGCCCAGGATCTCTACACGAAGGAGAACCAGCGCCTCCGGGACGACTACGGCGACGCCACCCCCTACCCCTGGGCGGCGATCGCCCTGGGCGTCCTCGCGCTGGCCGGTCTCGCCTGGGCCCAGCACCGCAACTACCGCCGTACGAACCGGGTCCTGAACCACGGCCTGGTCGCGGCGACGGCCACCACCACGGTCGTCCTGCTCTGGCTCGTCGTCGGCCACAGCGTGGCCCGCGCGGGTCTCGACGACTCCTACGACCACGGCGTCCGCTCGCTGAACGTCCTGCACGACGCCCGGATCGCCTCCCTCAAGGCGCGCGGCAACGAGAACCTGACGCTGGTCGCGCGCGGCGCCGAGACGGTGAAGGTGGCCGCCGACGGCGAAGAGGTCACGCTCGACAAGTACGACCACGACTTCAGCACCGAGATCGACACCCTCGGCAAGGGCCTCGCCCTGGCGGCGAAGCTCGCCGACGACCAGGCGGGCGAGAAGCCGGTCACGTCGGCCGAGAGCAACATGGCGGAGTGGAAGAAGCGCCACACCGCGGCCCGCGCGCAGGACGACAACGGCAACTACGAGCAGGCGCTGGCCCTGGTGATCGGCGGCGAGGACGCGACCGGCGCGTGCTTCGACAACGTCGACAAGAACCTCGCGGACGCGCTCACGCACGAGCAGGCCGAGTTCCGGCAGGCGGCCGGGGACGGCCTCGGCGCGATGACCGGCCTGCCGATCGGCGCCGCCGTGCTCGCCGTGCTGGGCGCCGCGGGCGCGGTCGTCGGCATCGGCCGCAGGCTGTCGGAGTACCGGTGAACAGGCGTGTGCCGGTGAACAGGGGCGGATCGGTGAACAGGCGTCTGCCGAGGGGCAGGAGCGTGTGGGTGGGCGGGGGCGAACCGGCTGAAGGAGGCGTTCCGGTGGAAGGGGGCGTGACCATGCGTGTGCGACGGGTGCGGGCCGGCCTGAAGGGCTGGGGCGGGGTGGGGGCCATGGCGGCCCTGTGCGCTCTCGCGCTGGCCTGCGTCATGCTGCTGCCGTGGACGACCCGGTCGCCCGGCGACGGAAGCGCCGGCCGGGCCGGGCAGGGCGTCGCCGCGGGCGCCCAGGCGGCCGACGCCGACTGCACCGACCCGGAGAAGCGGACGCCGACGCCGTCGAGCGCGGACGGTCCGACGATCGCCGCCATCAAGGCCCGGCAGGGCGAGAAGCGCAAGCTGATCGTCGGCGTCGACCAGAACAGCTACCGCTGGGGCTACCGCGACCCCAACAACACGGGCGCGGAACTGGAGGGCTTCGACATCGACCTGGTCCACCGGATCGCCCAGGACATCCTCGGCGACCCGAACGCGGTCCAGTTCAAGGCCATCCCGACCAATCAGCGCATCCCGGCCATCCAGGAGGGCCGGGTCGACATGGTCGTGCGCACCATGACGATCTCCTGTACCCGCCTCGACGACGTCGCGTTCTCCGCGCCCTACTTCAAGACGGGACAGCAGGTCCTCGCGCCCAAGTCCTCGACGATCAAGGGCTACGACGACACGCTCGCGCGGCAGAAGGTCTGCACCGCGACCGGCTCGACGGCCAACGCCCAGCTGGTCGACGACAAGAAGGCCGGCCGGATCCCCGCCAGCGTCGTGATCGCCGCCCCCGTTCCCAACCAGCTCGACTGCCTGGTGCGGTTGCAGCTCGGCGAGGTCGACGCGGTGGTCACCGACGGCGCGCTCGCGGCCAGTCAGGCCGCCCAGGACCCCACGGTCGAACTGAAGGGCGCTCCGTTCACGACCGAGTACTACGGCGTGGCCATGGAGAAGAAGGCCACCGATCTGGTACGCCGGGTCAACCAGATCCTGGTGGAGTACCGCGCGAACGGCTGGCAGGCGTCGTACGACACGTGGCTGTCGGCGACACTGGGCAGTGACGCGACGAAGTCGAGGCCGCCCGCCCCGCAGTACCTGAGCACGAGCTGACGGACCGGCGGGCAGGACGGCGGGACGGGCGCAGGGCGGCAGGGCAGGCGGCGGACAGAACCGAGAGACCGACACAGCAGCGAGAGGTGATCGATGGGCGTCACGGGACCCCCCGGGCCGGTGATGGACCGGGACGAGGTCGACCGTGCGCTGGCGCGGCTCGGCGCGGAGCACGAGGCGATCGAGACCTCCCTCCTCGCCCTCCAGGACCACGCGGGCCGCCGACTCCTCGAAGGCGCCGAACTCACCGGCGTCACCCAGGAGCGCTGGGCGTCCGCGGAGGCGTCGATCACGCTGCTGTGGACCTACTTCGACGCGTACACGGACGCGCTGCGCGGCGCCCGCGACATCCGCTCGCGCCGCCGCTGGTCCAGCCGTGAGGACCTGGCGGAGCTGACGGAGCTGCTGCGCGGCGAGTCGGTCACGGTGGCGGGCTCCGCCGCCGGCACCGCGGCCGCCGCCGCCGAGGCGCCCACGCTGCACGGCGCGGGCAGGCTCAGCCACAGCTTCTCGCTCACCACCCTCGTCGACCGGATGAACGAGCTGTACGCGTCCTCGCTCGACGTGGTCGTGACCGCCGACGCGGTGTGGTCGGCGCTGCCCGCCCGGATAGATTTACTGGCCGCCGAGCTCCAGCGCACCCGCCGTCTCGCCCACTCCGTCGGCGTCCGCCCGGGCGAGCACCCGGCGGGCGACGACCTGGAGCGCATCACCCGCACCCTGACCTCGCTGCGCGAGCAGGTGGTGTCGGACCCGCTGGCCTTCTGGGTCCGCGCGCAGGGCAGTTCGGCGCCCGGCGGCGGCCGTCCGGACACCACGGTGTACGACCGTGAGGCGCGCGCCCTGGAGGACGTGCGCCGGGAGATCGACGCCGTGCTGACGGTCCGCCAGGACGCCGAGCAGCGGCTGGTGAAGCTGCGGGACATCCTCAGCCGGGCCGACCGGACGCTCGCCGAGGCGCGCACCGCGCGCGGCGAGGTGCTCGCGAAGATCGCCGCGACCGAGGTGCCGGTGGTCAGCGGTCCGCCGACCGCCCTCCAGGAGCAGCTCGCGACGGCCGCCGAGTACCGCAGGCACGCCCAGTGGCACCGCCTGTCCCCGCTCCTGGAGTCCCTGGAGCAGAAGGCCGAGGACGAACTGCTGCGGGCCCGCGAGTCGTTGACCGCGGTCACCCAGCCGCTGGCGGTCCGCGCGGAGCTGCGCGGCCGTCTCGACGCGTACAAGGCCAAGGTCGCCCGGCACGGGCTAGCCGAGGACCCGTTCCTCATCGAGCGCTACGACGCGGCGCGCCGCATGCTCTGGAGCGCGCCCTGTGATCTGCGCGTCGCCGGACAGGCCGTCCTGCGCTATCAGCAGGCGGCCGCCGAACTGCTCACGGCGCCGCGCGTGCCGGAGCAGGGCGGACCTCAGGACCGTAGGGGGGAGCAGTAGCCATGAGTCAGGCAGGGCAGGCGTGTCAGCGGCCGGGCTGCGAGGGGTCGTACGAGGACGTGGGCGGCGGCGAGCTGTACTGCGACACCTGCGGTCTGGCGCCGGTCGTCTCGGCCGGGGGCACCGGCTCCGGGGGAGGCCTGGTGGTCTCCCCGCCGACCGGGGTGACCGGGGGCGGCAAGGGCTCGGCGGGCAGCTCCGGTTCGCGCTCCAGCGGGCGCAGCGCGCGCAGTACGCGGACGTCGTCGCAGTCGTCGAAGTCGCGCCGCTCGGTGTCCGGGCGGCTGTCCCGGTCGCTCTCGGGCAGCTCGACGGGCCGTTCGGTGTCCGTGCGCAGCTCCGGCTCGACCGCGGGCTCCTCCGGGCGGGCCCGGCTCGGCGCCGGCCTGGTCACGGTGCCGCAGGTGCCGAGACCCGACCCGCGCGGGATGGTGCAGGAGAACCCCGAGGTACCCGAGCGCAAGCGGTTCTGCTCGCGCTCCGACTGCGGCGCGCCGGTGGGGCGTTCGCGCGGCGAGCGGGAGGGCCGCACGGAGGGCTTCTGCACCAAGTGCGGCCATCCGTACTCCTTCGTGCCGAAGCTGAAGGCCGGCGACGTCGTGCACGGCCAGTACGAGGTCGTGGGCTGTCTGGCGCACGGCGGGCTCGGCTGGGTCTACCTGGCGGTCGACCGCGCGGTCTCCGACCGGTGGGTGGTGCTCAAGGGCCTCCTGGACACCGGTGACCAGGACGCGATGGCCGCGGCGATCTCCGAGCGGCGCTTCCTCGCCGAGATCGAGCACGCCAACATCGTGCGGATCTACAACTTCGTCGAACACCTCGACCAGCGGACCGGTTCGCTCGACGGCTACATCGTCATGGAGTACGTCGGCGGCAAGTCCCTCAAGGAGATCGCCAACGACCGCCGCACCCCGCAGGGCAAGCGGGACCCGCTCCCGGTGGAGCAGGCGTGCGCGTACGGCATCGAGGCGCTCGAGGCGCTCGGCCATCTGCACAGCCGCAACCTGCTGTACTGCGACTTCAAGGTCGACAACGCGATCCAGACCGAGGACCAGCTCAAGCTGATCGACATGGGCGCGGTCCGTCGCATGGACGACGACGAGTCGGCCATCTACGGCACGGTCGGCTACCAGGGTCCGGAGGTCGCCGAGGTCGGGCCGTCGGTCGCGTCCGACCTGTACACGGTGGGCCGTACGCTCGCCGTCCTGACCTTCGACTTCCAGGGCTACACGACGGTCTTCGTCGACTCGCTGCCCGATCCCGACAACATCGAGGTCTTCCGCCAGTACGAGTCGTTCTACCGGCTGCTGGTCCGCGCCACCGACCCCGACCCGGCCCGCAGGTTCGCCTCCGCGCAGGAGATGGCCGAGCAGCTGACGGGTGTGCTGCGCGAGGTCGTCTCGCTGCAGAGCGGCCGGGCCCGGCCCGCGCTGTCGACCCTGTTCGGGCCCGAGGTCAAGGTCACGGACACCGAGCTGTTCCCGAAGCCGACCGGCGAGGTGTCACGGCTGGGGGCGCGGGTCGCCGTCAAGTCGTCGCGCCTGTTCGGCGGTTCGGGCGCCGCTCCGGCCCTCACCCGCGGTTCCGCGGCATCCGGCGGCACCGCGCCCGCCCTGCCGAGCCCCGCTCCCGCCTTCGCCGGCGCGGCCCCCGCGCTGTCCGGCCCCGCTCCCGCCTTCGCCGGCGGATCCGGGCCGCCGGGCGCCGGGGGTGTCGCGCCGCTCGTCGCCGGAGGCGCCGGCAGCACGGTGGCCCCGGGCCCTGTCGCCGCCGGCCTCGTGAGGACCGTCCCCGCGCCCGCCGCCGCGCTCGCGCTGCCCGTCCCGCACGTCGACGCCACGGACCCCAACGCCGGTTTCCTCGCGGGCCTGCTGGCGTCCGCGCCCGGCGAGCTGATCACGGCTCTCGCGGCCGCGCCGGCGCCGTCGGTCGAGACCCGGCTGCGGCAGATCCGCGCCTGGCTGGAGAACGGCGACCACCAGGCCGCCCTCTCGTCCCTGCACAAACTCGAGGGCGAACGGCCCGACGACTGGCGGGTGGTCTGGTACCGGGGCGTGACCTCGCTGGTCACCGGCGACCACGAGGGCGCCGCGCTCGCCTTCGACGCGATCTACGACGCCTTCCCGGGCGAACCCTCGCCCAAGCTGGCGCTCGGCCTGTGCGCGGAGGTGCTGGGGCAGCTGGACAACGCCGCCGAGTACTACCGCCTGGTGTGGTCGACCGACCCGAGCTACGTGAGTTCCGCGTTCGGCCTGGCCCGTGTGCAGCTCGCGGCCGGGGACCGCCGAAGTGCCGTGCGGACGCTGGAATCGGTGCCGGAGTCCTCCATCCACTACACGGCGGCCCGGGTGGCGGCCGTGCGGGCCCGGCTCCGGGAGCGGACCGCCCTCGCCTCCGACGTACCCTTCCTGGAGGACCTCACCGCCGCCGCGGCCCAGGTCGAGGCGCTGGACGCGTACGGTCTGGATCCGACGCGGCGCGAGCAGTTGTCCACGGAAGTCCTCGGCTGCGCCCTCGACTGGATACTCTCCGGTGGCCAGGGCGCGGGCTCGGCCGCCCGGGTGCTGCTCGGCAGCGAACTGGACGAGCGGGGGCTGCGCTTCGGCCTGGAGCGCTCGTACCGCACGCTGGCCCGGCTGGCGACCGGCGGCGAGGAAAGGATCGACCTGGTGGAACGTGCCAATCGTTACCGCCCCCGGACGTGGGTGTAGTTGATGTCCCAGATGCCCCGGCAGGCCGCCCTGCCGACGTGTCCGAGCTGCGCGGAGCCGCTCGACGCGGGTGACCGTTTCTGCGGTGCGTGCGGATACGACCTGTCCGCCGTGCCGCCGCGTCCGGAGGACCATCCGACGCTCACGATGAACGGCTCGGCCCAGCCGGCTCCCGCGCCGGCCGCGGCCGGGCCCGCGGGCCCGACGGTGAGCGGTACGGCCGTGCCGGGTGCCGGAAGGAGCGGCGTCGCCCCGAACGGCGCCGGTGTGAGCGGTGCAGGTGTGAGCGGTGCCGGTTCCGGCGATGCCGGTTTCCACGGTGTCGCCGCCGCGGCACCGCCGCCCCGGTCGGCCCAGGGTGCACCGGTGCCGCCGCATGCGGGCGCACCGGTGCCGCCGGGTTCCGCGGCACCGGCACCTGCACCGCACGCGCCCGCCGCCCCGCAGCCGCCCGGTCCCGGAGCGCCGCAGCCGCCGGCTCCCGGCGCGCCGCCCCCCTCGGGTCCCGCCGCCTCCCCCGCTGCCGGGGATCCCGGGGGCGCCCCGGGCGCCGGTGTGTCCGGGGTCCGGTTCGACCGGCCCTCGGAGCCCGACGAGTACGCCCTCCAGGCGCCGGATCCCCGGGTGGCCGCCGAGGCCGCCGTGGTGGCCGAGACCGCCAAGGTGTGCGTGGCCTGCCGGGCGGGCCGGGTCGACGACGACGGGTACTGCGAGAACTGCGGCCACGCCCAGCCGCGCGAACGCGACCACATGGAGCTGGAGTCGGGCCCCCTGGCCGCCGTCAGCGACCGCGGTCTGCGCCACCACCGCAACGAGGACGCCTTCGGCCTCGGCCGCACCGCCCTGCCCGACGGCTCGCCCGCGCTGGTGGCGATCGTCTGCGACGGCGTGTCCTCCGCGACCCGCCCCGACGACGCCTCCCTCGCCGCGTCCCGGACGGCCACCGAGTCACTGCTGGCCGCCCTCCCGCAGGGCGTTCACCCGCAGCAGGCCATGCACGAGGCGATCGTCGCCGCCTCGCACGCGGTCGACGCGCTGGCCGACGAGCCCGCCACGGCCCGTGAACAGGCCCCGCACCAGAACGCTCCGGCCTGCACCCTCGTCGGGTCGGTCGTCACACCGGGGCTGCTCGTCGTCGGCTGGGTCGGCGACAGCCGCGCCTACTGGGTCCCGGCCGACCGCAGTTCACCCCCGGCCCGGCTCACCGAGGACGACTCGTGGGCCGCGCAGATGGTCGCCGCGGGCCTGATGAGCGAGGCCGAGGCCTACGCCGACGAGCGCGCCCACGCGATCACCGGCTGGCTCGGCGCCGACGCCTACGAACTGGAGCCGCACACCGCCTCCTTCAAGCCGGACCGGCCCGGTGTCGTGGTGGTGTGCACGGACGGCCTGTGGAACTACGCCGAGGCGGCCGAGGAGATGGCCGAGGTCCTCCCGCCGGACGCCTGCGCCCGGCCGCTGCACAGCGCGCGCGTCCTGGTCGGCCACGCCCTGGACGGCGGGGGCCACGACAACGTAACAGTGGCCGTCGTGCCGTTCCCCGCCCCCGCGCAGGGGGCAGGATCGGCCTGAGGAGGCCGCACAACAGGAAGAAACCGGAGAACACCGGAGAACACGGGAAGCACGGGGAAGCACGGAAGCACGGGGAAGCACTTGTACGGACCGGTGGGGACCGGTCCGTGTTCAGACATCGCCCCGCGAACGTGGGGTTTCCGAGGGGGATTTGAGTAGGCATGGCCAATTTCTCGAAGTCGAACGTGCCGCAGTTCTCGGTGGACGTCTATCAGAACGAGTACCTGCCGGAGGGCGGCCGCGAGGTCAACGCGATCGTCACGGTGACCGCGACCGGCGGCGGCACGGTGGGCAGCGCCGCGGCCGCGCCGCACCTGTACTCGCCGAGCCAGGGCCCGTCCGCCGCCGTGGCGATCATGGTGGACTGTTCCGGCTCGATGGACTACCCGCCGACCAAGATGCGCAACGCCCGCGACGCCACCGCCGCGGCCATCGACACCCTGTGCGACGGCGTGCACTTCTCGGTGATCGGCGGCACCCACGTCGCCAAGGAGGTCTACCCGGGCGGGGGCCGGCTCGCGGTCGCCGACGCGACCACCCGCGAGCAGGCCAAGCAGGCGCTGCGCCGGCTGAGCGCGGGCGGCGGCACGGCGATCGGCACCTGGCTGCGGCTGGCCGACCGGCTGCTGTCGACGGCCGACGTCGCCATCCGGCACGGCATCCTGCTCACCGACGGCCGCAACGAGCACGAGTCGCCCCAGGAGCTCAGAGCCGCCCTCGACGACTGCGCCGGACGTTTCACCTGTGACGCCCGCGGCGTGGGCACCGACTGGGAAGTGAAAGAAGTCACAGGGATCGCCTCCGCCCTGCTCGGCACCGCCGACATCGTCGCCGATCCGGCCGGTCTCGCCGCCGACTTCACGCAGATGATGGAGACGGCGATGGGCAAGGAGGTCGCGGACGTCTCGCTGCGGCTGTGGACCCCGGTCGGCACCGCCATCAAGTTCGTCAAGCAGGTCGCGCCGACGGTCGAGGAACTGACCGGACGCCGCACCGAGGCGGGCCCCCGCGCGGGCGACTACCCCACCGGGTCCTGGGGCGACGAGTCCCGCGACTACCACGTGTGCGTCGAGGTCCCGGCCGCGAACATCGGCCAGGAGATGCTCGCCGCCCGGGTCTCCCTGGTGATCCCGCAGCCCGGGGGCGCCCCCGGCGCGAGCGGAGCCGTGAGCGGGGGAGGAACGGTCCAGAACCTCGGCGCGCAGGGTCTCGTCCGGGCCGTGTGGACCGACGACATGTCCGCCTCCACCTCGATCAACCCTCAGGTCGCGCACTACACCGGCCAGGCCGAACTGGCCCAGGTCATCCAACAAGGGCTGGACCTTCGCAAAGCGGGCGATATGGATGGAGCAACGGCCAAACTGGGCCGGGCCGTTCAGCTCGCGAGCGCCTCGGGGAACGGTGATACTGCGAAACTGCTTGCGAAGGTGGTGGACGTGGTCGATGCCACGACAGGTACTGTGCGACTGAAGGCGAAGGTCACGGACGCCGACGAGATGACGCTCGAGACCCGGTCCACAAAGACTGTTCGTGTAAAGAAGTGACCTGAACGCGCTTTTTGGGACACCGAAGGAGAGAGGGGGACGCGCCGACATGCCGACCTGCCCGAACGGACACCAGTCGGGTTCCGACGACTGGTGCGAGGTCTGCGGTCACCGCATGGCCGGTGCCGTACCTCCCCCTCCCCCGCCGCCCGGCGGCGGCTACGGCTTCCCGCCGCCCCCGCCCGGCCAGGGCGCCGGTCCCGGCGGACGGCACCCGTCCGCCGTGCCGGACCACGAGCCCGAGCTCTGCCCGCAGTGCCGCACGCCCCGTGAGGGCGGCGCGCCGTTCTGCGAGGAGTGCCGGTGGAACTTCCTGACCAACACGGCCACCTCGTACACCCCGGCCGCCCCGCGCCCCCCGGCGCCGGGCCCCGGCGCGGGTCCGGGCGGCCCGGGGGGTCCCGGCGGTCCTGGTGGCCCCGGCGGGCGTTTCCAGCCGCCGCCCCCCTCCTACGGGGGCAGCGACGCGTTCGACTACCAGAGCTCCCGTCCGTCCCAGGTGAACCGCCCCGCCGAGCCGATCCCGCCGTTCGGCGGCGAACCGTCGGGTCCCGGCGGTCAGGGCAGGCCCGGCGGACAGGGCGGTCCGGGCGGTCCTGCCGGTGGTCCGCCTCCGGGCGCCTTCGGACGGGATCCCTCCGGCCAGGGCGGCGACCCCTTCGGGCGCGAGCCGTCCGGCCCCGGCGGCCGTCCCCCCGGCGATCCCTTCCGGCGCGACCCGGCGGGTCCGCCCGCGGACCCCTACCGACGTGAGCAGACCGGACAGGCCTCCGACCCCTTCGGCCGCGAACCCGGCGGTCCGGGCGGTCCCGGCGGTGCCCCCTTCGGGCGCGAGCCGTCCGGTCCCGGCGGCCGTCCCCCGGGTCAGCCCGGCCCCGGCGGCCCGTCCGCCTTCGGCGCCGACCCCTCGCGACCGGTTCCGCCGCCGCCCGGGCCCACGCCCACGGCTGGTCCCGGCATACCGGGCCAGGGCGGCTTCGGCGGCAACCAGAACGACCCCAGGAACCAGGGCGACCCCAGGAACCAGGGCGGCCCCGGGGCTCCGCAGGCCTTCCAGCAGCCCGGTCCGACGGCTCCGCCCGGCTACCCGCAGGAGACGGGCCGTCCCCAGGGTCAGCCCGGCGGCGGGCCCTTCGGCGGCGCCGACGACGACTGGGTGATCTCCCCGCCGTCGAACACCGGCGGCCCCGGCCAGGGCGCACCCGGTGGCCCCGGCGGTCCCGGCGGCCCGGGCCAGGCTCAGGGCGGTGGCTACGGCTACCCGCAGCCCGGCGCCACCCAGGCCCCGCCCCCGCCCAACCCCGGCTACCAGCAGCAGCCCGCCACCTGGTCGGTGACCATCGGCCCGGACCGCGCGTACTTCATGGCGATGATGCACCGCTCGGGCCCGGAGGCCGCGGGGCTCAACCTGCCCGCGTACTCGCCCGAGCAGCAGCGCACGCTCACCGGCAACCAGTTCACCATCGGCCGTCGGCGCCACTCCACCGGCGAGACCCCCGACCTGGACCTGTCGGTGCCGCCGGAGGACCCGGGCGTCTCGCACCAGCACGCGGTGCTGGTGCAGCAGCCCGACGGCAGCTGGGCGGTCGTCGACCAGAACTCGACGAACGGCACCACGGTCAACGGCTCGGAAGAACCGATCCAGCCGTTCGTCCCGGTGCCGCTCCAGGACGGCGACCAGGTGCACGTCGGCGCCTGGACGACGCTCACGATCCGCCGCGGCTAGACCTCGACGAGACCCTGGCCCGACGAACCCGGCAGGGGCCACGCGTAAGGCCCCTCCGGTTCGTCGAGCCACGCCCACGCGTGCTCGGCGCCGACCGTGATGCCGTACCGCTCCCGCCCCGGCATGCCCTCGCGCTCCCACAGGGCGGCGGCCTCCTGCGGGTCGAGGGTGCCCCGGGTCAGCGCCAGCAGAAAGCGGAACAGGTCGCTCTCCCTGGCCCGGTGCGGCACCCCGGCGAGTGCCGCCTGTTCCGGCTCGGGCCGGTCCGACCCGCGCAGCGGCACGAAGTAGGCCGGGGTCTCCAGGAAACGTCCCTCGGCGTGTCCGGCGTCCCGCACGGTCAGCGCGATCAGCCCGGTGGCCAGCGGCGCCAGGATCAGGGCTCCGGGAGCGCACTGGGCGAGCCAGGCGCGCGGGATCGACGCCAGCGTGCAGGTCGCGACGATCCGGTCGAAGGGGGCGCGTTCCGGCACCCCGCGCGCCCCGTCGCCGGTGACGACCGTCGGCCGGTACCCGGCCTCCTCGAGATGCCTGCGGGCGGACTCGGTGATCTCCGGATCCAGGTCGACGGTGGTGACGTTCCCGTCGCCCAGCCGGTACGACAGCAGCGCCGCGTTGTACCCGGTGCCCGCGCCGATCTCCAGCACCCGGTCGCCGTCCTCGACCCGCAGCTCGGCCAGCATCAGCGCCATCAGCGAGGGCTGGCTGCTGGAGGAGATCAGCACGCCGTCGCGCAGCCTGGTGGCCAGCGGGACGTCCTCGTACGCGCCCCGCACCCAGCGCTCCCGGGTCCGCGGGTCGGGGCTCCCGCCCCAGCGCCGTTCGTAGCCGCCGGGCCCGCCGACGTAGTAGTACGGCACGAAGAGGTGGCGCGGGACCGCAGCGAAGGCCGCCGCCCAGCGCGGATCCGCGCCGAAGGCCCCGCTCGCCTCGATCTCGCGCAGCAGCGCGGCCCGCGCCGATGCGGCCAAGCCTGTCAGCTCTTTGTCGAGTGCGTCCGCGCTCATGACTCCACTGTGCGGTGCGCGGCCCCGGGAAGCGAGCCGCTGGGAGGGGCCGAACGGGGGCGGTCCTAAGCCTCGAGTCCTCCGTCTCCCGGTCTGAGACCATGGGAGGCGTGAAAGAGATTCGGCGCGGCACGCTTCAGGAGCAGACCTTCTACGAGCAGGTCGGTGGGGAGGAGACCTTCCGCCGGCTGGTCCACCGTTTCTACGAGGGAGTCGCCGAGGACCCGATCCTGCGGCCCATGTACCCGGAGGAGGACCTGGGTCCGGCCGAGGAGCGTTTCGCGCTGTTCCTCATGCAGTACTGGGGCGGCCCCACGACCTACAGCGAGCACCGCGGCCACCCGCGTCTGCGCATGCGGCACGCCCCGTTCGTCGTGGACCGGGCGGCGCACGACGCCTGGCTGAAGCACATGCGGGTCGCGGTCGACGAGCTCGGCCTGTCCGAGGAACACGAGCACACCCTGTGGAACTACCTGACGTACGCGGCGGCGTCGATGGTGAACACCCCGGAGTAGTCACGGCGGAGGGCGGACGACGGCAGGCGGCGGCAGGCGGCTCTCAGGGACGGGCCCCGGGAAGCGGGGAACCGATGCCCACCGGCCGAGGCCGGACGGCGGCCGGCAGGAGCCCCGACGAAGGCGAGCCGTTGCGTCCGGGTACGAGCCGGAGGCATCCCGGGTACGAGCTGGAGGCATCCGGTACGAGCTGGGGCGTCCGAGGGCACGGCGGGGCTGAGGACATGGACAGCCGCGGGCACGGCGGGGCGTGAGGGCCCCGGCCCTCAGGGGCATGGCGGGGTCCGAGGACATGGACCGTCAGGGGCACAACGGGGCCCGACCCCGAGGGGCACGGCGGGGCCGTGAGGGCCTCCACCTCAGGGGCACGGCGGGCGGGAGGACGCGGACCGTCGGCGGCCTGACGGAGGCACACGCGGAGCACACCGGGGGCCAGGCGGGTGCGGAGCGGGAACGTGCCGGTATCCGGCGGGGGTCCGGAGCGCGGGTGCGCCGGGAACCGCCCGACGCGGGCGGGACGCGACCCGGCGTCGGGGCGGACGGACGAGCGTCAGCGCACGCTGACGTCGAGCATCCCCAGCCGCCCGGCCCGCCGTACGGCGATCGACCCGTACGGGGTGCGCAGCCGCAGCCACGCGCCGAAGGAGACCAGTTTCAGCTCCTCCGAACCCGTCGAGGGCCGCAGGAATCCGAGCGACTGCGCCGCGTGCACGGCGCGCACGGGAAGTCCGGTGTCCCCGACCGTACGGGACCAGATCTCCCGGCCGATCCGGTCGAGTTCGGCCCGCGTCCGCAGCTCGGCCGACAACTCCTCGGTGCGGGAACGGAATTCGGCGACGGCCGCGCCGACCATCGCGCGCAGCGCGTCCGCGGCGGGCAGCCCCGCCTCCGGCCGCCAGCCACCGCGCGGCGGCAGCACACCGGCCCACGGCGGGCCGGTCACGGCCGCGGGCACGCCGGCCGTCGCGGCGCTCTCGTCGACGGACTCCAGCAACTCCCCCGCCGACACGGTCACGTCCAGCGTGACGTCGAGGCCGTTCTCGTACGGCTTGGCCAGCCGCACCGCGCGGATCGCGAGCACCTCGAAGGAGGGCGGCCGGCCGAAGACGGCCAGCGCGGTGCCGGCCGCCTGGAGCCGCACGGCCGCTCCACGGTCGTAGTGGAGCAGCCGGGAGAGGAAGGCCGCGACGTCCGCCGCCTCCCCCTCGTCGGCGAGGTGGAGCACCGTCATGCGGCGACGGCCTCCTCGTCGTCGTCCCGGTACTCGGCGAGGAACTCACGCTCCTCGGCGGTGAGCCGGCGCGGCCGCTGCGCCTCGAAGTCGAACGGCACGATCACCGTGGAGGCGGTGACATAGACCTGGTCACCGTCCTTCACCTCGTAGGCGATGGTGAAGGAAGCGGCCCTGATCTGAGTGATCCACAGTTCGATGTCGACCGGGGAGTGCCGGTGGACGAGCTGCCGCTTGTAGTCGATCTCGTGGCGCGCCACCACGGACCCCTGCTTGAAGTCCTTCTCCGGGCGGAACAGGAAGTCGATACGGGCTTCCTCCAGATAGCGGAGGAAGACCACGTTGTTGACGTGGCCGTACGCGTCCATGTCCGCCCAGCGCAGTGGGCAGCGGTAGATGTGCCGCAAGATCGATCAGCCCCGGGTCAGCTTCTTGTAGGTGGCACGGTGCGGACGCGCGGCGTCCGCGCCCAGACGCTCGATCTTGTTCTTCTCGTACGACTCGAAGTTGCCCTCGAACCAGAACCACTTGGACTCGCCCTCGTAGGCGAGGATGTGCGTGGCGACCCGGTCGAGGAACCACCGGTCGTGGGAGACGACCACGGCCGCACCCGGGAACTCCAGCAGCGCGTTCTCCAGGGAGGACAGCGTCTCGACGTCGAGGTCGTTGGTCGGCTCGTCGAGGAGGAGCAGGTTGCCGCCCTGCTTGAGGGTGAGCGCGAGGTTGAGGCGGTTGCGCTCACCACCGGAGAGCACACCGGCCGGCTTCTGCTGGTCGGGGCCCTTGAAGCCGAACGCGGAGACGTACGCGCGGGACGGCATCTCCACCTGCCCGACGTTGATGTAGTCGAGCTCGTCGGAGACCACGGCCCACAGCGACTTCTTCGGGTCGATGTTCTCGCGGCTCTGGTCGACGTACGAGATCTTGACGGTCTCGCCGACCTTGATGGACCCGGAGTCCGGCTCCTCGAGACCCTGGATCATCTTGAAGAGGGTGGTCTTGCCGGCGCCGTTCGGGCCGATGATGCCGACGATGCCGTTGCGCGGCAGCGTGAAGCTGAGGTCGTCGATGAGCACCTTCTCGCCGAAGGCCTTGGAGAGGTTGTTGACCTCGACGACGATGGAGCCCAGGCGCGGGCCCGGCGGGATCTGGATCTCCTCGAAGTCCAGCTTCCGCATCTTGTCGGCCTCGGCCGCCATCTCCTCGTACCGGGCGAGACGCGCCTTGGACTTGGCCTGACGCCCCTTGGCGTTGGACCGCACCCACTCGAGCTCTTCCTTCAGACGCTTCGCACGCTTGGCGTCCTTCTGGCCCTCGACCTTGAGGCGGCTCGCCTTGGTGTCGAGGTAGGTGGAGTAGTTGCCCTCGTAGGGGTGGGCGCGACCGCGGTCGAGCTCCAGGATCCACTCGGCGACGTTGTCCAGGAAGTACCGGTCGTGGGTGACGGCGACGACGGTGCCGGGGTACTTCGCGAGGTGCTGCTCCAGCCACTGGACGGACTCGGCGTCCAGGTGGTTGGTGGGCTCGTCGAGCAGCAGCAGGTCGGGGGCCTCGAGCAGCAGCTTGCACAGCGCGACGCGGCGGCGCTCACCACCGGAGAGGTTGGTGACGGGCCAGTCGCCGGGCGGGCAGCCCAGGGCGTCCATGGCCTGCTCGAGCTGGGTGTCCAGGTCCCATGCGTTGGCGTGGTCCAGGTCCTCCTGGAGCTTGCCCATCTCGTCCAGCAGCGCGTCGGAGTAATCGGTCGCCATCAGCTCGGCGACCTCGTTGAAGCGCTTGAGCTTGCCCATGATCTCGGCCGCGCCGTCCTGCACGTTCTCCAGAACGGTCTTGGACTCGTCGAGCGGCGGCTCCTGGAGCAGCATCCCGACGCTGTATCCGGGCGACAGGAACGCGTCACCGTTGGAGGGCTGCTCGAGCCCCGCCATGATCTTGAGAACGGTGGACTTACCGGCACCGTTCGGCCCGACCACACCGATCTTCGCGCCGGGCAGGAAGCTCAGGGTGACGTCGTCGAGGATGACTTTGTCGCCGTGTGCCTTGCGCGTCTTGCGCATGGTGTAGATGTACTCAGCCAAGAGAAACCGTCCGGCAGCTTGAGATCTGGCAGTGGGCAGGTGGGCAGATACACCCCATCTTGCCTGAGGTCCAGCCCTGGGTGTTAACCCATTCGGCCGGGGACCTGTGAGCTGGGCTTTCGCCAGGACGACCGTGGTCGCCCGATCGCTGTCGGTCGCCGCCGAGCAACCGCGTGGGGACCCCCGGACAGCGCCGGGACGACGCGGCCCGGGACGCCGCTCCACTTACCTGTCGCCGGCGAGCTACCGTGCGGCTGTGGCAAACGCAGCGCAGCGCCCGCTCCTCTTCCTCGACGTCGACGGTCCACTCATCCCGTTCGGGACGCTGCCCGACCACCCGCAGGCCGCCGCCCACGCCCCGGCGCCCGCCGGTGAGGGAAACCCGCTGCTGGAGCGGCTCGACCCCGGGATCGGGGCGCGCCTCCTGGCCCTGGGCTGCGACCTCGTATGGGCCACGACCTGGATGGAGAAGGCGAACGAGGTGGTCGCCCCACGGATCGGGCTCCCGAACCTGCCGGTGGCGGATCGGCAGGACGCCACCGGGGACACCGAGCCGGGTCCGCGCGGTCTGCACTGGAAGACCCGCCACCTCGTCGGGTACGCCGGCCGCCGGCCCTTCATCTGGGTCGACGACGAGATCAGTTCCATGGACCGGCTCTGGGTGGCCGCCCAGCATCCCGGGCCGTCCCTGCTCCAGCGCGTGGACCCGGCCCGGGGTCTCACCGACGCGGACTTCTCCGCGATCACCGAATGGCTCGGCACCGTCACGCCGTCACGCCGAGACGACGAGATGCCGAGATGAGCAGCCTGTTCGCGAGCCGGTGGACGCGGAGGCGGGAGTCGTCCGGAGCCGTCCTCCGCCGTCGGCTGCTGCCGTTCGCACCCGTCGATCTCAGCGGAACAGCGTCGGCACGGGGCAGGCCTCCAGCGGTGCGTCCGGCAGGTCGGCCCACTTCCACCAGACGTGCCGACCGGCGCACCTCCACAGCGCACGGCAGACCCGCCGGTCGTCTTCCTCCCGCTTCGAGAGCACCAGACCGCCGGACCGCATGATCTGCCCGCACTCGGGGCAGGCCGGGGGATCGCCGGTCATACGGCACTCCCTGACACCGGGCCACGGCGACCACGGCGACCACGGCGACCACGGCGACCACGGCCTACGGTCCGGCACGCCACCGGGGAACCCAGCGGCCCTCCACGTCGGCGGGAGGTTCCCGGCAGGCGATCCCCGCCTGCCGGCACCTCGGTGTACCGCCGCTGCTCTCGGGTCAGTGACGGGATGCGTTCTCCTTGCGGCCCACGAGCAGGAGGGCAGCGCCGCCGATGACCACCAGGCCGATGGCGGTTCCGGCGATGAGGGGCGTGGCGCTGGTGCCGCCCGTCGCGGCGAGGTTGGTGTCGTCGGCGCCGGAGGTGCCGCCCACGGTGGCCGGGCTCGGTTCACTGAGGGTCTGGGTGGTCAGGCCGGCGGCCTCGTCGGCCTGGGTCCGGCAGTCCAGGACGCCGGTGAAGCGGCTCTCGACGCCTTGCGGGCCGTTGATCGTGAAGGCGTAGGCCTGGTCCTCCTGGAGCGGGATCGTCACCGTCCGGGACGCACCGGCCGGGATGCTGTACTCGGTGCCCATCAGCTCGAAGGTGAAGTCCTGGTCGCCCTGGTTGGCGGCCGTGATGTCCACTCCGGTCTTCGCGCAGTTCTTGGCCGCGGACAGTGCCGGAACGGCGCCCAGCTTCGCCCAGGTCGCGCTCGCCGTCGCCGACACCGTCGACTCGCTGGAGCCGGCCAGGATCTGGGTCTGGCTGCGGCTCTCGGAGGTGAAGGCACGGCCCACCGGGACGGTGGTCGAGCCCTGGACGGTCAGCTCGGCCGAGCCGTCGGCCGCGTCGGCGGGCACGTCGAAGAACAGCTCGCTGCCGTCCGTCACGGACGTGACCACCTTGCCGTCCTTGCCGACGATGCGTACGCCACTGGTGGCGGCGTCCAGCGGAGGCGTCACCGTCACGCCGCTCGCGTTGGTCCGCACGGTCACCGGACCGAGGAGTTCGCCGGGGTGACCGGAGACGGCGGGCGCCTCGAGGGTGAGCGAGGCCTCGGGCTCCGCCACGGTGCGGGCGGCCTTCTGGAGGTAGTCAGCGAGCCGCTCGGCCTGCGGGTCGACGGCGTCGACGTCCGCGCCGTCCGAGTAGCGCCAGATGGCCACCTGGGTACCGGTGGCCGCGTCCTGCTCGGTGAGACCGCCGTCGATGCCGGCCTTGTCCGCGAGCGAGGCCAGGTCGTTCACCTGCGGGTAGGAGTGCTGAAGGATCCAACTGATCCGGCCCGCGTCCTTGTTGGCGCCCAGCGAGGTGCCGCTCCAGGGTGTCTCCTGGTACTTGGCGTCTCTCTGCGTGGGGTTGTAGAGGTCGACGCAGTAGGTCTGCAGGGTGCCGCCGCCCTCGACGGACATCTCGAACAGCCCGGCCGAGACTTCTTGGTCGCCGCCGTCGGCGTGGATCACCGCGGTGCCGAAGGTCTTGAGGCCGCCTATCGTCGCGGTGGCTCCGCCCTGACTGTGCGTCACCTCGGCGGCCGCGGCCGTGCCCGCACCGGCGATCACGCCGACGGCGAAGAGGCCGGACGCCAACGCCGCCGCGGCGAGGCGGACCGCCCCCCGACCGCGCACGACCGGCGCGGAGAACGAACAAATCACGCAATTCCCCTTCGAGCAGGACCCGTTGATGTGGGGGGTACGGGTCCCACCAGCAGAATCAGAAGCCCCTTGAGCCACGTCCGGCATCCTAGAGAGGTCGCGCACCAGGCTTCCCGGTCATCTCATCGGATGGCCGATCCGACTCGTAATCGTTATCCCCAAGATCGTCCCGAAGTCCGGCTTGTCGACAAATCCCCTTGATTGCCTGCGCTGCGGGCGCCCGCGAGCCACGGCCCGGTGGACGCCGTCGCGGCGGGATGTTGACGGTCCGTCACCACCTGGTCGCACGCCACCGCACCCCGCTCCCCGCCGCGCGCACCCCGCCGCCCTGCCCCGGCCTTCAGATCAGGTCACCGTCCACCGCTCGCGTCACCGTCCACCGGTCACGTCACCGTCGTCGTCACCGGATCACGTCACCGCCACCGGCTCGCGGTGCCGGTTCTGCGGGGTGTCGGGTTCCGGCTCGGTGGCATCGGTGGCCGGTGTCTCCCAGTCTGGCTCGGGCCGGGCCTGCGCGCCGACGGCGATCGGCTCGGGCCGGCCCGACCGCCGGAAGGCGGAGGTGCCCCGCGAGATGTCGTGCCCGATCGCCACGGCGTCGAGATCCGCCGACGTCCGGCTCTGCTGTCCCTCGCGCGACTCCGTACGCACCCTCAGCCTGCCGTGCACGATCACCGGATCGCCGAGGTTCAGCGAGGCCGCGGCGTTGGCGGCCAGTTGCCGGTTGGCCCACACGGTGAAGAAGTTGGTGTGCCCGTCGGTCCAGGCACCCTTCTCGCGGTCCCAGTAGCGCGAGGTCACCGCCAGCCGGAACCTCGCCGACGCGCCCCCCGCCAGGTCCCGGTAGACCGGCTGCGTCGCCACGTTGCCGACCGCGCAGACCATCGTCTCGTTCATCGTGAACCCCTCCTCACCGGACGGTCGCCCCGCCCGGATACACGTACGGGCCCGTCCCGCACGGCTGCGTCCGCCGTGACGGCCGCGGGCCTTCACCGCGTCCCGTCACCGTCCTCCCGGCGACCGCATCCGTCGCGATCACCGTGAAGCCAGACTGCCTCCGTCGGACCGGGCCCGCCGAGCGCTGTGGACGACCCACCGCCTGTGGAAAACTCCACCACCCGGACGAGTGATCCACGCCCTTCCTCTCGTCGATCACCCACCACCGCGCCTACCTCGCGGGCGCCCCCACCCCCGTCACCCGCCCGTACTGCTCCCTGACCTCCCGATACCGCAGCAGTTCCGCGGCGACGGGATCCAGCACGCGGGCCCGGCCGCACCCGGCCGCCGCCTCCCGCAAGCGGCGTTCGGCGTCCTGCCCGTACCGCCTGGCCGGTCCCCGTGCCGCCAGTCGGCAGCTCCACTCGACGAGCGGACCGCCGATGATGCCCGTGACCATCAGCAGCACCGGAACGCCCAGGTTCGGCGCCATCACCCCGACGATCTGACCGAGCAGCCACAGCCCGCCGACCACCTGGAGCAGGGTCATGCACGCCTGCGCCAGCACGGCCACCGGCCACCAGCCCGGCCGCGGCGGCCGCCCCGGCGGCAGCCCGGCCCGCGCCGCCAGCTCGTCCAGCGCCTCGGGCAGCCCCTGGGCGCCGCGGACGGCCGCCTCCCGCACGGCCTGCGCCCACGGCAGGGGCAGGCCCGCCGAGGCCCGCTCGGAGACCGTGCGCACCGCCTGCTCGACGCGTTGCCGTGCGGTGGCCTCCTCGTCGGCCTGGGCACGGACCGGCAGCCGTCCGGTGGGAGGGTCGCGCCGGTCCTGCTGCCACCGCCACAGCCGCAGCCACGGCGTCCCGCAGGCCCGGCCCGCGTTGCGCAGCCAGGCGCGTTCGGCGGCCTCGCCCGCGGCGGTGGCGCCCACGGCGTCCGCCAGGCGGTCCGCGAATTCGTCCCGCGCCTCCTCGCTGAGCCCGGTGCGCCGCCCCGTCGCGTAGACGGGCCGCAGCCGCCACGCGGCGGCGTCCACATCGGCGGCGATCCGCCGGGCGGCGGCGCCGCGCTCCGTGACGAACTGGCCCAGCACTTCGCGCAGTTCCCCGATGCCGTCGCCGGTGAGCGCGGACAGGGCGAGCACGGTGGCGCCCGGTTCGCCGTACTCGCCGAGGGCGACGCCGTCCTCGTCCAGCAGGCGTCGCAGGTCGTCCAGGACCAGCTCGGCGGCCTCGCCGGGCAGCCGGTCGACCTGGTTGAGGACGATGAACATGATCTCCGCGTGGCCCGCCATGGGCCGCAGGTAGCGCTCGTGGAGGATGGCGTCGGCGTACTTCTCGGGGTCGACGACCCAGATGACGGCGTCGACGAGCGCGAGAACGCGGTCGACCTGCTCGCGGTGCTGCACGGCCGCCGAGTCGTGGTCGGGCAGGTCGATCAGGACGAGCCCGCGCAACTGCGCCTCCGCGTCCTGGCTCTGCACCGGCCGCCTGCGCAGCCGGCCCGGGATGCCCAGCCGGTCGATGAGGGTCGACGCGCCGTCGCTCCAACTGCACGCGATGGGCGCGGAGGTGGTCGGGCGGCGTACGCCCGTCTCGGAGATGTTCACTCCGGCGAGGGCGTTGAACAGCTGCGACTTGCCACTTCCGGTGGCGCCCGCGATGGCGACGACCGTGTGCTGGCCGGAGAGCCTGCGCCGGGCCGCCGCCTCGTCGAGCACCCGGCCCGCCTCGGCGAGCGTCCGGCTGTCGAGCCGGGTGCGGGAGAGCCCCACGAGTTCACGCAGCGCCTCGAGCCGGGACCTCAGGGGCCCGTCGTAGGTGAGCGGGGTCGAGGGCAGGGCGTTCCCACCGCCCCCGCCGATCCGGGTCTCCATGAGGGCCGCCTGCTCGGCGGCGGAGGCCTCACTCACGCGCCGCGCGATGAGCCCGTCGTCCCAGGCCCCGGCGGAGTCCGCGCCCGGGTCCGCGCCCGCGTCCCCGCCTGCTTCGGCCCCCGGTCCCGTCCCTGAGGTCGAACCCGGGTCCGTGCCGTGTTCCGTGCGGGGACCGGTGATCCCGTCGGCGTCGGGCACACGCGTGTGGACGGCCGCCTTCTGCCCACCGGCCGCCTCCTTCGTCGGGACCGTCGCGGACTTCTCAGCCGTACCGCCGTCCTCCGCGTCCCCGCGGTCCCGGGCCTGCGACTGGCTCTGTGCCTGGGCCCGGCTCCGTGCCTGCGCCCGGCTCTGTGCCTGCTCCCCGGCTTCCGGGTTCTCCCCCGCCCGCGTGCTGCCGTGCTCCGTCCGCTCCGGAGCACCGCCGCCCCCGCTGCTGTCACCGCTCTTGCCGCTACTGCTGTTGCTGCTGCCGTTACTGTCGTTGCTGCTGTTGCTGCTGTTGTTGTTGCTGCCGTTGCTGTGATCGTTGTCGGTCTGGTCGTTGTCCGTGTGGTCCTGGTCAGTGACGGCGGTCACCGGTCACCTCTCCTTCTGAAGTACGGACAGCGCGGCGATGAGTTCGGCCTGGGGTTCGGGGTGGACTTCGAGCCCGTCGAGGGGCGCGAGACGCCGCTCGCGTTCGGTGTGCAGCACACGGTCGAGGTGTTCGGTGAGCAGCCGTCCGGCGCGGTCGCGCAGCCGCAGCGCCCCGTGGGCGCCGATCCGCTCGGCGAGCCCCTCGCCGGCCGAGCGCGCCCTGCGGCCGCCCAGCAGGGCGGTGGCGACGAGGGCGGCGACCGACTCGGGATCGGGCGCGACACCGCGTTCGAGGCCGCGCACCTCGTCCTCGGCGTACTCCTCCAGCTCGCGCCGCCAGCGTCGTACGGCCAGCCCGATCCGGTGCTCGGTGCTCTCCGGCGCGGCCTCCTGGTCCGTCAGTTCGGGCGCGTCCGAGGCCGGTTCGCGCCGCCAGGCGTCGTCGACACGCTCGTCGGCGGCGGTGACGGCGCACAGCAGGAGCGCGCCCAGGCTTTCCACCAGCGCGTCGAGCAGTTCACCGGCGGTGCAGTCCAGCGGGAAGGCCCGCCAGCGCTTGAGCGCGTCGCCGGCGAGCACGGCGCCGCTCTGCAGACGGCCCCGCACACGCGTGTACTCGCTGTCGTACGCCGCGTCGACGGCCGAGGTGAGGCGCAGGGCGGCGGCGTACTGCGAGGCGGCGGCGCCCGCCAGTTCGGGCATCCGGGACTTGAGGGAGTCGAGGACACCCTGGGCGGTGCGGGCCAGCGCGTACCTGCGGGAGCCGGGGTCCTGGACGTGGTGGACGAGCCAGTTCCGCAACGGGGCCACGGCGGTGGCGGGGAGCAGCCCACCGCCCCAGGCGGACTCGGGCAGTTCGGGCACCGTGAAGCGCGGTACGTCGCCCAGCCCGGCCTTGGTGAGCAGCGCGCCGTACTGCCGGGACACCTCGGAGACGACCTGGTGGGGTACGCGGTCCAGGACCGTCACGAGCATGGCGTTGTACTCCTTGGCCGTGCGGAGCAGATGCCAGGGCACGGCGTCGGCGTAGCGGGCGGCGGTCGTGACCATCACCCAGACGTCGGCGGCGCAGATCAGTTCGGCGGCGAGCACGCGGTTGTCGGCCACGAGGGAGTCGATGTCGGGCGCGTCCAGCAGGGCGAGGCCCGGCGGGAGGGTGTCGGCGGTCTCGATCCGCAGCACGTGTCTGCCGTCCTCGCCGGGCAGCAACAGGTCGTCCGTGGGCTCCCGGTGGGGCGCCCACACGCGCGTGAGCCGCGGCAACACCCGCATGCCGCTGAACCAGTGATGGTCCTCCGGATGGCACACGAGCACCGGGGTCCGTGTCGTCGGCCGCAACACGCCCGCCTCGCTGACGCGCCGGCCCACCAGGGAGTTGACGAGGGTCGACTTCCCGGCGCCGGTGGAGCCGCCCACGACGACCAGCATCGGCGCGTCGGGCTGCTTGAGCCGGGGCACCAGATAATCGTCGAGCTGGGCGAGCAGTTCGTCGCGATTGGCACGCGCGCGTGGCGCCCCCGCCAGGGGAAGCGGGAAGCGTGCGGCGGCGACACGGTCGCGCAGGGCGGAAAGTGCGTCGAGCAGCTGAGGCCGTACGTCCAAGGTCACCACATGCGAAGAATGCCCAATTTTAGGGGATTTATGAAGCATATAGGCATGTCTGCGCGCCGATAGGACACAAGGGACGGAAGGTACGACTGGGACAGAGGCACAGCGCAGGCATAACGAGTGCACAACACCCGTGGCCCGGGACGCGAAAAGCGATGCACGATTCGCACCTGCCTGCGATTATCAGGACCGCTTCACTGAACCTCCACATTGAGCCACGGAGGCGAAGCAACCGGGACAAGGAACCGGGAGCCCTATCCTTGTCCCCGGCAACGTCACGGATCAGCCCACACCCGGGCAGCACGTACGAGGCCACCACACCCGGCCCCCGTAGCTCAGTGGATAGAGCAGGCGCCTTCTAAGCGCTTGGCCGCAGGTTCGAGTCCTGCCGGGGGCGCAAGTCTCCGCCCTCCCTTCGGGAGGGCATTTTTGCTGTTCAGAGCACGTTTCATGCAACACGGCGAAGCCCCGGACACTCCCCCGATGATCATGGGGAAGTGCCGGGGCTGTCCGGCTGTCACCGGGGTTTCGCGGGTGGTCGTGTCGCATACGTGTCGAAGTTTTCGGCGAGAGGCCTCAGCCCGCGTCGGTCGGCTCGGGAAGATCCCCCACGGCCGCCAAGCGCTCATTCAAGTCAGGCGGCTGTCCTTCGACACACCGTCCGTAGGCGGCCTGCAGCACCGGCACGCTGTTCCCGGGACCTTCGGCCACCTGGGCGTGTGGGATCCGTCGTCGAGCCGGGTCGTGAGGCGCGTGTGCCGGTTGTCGTACATCCGCGACTACCTTCGGCGTCGGATGTACCAACCGGCCACCAGCACGATGAGGATGGCAACGACGAAGGCCCACACGGTCGTTGCGCCGTGGTACGAGCGGTAGGCGATCAGAGCAAGCATGTTCAGGCGGATACCCCAGGCGGGTGGCTTCAGCCGACACGCGTCGTCCGCCCTTCTGCCGCATGCGTGTCGGAGGCGCGAGTCTCCGCCGCCCCCGTGGGAGGGCTCTTCCGTTGAGGTTCCGCTCCAATGGCTCCGCCCGGGACGTCCGGCCTTCTGGCTTTCTGGCTTTCTGGCCTTCTGGCTTTCTGGCCTTCTGGCCTTCTGGCCTTCTGGCCTGTTCCTCGGCCATGCCGAGAACGCAGAGGGACGCAGGTGGCAGGCGCGGATGGCGTGCATGGCGCAGAGGTCGCGGTAGAAAGCCGCCGGATCGGGAGGGGTCCGGCGGCGCACGGGCAGCGGCCGCACGGGCAGCGGCCCCGCGGTCAGCGGCCGTGGTCAGCGGCCCCATGGTCAGCGGTCCCGCGGTCAGCGGTCGTACGCCGCCAGTCTCTCCGAGCCGTCGTGCACGGCGACCCGCAGCCCGCCGGACTCTCCCGCCACCGTCCCCGCTCCCGCCACCGTCCCCGCTCTCGCCCCCGCCGTCGCCTCAGCCCCCGCCGCCTCCCCCGCCCCGGGGATCGTCACCGCCACCGCTGCGGGGTGTGTGCCGTCGACGGCCAGGTCCGCCATGTTCACGCGGGGTCGGGCGGGGAGTCGGGCGGGCCAGGTGAGCACGGTCGGAGGGTGTTCCGGTCCGGACACCTCCAACTCGCGCAGCGGCACCGCGAGACCCACGCCGAGCGCTTTGAGTACCGCTTCCTTGCGCGTCCAGGTGCGGAGGAAGGCGGGCTGCCGTTCGGCCGGCGGGCGGGCCTGGAGGGCGGTGAGTTCGGGGTCCGACAGGGCGACACGGGCGGCGGAGTCGACGTCCAGGTCGGCGTGGGACTCCTCGACGTCGAGGCCCACCTGCCCGCCCCGGCAGACGGCCACGCCGACGAGCGCGCCGCTGTGGGTGACGGAGAAGTCGTAGGCCGCCGGGGCGCCCGACGGGCCGTCCGGCGGCAGTGCGAGGTGGACCTTGCCGTGCGGCCCGCCGCAGCGGGGGCACACGCGGCGCAGGGGGACGTCCGCCGGGGGCAGGCCGAGCAGTTCGCCGAGGACCAGGCGGCTCAGGGCGCAGCCGACCAGGAACCGCCCCCTGCCCGCGGGGTCGACGGTCGCCTCGTACCGGACGCGTTCCACGGGGTCGAGGAGGGTCCGCAGACCCGTCCGGGCGTCGTCCAGACGGGCCCACCACACCTGCGCCCGGGGTCCTGTCACAGCGCCTCGTCCTGGTTCCATGATCAGCTCACGCCACTACACTCCTGCTCACACCACACCACACGAGGGGCAGCCGCATGCGACTGCACACACAGGAGTGGGGAACGGGCGAGCGCGTCGCCGTCCTCGTCCACGGCATCATGTCCGACCACCGCACGTGGCACGAGCTGGTCCCGGTCCTGACCGGGCGGGACTATCGCGTCCTCGCCGTGGACCTGCGCGGGCACGGGGTCAGCGCGCGCGGGGAGTACGAGCCCCGGTACTTCGCCGAGGATCTGCTCGACACGCTGCCGCACGCCCCGGAAGTGGCGCTGGGCCACTCGCTGGGCGCGCTGGCCCTGGCTCTCGCGGTGGCGGAGCTGCAACCCGCCCGCGCCGTCTACTCGGAACCGGCCTGGCAGCTCTCCGGCGCCCACGGATCCCTCGACCCGGCCCTCTTCACGCTCTTCAAGCGCTCGTCCCGGGCTCTCGCCGCCCTCTCCCGCCCACCGCGGGAAGGGGACCCGGACGAGCGGATCGAGAGGCGCGCCGCGGCCGAGCGGGAGGCCCTCGACCGGTGGGACGAGAAGACGGCGCTCGCGCTGTCCTCCCACCGGCACCTCGACCACACGCCGGAGAAGGCGCTGGTGCCTTCTCTCGTCCAGGCCTCGGACCCGAGCATGCTCGTCAGCGCGGAGATGCGGGCGGAACTGGTGCGGCGCGGTTTCGAGGTGCGTACGGTGCCCGACGCACCGCACGCGATCCACCGGGACCGGTTCGACGCTTTCGTCGAGTCCCTGTCGGGGTGGTTGTGAGACCTGCCGCGGGCAGGTCCGGAAAGCAGTCCGGCACGAACTGCTGGAAGCGGTCGAACCGGGTCAGTGGACCGCGCGCAGCATGCGCGTCACGTTGATCCGCGTCGGCGAAAGGCCGACCTCGACGCTCTGCATCATCCGCTCGCCGTTCAGTCGGCCATAAGCGAGCAGGTCGACGTTGGCCAGGCTGAATTCGGGCCAGGTGTGAATACTGAGGTGCGACGCGGAAAGCAGGAGAATCGCGGTGACGGCACCGTTCGGGAAAACGTGCGACGCCTCACCGAGAACCGTGGCGTTTCCCTTTTCGGCGGCCGTGCGCAGCACCTGGAGGAGGCGCTCCTCGTCGGTCAGGATGCTGTGGTCGCTCACCCATACATCGACGGCATAAGAGCACAGATCGTCGACGTTTATACCCTCGGTGGCGAGGTTGGCGGAGTTGGTCATGGGGAACCGGGGGTGACGAACCGCTGCCCCCGTCTCCTTTCACATAGATCTGCGCTGGTCCGCGCGGCCAAAGGGGAAGGTTGCGAGGCCGGTAAGCGGCACTCGATGGTGCCCAGCGTAGCATCCGGGGCGCTCCGGGGCTCGCGCGTGCACCGCGTCAAGGGGAGCGGCGGGACCCCGGGCGATTCACCCGAAAACCCGGCACCCCCCTTCCGTGAACCGTTTTCTAACCTTCCCGTGAATGCCGGAGGGAACAGCGGGCAGGGGGGCGGGAGAAAAGTGGCGATAATTCCCTGCGGAAATCTGCACACAAACCCGTGAGGAAATCCGCGCAGGGACTCGCGCCGAGGGGCGTGCGGAGATCTGCTCGGCGACCTTCGCGAGGTCTCCGCGGAGACTCCTGCGGAGACCCCTGCGCGCAATTGCGCCGTCGGCGCGGGGTTTCCTCTCGCCCGCGCAAATTCCTCATCATTTCCCCGCTGTTTCCCCATGGTCCGTGCGGGTCCGGGGGCCTGCGTACCAGCCCGTATACTCGATAGGTCCCGGAATCCATCAATCAGCTTGCCTGGAGCAGCATTGTGACGAACGCTCGTCGGCACCCTCGGAGCACCACCGCGGATTCCGTGCTCACGGAAGTCGCGGAAGCCGTCCGGCTCCAGGAGGGCCCGCCCGGAGTTCGGTCCGTCCTGCGTGCGCTGCGCCGTCTGGCGCCCGCCTCCACGAAGGACCTCAGCCGTGCGACCGGGCTGCCCGTCCCGATCGTGGCCGCCCTGGGGAACGAACTGCGCCGCCGGGGATTCGTCACCACCCAGCGTCCGTCCCGGCTGACCGAGGCCGGGCTGGACCTCGTCGCCCAGCTCGGCATGGACCTGTCGCTCGACGCCACCTGCACCACGTGCGACGGGCGCGAGCTCGTGATCCCCGACGTGCTGGACGAGGCCGTGGGGCGGCTGCGTGCCCTCATGGAGTCGGGTCCGGCCGCCGACATGGCGATCGACCAGTCGCACTGCACGGCCGAGACCAAGGTGCGCCGGGTGCTCGCGCTGCTCACGGCGGGCGCGCTGCCCGGCGGCTCCCTGCTGCTGATCGGCGACGACGACCTGGTGTCCCTCGCCGTCGCCGTGGTGGGCGACGTGCTCGGCGGTCCGATCGTCGAGAAGGTGACCGTCGTCGACATCTCCCCGGAGATCCTCGACTACATCCAGAAGGTGTCGGCGGGCCTCGGCACCCGCATCGAGACCGTCCGGCACGACCTGCGCCTGCCGCTGCCCGCCGAGCTCCACGAGCAGCACGACGTGGCCATGACGGACCCGCCGTACACCCCCGAGGGCGCCCGCCTGTTCCTCTCCCGTGCCGTGGAGGGGTTGCGGCCCGGCCCCGCGCACAGTGTCTTCTTCTCCTTCGGCGGCAAGAGCCCGGACGAGATGCTGGAGGTGCAGCGGGAGATCATGGGGCTCGGCCTGGTCACCCACGGCTTCGTCCGCAACTTCAACGAGTACGAGGGCAGCGGCATCCTCGGCGGTGTCGGCTTCTTCCAGCACCTGCTGACGACCACCTCGACGGCCCCGTCCCACGCGGGCGAGTTCAGCGGTCCGCTCTACACCGGCGACAAGCGGACCCGGCAGCGCGAGTACACGTGCGTGGCGTGCGACGCCCGGCTCCGCGTCGGGCCCGGCGCCCGCTGGACCGCCGTCGCCGCGCTGCGCGAGCAAGGCTGCCCCCAGTGCGGCAAGGGCCCCTTCCGCCCCGGCCGGCTGGTCCCCGCGGACGATGCGGCGACCCCGGCCGAGCAGGCCCCGGCCCAGGTCCAGCAGCCCCCGGTTCCGGCCCAGCAGGCGGCGCCTCCCCAGCAGGCTCCGGCGCCCGCCGAGACCCCGGCACCGGCGTCGGCACCGGCTTCTGCCGCTCCCGTCGGGCGGGCCCACGGCTGGCGCCCGCCGACCGAGCAGGACCGTGCCGCCCTCGTCGAACGGGCCCGGCCGTACGTCACCCGCCAGGCGGACGAGCGCGATCTGCCGGCCATCGGAAGGTTCGAGGCCGAGATCGCCCGGGTCTCCTTCGGCGAGGACGCCATCGACGATCCCGCGCGGTGGGCGTCCCGCCTCGGCCGTGCCATGGAGAAGTCGAAGGCGGGCATGATCGTCGCCGACGCCCCCGGCGAGGAGCCCGTCGGCTGGTGCTGGGTGAGCATCAACCAGAACGCCATGACCGGCGACCGGTACGCCAACTTCCGTTCCCTGGCGGTGTCCCCGGTGGACCAGCGCAGCGACGTCGCCGAACTGCTCCTCACCGCGGGCCTGGAGTTCTGCCTGGCCCAGGGCATCACCGAGGTCGTCGGCCGCGTGCACGTGGGCAACGTCCCGATGCGCACGGTGTACCGCAAGTTCGGCTTCGACCCCACCAGCCTGTCGATGAAGCTGTTCCTCCCGGAGGGCGAGGGCTCCCGATGAGCGGCGCGGACGGCTTCGATCCCGACGGCGTGAAGTGCGTCGTATGGGATCTCGACGGCACCCTGTGGGACGAGATCGCCGTCGAGTCGGCCACCGACGACCTGCCCACGCCCCGCCCCGAGGCGCTCGCCGCGATCGACGCGCTGGCGGCCCGCGGGGTGCTCAGCAGCATCGCGAGCCGCAGCGCGCCCTCGGTGCTCGACCGGCTGGACGCGGTTCCGGAGGTGCGGGCGCGTTTCCTGGCCCCGCAGGTGTCCTGGCAGGACAAGAGCGAGTCGCTGCGCAGGATCGCGAAGGACCTCGGCATCGCGGTGGACGCCCTGGTCCTGGTCGACGACTCCCCGTACGAGCGCGCCGAGGTCGAGGCGCTCCTGCCCGGGGTCCGCACCCTCGCGCCCGAGGACGTGCCCACGCTGCTGGCCGCGTTCGAGGGCCGGGAGGTCACCGCCGAGTCCCGCGAACGCGTGCGCCGCTACCGCACGGAGGAGACCCGCAGGGCCGAGGGCGAACGCTTCGAGGGCTCGCGCGAGGAGTTCCTGCGCTGGTGCGACATGCGGCTCACCGTCGGCGCGGCCACGGCCGACGAGGTCCCGCGCGCGCTGGAGCTCGCCGCCCGCACCCACCGGCTGAACTCCTCCGGGCTCACCCCCGACCGCCTGCGCGAGCTGGCCTCCTCGGACGGGTACGAGCTGTACACCGCCCGCATGACGGACCGTTTCGGCGAGTACGGCATCATCGGCGCCGCCCTCGTGGACCGCGCGGACACCGGCCGGGGCGCCCCCGCCACCTGGTCCGTCCCGCTGCTCGCCCTGTCCTGCCGGGTGGCGGGCCGCGGCGCGGCGGCGGCCTTCCTGTTCCGGCTGATGGAGGGGGCCCGCGCGGCCGGCGCCGAGGAGTTCCGGGTGACCCTGCGCCCCACGGACGCCAACCTGGAGATGCGCATCCTGCTCCGCCAGGCGGGCCTGCGCCGCACGGACGACACCGACACCGACACCGACCCCGCCACCGACACCGACCCCGCCACCGGCACGGGCGCCGGTCCCGCCACCGCCGCCGATTCGGCGGTCCTGGGCAGGACGCTCGAGGGCGACCTGCCCTCGGCACCCGCGTGGCTGCATGTGATCGACCGAGAGGACGCCGAAGCGTGACGGACATCCAAGAGCGGGCCGCGGTGGAACGGGAACTGCGTTCACTGATCGCCGAGGCGGCCCGCCTGGACGAGGCGGCGGTCGCGGAACTCCCCGCCGACACCGACCTGTTCGGCCCGGAGATCGGCCTCACCTCACTGGCCGGCGTGACCCTGCTGGGCAGGGTCGACCAGCGGTACGGCGTCGATGTGGCCGCGCTGGACCTGAGTCTGGACAGCCTCCAGTCCATCGCCACCCTGACCGACTTCGTGGCGGCACATCTCCAGTCGCACTAGCCACCCGACTGTACGACCCTCCTGTTCAAAAAGGGTGATCCGTCCGAACGCACCGTGACCCGCCCACGGTGGCGGCGTTGAACGGGGAGTGCGGCGGCGCCCCCTGCCACCGCACGAACCGATTCCCTAAGGAGAACGTGATGTCTCGCATCGCGAAGGTGGCCGCTGTTGCCCTCGGCACCAGCGCCGTGGTGGTCAGCGGAGCCGGCCTGGCCATGGCGGACGCGGGTGCGCAGGGCGCGGCCGTGGGTTCGCCGGGTGTCCTGTCGGGCAACGTCGTCCAGGTTCCGGTCCACATCCCGGTCAACGTCTGCGGCAACAGCATCAGCGTCATCGGTCTGCTGAACCCGGCGTTCGGCAACACGTGCGCCAACGTCAGCGACCACGACAAGGGTGGCGACAAGCACCACGACAACAAGCACGGTGACAAGCACGGCGGCTACGGCGGCTGAGCTTCACCCCGCACGTCCTGGACGTTCTGGACGTACCCCCGGTCGTACCCCGCGTACGTACCACCAGGAGAGCCCCGGCACCTCGAGCGCCGGGGCTCTCCCCCTGTCCGCGGGCGGCCGACCGCGCCGGGCTCGCCGTGCCGTGCTCACCTCGCCGGACTCACAGCGAGCCGCCCACGCGCACCGGTGGAGCCGCTCACGCGTACCGGTAGATCCGGGACGCGTCCTCCAGCTGGTCCGGGGTCACGTCCCACGGGGGCAGCTTCTCGTGCCGCGCGACGACCCGGCGGTACTGACGGCTGGTCGGCCCCGGCGGTTCGGCGGGCAGGTACCGGTGGTCGCGGTGCCTGTTCTGCCAGCGGGTCCACAGCAGGTCGACGAAGGCGTGGTGCAGCCAGAAGACGGGGTCGTTGACCGAGGCGCCGCCGAGCATGACCCCGCCGACCCACCGGTGCACCCGGTTGTGGTTGCGCCAGGCGACGCTGCCCGAACCCCTGCCCCACCCCTCCAGCCTGTTGCGGAAGCCCCGGGTGACCGTCGAGTCCCAAGGCTCGGTGTCGTAGACGGGGTCCTGGAGCGCCGCCTCCACGTCGGTGCGGGTGGGCAGGCCGATCGGGTCGGCGGCCCGGCCGAGGTCCCGGGTGAGGAACTCCCCGTCGGTCACGTTCTCCTTGATGGTCCAGTCGCCGGTGGCGTAGGCGAACGGCCCGGTCGTCACCCGGCGGTCGGAGCGCCGTCCGTTGCCGCCGAGGAGGTCGGCGGTCCAGGGCGCGGCGGTCGTGGTGCGGTCGCGCGTCCAGTCCCAGTAGGGCACCGTCACCGAGGAGTCGACCCGGCGCAGTGCCTGTTCGAGGTCCAGCAGGAACCGGCGGTGCCAGGGCAGGAACGAGGGCGCCATGTGGGCCGTCCGCAGACCGCCGTCGCCGTCGGAGACGTAGTAGTCGATGTGCCTGCGGACGAACTCGTCGTACTCGCCCCTCCGTTTGATCTCTAGCAGCGCCTTCACGAAGCGCCGCCGTTCGGCACCGGTGAGTGTGCTGACGTCCTTACGGATGTAGGCCATGGTGTCCCCCCATGTGCGGGTGATGGTGTGCTGGATCCGCCGCGCGCAGCCGTTCCCCCGGGCCGAGTCCGTCGACGGCGGCACGGGCCGCCTCGAGCGGGGTCGCGTACGAGCTGTAGTGGTCGACCATGCTCAGCCAGGTGCCGTCGGCGCGGCGCATGAGGTGCAGGGGGCGGCCGTCGACCGTGATGTCCCAGCGGACGTCCGACGCGGCCGTGCGTCCCGTCGAGGCGAGGACGCCGTGCAGGCGCCGGCCCCGGTAGGTCTCGTCGAAGGAGTCCGCGAGGCCGCCGTCCGCCGGGCGCGAGGGCCGGGAGGCGGAGACGACCGGGACGGTCGCCAGGGCCGCGGCGGCGCCCAGCAGCCCGCGCAGCAGGTCCCGTCGTCGTGCGCCGTGCGCCGTGCCGGGTCTGCCCGTGCCCACCGGCACCGCGGTCACGGGTACTCCGTCGACGCTGACGACCATGATGTGCTCCTCGTCCGGTGCGCCGGCCCCGGCTCGCTGATCCGGTGCGGCTGTCCGTAGCGGGTTTCTGTGGCGGGTCGCCGCGGCGGGTCGGCCGGTCTCTGCGGCGGCCTTCCGTAGCGGTTCCCACGGGGGTAACCGACCGGCGGCCCTCCTGGTCACCGCCCGCCGCCCGAACGGTCCGCCGGAGCACCGGATCCGGACACGGTGACGGGCACGCCGACGGGCCCGGACGACGGTGTCCGGGCCCGTGGTGCGCGTGGGGTTCGCCCGTCGGAGGCTAGAGGCCCTCGCCGACGCCGAGGTCCGCGCCGGGCACCGCCTGGAGCACCGGGGTGAGCACTCCCGCCTGGGGCAGCTGCAGGTCCGGCAGGCCGAAGCGGTCGGGGTTGGGCGCGGTCAGCGGGGCGTCCAGGGCCAGGCCCGGGCTCAGCGTGCGCAGGTCGGAGGCGGGGGCGTCGAGGCCGAGGTGGTTGAAGTCCTTGCCCAGGACCTCCGGCAGGGGCGCGCGCAGCCCCACACCGGGCAGGCCCGCGGCGACGGGCAGCTGCGGAACGACCCGCTCCGGGATGAGCCGGCCCTCGACGAAACGCGGCCCCTCGGGGGCGCCCGGCGTCGGCAGGGGGATCTCGCCGCCGATCGTGGGCAGTTCCACGTTGAGGGACTTCTCGACGCCGTCGAGCGGTACGGGAACGGGCACCGTGCCGATCGCGGCGGCGGGGGTCACGGAGGCGGCGGCGCCGGCGGCGGCCGCCACGCACGTGATGACTGCGGCGAGGGTTCCTCGGGTGGTCGACTTCATCTGGGGTACGGGACCTTTCGGAGGAGTTCGGGGGCGTTGCGTCCGTACCGGGTAACGAGCCGGAAAACGGCATCAGTTCACAATTCCCCCGACTGCCGTAATAGTGCTAATGCCCGATGACCGGAGGAGCGCGTCGGCGCGGCGGACGGACGGTCAGCTCGTCCAGAAGTCCCACCACCGGGTCAGGATCAGCATGCCGATCACCCCGATGTGCAGCAGCGGCGGCACCCAGGCGAATTCGGCGAGGAAGTCCCGCACTCCGGCCGGAGCGGGCAGGAACGCGTGGCGTACGTCGAACGAGACGGCGTACCAGAACATGAGGATCGTGGCGACCCAGGCCAGACAGCACCACAGACAGAGCGCGTTGATCCGGTACAGGGACTCGAACTGCAGCCAGGACACGAACCCGACGCCGAAGAGACAGCCGCCGGTGAAGGTCAGCCAGTACCAGCGCGGGAAGACGGCACCGGCCAGCAGGCTGACTCCGACGCACACGACGATCCCGTAGGCGACCAGGCCCAGCATCGGGTTGGGGAATCCGAACGCCGAGGCCTGGTCGCTCGTCATGACGCTGCCGCAGGAGACGACCGGGTTCAGGCTGCAGCCGGGGGTGAAGCCGGGGTCCTCCAGCAGCTTGAACTTGTCGAGGGTGATGACCCAGGCGGCCAGCAGTCCGGCCGCACCCGTGAGGACGAGGAGCAGGGCGTACGCGCGGCCGCCGCCCGCGGGCGCCGGGTGCGGCCGTCGCATCAGCCGCGCAGCCGGCGAGCGGGCAGGACGATGTGCGCCGCGGCCGTCAGGGTCTCGGGGGCACCCGCGAAGGCGGCGAGTTCCTCGGGCGTGACGGCCCGGCCGGGGATGGCCTCGGGCCAGGCGCGGGTGGTGAGGACGAGGTACGCGTAGCCGCGCTGCTCGACGGCCGCGAGCCACTCCGGCGGCGGCAGGCACTGGGCGTTCAGGCTCGGCATGTTCAGGACGGCGGCACCGGACTCGACGAGCAGGGTGAACAGCAGGCTGGGCCGCTCGGTGCCGTCGACGACGTCCCCGCCGACCGGCATGCCGTTGTCGGTGAGCAGACGCGCGACGGCGGCGGCGGTCCCCTCGGGGCCCTCCTCGGTGTCACCGAGGGAGTAGGCCAGGAGGTAGGGCATGTCGCTGCCGTCGGGGGCCTCGCCGCTCCACGGCATCACGACGAGGGTGCCCAGGTCGGCCACGCGGAAGGGGCGGGTTGCGCTTGGGGTTGAGGTCACCGCGCGACCATATCGGCGGGTCGGGGACGGTCTGACGTGTTCTCACCCGACCGGATGACGCCGGTTCCCTGCTCCACACGAACGAGGGACGCGCCGCTCGACCCGGCTCGAACAGCGCCGAGGGCCGGTCCCGTCGGCGACGGCACCGGCCCTTTCGGCGACGGCCGCTCAGCCCTGGAGCGGCAGCCCGCCGAGGAGCGGGTTGTGGGTGTTGAGGGCAGCCGTCGCGCCCTTGACGGTGCTGAGCACGGAGTCCTTGTTCTCGGTGTCGAGCGCGTCCGACTGGTGCTGGACCGGCATCGCGTCCTCCAGGGTGATGGGCCCCCTGGTGAGGGTGTCCACGGCTCCGTTGAGGCTGGTGGGCGTGAGGTCGGCGGGGGTCGCGAACGCGGGCGCGGCGGCACCGGCGAGGACCAGGGATCCGGCAACGACAGCGGCAGCCTTCAGGGACTTCATCGGATTCCTTTCTTCGGCGACTCGACGACTCGGCGACTCGGCCCACGCGACGCATCGGCCGCGCGGCAAATCGGCGACCCGGGTCACCAGCGAAATTCTGACGTCGTGCCTAACGAGCCCCGTCGGGGGCGGAAACCCTGTGCGCAGAAATTTCCGCACCCCGGCGCAACGCCGGGGTGCGGAAACGGGAAGCGGCCGTCAGTCGGCGGGCTGGGCGGGCACCGCCGCCGCCGGCGCCTCGGCGGGCAGGGCGGGCAGGGTCAGACCGGCCCCGGCCAGCGTCGCGCTGAGCAGGTCGAGCAGGCCGGACACCACGCCGTTCACCGCCGGGACGACCTGGCTGACGTCGAGGGACGTCGCGGCCGCGAGCAGGGCGGCGACCGCCTTGTCCAGCGCGGCGACGGCGTCGGAGACCGGGTCGGCGGCGGCCTTGGCCTTGGCGTCGTCACCGCCCTTGCTGAGCACGGGCTTGGCCGGCAGCGCGGCGGCCGGGTCGGCGGGCTTCGCGGGCAGCACGACGGCCGGGTCGGCGGGCACGGCGGGCTTCGCCGGAACCTCGGCGGCCGGGTCGGCGGGAACCGCGGGCTTCGCCGGAACCTCGGCGGCCGGAGCGGCCGGCACGGCGGGCTTCGCCGGAACCTCGGCGGCCGGAGCGGCCGGCACGGCGGGCTTCGCCGGGACCTCGGCGGCCGGGTCGGCCGGCTTGGCCGGCGTCTCCGCCTCGGGGTCGGCCGGAGTGGCCGGAGTCGCCGGAGTGGCCGGGGCCGCCGGGGCCGCCGCCGTGATCTTGGCGACGGCGGCCTTGACCGCGTCACCGAGCGCGGTCGCCTGTTCAGCGGTGAGTTGACCGTTGTCGGCCTTGAGGACGGTGTTGAGCAGATTGGCTACCGGGGTGAGGACAGTGCCGAGCTCGCCGAGGCCCTGGGCCTGGACGAGCAGCGCGTCGGTGCCGGCGACGGGCGTCTTCGACGCCGCGACGTTGCGCTCACGGGCAGCGGCTCCGTCGGCCGCCATGGCGGCGGGGGCGGCGATGCCGAGGGCGAGGGAGGCGCACAGTGCGGTGGAAGCGATACGCCGTACGGGCAGACCACGCATGGGAATTCCTTTCGATTGCGTCGGGTCTCGTCCCCACCGTGCGAACGCCCGTCGCCCTCCGCAACCGATCGATCGCAGTGTGTGACGATCGTTCGCCCAGCTCATCCGCATCACCCCTGGTGAGAGGGCATGTCAAGCCTCACCGAGCGTGTCGGGGCGGCGTCCCCCCATTCGGGGCAAGCCCCCGCGAGGCCTGCGGCAACGCGAACGGCCGCCCTCCTGGCGGGAGGGCGGCCGTTCGGCGAATGACGCGTCGTGACCCCGGAAGGGAGAAGACGTCAGTCGTTGATGCAGGTGTTGCCGAACGCCGGGTTCAGCAGGCCGATCACGTTGATCGTGTTGCCGCAGACGTTGACCGGGATGTGCACGGGAACCTGCACGACGTTGCCCGACAGCACGCCCGGGGAGTGCTCGGCGACGCCGTTCGCGCCACTGTCGGCGGCGGCGATGCCGGAGGCGCCGGCGACGGCCGCGGCGGCAACGGAGGTCAGGACCAGGCCCTTCGCGATACGCGACATGGAGAGGTGCTCCTTGGGGTTTTGACACAAACACCCGGGCGGGGATGCCCGGCGCTGAAGTCAACGCGCGGGATCCGCCGGGGTTGTGCCGCCAAATGAGTGATGTCACCGGAGCTGGACTTCACCATTCCGACACACTTGTCCGGTTTCGACGGATTAATCCGTACAGCGGCTAGAGTTGCGCCCCATCCGACGCACGCCTATAGCAAGCAAATCGCACGAAAGGGCACCGCCGGTCATGCGCAATTCCCTGGGTCCGCTGCTACGCCGCGCGACAGTCGGCGTACTCGCCCTCACCGCCCTCTGGGCACCCGGCGCCGCCCGGGCGGCCGGCGCGCCGCCCGCCGCGGAGGCGGAGCGACTCGCCTTCGGGCAGCGCTACCACGCGACACAGCACGGCGGGTTCGTCCGCGCGGCCAACGCGGCCATCAGCTGCCGCACCACCACCACGCCCACCGGCAAGGCGGCGCCCGCCTGTCCCGCGGTGCGGCGGGGCGGGGCGGCCGTCAACAACGCCTTCGACATGTTCTACGTCGACGTGGACCGCGACCCGAACACCTACAACTCCTCCCGCGCCGAAGTCCGGCTCCCGCAGGGCGCACGGGTGTCCTACGCGCGGCTGTACTGGGGCGGCAACCTGCGCGTCGGCGAGCAGAAGCCGCCGAAGGACAACGGGCGGGTGCTGATCGCCGAGCCCGGCGGCGCGTACAAGGCGGTGCTCGCGGACACGGTCGTGGGCCACCGGGTGGCCCAGGGCGCCGACGCCTTCCAGGCCTCCGCGGACGTCACCGACTTGGTGCGCTCGAGCGGCCGGGGCCTGTACACGGTCGCCCAGATCAATGTGGCCATGGGCCGTTCGGCGGCCGGCGCGTGGGGCGGCTGGACGATGGTCGTGGCGTACGAGAACCCGAAGGAGCCGCTGCGCCACCTGTCCTTGTGGGACGGCTTCGACACCATGAACTCCCCCGCGGGCAAGGAGATCCGGCTGCGCGGGCTCGCCGTTCCGCGGGGCGCGGGCGGCCGGGCCGGACTCGTCGCGTACGACGGCGACCGCGGCCGAACGGGTGATTCGCTCATGTTCTCCACCGGTGGCCGGCCCGCCACCCCGCTCACGGACCCGGTCAACCCATCTGACGATGTGTTGAATTCCACGATCAGCGAGCCGGGGGAGGCTCCGGCGGCGCGTGTACCGGCGTACGTCAACACCCTCGGTTACGACTCCGACGTGTTCGATCTGAGCGGCGGTTTGCGGGACGGCGGTGACCAGCTGGCCGTCCGGCTCGTTTCCCACCGGGACGCGGCGTGGGCCGGGGCGCTCTTCGTCGCCGTCGACACACGGAAGAAGCAGTAGGCGCGTTCCCGCCCGTCCCGAGCGCCACCGTGAGCGAGGAAACCGCGCAATGCACCAGCCAGAACCCGACGCCAGACCGCGGGTCCTGCATCTCACCCAGCCCGTGGACGGCGGGGTCGCCCGGGTCGTGACGGATCTGACGCGGGCCCAGCTCGCGGACGGCCTCCACGTCACCGTGGCCTGCCCGGCCGGCCGGCTCGCCGGGGACCTGCGGTCCCTGGGTGCGGATGTGCGGCACTGGGCGGCCGGCCGGTCGCCGGGACCCTCGCTCCCCGGTGAGGTACGACGGCTCGTACGCCTGCTCGACGAGGTACGCCCCGATCTGGTGCACGCGCACAGCGCGAAGGCCGGGCTGGCCGGGCGGCTCGCGGTGCGCGGGCGGATCCCGACCGTGTTCCAGCCGCACGCCTGGTCCTTCGAGGCGGTCGGCGGCACCACCGCGGCGATGGCGCTCAAGTGGGAGCGGTTCGCCGCCCGTTGGGCGGACCGGCTGGTGTGCGTCAGCGAGGCGGAACGCGCCACCGGTCTGCGCGCCCGGATCGGCGGGCGGGTCAGCGTCATCCCCAACGGCATCGATCCCGAACGCTTCCACCCGGCCTCCGTCGACACCGTGCGGGCCTCACTCCTGCCCGGACTCGACCCGGCCGCCCCGCTGGTGGTGTGCGTGGGGCGGCTGTGCCGGCAGAAGGGGCAGGACGTCCTGCTGTCGGCGTGGCCGGACATCGCGCGCGCGGCGCCCGGCGCCCGGCTGGTCCTGGTCGGCGACGGCCCGGACGGGGAGCGGCTGCGGGCCCGGGCGCCGGAGTCGGTGCTGTTCGCCGGGGCCGTCACCGATGCCGCGCCCTGGTACCAGGCCGCCGACCTGGTCGTGCTGCCCTCGCGCTGGGAGGGCATGGCCCTGGCCCCGCTGGAGGCGCTGGCCTGCGGGCGGCCCGTGGTGGTGACCGACGTGGACGGCGCCCGGGAGAGCCTGCCGACCGCGCTCACGTCCCGCTGTCTGGTGCCCGCCGAGAACCCGGCGGCGCTGGCCGACGCCGTCGCCGGACTGCTGCTCGACCCGCTGCTGCGCGAGTCGCTCGGCCACCAGGGACGCCGACACGTCCTGACCACGCACGACGTGTGGCGCACGGCCGGGGCGGTCGCGGACGTGTACCGCGAACTGCTCACGACCACCCCACGGGCGCGCGTCGCGCCCACCGAGTGCAGGGAGTCCATCCACTCGTGACTGCGGAAAGCACCGTCCCCTCTCCCGGCGCGCAGCCCGGGTACTCGCCCGTCTCGGTCATTCCGCGACGGGAGAGCGGAGCGGGATTCCGGTTCCCCACCCGGCGGCCCCCCGCGCGCCCCGCGTCGCCGCTGCCGCTGCTGCTCACCGACGGCCTCGCCACACTCGTGGGCGCGCTGGCGCTGACCGGGGCGCAGCGACGCCCCCTGCTGTTCGCCCTGCTGGTGGCGGCGACCATAGTGCTGCGTCCGCAGCGGCCGCGCCCGGTGGTGGGGGTGCTGGACGAACTGCCCTCCGTCTGCGGCCGGATCGCGGTGGCCTGGCTGGCGCTCGGCACGCTCGTGGCGGCCTGGAACCCGGCCCACGCGCTGTCGGTCCGCACCCTGGTCCTCGGGTGCGCGGCGCAGGCCGCGGCCTGCTGCGCGGGCCGCGCCCTGGTGCATCTGCGGCACCGCCGGGCCCTGCTGCGCCACCCGCACGCCGCGCTCGTCATCGGCCCCGCCGCGACCGCGCAGCGGGTGGCCGCCGCCGTGCTGCGGCACCCCAGGTCCGGGGTGCAGCCGGTGGGCATCGTGGCGGAGCGGCCGGACGGCGCCGACGGGCTGCCGGTGCTGACCACGGGTCAGGAGGTGCAGCGGGCCCTCATCCAGAACGGCGTCCGGGACGTGCTGTGCGTCCACCCCGCCGTGCGTACCGTGCAGGGCCCGCTGCTGCGGGCGCTCGCCGAGTCGGGCTGCACGGTGTGGGAGGTCGACGCCGACACCCCGTCGTACGCGAGCCGCGAACAGCTCGCCGGGTTCTCCTGCCGGCGGCTCGACATGGCCGCCCGGCGCCGGGGCAGCCTCGGCAAGCGGCTGCTGGACATCGCGGTCTCCGGGGCCCTGCTCCTGCTGCTGAGCCCGTTGCTGCTGGTGTGCGCGGCGGTGCTGCGACTGACCGACGGGCCCGGCGTCGTGTTCCGGCAGGAGCGCATCGGCAAGGACGGCCGGCCCTTCACGCTGCTGAAGTTCCGCACCCACCGCCCGGTCGACGAGCACGAGGCCGCGACCCGGTGGAGCGTGGCGGGCGAGCGGGAGATGAGCCGCTTCTGCCGCTTCCTGCGCCAGACCTCGCTGGACGAGCTGCTCCAGCTGTGGAACGTCCTGTGCGGCGACATGAGCCTGGTCGGACCTCGCCCGGAACGCCCCTATTTCGTCGGTCAGTTCAGTCAGACCTATCCCGGCTACGCGGCCCGCCACCGGATGCAGACCGGCATCACCGGTCTCGCCCAGGTGCAGGGGCTGCGCGGCGACACCTCGATCGAGGACCGGGCCCGCTTCGACAACGCGTACATCGACAACTGGTCGCTGTGGCAGGACGTGTGCATCCTGCTGCGCACCGCGGCCGCCCTCGTGCGACCGACCGGGAGCTGAACCGCCGATGACCCTCGCCCTGCCCCTGCCCCGCGCCCGGACGCTGTCGCCGGTCCTGCCCGTGGTCGCCGTGGTCGCCCTGCTCGGCCTGCCGGTCGGCCCCGGCGGCGAGGGCGGCGCCGGACCGGCCGACGCGCTGTCCGCGCTGGTCGTGCTGTTCTGCGCGGTCAGGCTGCTGCGGCAGCGGCGGCGCCCGCTGTCGCGCACGGCCGCCCTGGTCCTCGGGCTGCCGGTGGTCGGGCTCTCGCTCGCCGCGATGGGCGCGTCGTCGCCGGGGGCGGGGCTGTCCGGTCTGGGCCGCTACCTCCAGATCTTCGTGCTCGTCCCGGCGGCCGTCGTCCTCCTCGTCCGCGACCGGGCCGACTTCCGGGTGCTGGCCTGGTCGTTCGTGGGGCTCGCGGGGTGGCAGGGGGCGGTCGGCGTCCACCAGTTCGTCACCGGGACCGGCGCCTCCTACCAGGGCGAGAACATCCGGGCGGTCGGCACCTTCGGGCCGCAGGACGTGATGGGCATGGCGACCGTCGTGGCGTTCGGTCTGATCTGCGCCGTCGGGCTGGCGCTGGGCCGGACGCCGGTACGGCAGCGGGTGATCGCCGCCTGCTCGGCGCTCGCGCTGCTGGTGCCGCTGGCGCTCTCCTTCAGCCGGGGCGCCTGGATCGCGACCGTGCTGACCTGCGCGGTCCAGCTGGCGCTCGCCGGGCCGCGGCGGGCGCTGAAGGTGGGCGCGGTGGCGGCCGCGGCCGGGGTGATCCTGGTGGGCGGCTTCGGATTCGGCTCGGCGATGCTCCAGGAGCGGGTCAACAGCATCACGCAGGTCAGGGACGCGCCCGACCAGTCGGTCACCGACCGGTACACGATGTGGGCGGCCGCCGTCGGCATGTGGCGCGACCAGCCGCTGACCGGTGTCGGGCTGAAAGGCTTCCCCGAGCACCGCGACGGCCACGCCTCGCTCGCGCTGTCCTCCGGCAGCGACACCGACGGCGCGGGCGGCGGATTCGTCAAGCAGCCGCTGCTCTCCCCGCACAACATGTACCTGCTGATCCTCAGCGAGCAGGGCCTGATCGGGCTGCTCGCCCTCGCGGGCGGCTGGCTGGCGATGCTGGCGTGCGGGCTGCGCGGCTGGTTCCGGGTCCGGTGCTCCGGACCCGGCCTCGACTGCGCGCTCGTCGCCTGCGGCCTGCTGATCTGGCAGCTGGTCGACTTCGCGTACGCCGACATCGGCGGTCCGTCGACCGTGCTGACCGCCGTCGTCTTCGGGGCCGTGGCCTGGTGGGCGCTGGTCGGCGCCGGTGGCCGCGAGGAGGCGCTCGCCCGATGACGGTCACCCCTCCCCGGACGCCGCGCACGGACGGCCCCGCTTCCGTGCCGCCGGCGCGGTCCGCCGCCCGGTCCGGGGAGACGGCCGACGAGGCCGCCGAGGCGACCGCCCCGGCGACCGCCGCCGGCGGGAGGGCGGACGGCGGCCGGGAGGGCGGCGAACTCCCCCCGGCCTCCGGTCGGTTCCTCGCCAGGGCGACGCTCGTCACCGCCGTCCTCTCCGTCGCCGGGGCTCTGCTCGGGCTGGTGCGGGACCAGGCGCTGGCCCGGCTGTTCGGCGCGGGCAGCGACACCGACGCCTTCCTGGTCGCGTGGACGGTGCCCGAGTTCGCGGCGACGCTCCTCATCGAGGACGGGCTCGCGTTCGCCCTGATCCCGGCGTTCAGCATGGCGCTGGCCCGCCGCTCCCAGGGCGCCCCCGGCGACCCCGTCCGCGCCCTGGTCGCCGGCACGCTGCCCCGTCTGTCGCTGGCCTTCGTCGCGGTCGGCGCGCTGTTTATCGGCCTGGCCCCGCAGCTGGTCGCGGTCCTCGCCCCGGGCCTGCCCGATCCCGCGCTCGCCGTCGACTGCACCCGGCTCACCGCCACCTGCGCGGTGAGCTTCGGGCTCGCCGGGTACTGCAGCGCCGCCCTGCGCGCGCACCGGCGGTACGCGGCGCCCGCGGCGATCTACGTGGCCTACAACGTCGGCATCATCACCGGGATGTTCGTGCTCGGGGGGCGCTGGGGGGTGCGCTCGGCGGCGGCCGGGGTCGCGGTCGGCGGGCTGCTGATGGTCCTCGTCCAGCTGCCGTCCCTGCTCGGACAGCTGCGGAAACGCGGGGCGGCCGAGGAGTCCGCCGCGCAGGAGGTGCCCCGGCCGCTCGACACCCTGCTCCTGACGACCGTGCTCCTGTTCGCGCTGTGCCGGCAGTCCCAGGTCCTCATCGAGCGCTTCCTCGCCTCGCAGCTGCCGGCCGGGGCGATCTCGCACCTGAACTACGCGCAGAAGGTCGCGCAGATGCCGATGATCCTGTCGGTGATGGTGTGCACGGTCACCTTCCCGGTGGTCGCGCGGGCGCTGGCCGAGGGCGACACCGAGCGGGCCCGCACCCGGGTGGAGCGGGATCTGGCGCTGGCCGCCTGCGTCGTGCTGCTGGGCACCGCCGCCGTGCTGGCCTGCGCGCCGCAGATCATCGAAGTCCTGTTCCAGCGGGGCGCGTTCACCGCTCAGGACACGGCGGCGACCGCGGGCGTGATGCGGGTGTACGCGCTCGGGCTGCTCGGCCAGACCCTGGTGGGCGTGCTGGTCCGCTCGTACTTCTCGGCCGGCCGCGGCTCCTGGTACCCGGTCGGCGCGATGGCCTCCGGGATCGTCGTGACCTCCTGGATCGGCGCGCTGAGCGTCGGTGCCTGGGGCGTGTACGGGATCGCCGCCGCCAACGCGATCGGCATCACCGTCACCGCCCTCGTCCTGCTGGCCGGGATGGGGCCGCGCAGTGTTCCGGTCGAGGTCCGGGGCGTGCTGCGCGAGCTGAGCCGGCCGGTGCGGGCGGCCCTCGTGGCCACCCTGGCGGGCTCCTTCGCCGCCGGCCGGTTCGCCGACCCCCTGTCCGGCCTGGCCGCCGGGGGGCTCACCGTGACCGTCGTCTTCCTGCTGCTCGGCCGTGCCCTGGGCTCCCGGGGCATCGCCTCAGCGCTCCGTTCCGTACGTTCCGCGACCCGAAGGTTCTCCCATGTCCGCTCCTGACCACAGCAGACGCACTCCCGTCCCGTGGGTGGCGATGTACCACTCCGTGGGGGACTGCTCCGAGGATCCGTACCGCATCACCGTCACCCCCGAGCGGCTGGAGAAGCAGCTGATGTGGCTGCGCCGGCAGGGGCTGCGCGGTGTCTCCATGGCGAAACTGCTCGCCGCCCGGGCCCGCGGCGAGGGCCGCAACCTGGTCGGTCTCACCTTCGACGACGGGTACGCCGACTTCCTCACCGAGGCGCTGCCCGTGCTGCGCCGCCACCGCTGCACGGCCACCCTGTTCGTGCTGCCCGGGCGGTTCGGCGGCGACAACGCCTGGGACCCGCTGGGCCCGCGCAAGCCGCTGCTGACCGCCGACGGCATCTGCCGGGCGGCCTACGAGGGCGTCGAGATCGGCTCGCACGGCCTCACCCACGTCGACCTGACCAAGGCCGACGACCTCACCCTCAAGACGGAGACCGCCGAGAGCCGCGCGGTCCTCAGCGCCTTGCTCGGCACCGAGGTCGAGGGCTTCTGCTACCCGTACGGGACGATCGACCGGCGGGCCATGGATGCCGTGCGCGAAGCCGGTTACTCCTACGCCTGCGCGATCGACCCCGGTCCGTTGAACGGACTGCACGCCCTGCCGCGCCTGCACATCGGGCAGGGCGACAACTTCGTCCGCATGCATCTGAAGTACCGGCTGCACCGGCTGCGCCGGCGACCCGTCGAGGGGCTGCGGTGAAAGCGCTGCACATCATCACGGGGCTCGGCGTCGGCGGCGCCGAGCAGCAGCTGCGGCTGCTGCTGCGGCACCTGCCGGTCGAGTGCGAGGTGGTGACGCTGACGAACCCGGGGACGGTGGCCGACGGACTGGTGAGCGACGGGGTCCGGGTCGTCCACCTCGGCATGGCCGGCAACCGTGACCTGGCGGCGCTGCCCCGCCTGGTCCGGATCATCCGCTCCGGCGGCTACGACCTCGTCCACACCCACCTCTACCGGGCCTGCGTCTACGGCCGGCCGGCCGCGCGGCTCGCCGGGGTCCGCGCGGTCGTCGCCACCGAACACTCCCTGGGCGACTCGCAGATGGAGGGGCGGAGACTGACCTCCGGGGTCCGCGCGCTCTACCTGGCCAGCGAGCGGCTGGGCCGCACGACGGTCGCCGTCTCCCCCGCGGTCGCCGAACGGCTGCGCGGCTGGGGGGTCCCCGCCCCCCGGATCGAGGTCGTCCCCAACGGCATCGACCTGGCCCGCTTCCGCTTCGACCCGGACGCCCGCCGGCACACCCGCCGCCGCCTCGGCCTGCCCGACCACGCCTATGTCCTCGGCGGCGTCGGGCGGCTCGCGGCGGGCAAACGCTTCGACGTCCTCCTCCACGCCCTCGCCCGGCTCCCCGCCGACCACTGGCTGCTGCTGGTGGGCGGCGGCCCCGAGGAGAACGTGCTGCGGCGCACGGCGCACGAGGCGGGGGTCGCCGACCGGGTCCTGTTCACCGGCGAACGCCCCTGTGTCCCCGACGGCACCCCCGGCCCCGACCTGCCGTCCCTCACCAGCGCCATGGACCTGTTCGTCTCCCCCTCCCCCGAGGAGACGTTCGGTCTGGCCGTGGTCGAGGCGCTGGCCTGCGGCCTGCCCGTGCTCTACGCCTCCTGCCCCGCGATCGAGCAGCTGCCCGCCGGGGCGGCGGGGGCCCGCAGGGTGAGCGGCGGCGCCGAGGCGTTCGTCCGCGCGGTGGCCGAGGCCCGCGCCCGGCCCCCCGGCCCGCGCACCGCCGCCGAGGCCGCCCTCCACTACGACATCACCCGCAGCGCCGCCCAGCTCATGGACGTGTACGCGGCCACCGTTTCCGGACCAGCCCTGCTCTCCCCCGCCACCCCGACACCCCAGGGAGTCAGTTCCCCATGACCGAGAACCCCCGCCGCCCCGCCGCCCTGCGCCGCGCCAAGGCGCTCCCGCCCTGGTCCCTGCTCGCGGTCGGCGCCGTCGCCGGCGGACTGCTCGGCGGCACGTACGGCGCCCTCAAGCCGCCCGCGTACACGGCCACCGCCTATGTCGTCGCCGTCCCCACCGAGAAGTCCGACCCGGCGTCCGCGCTCGGCTTCGCGCAGGCCTACGGCAGGGTCGCCACGCAGCTGGCGGTGCTCGGGGACGCCCAGGTGTGGGCCGGCGTGCCGGTGAGGACGCTCCAGCAGAGCGTGCAGACGGCGACCTCGCCGGACGCGCCGATGGTCTCGATCACCGCGACCTCCTCCCGGCCGGACCTGGCCGCCGACATGGCCAACGCGGTCTCCCGCTCGCTGACCCAGCACGCCAAGAGCTCCCGGGCGGCCACCAACGTCGAACTCCAGCAGTTCGCCCGCGCGGTCCGGCCGACCGGCCCCTCCTCGGTGTCCCCGGTGGTGACGGGCCTGGTGGGGGCGAGCGCGGGCGGTCTGCTCGGCGGTCTGCTGCTGCTGGTGCGGCCGAAGCGGGGCCGGGAGGACGAGGCCGCGCGCCCCGCCGCCGTCCCCGGCCCGGCCTTCGCCGCCGACGCCCACGGAGCGCTGTGAAACCGACGTTCACGACCGAACTCGTCACCGACGAGCAGGCCTTCGCCGCGCTCGCCCCGGCCTGGGGCCGGCTGTACCAGCGGTGCGCGAGCGCCACCCCGTTCCAGAGCCACGCCTGGCTCCACTCGTGGTGGCTCTCGTACGGCAGGCGCGGCCGGCTGCGTCTGCTGCTGGTCCGCGACGGCGCCGAACTCGTCGCCGCGGCACCGCTGATGGCCGTACGCCGACCGCTGCCGGCGCTCGTGCCGCTCGGTGGGGCGATCTCCGACTACGGGGACGTCCTCGTCGACGACGAACGCGGCGAAGACGCCGTCGCCGCGCTCACCGAGGGGCTCGCGGCGGCCGCCCGCACCGCGCTGATCGATTTCCGCGAGGTGCGTCCCGGCAGCGCCGTGGAGCAGGTCTACGAGCGCTGGCGCGGCCCCCGGCGGCGGGTGGGCGACTCGGTGTGCCTGGAGCTGCCGGCCGTTCCCATGGACGAGCTGGTGGCCCGGCTGCCGTCGGCGAAGGCCCAGCGGGTGCGCGCCAAGCTGCGCAAGCTGACCGCGCTGGGCGTCGAGCGTCAGGTCGTGTGCCCGGAGGAGGTCGACTCGGCGCTGCACCGGCTGCTGGAACTGCACCAGTTGCAGTGGCAGGGGCGGAAGGTGACGGGCGAGCACCTGCGGGAGCGGTTCTGCGAGCACCTGGTGCGGTCGGTCGGCCCGATGGTGCGCTCCGGGGACGCGGTGGTGACCGAGTTCCGGCTGGACGACGACGTGGTGGCCGTCGATCTGACCCTGCTGTCGCGGCGGCTGGCCGGTGGCTATCTCTACGGCGCCCATCCGCGGCTGCGCGAACGCAAGGCGGACGTGGCGGTGATGCTGCTCGACGCGTGCGCCGAGCACTCCCGCAACGGCGGCCGTGCCGCGCTCAGTCTGCTGCGCGGCAACGAGCCCTACAAGCACCACTGGCGGCCCGAACCCGTCGTCAACCAGCGGCTGCTGCTGGCCCGTCGGCGCACCGCGCCGCTGCTGTCGGCGGTCGTGTGCGACGTGGCCGCGCGACGGCGGGGCAAGGAGTTGCTGCTCCGGCTGGAGCAGCGGAGGGAGCGTGACGGTGGCGGCAGGTCCTGACGCGGGCCTGCCGCCACCGCACCGCGGATCAGTCGTCGTCCGACCACCAGTCCAGCCGGAAGCACAGCTTGCCGCCGATCCAGTACTCGACCCAGTCGCCCAGGTCCATCGGAGTGCAGTTCACCGTGGGTTCGGCGGGCGGCTCGGTGGTGGGATCCGTCGACGGTGCCGGCGACGACGGCTCCGCGGACGGTTCGACGGAGGGCGCCGGAGTCGTCGGGGCCGTGCTCGGCTCGTCGGTGCGGCCGGACAGCAACGAGCGGTAGACGGCGGACGACTGCGGGTTCTGCCCGCACTGCCAGACACCGTGCGGGCAGTAGTCGGTCACCGTGTTGTACAGCGGTTCGTGCTCGTCCATCCAGGCGAGCATGCGCCGCATGTATTCGGCGTTGTCACCGTTGCGGAAGAGTCCCCATTCGGGATAGGAAATGGGCTTGCCATGGCTTTTGGCGAAGTCCACGTGCGCCTGGAGCCCGTAGGGTTCTTTCACCTGCTCGTCGAAGGACAGGCCGGTCGGCTGATCGTAGGAGTCCATTCCGATGATGTCGACCGTGTCGTCCCCCGGATAGCACTCGGTCCACGGAACGGCGTCCTTGCCGCGGGTCGGCGTGAAGTCGAACCTGAATTCCTGGCCCGGCACCGAGCGCATGGTGGAGACGATCCTGTTCCAGTACTTCTTCCAGGCCTCCGGGTCCGGCCCGCACCGATGGGTGTACGTGATGCCGTTCATCTCCCAGCCGAGCACGATCACCGTGTCCGGCACCTTCAGCGCGACCAGCCGCTCGGCGAGAGCCCTGAAGTGGTGATCGAACTCCCCTGCCGCACCCTGCCGCAGCAGCCCGCGCACCTCCTCGTCGGACACCCCCTCCTCGTTGCGTTCCATCATGGGCACGTTGAGGACGAGCATGCGGTCGTCCTTCTCCAGCCTCCAGTCCGCCCACACGTCGAGGAAGCCGGGCGGGCCCTCGATGTTCTGCCACCGGTCGCCCGGCAGGTAGGTGTGGCCCACGCGCAGCTCCGCGCCCCCCAGCCACTCGCTGAGCTCGGCGATCCGGGCCACTCCCCGGGCGCCGTAGTCGAGGTAGGCGCCGAAGGCGGGCGTGCTCTTCACGGGCGGGGCGGACGGGGTGGCGGTCTCCGACGGGATCACCTGCGGCACGGCGGGCACCGGGACCCCCGGGGTCGCCGGCGCCGCCGGTGTCGCGCTCGGGGCGGGGACGGCCGGGTCGGGCTCGGCGGGTGCGGGAAGGGTCGCCGCGGCCGTCGGGACGGTGGGGGTGGGAGCGGGAGGATCGGCTACCCGCACCACCCCCGCACCCGCGGCGAATCCAGGTCCGGACGCCAGGGCGGCCGACGCCGCGACCGCCGCCGCGACGACGGCAAGCCGCCGGGACCGCGCACGCCGCTGCTGTGGGGCCATGCCTGCTCCTTTCTCCACTCTCACGTAACGCGCACGGACCGCGTGTTACTGACACTCAGTCATATGAAAGTCACACGAAAAGGAATGACGCCACCGCCGTTACGGCTTTCGAGTGTCTCGATCGCCCATACCGGTGAACTGAACGGAAGGACCCGGAAAAAATGCCCGAGTCGCTGCTCGACACCCGCGTCCCCGCCGTCCTTCTGCGGATCGACCGGAATCCCTTTCATCACGGAACGCTGGGAGCCGTGCGCTCGCTCGGCAGAGCCGGAATCGACGTGCACGTGGTCGCCGACTCCGCGGGAAGTCCCGTACGCAAGTCCCGTTTCGTACGCCAGTTGCATCCGCCGCCGCCGCCCGGCGCGACCCACGCCGACATCGCCGCCACCCTGCTGAGAGTGGCGGCCCGGGTCGAACGGCCCGCCGTGCTCATCCCGATGGACGACGCGGGCGCGGTCGCGGTGAGCCGCCTGCGCGAGGAACTGGCGCCCGCCTACCTGCTCCCGCAACAGCCCGGCCCGGTGCCCGAACAGGTCGCCGACAAGGCGGAACTGACCAGGCTGTGCGCGGCGGCGGACGTGCCGCACCCGCTCACCGTGATCCCGGACAGCGCGGCGCAGGCCGCCTCCGCCGCCTGGCGGCTCGGCCTGCCGGTCGTGGCCAAGTGGAGCCGCCCCTGGCTGCTGCCCGCCGACTCGGGACTGCGCAGCACGGTCGTGGTGCGCTCCACCCAGGAGGCGCGCGACCTGTACCTGCGCACCCCCGAGGCCGGCAGCCAACTCCTGCTCCAGGCCTTCCTGCCGGCGGGCCCGGACCGCGACTGGTTCTTCCACGGGTACGCCGACCGCTCCGGCGCGGTCGGCGGCGGCGGCCCGGGCCGCAAGCTGTGCGCCTGGCCACGCGGCGCGGGGCTCACTGCGGTGGGCGAGTGGACCGAGAACCCGCAGGTGCGGACGCTGGCCCAGCGGCTCACCGACGAACTCGGCTACCGGGGCATCTTCGACCTCGACTTCCGCCGCTGCGGCACGACCGGCGACTACCACCTGCTCGACTTCAACCCGCGCCCCGGCGCCCAGTTCCGGCTCTTCGCCGACGGCGCCGGACTCGACGTCGTCCGCGCCCAGCACCTCGATCTGACCCACCGCCCGCTGCCGGCCGGCGTGCCGCTGCCGGGCCGGGCGTTCGTCGTGGAGAACTACGCGCCGCTGGCCGCGCTGCGACCGGCCCGCCGCGGCCGCGAGCTGGCCTGGCACGCGGGCGACGACACCGCTCCCGGCCGGGCCATGTGGGGCTTGTGGGGCACCCATGTCGCCCGTCGGCTGCTCGGCCGGCTGCGCCGGGCCGGCGCCTCGGGCGCGGCCGGGGTCCGGCCCCGCGTGGTCCGCCAGGCGACACCGCCGACGCCGTCCCGGACGGACCTGACCGAGCCGCCGCCGGGTGCGTCCGCCCCCGCCGCACCGATCGACGACGAGAAAGCGAGCAGCTGCTGATGGACGACCTGCTGGTGGTGGGGGCGGGCCCGTACGGCCTGTCCATCGCGGCGCACGCCGCGGCCGCCGGGCTGAAGCTGCGCGTCTTCGGCCGGCCGATGGCCTCCTGGCGCGACAACATGCCGGGCGGGATGTTCCTGAAATCCGAGCCGTGGGCCTCCAACCTCTCCGACCCGGCGGGCCGCTGGCGGCTCGACGCGTACTGCGCGACCGAGGGCGTCACGGCCCGGCACGGGGAGCCGATCCCGGTCGAGATGTTCGCGCGGTACGGGCTGTGGTTCGCGCACAACGCCGTCCCCGAGGTCGACGAGCGCACGGTGACCCGGATCATGTCCCGGCCGGGCGGCTTCGAGGCGGTCACCGCGGACGGCGAGACCGTGCGGGCCCGGACGGTCGCCCTCGCCGTGGGCGTCATGCCGTTCGTCGAGATCCCGGCCGCCCTGCGCGGGCTCTCCCCCGACCTGGTCTCGCACAGCAGCCACCACGGTGACCTGGACCGCTTCCGCGGCCGGGACGTCACGGTGATCGGCGGCGGCCAGGCGGCCCTGGAGACGGCCGCCCTGCTCGCCGAACAGGGTTCCCGGGTAAGGGTGTTGGCCCGCGCCGAACGGCTGCGCTGGAACGATGTGCCGCCGCCCTGGGAGCGCCCGTGGTGGCAGTCGCTGCGCTCCCCGCAGAGCGGGCTCGGCTGCGGCTGGCGCAACTGGTTCTACGCCGAACGCCCCGGCCTCTACCGACGGCTCCCGGAACCGACCAGGGCGCGCATCGCGGCGACGGCGCTCGGGCCGGCCGGCGCGTGGTGGGTGCGCGACCGGGTGGAGGGTTCCGTGCGGGTGCGCCTCGACCACGAGGTGACCGCGGCACGAGCGGTGCCGGGCGGGGTGCGGCTGGAGGTGGCCGGAGCGGAGCCCTTCGAGACCGAGCACGTGATCGCGGCCACCGGCTTCAAGGCGACCCGTGACCGGCTCGGGCTGCTCTCCGGCGAACTGCGCGGGGCGCTGGCCACCGTGCCCGGCGGCTCCCCCGGGGTGGGCCGGGACTTCGAGTCGTCCCACCCCGGCCTGTTCCTGGCCGGTCTGGTGACGGCGGCCGGCTTCGGCCCGGCCATGCGCTTCGTGTACGGCGCGACCTTCACGGCGGGGACCCTCGTACGAGGTGTACGGCGGCGGCTGCACCTGGGCGGGCCGAGCGGGTCGATCCCGGCGCCGGACCGGTACGGAGCGCCGGAGACCGTGGGGCGCTGAGCCGGACGGGCCCGGGCAGACGGGGCCGGGACAGCCAGGCCGGGACAGGCAGGGCGCGGGTGCCGGACGCGAGGACGTCCGGCACCCGGTGCGTCACCTGCGGGACGCGGTCCGGCCTCGCCGGTACAGGACGGCGCCGCCCGCGATGAGCGCCGCGCTGACGCCGGAGGCGGCCAGCAGGGCTGCGTGGTCGCTGCCGGTGTGCGACAGCTCCGGGGGCGAGCTGTGCTCACCGCCGCCCTCCGGAGGCGTGGTGTGCCCGCCGTGCGGAGGCTGACCACCGCCACCGCCACCGCCGCCCTGCGGAGGCGGGGTGGAGTGACCCCCGTGCGGAGGCGGAGAGGTGTGACCCCCACCGGGCGGAGTGCTCCCACCCCCGTGCGGAGGCGGAGAGGTGTGACCACCGCCAGGCGGGGTGCTCCCACCCCCGTGCGGAGGCGGAGAGGTGTGACCCCCACCGGGCGGAGTGCTCCCACCCCCGTGCGGAGGCGGAGTCGTGTGACCCCCGCCAGGCGGAGTGCTCCCACCCCCGTGCGGAGGCGGAGAGGTGTGACCCCCGCCAGGCGGAGTACTTCCACCCCCGTGCGGAGGCGGAGAGGTGTGACCCCCGCCAGGCGGGGTGCTCCCACCCCCGTGCGGAGGCGGAGAGGTGTGACCACCGCCCGGTGGAGTGGTGTGACCCCCTCCGGGGGGCGGGGTCGTGTGACCGCCTCCGCCGCAGGTGTCGCCGTAGCCCCCGCAGTCGTCCCCGGGGCCGTGGTCCTCGTGGCCGGAGCCTCCGTAGCCGGAATCGCCGTAACCGGAGTCCCCGTAGCCCGAGTCCCCGTAGCCGGAAACACCGTGACCGGCGGAGTCTCCGTAACCGGAGTCCCCGTAACCGGAGTCTTCATGGCCGGAATCGCCGTGACCGGCGTCCCCGTAGCCCGAGTCCCCGTGACCGGAATCGGTGTCGCGGGTGTCGGCGGCATCGCGCGGTGCGGCGTGGGAGCGGTCCCCGTGCGTGTCCGAGAGGCCGGCACAGGCGTTGCCGAACGCCGGGTCGAGCGCGGCGACGACGTCGATCGAGTTGCCGCAGGCGTTCACCGGTACGTGCAACGGGGCCTGGACGGCGTTGCCCGACAGGACCCCGGGCGAACCCTTGGCCGCTCCTTGGGCTGTCGAGTCGGCGAAGGCGGTGGCGCCCGCGCACAGGGACAGAAGGCCCGTCGCGGCGGCGGCCGCGACCATTCCCCTGCTCAGGGTCTGTCGCAATCTCGTGGTCTTCCTGCTGGTAGAAGTGGGAAAAGCCGGCCCTGGACCACAGGAGTGCGTCCAAAGCCGGCCTCGATCCAGCGGTACGGCTGGGGTCGCGTCAGTCGTTGACGCAGACGTTGCCGCCGGTCGGGTTCAGCGCGGCGATGACGTTGACCGAGTTGCCGCACAGGTTGATCGGGATGTGGATCGGGACCTGGACGACGTTGCCCGACAGGACGCCCGGCGAGCCGATGGCCGCACCGTTGGCACCGGCGTCGGCGAACGCGGGGGCGGCCCCGCCGAGGGCCAGGATCAGACCCGCGACAACAGCAGCGCTCTTCTTCATGACTTTCCCTTCTCTGCGGTCATGCCCAGATGACGGTCGAAACCGAGCGAGCGCAACTGGAACGGCTCGCACCATGACCCGCAAGCTGCAAACGAGAGATAGACGGTCGAGGAAACCAAGAAACGCGCGTCGCACAGGAATTCACTCGAACACCCTCGGGTAATTAGCACGAACGGCCCACCGGAGAGGAAACGATTCACCAAAGACGCGAAAGGAATGACGGGCAATCAGCCGGAAAAAAATGCCGGAGCCGGGCGGCCCGCCGCGAACGGAACGGGCCGCCCGGCGGGCGGTGCCGGGGACGTCAGTGGTTGGCCGCGCCGTTGCCCGAGAGGGCCGAGATGTCGTCCAGGATGTGCGACAGCGGCTCGTCGCCCTTCGCCTGGGTGGAGTTCTCGGCGCACTGCTGGTTCTGCGGGGCCGACAGGACGGGGATGTCCTGGACGCCGACGTTGGCGATGACGGCGAGGACGGACTGCACGTCGGCCTTGACCGGCAGGCCCACGCAGAGCTTGTTGGCGGTGCCCTGGACCAGGCTGGCCTGGGGGCTCATGTCGCCCTTGGTCACCGAGTTGCCGAACGCCTCGTGCGCGCCGTTGCCGCTGGCGGAGGTGGTGCCGGCGTCGTCCCCGATGGCAAGCGCCTGAGGGGCGACCGCCGCGGACATACCGACGACGGAAGCGGCGACCGCCGCCGCGGCCATTGCCTTCTTGAGCATTTCGCGATTCCTTTCCGTGCCCTGACTCGTGGTCAGGACCATGTGCCTGCCACCGATCCAACAGGAAGCGCCGGATTTGGTTGCGGTCAGTCACCCGATCGGTTTTTCACGTCCCGGCGTCCGGAGTTCGGCCCGATAGGCCATCGGAGTGAATCCGAGCAACCAAACAGGTCAGGTGAAGTTAATCCGAACGCTCCGGTGGACGGGGCTTCTCACCGAAGGGACTCACAAGTGATCAAGAAGGTACTCGCCACCGCCGCGGTCGCCGCTTCCGTGGTCGGCGTCTCCGCCGCCGCGGCTGCCCCGGCTCTCGCCATCGGCAACGACAGCGGCACCACCTCCGCCAGCGGCAACGGCGCCAGCCAGTCGTTCGGCAACTCGGCCACGTTCGGCAACATGAGCCCCCAGATGGCGCTCATCCAGGGCTCCTTCAACAAGCCCTGCATCGGCCTGCCGGCGAAGCTCAACGCCCAGTCGATCCTCGCCCTGGTGAACGTCGGCGTCCAGGACATCCCGATCCTGTCCGCCCCGCAGAACCAGCAGTGCGTCGAGAACTCCACCCAGGCGAAGGGCGACGAGCCGCTGTCGCACATCCTGGACGACATCTCGGCCCTCTCGGGCAACGGCGCGGCCAACCACTGAGCCCACGCTGAACGGGTTCTTTTCCTGAGCCCCGGAGTGGTTTCTCCACCAGGACAGCGGGCCGTCGGATCATCGGCGGCCCGCTGTTCTAGCGTGCGGCACGTGACGATGAAGAGAAACCTTCGGCCACGCCGCCTGGCGATTCCCGGAATCGTCCTGGCCGCCACGGGCGCGCTGCTCGGCAGTTCCGCCCTGCCCTCCATGCCCGGATTCCCGGGCCTCCCCGCCCGGGAACACGCCCCGCGCGGGCTGAACATCCTGCTGATGGGCACCGACGAACGGGACACCCTCACCGCTGCCCAGAAGCAGACGTTCCACGCCGGTGGAAAGCCCTGCGGCTGCTCGGACGTCCTGATGCTGATCCACGTCTCGGCGCAGCGGGACCGGGTCAGCGTGATCGGCATGCCCCGTGACTCCGCCGCGGAGATCCCGCCGTACCGGGAGAAGCCCGGCGCCAGGGAACGCCCGCCGCATCCGGCGAAGCTCAACGCCGCCTACCAGGAGGGCGGTCCGGAGCTCATGATCCGGACCGTGGAGTCGATGGCCAAGGTGAACATCGACCGGTTCCTCCAGGTGGACTTCCGGCGCTTCATGAACAGCGTGGACGAGGTCGGCGGCGTCGAGGTGTGCACGCCGCGGCGGCTCAAGGACTCCGCGACCAGACTCGACCTCAAGCCCGGCAAGCACCGGCTCGGTGGCGGGCAGGCGCTGCAGTACGTCCGTTCACGCCATGTCGACGGCAGCGCCGACCTCGGCCGCATCCAGCGTCAGCAGCGCTTCCTCGTCCAGGCCTGGCGCGAGATGCGGGAACGCAAGCTGCTCACCCGTCCGCGGCGCATGACGCACCTGGCGGAGATGCTGCTCGGGTCCGGCCGTCAGGGGTTCCAGCCCGGCGAACTCGTCGAACTGGCCGCCGCCCTGCACCGGCTGCCGGACGCGGCGACGGAGTTCACGACCGTGCCGATCGCGGGCTTCGCCCCGGCCCGGCTGGGCATCGGCGCGGCCCTGGCGTGGGACCCGGAGGAGAGCGACGCGCTCTTCGCGAAGGTGCGCGACGACCGGCCGCTGATCGAGCGGGGCGCGCAGCCGAAGCCGAAGGACCCGCCGGACATCCTCGGCAAGACGGTTCCGGTGCGGGGGAGCGCGTACGCGTGCCACTGAGGGGCGCACGGCCCTCATGCCCGATGCGCTGCGCCGATCGGGGCACAGGGCGCAACCCCGGACGGTTCCATGCCGTTGTTGATCACGCAGCTCCTCCCCCGGAGCCCGCGTTTTCGAAGGGAACGAACATGAAGAAGCTGTGGGCGACCGCGGCCCTGGCCGCCTCCGTCGCCGGTCTTGCGGCGATGAGCGCCCCGCAGGCCCTCGCCATCGGTGACGACAGCGGCACCACCTCCGCCAGCGGCAACGGCGCCTCGTCGGAGTTCGGCAACTCGGCCACCTTCGGCCACCAGAGCCCGCAGCTCTCGCTGGTCCAGGGTTCGCTGAACAAGCCCTGCATCGGCCTGCCGGCGAAGATCAACGCCCAGTCGCTCATCGCGGCTCTGAACATCGGCGTCCAGGACATCCCGATCCTGTCCGCCCCGCAGAACCAGCAGTGCGTCGAGAACAGCACCCAGGCCAAGGGCGACGAGCCGCTGTCGCACATCCTGGACGACATCTCGGTCCTGGCCGGCAACGGCGCGGGCAACGGCTGAGCCGCAGCCCGACGTACCGCGACGGCGGGTCACCGGTTCTCCGGTGGCCCGCCGCTTCGTGTGCCCCGGCGGCGGCGCCCGCGGTGTCACGCGCCGTACAGGGCCTCGATCTCCTCGGCGTACCGTGCCGTGGCCGCGTGCCGTCTGACCTTCAGGGAGGGCGTGAGCAGCCCGTTGGCCTCGGTGAACTCGCCCTCGACCAGGGTGAAGGCGCGGATCGACTCGGCGCGGGAGACGGCCTCGTTGGCGTAGTCGACGGCCCCTTGGACGTCCGCGCGCAGGCGGGGGTCGCGCAGTGTCTCGGTGAGCGGGGTGTCCGCGGGGAGCCCGCGTACGGTCCGCCAGTGGGCGAGCGCGTCGGGGTCGAGGGTGACGAGGGCGGCGACGAAGGGGCGGTTGTCGCCGACGACCAGGCACTGGCCGACCGGGGTGCGGCTGCGCAGCCGGTCCTCCAGGACCGCCGGGGAGACGTTCTTGCCGCCGGAGGTGACGAGGATGTCCTTCTTGCGGCCGGTGATGGTGAGGTAGCCGTCGTCGTCGAGGGCGCCGAGGTCGCCGGTGGCGAACCAGCCGTCGGTGCGGACCTCGGCGGTGGCCGCCGGGTCGTTCCAGTAGGAGTCGAAGACCACCGCGCCCGCGATCAGGACCTCGCCGTCGTCGGCGATCCGGACGGCCGTGCCGGGGACGGGCTGACCGACGGTGCCGGGCCGGGGCCTCAGGGGCGGGACGAGGGTGGCGGCGGCGGTGGTCTCGGTCAGGCCGTAGCCCTCGTAGACGATGATGCCGGCCGCGTAGAAGAAGAGGCCGAGGGTGCGGTCGAGGGGGGAACCGCCGCTGATGGCGTAGCGCAGGCGGCCGCCGAGCTCCCGGCGGATGCGGCGGTAGACCAGCAGGTCGTAGAGGGCCCAGGCGGCGTACAGGCCGGGTCCGGGGCCCTTGGCCTTCCGCCTGACCCCGCCTTCGCCTTCGTCGCCACCCCCGCCCCCACCCGCGCCTGTGTCTGCGCCTGTGTCTGCGCCTGTGCCTGTGCCTTCGTCGAGGAACTTGTCGAGGTACGCCTGCGCGAAGCGGACGGCGATGCGTTCGGCGCGGTCGAAGGAGGCGGCGCGGCCGATCTTCTCGGCGGTGGCGCGGCCGGTGTCGTGGATGCGCTCGAAGAGATAGGGGACGCCGACCAGGAAGGTGGGCCGGAACTCCTTGAGGGCCGGGCGGAGTTCGTCGGGCTTGACGCTCGGGAAGTGGCCGGTCTCGATGCGGGCCATCAGACAGGCGATCGCCAGGGTGCGGCCCATGATGTGGGCGAGCGGGAGGAAGAGGAGGGTGGAGGCGGTCTGGCCGGTGACCTCCTTGAAGATCGGGTGCAGCAGTTCGAGGGTGTTGGCCGCCTCGGCGTGCAGGTTGGCATGGGTGAGGACGCAGCCCTTGGGGCGGCCGGTGGTGCCGGAGGTGTAGCAGAGGGTCGCGGTGGTGTCGGGGGTGAGGGCGGCCCGGCGCTTGGTCACCTCCTCGTCGGGGAGGTCGCGGCCGAGGGCGTCCAGTGCGGCGACCGCGCCCGCGTCGAGTGCGAGGACGCGCGGGGGCAGCGGGTGGTGTGCCGTGCCGGTCGTCGCCGTGCGGGCGTTGTCGGCGTTCTCGACGACGATCAGGGTGGCGCCCGAGTCCCGGACGATCCAGTCGACCTGCTCGGCCGAGGAGGTGGCGTAGATCGGGACGGTCAGGCCGCCGGCCGCCCAGATCGCGAAGTCCAGGAGGGTCCACTCGTACCGGGTGCGGGACATGACGGCGACCCGGCCGCCCGGTGCGAGGCCGTGCGCGATCAGGCCCTTGGCGGTCGCGGTGACCTCGGCGGCGAACGCGGCCGCGGTGACCGGGTGCCAGCCGTCGGACCTCCGGCGGCGCAGCACCACGGCCTCGGGGGCCTCGGCCGCGTTGGTGAAGGGCAGGTCGGCCGTGCTGCCCGTGGCGGGCGGCGCCACCAGGGGCGCGGTGCGGGCCTCCCGTACGGCGCCGGTGTCGTCCCTGAGCACGTCGACCCGGGTGCGGGAGGCCAGGTCGGCGCGTTTCCTCGCCCGCTTCAGATCCTTGCGTACGCCCATGACGGCTCCCCGGTCGCGGTGCGGCTGCACGTGCCGGGTGAGCAACTTACTCACGCGTAAGGTTCTGCGCCAGAGGTCGAGTCGGCTCGTGTCGCTGATCGCGCCGACCGGGTCGCGGACGTCCTCGTCCCCGGTCCCGTCGGCCGACGTCCCGCCGGATTCCCGGAGTTCGCCCAGGCCGGGAGCGCCCGGCAGCGGGCGCCCCCGGGCTGCTCAGGGGGGAACACAGGCGTCGGCGACGTCATCCTCCGGCGCCCTAGGACACGACGTCCTTGCGCGCGAAACCGCGGAAGGCCAGGGCGAACAGGACCAGCGCGTAGGTCACGGAGACGGCGGTGCCCTGGATCATGCCGGACCACTCCGGGGTGGGCTGGACGGCGTCGGCCCAGGCGAACTGCCAGTGCGCGGGCAGGAAGTCGCGCCAGTCGCCGAGGGCGGTCACGGCGTCCAGGACGTTGCCGACGATGGTCAGGCCGACCGCGCCGCCGACCGCGCCGAGCGGGGCGTCGGTCTTCGTCGAGAGCCAGAACGCGAGCCCCGCGGTCACCAGTTGGGAGACGAAGACGTACCCGACCACGATCACCAGGCGCTGGGCCGCGGTGCCCGGGTCGAGCGCGCCGCCCGTGGGCAGCTCCAGGGGGCCCCAGCCGTAGGCCGCGGAGCCTACGGCCAGGGCGACGACCGGCAGCAGGACCATCGCGGCCAGGCTGAGGCCGAGGCCGACGACGAGCTTGGACCACAGCAGGCGGGCCCGGGGCACGGGGGCGGCCAGGAGGTAGCGCAGCGAGGACCAGCCGGCCTCGGAGGCGACGGTGTCCCCGCAGAACAGGGCGACCGGGATGACCAGGAGGAAGCCCGCGGACACGAACAGGTTGACGGCGGCGAAGTTGGCGCCGGACGCCGTCGCCGTGTCCATCAGGGTGACCTGTTCGTTGCGGCCGCCGGGCTCGCCGCCGATCGCGAAGGCGATGAGCAGCACGAACGGCAGGACGGCGAGGATGCCGCCCATGACCAGCGTGCGGCGGCGCTTGAGCTGGCGGACCAGCTCGACGCGCAGCGGCAGGGTCCGGCCCGCCTGGTAGCCGGAGGCGACCTCGGTGAGCGTGCTCATGCGGAACCTCCGATCAGGGTGAGGAAGGCGTCCTCCAGGCGGCGGTGCGGGCCGATCGCCTGGACGGGCACGTCGAGCCGGACGAGTTCGGCGACCAGGCGCCGGGCGCTGCCGTCGGCGTCCAGGCGGACCAGCAGGCCCTCGGCCGTCGGGACCGCGGAGGCCACCCCCGGCAGGGCGGCGATCTTCTCCACGACCGGCTCCTCCACGGGGGTGGCGGTGCCCACGAGGAGGGTGTCGCCGGAGCCGACGATCTCGGCGACCGGCCCCGCCTGGACCAGCCTGCCCCGGTCCATGACCACGAGGTGCGTGCAGGACTGCTCGACCTCGGACAGGAGGTGGCTGGAGACGATGACCGTGCGGCCGGCGGCCGCGTACCGGATCATCACCTCGCGCATCTCGCGGATCTGCGGCGGGTCGAGGCCATTGGTCGGCTCGTCGAGGATGAGCAGGTCCGGGAGGCCGAGCATGGCCTGGGCGATGGCCAGGCGCTGGCGCATGCCCTGCGAGTACGTGCGCACCGCGCGGGCGAGGGCGTCGCCGAGGCCGGCGATCTCCAGGGCCTCCTCCAGGTGGGCGTCCCCGGCGGGGCGGCCGGTGGCCCGCCAGTACAGCTCCAGGTTCTCCCGGCCGGACAGGTGCGGGAGGAAGCCGGCGCCCTCGACGAAGGAACCGACGCGGGAGAGGACGGGCGCGCCGGGGCGGATGGCGTGGCCGAAGACCCGGATCTCGCCGCCGTCGGGGCTGATCAGGCCCATCAGCATGCGCAGAGTCGTCGTCTTGCCCGCGCCGTTCGGGCCGAGGAGTCCGAGGACCTGGCCCTTCTCGACGCGGAAGGACAGGTCGCGGACGCTGTAGCGGTCGCCGTTGGCGTACTTCTTGCTCAGGTCGGTGATCTGGAGCGGGACCTCGGCGAGCGCGGGGTCGGGGGCGGGGCCCGCGGTGCGGCGGCGGGCCGTCAGCAGCAGGGCCAGCGCGATCGCCGCGCCCGCCAGGGGCAGCCACCAGACCCAGGACGGGAGCGGGGCGGCCGCCGTCGTCACCGCGGGGGCGGTCGGGACCTTCAGGTCGCCCTTCAGGGAGACCGTGTACGTCGCCGGGGCCATCGGGGAGGCGTAACCGAGGTCGGTGGAGGCGAGGACCAGGCGCAGCCGGTGGCCCTCCTCGACCTTGTGGTCGATCGCCGGGAGCGTGATCGTGACGTCCTTGCCGGCCTTGGCGCCCTCGACGCGGACCGGGGTGACGAGCTGGGAGGGCAGCACCTGGCTGCCGCCGCCGCTGACGTCGTAGACCTTGGCGAAGAGGACGGCGGTGCCGGAGGTCGACTTCACCCGGACGGTGACCGTCGGGGAGCCGGTGACGCGCAGGTCGCCGGTGACCGGGGCGGAGTCGAAGGCGGCGTGCTGGCCGGGGAAGTCGAGGGAGACGCCGACGCCGAGGGAGGAGAGCTGGGAGAGGCCTCCGCCGCCGAGGCCGGGCAGGGCCGAGACGGCGGGCGGGCTGGCGCCGGGCGGGTTGGCGAAGGACTGCTCCGCGCGGCGGCCGGTGAGGGGAAACGCCCGCTCGGCGTTCTCCAGGCCCGGGTAGCCGTCCGCGCTCGCGCCCCTGAGCCGGGCGGCGCCGTCGGTGGAGTCGACCCCTCCGGTGCGGGTGACGCGGAAGGCGGGCCCGGTGTCGGCCGCCTTGTCGTCCTTGAGATAGCGGTCGAACCAGGAATGGACGCGAGCCCGGACCCGGGCGCCCTCCATGTCGCCGCCGTCGTGGCCGCCCGCGATCCAGTCGACGTCCACGGGGGCGCCGTTGGCGCGGATCGCCTTCTCGGCCGCGTCGGACTGGGCGAGGGTGAAGAGGGAGTCGGTCTGACCCTGAACGAGGAGGGTGGGGACCTTGATGCGGTCGGCGACGGCGGACGGCGAGCGCTGCTCCAGGAGCTCGCGGGCGGCGGTGTCGGGGGCGCCGGACTCGGCGACGCGGTCGTACATCGCGGCCAGCGCGGGTTCGAAGCGGGCGGAGCCGCCGCCCGTGTTGAAGAAGATGCCGGCCCACAACTTCTTGAACACGCCGTCGGGGAAGAGGGCGTCCGCGAGGTTCCAGTAGGTGATCGCGGGGGCGATGGCGTCGACACGGTCGTCGTGGCCCGCGGCGAGGAGGGAGATCGCGCCGCCGTAGGAGGCGCCGGCCACGCCGACCCGGGGGTCGCCGGCCCTGTCGAGCTGCACCTGCGGCTGTTGCGCGAGCCAGTCGATCAGCCGGGAGACGTCGGCGACCTCGCCCTTCGGGTCGTTCAGCCCGATCTTGCCGGTCGACTTGCCGAAGCCGCGCGCGGACCAGGTGAGCACCGCGTATCCGTCGCGGGCCAGTTCCTCGGCCTGCCCGCGCATGTCGTCCTTGCTGCCGCCGAAGCCGTGTCCGAGGAGCACGGCGGGGCGGCGGCCGGCCGCGCCGGAGGTGAAGTAGGAGGTGTCCAGGCGTACGCCGTCCACCGCCATGACCCGGTCGGCGTGGTGCACCGCGGGCGTGTCGTCGTCGGAGGCGACGGCCGTCCAGGTACCGGCACCGGCGAGTACGACCACGGCGGCCACGGCGGAGACGATCCGTCGCGGCCGCCGTGGTCCTCGCAGACCGGGCAGTCGAAGATCCATGCTTCAACGGTACGGGGTCGACCTGTCGGGGAGTTGTCGACCGTGGACCGATGTGGCCGCCCTCCTGGGGGCGTACGGGGCGGGACCGGCGTACACCGGCCGCGGTACACGTCAGGCCTGCGCGTCGTCCGGGATCGACACCAGCCAGCGGGTGTCGCGGCGGGGGCGCAGGTAGAGGGCCCAGTAGAGGGTGGCGGCGGCGGTGATGCCGCCGGTCCACACGAGGTAGGCCGTCTCCTGCTGGGTGAGGATGTAGCCGAGGACGACGATCAGCAGGACCGGCAGCACCGGCCACAGGGGCATGCGCCAGGCGTGGGTGTGCTTGTGCCGGCCGCGGCGGGAGAGCAGCGCGGCGACCGCGACGAGCAGGTACATGCCGGTCACGGAGACGCCGGTGACGCCGTACAGGGTGTCCAGGTTCACGAAGCAGAGCAGCGCGCCCGGGATGCCGACGGCGAGGGTGGCGACCCAGGGGGACCCGAACCGGCCGAGCTTGGCGAAGACGTCGTTGACCGGCCGGGGCCAGGCCTTGTCGCGGGCGGAGGCGAACAGGACGCGGGAGTTCTGGATGACCATCACGATGCCGGCGTTGATGATCGCGAGCGCCACGCAGAGGCTGACGAAGGTGCCGACGGCCGAGTTGGACCAGGCGGTGACCATGGCGCCGATGTCGCCGCCGCTGAGTTCGGTGAGGTCGGAGGCGCCGAAGGTGATGGCGACGACCGGGACCAGGATGATCACGGAGGAGATGGCGAGGGTGGCGAGGACCGTGCGGGCGACGTTGCGGCGCGGGTGCTCCAGCTCCTCGGAGAGGTAGACCGCGGTCGAGAAGCCCTGGGTGACGAAGAGGGCGATGGCGAGGCCGGAGACGACCAGCATGGCGGTGACGGTGTCGGTGTGGCCGTCGGCGCCGGCGACCTGCATCGAGACGAGGCTGCCCGCGCCGCGGTGGCCGTGGGCGAAGCCCAGCACCGCGACGACGGCCGCGGCGATGACCTCCAGGACCAGGAAGACGCCGGTGATCCAGGCGTTGGCGCGCAGGTCGAGCAGTCCGGCGAGGGTGGCCAGGATCATGACGGCGGCGCCCGCGAACGAGGGGTCGAGATGGACGACCGGGGCCAGGTAGTCGGCGGTGCCCATCGCGATCACCGGCGGGACGATCATGACGACGAGCAGGGAGAGGACGAAGACCAGCCAGCCGGCGAGCCGCCCGGCCAGCGTCGACACCATGGCGTACTCGCCGCCCGCGCTGGGGATGAGGGTGCCCAGCTCCGAGTAGCAGAACGCCACGGCGATACAGAGCAGCGAGCCGATCGCGATCGTGAGGGCGGTCGCGGTGCCGAGCGAGCCGAACAGGTCCGGGACGACGACGAAGAGGGTGGAGGCGGGGGTGACGCAGGAGAGGGTGAGCAGAGTGCCGCCGACGACTCCGATGGAGCGCTTGAGCTGCTGGGGACCGTCGGGCGCCTGGGGGAGGGCGGTCTCGACGGGAGGGAGCGTGTCGGTCATGCGGCGGTTCCGATCGACTCGTGCGGCGGGGGTGAGGCGGGAGCGCTATCGCCTCCGGCGGCTTTGGGCGTACGTCGTTCGTCCGCTCCCGGCGGCTGCATGGAATCCCGACGGAAACCGGTGCGTCAATAGGTGTTCACCTACGGAATCCGTTGCACGGCGCGGCTCCGAATCACGGATATGACAGTTCCGGTGGGCCTGTTCGGCCCGCTTGGGGTGTGCGGGAACCGCAGGGCGGGCGGCAAAAAAGTGAGGCGACGTTCGGCATGCGGACGTGTCAGGGTGTCCCGTCAGGTCGGGGATCACAGACGAGGCACAGGGTGGGGACTCGATGCAGCTGAAGTACACGGCCGTCTGGACGGCGGTCACGGCGGTGGCGCTGATCGCGACGGCCGGGTGCGGCACCCGGGCGGCCGAGGGGACGGCCGAGGCCGTGGACGGCGCCGACGCGATCATGGCGGCGCTCGGCAGGGCGACCGACCGGACCGAGCAGGTCGGCTCGGCGGAGGTGCGGATGACCACCTCCATGGGCGCCGGCGCCCCGGTCGCCATGGACGGCACCTACTCCTGGGGCGACGGGTTCGCGTTCGACGTCCTGATGGACACCGCGGCCGCGCAGATGCAGCAGCTGCAGGACGACCCGAAGATGCGCATGCTCTTCGTGGACGGCGCCTACTACTACGACGTCGACCCGCAGTCCACGGGCCCGCTCGAGGGCAAGGAGTGGATGAAGATCGACGGCTCGGCCGTCTTCGGCCGGAAGGGCGCGCAGGCCCTCAGCGGCAGCGCCGGCAGCCCGTCGGCGTCGATGAAGGGCCTGAAGTACGCCGACGACGTGGAGGACCTCGGTCCGGAGTCGGTGAACGGCGAGGCCACGACCCATTACCGGGCCGTCGTCGACCGGAAGGGCATGGGCAGGTACAAGGAGGCCTACGGCAACGAGGACAACCTCTTCGGCTCGCTGACCGGCGGCGCGACCTCGATCACCATGGATGTCTGGGTGGGAGACAAGGACCTGCCGGTCCGCATGATCCAGGAGATCGGCGTCATGAAGGTCACCATGGACTTCGAGAAGTTCGGCCGGACGGCCGAGGTCAAGGCCCCGCCGGCCGCGCAGACCGGCGACCTCACCGAGGCGATCGCGGAAGCCGGCGCGGCGCTGTGACCCGGCCGCGCCCTGTCCCCTCGCGCGCGGGACAGGGCGCGGCCGGACCTCGGTGATCAGTGGTTGCGCGGGAAGCCCAGGTCCACGCCGCCCGGGCCGTCGGCCGGGTCCGGCCAGCGGGTCGTGACGACCTTGCCGCGGGTGTAGAAGTGGGTGCCGTCGTTGCCGTAGATGTGGTGGTCGCCGAAGAGCGAGTCCTTCCAGCCGCCGAAGCTGTGGTAGCCCACGGGGACCGGGATCGGGACGTTCACGCCGACCATGCCGGCCTCGATCTCCAGCTGGAAGCGACGGGCCGCGCCGCCGTCCCGGGTGAAGATCGCCGTGCCGTTGCCGAACGGCGAGCCGTTGATGAGGGCCACGCCCTCGTCGTAGGTGTCCACGCGGAGCACGCACAGCACCGGGCCGAAGATCTCGTCCTGGTAGGCCTTCGCGGTCGTCGGGACCTTGTCGAGCAGCGAGATGCCGATCCAGTGACCGTCCTCGAAGCCCTCGACCGTGTAGCCGGAGCCGTCCAGGACGACCTCCGCGCCCTCGGCCGCCGCGCCCGTCACGTACGACGCCACCTTGTCGCGGTGGACCTTCGTGATGAGCGGGCCCATCTCGGAGGCGGGGTCGTTGCCGGGACCGATCTTGATCTTCTCGGCGCGCTCGCGGATCTTCTGCACCAGCTCGTCGCCGATCGCGCCGACGGCCACGACCGCGGAGATCGCCATGCAGCGCTCGCCCGCCGAGCCGTAGGCCGCCGAGACGGCCGCGTCCGCCGCCGCGTCGAGGTCGGCGTCCGGCAGCACCAGCATGTGGTTCTTGGCGCCGCCCAGGGCCTGGACGCGCTTGCCGTTCGCCGAGGCCGTGGTGTGGATGTAGCGGGCGATCGGGGTCGAGCCCACGAAGGACACGGCCTTGACGTCCGGGTGCTCCAGCAGGCGGTCCACCGCGACCTTGTCGCCGTGCACGACGTTGAACACGCCGTCCGGCAGCCCGGCCTCCGCCAGCAGCTCGGCCAGCTTCAGGGCCGCCGACGGGTCCTTCTCGGACGGCTTCAGCACGAAGGTGTTGCCGGTCGCGATGGCGATCGGGAACATCCACATCGGGACCATCGCCGGGAAGTTGAACGGCGTGATGCCCGCGACGACGCCCAGCGGCTGCCGGATCGACGACACGTCGACGCGGGAGGCCACCTCGGTCGACAGCTCGCCCTTCAGCTGCACGGTGATCCCGCACGCCAGGTCCACGATCTCCAGGCCGCGCGCGACCTCGCCCAGCGCGTCGCTGTGCACCTTGCCGTGCTCGGCGGTGATCAGCTCCGCGATCTCGTCCCGGTGCGCGTCCAGCAGCGCCCGGAACTTGAACAGGATCGTGGTCCGCTTGGCCAGCGAGGACGCGCCCCAGGTGGCGTAGGCGTCCTTCGCGGCGGCCACCGCGGCGTCGACCTCGTCGACGGTCGCGAACGCGACCTTCGTGGTGACGGCGCCGGTCGCCGGGTCGGTGACCGGCCCGTACGTACCCGACGCGCCTTCGACGGTCTTGCCGCCGATCCAGTGGTTGACGATCTTCGTCATGACCGAGTGCTCCTTCACAGATGGCGGCGTCGGGTAGAGACGTGCCGTTCGTACAGCTCACGTGCCTTCACCGCGGACGGTCGGGTCGCGGTCTCGGCCACAGGTACATCCCACCAGGCCTGCGCGGGCGGCGGGCCCGACACAGTGTCGGCCGTTTCCGTCTCGACGTAGACACATGTGGGAGTGTCGGCGCGCCGCGCCTCGGCGAGGGCCTCGCGCAGCTCGCGCACGGTCTTCGCGCGCAGCACGCGCATGCCGAGGCTGGCCACGTTGGCGGCCAGGTCGACGGGCAGCGGGGCGCCGGTGAAGGTGCCGTCGTCCGCGGTGTAGCGGTACGCGGTGCCGAACCGCTCGCCGCCCACCGACTCCGACAGACCGCCGATCGAGGCGTAGCCGTGGTTCTGCACGAGGAGGATCTTGATCGCGATCCCCTCCTGCACGGCCGTCACGATCTCCGTCGGCATCATCAGATAGGTGCCGTCGCCGACCAGGGCCCAGACGTTGCGCTCGGGGGCGGCCAGCTTCACGCCGATCGCGGCCGGGATCTCGTACCCCATGCAGGAGTAGCCGTACTCCAGGTGGTACTGGTCCCGGGAGCGTGCCCGCCAGAGTTTGTGCAGGTCACCGGGGAGCGAACCGGCCGCGTTGATGATCACGTCCGACTCGTCCGCGAGGGCGTCCAGCGCGCCCAGCACCTGCGGCTGCGTCGGCCGTACGTCCGGCTCCTCGGCCTCGTAGCAGGCGTCGACGCGCTGCTCCCAGCGCTCCTTGTCCTCCGCGTACTCGGTGACATAGGCGTCCGTCACCCGGTGGTCGTGCGTCTGGAGGGCCGCGGTCAGCTCGCCGAGGCCGCTGCGGGCGTCCGCCACGAGCGGCAGACCGGCGAGCTTGTGGCCGTCGTAGGGCGCGATGTTGAGGTTGAGGAAGCGGACGCCGTCGGCCGCGAACAGCGTGTTCGAGGCGGTGGTGAAGTCGGTGTAGCGGGTGCCGACGCCGATCACCAGGTCGGCGGTGCGGGCGAGTTCGTCCGCCGTCGCCGTGCCGGTGTGGCCCACGCCACCCACGTCCTGGGGGTGGTCGTAGCGCAGCGAGCCCTTGCCGGCCTGGGTGGAGGCGACGGGAATGCCGGTGCTCGCGGCGAACTCGGCGAGCGCCTCCTCGGCGCGGCTGTGGTGGACGCCGCCGCCGGCGACGATCAGCGGACGGCGGGCGGCACGGATCGCGCGGACCGCCTCGGCGAGTTCGGTCGGGTCGGCGCCCGGACGGCGGACGACCCAGGTGCGCTCGGCGAAGAACGCGTCGGGCCAGTCGTACGCCTCGGCCTGGACGTCCTGGGGCAGCGCGAGGGTGACCGCGCCCGTCTCCACCGGGTCGGTGAGCACGCGCATCGCCTGGAGGGCCGCCGGGATCAGGGCCTCGGGGCGGGTGACGCGGTCGAAGTACCGCGACACCGGGCGCAGGCTGTCGTTGACCGACACATCACCGGCGTACGGGACTTCGAGCTGCTGGAGCACCGGGTCGGCGACGCGGGTCGCGAAGATGTCGCCGGGCAGCAGAAGGACCGGCAGGTGGTTGACGGTCGCCAGGGCGGCGCCGGTGACCAGGTTGGTCGCGCCGGGGCCGATCGACGTCGTCACCGCGTGGGTGGACAGGCGGTTCGACTGGCGGGCGTAGCCGACGGCCGCGTGGACCATGGACTGCTCGTTGCGGCCCTGGTGGAACGGCATGTCGTCGCCGTACTCGACCAGCGCCTGGCCGAGGCCCGCGACGTTGCCGTGGCCGAAGATGCCCCAGGTCGCGCCGATCAGCCGCTGCCGTACGCCGTCACGCTCGGTGTACTGGGCGGCGAGGAAGCGGACGAGTGCCTGGGCGACCGTCAGCCTCGTCGTCGAGGTCTGCGCCGTCATCGGTAACCCCCTGTGCTGTCTACGTGGTCCGGGTGGAAGCAGATCCGCCACTCCCGGGTCTCGCCCGGGCCCGCCATGACGTTCAGGTAGTACATGGCGTGGCCGGGCTGGGCGACGGCCGGGCCGTGCCAGCCGTCGGGGACGAGCACGGCGTCGCCGGAGCGGACCTCCGCGAGGACGTCGGATCCGCCTTCGCGCGAAGGGGATACGCGCTGATAGCCGAACCCGTTCGGGCCGTCGATCTCGAAGTAGTAGATCTCCTCGAGTTCGGCCTCCTCGCCCGGCCGGTGCTCGTCGTGCTTGTGCGGCGGGTACGAGGACCAGTTGCCGCCGGGGGTGATCACCTCGACGGCGATCAGCCTGTCGCAGTCGAAGGCGTCGGCGGAGGCGAAGTTGCGCACCAGACGGGCGCAGTTGCCGCTGCCGCGTTCCTCGACGGGGACCTCCGGCGCGGGGCCGTAGCGGGCGGGGAGTTGTCGCTCGCACTTCGCTCCTGCCAGGGCGAAGCGGCCTCCCGCGCCGGAGGCGATCTGGACCCGGGCGTCACGGGGAACGTACGCGAAGTCGGTGACCGACGCGAACACGCTCTCCCTGCCCAGGAGTTGGAACTCTTCATCGGCTGTTTGCACGGTACCTCCGCCTTCCAGCGGAAGCACGATCCACTCGCTGTCACCCGTGGTGAACACGTGCGTGGCGCCCGGCTCCAGCTCGACGATCCGCAGGGCGCAGTACCCCCAGCCGGCTCGCTCGGGGTCGATGTCGAGGGTGTAGTCGGCGCCGGCCGTGGTGCCGTGCGGGAGGTACAGGTCGTGGTGCGGCTCGGTGTGTGTCATGCGGCCCTCACAGCAGTCCTACGGCGGTGTCCACGGCGGCGGCGACGTCCCCGTCCGCCGGATAGAGCAGCGAACGGCCGACCACCAGGCCCCGGACGGTGGGGAGCTGGAGCGCACCGCGCCATTTCTCGTACGCGCCGTCCTGGTCATCGCCGACCTCGCCGCCCAGCAGGACGGCCGGCAGCGTGGACGTCTGCATGACCTCGGCCATGTCGTCGGGATTGTCGGTGACGGGGAGCTTCAGCCAGGTGTAGGCCGAGGTGCCGCCGAGGCCCGAGGCGATGGCGATCGACTTGGTGACGGCCTCGGCGGAGAGGTCGTTGCGCACCTTGCCGTCCGGGGTGCGGCGGCTGATGAACGGCTCGACGAAGAGGGGGAGTCTGCGGGCGGCCATGTCGTCGACGGCGCGGGCCGTGGACTCCAGGGTGATGAGCGAGCCCGGGTCGTCGTAGTCGATGCGCACGAGCAGCTTGCCCGCGTCGAAGTCCAGCCGCTCGATGTCCTCGGGACGGTGACCGGTGAAACGGTCGTCGAGCTCGAAGACGGACCCCTGGAGGCCGCCGCGGTTCAGCGAGCCCATGACGACCTTGCCGTCGAGGGCGCCGAGGAGGAGCAGGTCGTCCAGGATGTCGGCGGTCGCGAGGACGCCGTCGACGCCGGGCCGGGAGAGGGCCAGGCACAGCCGCTCGAGCAGTCCGGCCCGGTTGGCCATGGCCAGCCGGTCGGCGCCGACGCCGAGCGCGCCGCGGGCCGGGTGGTCGGCGGCGACGATCATCAGACGGCCGGAGTCGCCCAGCAGCGGCCGGCGCCGGCGGCGGGCGGCCGCCTCGGCGATCGCCTCGGGGTGCCGCGCGCGCAGGCGCACGAGTTCGGAGATGTCGACGGTCGTCACAGGACGGCCCCCGCCTCGAGCGCCGCTTCCACTTCGTCCGGTGTCGGCATCGCGGAGGAGCACTCCAGCCGGGAGGCCACGATGGCGCCCGCGGCGTTGGCGTGACGCATGATCTTCTCCAGGTCCCAGCCCGCGAGCAGACCGTGGCAGAGGGAGCCGCCGAAGGCGTCTCCGGCGCCGAGGCCGTTCAGGACGTTCACCGGCAGCGGCGGGACCTCGGCGGACTCGCCCTTGCTGTTGACGGCGAGGACGCCCTTGGGGCCCTGCTTGACCACCGCGAGTTCGACGCCGGCGTCCAGCAGCGCCTGTGCCGCCGCCCGGGGTTCGCGCACTCCGGTGGCGACCTCCACCTCGTCGAGGTTGCCCACGGCGACGGTGGTGTGCTTCAGGGCCTCGGCGTAGAAGGGGCGGGCGGTGTCGGGGTGGCTCCAGAACATCGGGCGCCAGTCGAGGTCGAAGACCGTGGTGCCGGCCCTGGCCCGGTGCGACAGGGCGGCGAGGGTCGCCGTGCGGCTGGGCTCCTCGCTCAGGCCGGTCCCGGTGACCCAGAAAATCCGGGTCTCGCGGACGGCGTCGAGGTCGAGCTCGTGGGCGTCGATCTCCAGGTCCGGCGCCTTGGGCTGCCGGTAGAAGTACAGCGGGAAGTCGTCCGGCGGGAAGACCTCGCAGAAGGTGACGGGCGTCGGCCGCCCGGGGACGGCGGTGACCCAGCGGTCGTCGACGCCGAAGCCGCGCAGGGCCTCGTGCAGATACGTGCCGAAGGGGTCGTCACCGGTGCGGGAGATCACCGCCGTCGCGCGGCCGAGGCGGGCGGCGGCGACCGCGACGTTGGTCGCCGATCCCCCGAGGAACTTCCCGAAGGACGTGACCTGCGGGAGGGGGACGCCCGTCTGTAGCGGATAGAGGTCCACCCCTATCCGCCCCATGGTGATCAGGTCGTACGCCATCGAGTTCCCTTCGTATCGGCTCGTCCCCGTGAGACCGCTCGTGGCACGTCCCCGGCACGTCCCCGTATCGGCTCTCACGGCTTTGTAGCCCCGCGCGGCGGGCCCTGTCAATGTTTTGTCCAGACATTCGGACCAGCCCTTGACACCCCCTTCGGCGAGACAGCACGCTGACGCCCATGACGTCGTTGTCACCTCAGTCACCAGTTTCCGGTGTTTCCCGCATCCGTGTCGGATCCGCCCCCGACAGCTGGGGCGTCTGGTTCCCGGACGATCCCGCCCAGGTCCCCTGGCAGCGCTTCCTCGACGAGGTCGCGCAGTCCGGCTACGAATGGATCGAGCTCGGCCCCTACGGCTATCTGCCGACCGATCCCGCCGTCCTCACCGAGGAGACGGCCCGGCGCGGCCTGAAGGTGTCGGCGGGCACGGTCTTCACCGGCCTGCACCACGGCGAGGCCGTCTGGGAGAAGACCTGGGCGCATGTCGCGGACAACGCGGTGCTCGCCCAGGCGATGGGCGCCAGGCACCTGGTCGTCATCCCGTCCTTCTGGCGGGACGACAAGACCGGCGTCGTACTGGAGCCGGACACCCTCACTCCCGAGCAGTGGCGCAACCTCACCTCGCTGACCGAGCGGCTCGGCAAGGAGGTGCGGGAGCGGTACGGCCTGCAGATCGTCGTCCACCCGCACGCCGACACCCACATCGACAGCGAGGAGAACGTGGTCCGCTTCCTGGACGGCACCGACTCCGACCTGGTGTCGCTGTGCCTGGACACCGGGCACTACGCGTACTGCGGCGGCGACAGCGTCAAGCTGATCGAGACCTACGGCGAGCGGATCGGGTACCTGCACCTCAAGCAGGTCGACCCGGAGATCCTGGCGGACGTGCGGGCCGACCAGGTGCCGTTCGGGCCGGCCGTCGCACGGGGCGTGATGTGCGAGCCGCCCACCGGCGTGCCCGCGCTGGGGCCGGTGCTGGAGGCCGCGCAGAAGCTGGACGTCGACCTGTTCGCGATCGTCGAGCAGGACATGTACCCGTGCGATCCGGACGCGCCGCTGCCCATCGCACAGCGCACGCGGGCGTTCCTTCGCTCCTGCGGGGCGTAGCCGGTCGGGAACGCGGCGGGCCGCGCACCGGGTGCGGACCGCAGGGGTCCGCACAGGTCCGCGCGGGTGCGGGTCGCGTGCGCCCGTCTCGCCCCCGCGGCGGAGCCGCACGGCGATAAAGCCCCCCGCCCCCTTAACGGCGTCGCCGCGGTCGTAGCACCATGAGTGCCCATGGCTGGCAGCGCCGTACGCACCCGATCCGGCGAAGGGCCCGGCGGGGCATGGGAGTTCGCCGTCGCCGCACCCCATCCGCGGCTGCGGCCGGGAGTGCTGGGCTACCGCGGGATCCGGCTCGCCATGCACCGGCCCCGGCGGCGGCTCGAAGCGCCCATCGGAGCCTCGACCCTGCTGCTGGGGTTCGAGCAGCCCGTACGGATCTCCCGGGCGGGACGGACGCCGGACGTCCTGGTGTCCGTGTACTGCGGGCCCACCACCACGCCCGCCGTCGGGGAGCACGGCGGGCGGTTTTCGGGCATCGAGGTGCTCATGGCGCCCTGGGCCGCGTTCGGCCTCTTCGGCACGCCCCAGCACGAGCTCGTGAACCGCACGGTCGATCCCGACGAGCTGCCGCACTCCCTGGGGTCACCGCTCGGTGAACTCGCCGCCGCGCTGGCCGCGTCCCCCGGCTGGACGGAGCGCTTCGCGCTGCTCGACGAGGTCCTCACCCGGTGGCGGGAGACCGGCACGCCGGGTTCGGAGCGGGTCGCGCGAGCCTGGTCGCTGCTCGTGCGCACGGGCGGCGCGATACCGGTGCCCCGGCTGGCCGAGGAGGTCGGCTGGAGCGTACGGCACCTGGAGAACCGGTTCCGGGAGCAGATCGGGCTCGGCCCCAAGGCGGCGGCCCGTGTACTGCGGCTGCAACGGGCCCGTCGGCTGCTGGCGGAGGGACGGAGCGCGGCCGAGACCGCGGCCCTGTGCGGCTACTACGACCAGGCGCATCTCAGCGGCGAGTTCAAGGCGATGACGGGGTGCACACCGAGGGAGTTCACCCAGGCCAGGCGTCTTCCGGCGCAGGTGTCGCCGGCGGCGGACCGGCTGAGCGGGGAGGTGACGAGCCTGGTCCTTCCGGCCCGCGGGGACGACCGGCCCGGACCGGGTGCGCATTTTTCCAAGACCCACCGCATTGGCTGAATACAGGCTGGGGGTCCGCCGGTTGATCCGGCGGATTTCCGACCGTTCCGGATGCTTCGAGTGTTCCGGGCCCTTCGGTCGTTTCCGGTCGGCCGGGGGGATGACGGGGAGCGGGAACGGGTCGGGCCTGTCGCAGCGGGCCCGGCCCGTCTCCTGTCGGCGGCCCGTCGGTGACCTCGGGGCATTTGTCAACGCGCCTCTCTCATGGGCCTCGTGCGTTTCTTTGCTTCACCTGTGTCACAAACTCCCCTTTTCTGTCACACATGTCGCGTGTACGCGGGTTTCGCGTCACACGACGTCGACAGCCGCATCCGGAAAGTCACCGAGGGCCGTTGGCGGGGCACAGGCTTGGTGATCGCCAGCGCAGCGCCGGGCTCCCCCCGGGCGGCCTCCCGGCCGCCGACCCCCGCGCGCGCAGGGAGGTGCAGCTCATGACCGACCGAAGGCTCTGGTCCTACAAGGAGATCGCGGCGCACATCAAGGTGCAGCCGGACACCGTGCGGTCCTACCGCAAACACGGGCTGCTGCCCCCGCCCGACCACGTCGAGGGCGGCAAACCCTTCTGGTACGCCGACACCGTGCGCGCCTGGGCGGCCTCCCGGCCGGGCAACCGGGGACGCGCACTGGACTGACCCCGGCGGGAAAAACCGGCTGTGCCCTCACGGACGCGTGGGGCACAGTGCTCCGGGTGAACTTCACCGACAAGCCCCTGCTCCGGGGCGCGAAGACCGTGCTGCGGCCCTTCACCGAGGCCGACGCCGACACCATGTGGGAGATCATCGGCGACCCCGAGGTCGTCCGCTTCACCTTCCCGCCGAACAGCGACCTCACCCGGGAGCGGGTGCGCGCGTGGTACGGCTCCCGTGCCGGGCAGCCCGACCGGCTGGACCTCGCCGTCACCGACCGGGACACCGGCGAACTGGTGGGAGAGGTGGTCCTGCACGAGTGGGATCCGGACTCCCGCAGCTGCACCTTCCGCACGCTGATCGGCCCCCGGGGCCGCGACCGCGGGCTCGGCACCGAGGCGACCCGGCTCATCGTCGGCCACGGCTTCGGACAACTGGGCCTGCACCGCGTCCAGCTGGAGCTGTACGGCGACAACGAGCGGGCCCGCCGCGTCTACGAGAAGGTCGGGTTCGTGGTCGAGGGGGTGCGGCGGGAGGCCGCGCTGCGGAACGGGGTGTGGGTGGACGAGGTGCTCATGGCGATGCTGGACCGGGAGTGGGCCGCGCTCGGGCCCACGGATCGATGACCGTCACCCCCGCGCCCGGCGCGGTGCCCAGCGCGGACAGGGCGGCCGGGGTCTCGTCCAGCGTGATCGTCGACGTCACCAGCAGGTCGGGACGCAGCACCCCCGTCCGGACCAGCTCCAGCATCGCCGGGTAGGTGTGCGCGGCCATGCCGTGACTGCCCAGGATCTCCAGCTCCAGGGCGATGGCGCGGGCCAGCGGGACAGGCGTCGTGCCGTCCGCCGAGGGGAGCAGACCGACCTGGACGTGCCGGCCGCGACGGCGCAGCCCGTTCACCGAGGCGGCGCAGGTGCCGGGAGAACCGAGCGCGTCGAGAGAGAGGTGGGCGCCTCCCCCGGTCAGCTCGCGCACCGCCGCCGCGGTGTCCGGCGCCTCCCGTCCGTCGACGCACGCGGCCGCGCCGAACCTCCGCGCCAGGGCCAGGGCCTTCGGGGAGACGTCCACCGCCACCACCCGGGCCCCGCTCGCCGCCGCGATCATCACGGCCGAGAGGCCCACGCCTCCGCAGCCGTGCACCGCCACCCACTCCCCCGCCGCGACCCGGCCCTGCTGCACCACGGCCCGGAACGCCGTGGCGAACCGGCAGCCGAGGGAGGCGGCGGTGGCGTACGACAGGTCACCAGGGATCGCGACCAGGTTCACGTCGGCGTGGTCCAGGGCCACGAACTGGGCGAAGGAGCCCCAGTGCGTGAATCCTGGCTGCGTCTGCCGCTCGCACACCTGGTGGTCGCCGGCCGCGCAGGACGGGCAGCTGCCGCAGCCGCACACGAAGGGGACGGTGACCCGGTCGCCCTCCTTCCACCTGGTGACCCGGGCGCCGACCTCCCGCACGACGCCGGCGAGTTCATGGCCGGGCACGTGGGGCAGGGTGATGTCCGGGTCGTGGCCCATCCAGCCGTGCCAGTCGCTGCGGCACAGACCGGTGGCCTCGACGCGCACGGTCACGCCGTGGGGGGCCGGTCGCGGGTCGGGCAGTTCCCGTACCTCGGCCGGTCCCCCGTACCGCTCGAACACCACAGCCCGCATGTGCCCTCACCCTCGCCCTCGCCCTGCGCAGACCCATGGTGGCCCGCGCAGACCCACGGCGCTCTGTCCGCCGTGGGCCTGCGCGAACGCTAACCGCGCGCGTCGACCTTGTCCCGGCCGGGTCCGTCGGACACGGGCTGGTGGGACGCGGGGCCGTCGGGCGCCGGTCCGTCGGGCACGGGGGCCGGTGCCCGCACCGTGGATTCACCCTCGCTCAGGCCGAACCGCCGGTGGAACCCGCGCAGCGGCGCCGGCGCCCACCAGGTGGCCCTGCCGGTGAGGCGCATGACGGCCGGGACCAGGAGGCTGCGCACCACCATCGCGTCCATCAGGACCGCCAGGGCGATGCCCAGGCCGAGCATCTTGGTGTTGGTGACACGCGAGGTGCCGATCGCGACCATGACCACCGCCAGGATGACCGCCGCCGCGGTGATCAGGCCTCCGGTGCGCCGCACGCCCAGAGCGACCGCACCTTCGTGGTCGCCGGTGCGGTCGTACTCCTCCTTGATGCGGGAGAGCAGGAACACGCCGTAGTCCATCGAGAGGCCGAAGGCCACGCAGAACATCAGGACCGGGAGGGTGGTCTCGATGGATCCGGGGCTGGTGAAGCCGAGCAGGCCGGAGAGATGGCCGTCCTGGAAGACCCACACCACCGCGCCGAACATCGCCGTCAGGCTGAGCGCGTTGAGCAGCACCGCCTGGAGCGGGATCAGCACACTGCCGGTCAGCAGGAAGACCAGGAGCAGGGTGACGACGGCTATGAAGGCCGCCGCCCAGGGCAGCCGGTCGCCGATCGCGTGCTGGGAGTCGACCAGGACGGCCGCCGTGCCGGTCACGCTGGTCTCGAAGGGGGCGGCGGTGGCGCGCAGGTCGCCCACCAGGTCCTGGGCCGCGTCGCCGACGGCCTCGCCCTCGGGCTGCACCGTGAAGTACGCCGAGTCGCCGTGCACCGCCGGGCCGTCCACCCGGGCCACTTCCGGCAGGGCGGCCACCCGCTCCTTGTAGGCGGCGTACTGGGCCGGGGTCGCCCTGCCCTCGGCGAGGACCTCGAGGCCGCCGCCGGGACTGCCCGGGAAGCCGTCCCTGAGGTGCTGCTGCACGACGTGGGACTCGGCCGAGGAGGGCAGCTGGCGGTCGTCCGCCGTGCCGAACTTCACGCCCAGGAAGGGCAGTCCGAGCAGGACGAGGACGGCCGTGGTGGCCAGGGCGAAGAAGGGGGCGCGGCGCATCACCAGGTTCGCCGTGCGGCCCCAGACCCGGCCGCCCTCCTCGACGGAGGCCGCCGCGGGCCGGCCCCGGCGGAACAGACGGCGCAGATCCCAGGAGTTGACCCGGTCGCCCAGCAGGATCAGCGCCGCCGGGAGCAGGATCAGGGCGGCCGCGGCGGCCAGCAGGACCACGGCCATGCCGGCGTAGGCGAAGGAGCGCAGGAAGTACTGCGGGAAGAGGAGCATCGCCGCCAGCGACACCGCGACCGTGAGCGCGGAGAACAGGACCGTCCGGCCGGCGGTGCGCAGGGTGGTGCCGATGGCCGTCGACGGGTCGGCGCCGGCCGCGAGTTCCTCGCGGAAGCGGCGGACGATGAACAGGGCGTAGTCGATGGCGAGGCCGAGGCCCAGTGCCGTGGTGAGGTTCATCGCGAAGACGGAGACGTCGGTGAACCGCGTCAGACCGCTGAGCACGGCGTTGGTGCCGAGGATCGCGACGATGCCGATGCCGAGCGGCAGCAGGGCGGCGACCGCGCTGCCGAAGACCATCACCAGCAGCACCAGGGTGATCGGCAGGGCGATCACCTCGGCGCGGGTGAGGTCCTCCTGGATGACGGTCTGCATCTCGTGCCGCACGGCGACGCCGCCGCCGATCCTCACCTCGACCGGCCCGTGCGTGCCGCGCAGGACGGGGGCGATGCGGTCGAGGGTCTCCCCCATCGCCTTCTCGTCGCCCGTGATGCGGGCGGCTATCAGCGCCTCGTGGCCGTCCTGCGCGCGCAGGGCGGAGGCCGCTTCCGGCGCACCGGCCCGCCAGTAGGAGCCGACGCCGACGACGCCCTTCTCCGCGGCCAGGCTCGCGGTGAGCCGGTTCGCCTCGGCGACGACCGCCGGTTCGTCGACGGAGGCCTCTCCCGCGTCGACCAGCAGCAGCAGATTGGGCTGGGAGCCGGGGAACTCACGCTCCAGGGCCTTGGTCGCGTAGGTGGACTGCGCGGCCGGATCCTCCCAGCCGCCGCTGCCCAGGCGCTCGGCGACCCCGCTGCCGGCCAGCACGGCGAGCACGGTGAGCACCAGGGCCGCGAGCAGCGAAAGCCCGGGCCGGGCGGTCACGAAGCGGGTCCAGCCTCCGGGACGGGGTGGGCTGTTGACTTCGGTCATCGTGCGGTGTCCCCTTCACCCTGCAAGCAGTCGTGAGAACCGTAAAATGGCAAACACGAGAGAGCGCTCGCGTTTCTGGTCTCCAGAATGCGAGCGACCACTCGCGTTTGTCAATCAGGTCCGGGAAAGCTGGGGAAAACGCGTGGCCGAGAGCCAGGAGAAGGAACAGCCGCGCCGCCGCCAGGCGCGCGGCGAGCGGCGTATCGCGCAGCTGCTCGAGGCCGCGGCCAGCGTCTTCTGCACGAGCGGCTACACGGCGGCGAGCACCAACGCCATCGCCCGCGAGGCGGGTGTCTCGCCGGGCACGCTCTACCAGTTCTTCCCGAACAAGGAAGCGATCGCGATCGAGCTGGGCGACCGCCTCATGCACGAGATGCGCGACACCTTCGGCGAGGCGCTCGCCCCGGTCGACCCCGCGACCCCGCTGGAGGAGGCCGTCGGCGCGGCCGTGGACCGGTTCATCGCCTTCAACTGCGACCACCCGGTGTTCTTCGCCCTGATGCACGGCCCCGACATCCCCGGCCGCATGGCCGAGGAGCACGACGCGCTGCACGCCACCCTGCTCGCCCGCATCGAGGGCCTGCTCTCCTCCCTGCTGCCGGAGACTCCCCCCGCCGACCTCACCCGTACCGCACACATGTGCCTGGGGCTGTACAAGGCGGGCCTGGAGCTGGTCCTGGGCCATGAAGGCGCCGAGCGCGACGCGTACGTGCGGGAGCTGAAGCACGTGCTGATCCGCTACCTGGAGCCGCTGGTGGGCGATCGACCGGGCCGCCGCGACACCGGCACCGGCACCGGCACCGTCACCGGCACCGTCACGGCCGGGTAGTCCCGCCCTTCCGGCGAGCCGCACCCCTCCGGCACATCACCGCACGGCCGTGCGCGCGGCGGGCCGCCTTTTCTTTGATTCATACCCCCTAGGGGTATAGTGTGCGGTGACGGGAGACCTCTCACGGCCCCCACCGCCCCACCTGCCTCCACGAGGAGAACGACATGACCGCGCAAACCGACACCCCGGGCTCCGTCACGACCGTCTACAAGGTGAGCGGCATGAGCTGCGGCCACTGCGAGGGAGCCGTCTCCGGCGAACTCTCCGAGCTCGCCGGCGTCACCTCCGTGAAGGCCGTCGCCTCGACCGGTGAGGTCACGGTCGTCTCCGCCGCCGCGCTCGACGAGGAGGCCGTCCGGGCCGCCGTCGACGAGGCGGGCTTCGAGCTGGTCGGCCGGGTCTGAGGCCCGCGCACCCGGTCACCTCCCCTCGACACCCCTCCTCCACCCACCGGGCCGTGCCGACCAGCTGATACTGGTTCCGTACGGCCCGGTCCGCTTCCTGGAGCACGGACATGACCAGCACCACCGCGGAAACGCCGATAACCGAACCGCACGCGCCGACCGCCGAGGTCGAACTGCTGATCGGCGGGATGACCTGCGCCTCCTGCGCGGCCCGCGTCGAGAAGAAGCTCAACCGCATGGACGGGGTCGTCGCGACCGTCAACTACGCGACCGAGAAGGCGAAGGTCAGCTATCCGGCCGGGACCGACGTCGCCGACCTGATCGCGACCGTGGTGAAGACCGGGTACACCGCCGAGGAACCGGCGCCCGTGCCGGAGCCGGTCCCCCAGGACGCCCCCGGGGACCCCGAGCTCGCGAGCCTGCGTCACCGGCTCCTCGTCTCGGTGCTGCTCGCCGCCCCCGTCGTCCTGCTCGCGATGATCCCGTCGCTGCAGTTCGACAACTGGCAGTGGCTCTCGCTGACGCTCGCCGCGCCGGTGGTCGTCTGGGGCGGCGATCCGCTGCACCGGGCGGCCTGGACGAACCTGCGGCACGGCGCGGCCACCATGGACACGCTGGTCTCGGTCGGCACGCTGGCCGCGCTCGGCTGGTCGCTGTGGGCGCTGTTCTTCGGTGACGCGGGCATGCCCGGCATGCGGCACCCCTTCGAGCTCACCGTGTCCCGTACGGACGGCGCCTCCACGATCTATCTGGAGGTCGCCGCCGGAGTCACCGCGTTCATCCTGCTCGGCCGCTACCTGGAGGCGCGCTCCAAGCGGCGCGCGGGGGCGGCGCTGCGGGCGCTCATGGAGCTCGGCGCGAAGGACGTGGCCGTGCTGCGGGACGGCCGGGAGGTGCGGATCCCGGTCGATCTGCTGGCCGTCGGGGACCGGTTCGTCGTACGGCCCGGGGAGAAGGTCGCCACCGACGGGACGGTCGTGGAGGGCACGTCCGCCGTGGACGCCTCGATGCTGACCGGCGAGTCGGTCCCGGTGGACGTCGGACCCGGCGACGCCGTCACCGGCGCGACCGTGAACGCCGGCGGCCGTCTCGTCGTCGAGGCCACCCGGATCGGCGCGGACACCCGGCTCGCGCGGATGGCGCAGCTGGTCGAGGCCGCGCAGACCGGCAAGGCCGAGGTGCAGCGGCTGGCCGACCGGATCTCCGGGGTCTTCGTGCCGGCGGTGCTGCTGATCGCGGTCGCCACCTTCGGCGGCTGGCTCGGCGCGACGGGCGACACGGTCGCCGCGTTCACGGCGGCCGTCGCGGTCCTGATCATCGCCTGCCCGTGCGCGCTCGGGCTCGCCACGCCGACCGCGCTCATGGTCGGCACCGGGCGCGGCGCCCAGCTCGGCATCCTGATCAAAGGCCCCGAGGTCCTGGAGTCCACGCGGCGCGTCGACACCGTCGTGCTCGACAAGACCGGGACCGTCACCACCGGCCGGATGAGCCTGCAGGACGTGTACGTCGCCGACGGCACCGACGAGCGGCAGCTGCTGCGGCTCGCGGGCGCCCTGGAGCACGCCTCCGAGCACCCGGTCGCCCGGGCGGTGGCGGCGGGCGCCGAGGAGCGGGTCGGGGAGCTGCCGGCGGCCGAGCGGTTCGAGAACGTGCCCGGGCGCGGGGTGCGCGGACGGGTGGAGGGCCGTGAGGTGGCCGTGGGGCGCCTCTTCGACACGGTTCCGGACGAGGTGGCCCGCGCGAAGGAGGACGCCGAGCGGGGCGGCCGCACGGCCGTCGTCGTGGGGTGGGACGGCGTGGCGCGCGGGGTGCTCGCGGTCGCGGACGCGGTCAAGGAGACCAGCGCCGAGGCCGTGCGGGACCTGCGGGCCCTGGGGCTCACCCCGGTGCTGCTGACCGGGGACAACCGGCCGGTCGCGGAGGCGGTGGCGGAAGCGGTCGGGATCGACCGGGTGATCGCCGAGGTGCTGCCCGAGGACAAGGTCGACGTCGTCCGGCGACTGCAGGCCGAGGGACGGGTCGTCGCCATGGTCGGGGACGGCGTGAACGACGCCGCCGCCCTCGCCACCGCCGATCTGGGGCTGGCCATGGGGACCGGCACGGACGCGGCGATCGAGGCGAGCGACCTGACGCTGGTGCGGGGCGATCTGCGGGTGGCCGCGGACGCCATCCGGCTGTCCCGGCGGACCCTGACGACGATCAAGGGCAACCTCGTGTGGGCCTTCGGCTACAACGTCGCCGCGCTGCCGCTGGCCGCCGCCGGGCTGCTGAACCCGATGATCGCGGGGGCCGCGATGGCGTTCTCGTCGGTGTTCGTCGTGACGAACAGCCTGAGGTTGCGGGCTTTCAAGTAATACCGCCGAGTAGGTCGTCGCCGATCAGCGAGACCCCTGGAGTCCTGCCCGAGCCTCACATAAGCTCTTCACAAGGCTCGCGCATCATCCTTACGCATGGGCCCCGATCGCTGTATCCGGTCTCTTGCGCATCTAACGGACATATGCAAGAGACACAGATCACAGTGATGTGAACGTAACCATCGAAGGGCTTCGAAGGTCTAAGTTGACGATGTCAGGAAGCGTCTTGGGGGGCGTGACCTGACGTCTGGGGATGTCTTGGGGGACTTCCTCAGAGATGCGTTGCCGGGGCACGTACACCGGGAAGCTTTGAGCGGCCCTCCCAGCGTGCGCTGTCCCGGCAGATCGCACACGGTGAGGTGGGGCGAGTTCTGCTCGTTCTGCTCAACCGCGGGTTCAACAACCGAAGATGGTTACGAAACAGCGAATTCAGGCGCTGTTCTCACAACGCCCGGCCGGATCCCGTGGGGGGAATCCGCACCGGGACATGGGAAGGCGCCCTGGTCGTCGGCCCGTGGGGGGACCGGCGCCGGGGCGCCTTCCGCATGCCCGGCGCACAAGGACGCGAGGGACTCCGCACACACCGCCGCCCGGGACGACGCACACACCACTGCCCGGGACACCGACATCGGTCCCGGGCAGTCAGGAACATTCACCAGCGACGGGGCGCCCGATCGAGCGGCGCCCCCACCGGCAGGTGTCAGCGCTCCTCGACGGGGACGAAGTCGCGCTCGACGACACCCGTGTAGATCTGGCGCGGGCGGCCGATGCGGGAGCCGGGCTCCTTGATCATCTCGTGCCACTGGGCGATCCAGCCCGGGAGGCGGCCCAGGGCGAACAGGACCGTGAACATCTCGGTCGGGAAGCCCATGGCCCGGTAGATCAGGCCGGTGTAGAAGTCGACGTTCGGGTAGAGGTTGCGCGAGACGAAGTAGTCGTCCGAGAGCGCGTGCTCCTCCAGCTTCAGCGCGATGTCCAACAGCTCGTCGGACTTGCCGAGGGCCGAGAGGACGTCGTGCGCCGCGGCCTTGATGATCTTCGCGCGCGGGTCGAAGGACTTATACACCCGGTGGCCGAAGCCCATCAGGCGGACGCCGTCCTCCTTGTTCTTCACCTTGCGGATGAAGGAGTCGACGTCGCCGCCGTTGGCCTGGATGCCCTCGAGCATCTCCAGCACGGACTGGTTGGCGCCGCCGTGCAGCGGGCCCCACAGGGCGGAGATGCCGGCCGAGATGGAGGCGAACATGTTCGCCTGCGAGGAGCCGACCAGGCGGACCGTGGACGTCGAACAGTTCTGCTCGTGATCCGCGTGCAGGATCAGCAGCTTGTCGAGGGCGGAGACGACGACCGGGTCGAGCTCGTACTCCTGCGCCGGCACCGAGAACGTCATGCGCAGGAAGTTCTCGACGTAGCCGAGGTCGTTGCGCGGGTAGACGAACGGGTGACCGATCGACTTCTTGTAGGCGTACGCCGCGATCGTCGGGAGCTTGGCGAGCAGCCGGATCGTGGAGAGGTTGCGCTGCTTCTCGTCGAACGGGTTGTGGCTGTCCTGGTAGAACGTGGACAGCGCGGAGACCACCGAGGACAGCATGGCCATCGGGTGGGCGTCACGCGGGAAGCCGCGGTAGAAGTTCTTGACGTCCTCGTGCAGCAGCGTGTGCTGGGTGATGTCGCTCTTGAAGACGGACAGCTCGTCGACGGTCGGCAGCTCACCGTTGATCAACAGGTAGGCGACCTCGAGGAAGGTCGACCGCTCGGCCAGCTGCTCGATCGGGTAGCCGCGGTACCGGAGGATGCCCTGCTCGCCGTCAAGGTAGGTGATGGCGGATTTATAGGCGGCGGTGTTGCCGTAGCCGCTGTCCAGGGTCACCAGACCGGTCTGGGCGCGGAGCTTCCCGATGTCGAAGCCCTTGTCGCCGACGGTGCTGTCGATCACCGGGTAGGTGTACTCGCCATCGCCGAACCGCAGTACTACAGCGTTGTTGGTGTGCTCGCTCACGTCATCCCTCACCGACGTTGTGCCTCTTCTTCGAGGTTGCCCTGACTGTCTCTAACCATCCCCCATTTGGCGCACGAGAGTGCACTCGGGGTCGACCATTGGGCTTATCGGCGGCACTCAGTGCCGCCAACCAGCTCATCCTGCCGCCTTCGTCACGCTGGGGGAAGTGCTCTGTGACCTTCACGACTCATTTGATCGATCATTTTTTCCGACGGCCCGATGATCTCGCACGAACGGGCCGTCAGCGGCCTGCCAGCCGGAAGTCCAGGGCCGTGCAGCGGCGGCCCGCGGAGACCGTGCGCACCGCCTGACCGATCGCCTTGCGGGAGCCGACGAGGACGACCAGCTTCTTGGCGCGCGTCACGGCCGTATACAAGAGGTTCCGCTGCAGCATCATCCATGCCCCCGTGGTGACGGGGATCACCACTGCGGGATATTCACTCCCCTGCGAGCGGTGAATGGTGACCGCGTACGCGTGGGCCAGTTCGTCCAGTTCGTCGAACTCGTACGGAACCTCCTCGTCCTCGTCGGTCAGCACCGTGAGGCGCTGGTCGACCGGATCGAGCGAGGTCACCACGCCCACGGTGCCGTTGAAGACACCGTTCTTCCCCTTGTCGTAATTGTTGCGGATCTGGGTGACCTTGTCGCCGACACGGAAGACCCGGCCGCCGAAGCGCTTCTCGGGCACGTCGGGGCGGCCGGGGGTGACGGCCTGCTGGAGCAGGCCGTTGAGGGCGCCGGCGCCGGCCGGACCGCGGTGCATGGGGGCGAGCACCTGCACGTCCCGGCGCGGGTCCAGGCCGAACTTCGCCGGGATGCGCCGGGCGGCCACGTCCACCGTGAGGCGGCCGGCCTCCTCCGTGTCGTCCTCGACGAAGAGGAAGAAGTCCTTCATGCCGTCGGTGACCGGGTGCTGTCCGGCGTTGATCCGGTGCGCGTTGGTCACCACGCCGGACTGCTGGGCCTGGCGGAACACGCGCGTGAGGCGCACGGCGGGCACCGGGCCGCCGTCGGCCAGCAGGTCGCGCAGCACCTCGCCCGCGCCGACGCTGGGCAACTGGTCGACATCGCCCACGAAGAGCAGGTGGGCGCCCGGGGGCACGGCCTTGACCAGCTTGTTGGCGAGGAGCAGGTCCAGCATCGACGCCTCGTCGACCACCACCAGGTCGGCCTCCAGCGGGCGGTCCCGGTCGTAGGCCGCGTCACCGCCGGGCTTGAGCTCCAGCAGCCGGTGGACGGTGGACGCCTCGGCGCCGGTCAGCTCGGCCAGGCGCTTGGCGGCGCGGCCGGTGGGGGCGGCCAGCACGACCTTCGCCTTTCTGGCGCGGGCCAGTTCCACGATCGAGCGGACGGTGAAGGACTTGCCGCAGCCGGGGCCGCCGGTGAGCACCGCGACCTTCTCGGTCAGCGCGAGCCGGACGGCCGCCTCCTGCTCGGGCGCGAGTTCCGCCCCGGTGCGGGTCCGCAGCCAGGCCAGCGCCTTGTCCCAGGCCACGTCACGGAAGGCCGGCATCCGGTCGTCCTCGGTGCGCAGCAGGCGCAACAGCTGCGCGGAGAGGGAGAGTTCGGCGCGGTGGAAGGGGACCAGGTAGACGGCGGTGACGGGCTCCCCGCCGTCGGCCGCCGGGACCTTCTCGCGGACGACCCCGGGCTCCTCGCCCTCCCGAGGCGGCGCCGCGAGTTCGGCGAGGCACTCGATGACCAGGCCGGTGTCGACCTGGAGCAGCTTCACCGCGTCGGCGATCAGCCGTTCCTCGGGGAGGTAGCAGTGGCCCTGGTCGGTGGCCTGGGACAGCGCGTACTGGAGGCCCGCCTTGACGCGCTCCGGGCTGTCGTGCGGGATGCCGACGGACCGGGCGATCTTGTCGGCGGTGAGGAAGCCGATGCCCCAGACGTCGGACGCGAGCCGGTAGGGCTGGTTCTTCACGACGGAGATGGAGGCGTCGCCGTACTTCTTGTAGATGCGGACCGCGATGGAGGTGGACACCTCGACGGTCTGCAGGAAGAGCATGACCTCCTTGATCGCCTTCTGCTCCTCCCAGGCGTCGGCGATCTTCTTCGTGCGTTTCGGGCCGAGACCGGGCACTTCGACGAGCCGCTTCGGCTCCTCCTCGATGATCTTCAGGGTGTCCATGCCGAAGTGCCGGGTGATGCGGTCGGCGAAGACCGGGCCGATGCCCTTGACCAGCCCGGAGCCGAGGTAGCGGCGGATGCCCTGGACGGTGGCGGGCAGCACGGTGGTGTAGTTCTCGACCGTGAACTGCTTGCCGTACTGCGGGTGGGAGCCCCAGCGGCCCTCCATGCGCAGGGACTCGCCGACCTGGGCGCCGAGCAGCGCGCCGACGACCGTGAGGAGGTCGCCGCCGCCTCTGCCGGTGTCGACACGGGCGACCGTGTAGCCGTTCTCCTCGTTCGCGTACGTGATGCGCTCGAGCACGCCTTCCAGCGTCGCCGTGCGCCGCTCTCCCGCCTGGGCGGCCCCCGCCTGATCGGTCATGATCCGACGTTACCGCCCGGCACCGACAGACCCCGCGGGACGATCCCGGCCGCCCGCCGGGGGCCGTGCCGCCGGCCGGGGGCCGTGCCGTCCGCCGAGCCGTCCGCCGGGGCGGCTGTCGCGCCGTTCATCACGATCCGGTCTCGGGATGCGGCCGAGGGCTTGATTAACCCCCGTGTAATCGATTCCAATCCTTCCTACACGTCGATGTAATCGATTCCACGACCTCGACGTCTCATGAACCGAGTCCACAAGGAGGTGGCGCGGCGATGGCGAGCATCAAGGACGTCGCGGCCGAGGCGGGGGTCTCCGTCGCCACGGTCTCGCGCGTCCTGAACGACCATCCGTCGGTCAGCGAGGACGCACGCACCCGCGTGCTGGCCGCCGTCGAGGCGCTGGGCTACCGCCCGAACGCCGTCGCCCGTTCGCTGCGCACCGACCAGACCCGCACCCTCGGCCTGGTCATCAGCGACGTGCTCAACCCGTACTTCACCGAGCTGGCCCGCTCCGTCGAGGAGGAGGCCCGCGCGCTCGGCTACAGCGTCATCATCGGCAACGCCGACGAGCGGCCCGACCTCCAGGACCACCATGTGCGGACCCTGCTGGACCGCCGGATCGACGGCCTGCTCGTCTCCCCGACCGACGGCGGCTCGCCGCTGATCCTCGACGCCGCGCGCGCGGGGACGCCGATGGTGTTCGTCGACCGGTGGATCCCGGGCGTCGACGTGCCGGTGGTCCGGTCGGACGGACGCGCGGCCGTGCGGGACCTCGTCGCGCATCTGCACGGGCTGGGGCACCGCAGGCTCGCCATCATCGCGGGCCCCGCCGCCACCACCACCGGCAGCGAGCGCGTCGAGGCCTTCCGGGCCGCCATGGCCGAGTACGGGCTCCCCCTCCCGGACGCCTACATAGGGCAGGGCGACTTCCAGGCCGAGAGCGGCCGCCGGGTCACCGAGGGCTTCCTCGACCTGCCCGAGCCGCCCGAGGTCGTGTTCGCCGCCGACAACCTCATGGCACTGGGCGCCCTGGACGCCGTACGCGCGCGCGGCCTGCGGGTTCCGCGGGACATCGCGCTGGCCGCGTTCGACGACATCCGCTGGTTCGTGCACACCGATCCGCCGATCACCGCGATCGCCCAGCCCACGGGCGAACTGGGACGGGCCGCCGTGCGGGCGCTGGTCGACCGCATCGAGGGACGGCCCCCGCAGTCCGTCACCCTCCCGGCCCGGCTCGTCGTCCGCCGTTCGTGCGGCGAGCCCGCCCACCCGGAGCCGCCCGCTCCCGAGGAGTTCCCCGCCTCTCCGGAGCCGTCCCCCGCAATGAACAGGAGCCAGACGTGAGCAACGCGGACGAGTTGCTGCGCATCGAAGGCATACGCAAGACCTTCCCCGGGGTGGTCGCGCTCGACAGCGTCGACTTCGACCTGCGCCGGGGCGAGGTGCATGTGCTGCTCGGTGAGAACGGCGCGGGCAAGAGCACCCTCATCAAGATGCTCTCCGGCGCCTACCGGCCCGACGCCGGGCGGATCCTGGCCGGCGGCGAGGAGGTGCGCATCCACGGCGCGCAGGACTCCGAGCGCCTCGGGATCGCCACCATCTACCAGGAGTTCAACCTCGTTCCCGATCTCAGCGTCGCCGAGAACATCTTCCTGGGGCGGCAGCCACGCCGCTTCGGGATGATCGACCGGAAGCGGATGGAGACCGAGGCGGCCGCCCTGCTGGAACGGGTGGGAGTCAACGTCTCGCCCCGCACGCGCGTGCGTGAACTCGGCATCGCCCGCCTTCAGATGGTCGAGATCGCCAAGGCGCTCAGCCTGGACGCGCGTGTGCTGATCATGGACGAGCCGACCGCCGTGCTGACCTCCGAGGAGGTCGAGAAGCTCTTCGCCATCGTGCGCAGGCTGCGCGAGGACGGCGTCGGCATCGTCTTCATCACGCACCACCTGGAGGAGATCGCCGCCCTCGGCGACCGGGTCACGGTCATCAGGGACGGCAGGAGCGTCGGGCAGGTCCCGGCCGACACGCCCGAGGACGAGCTGGTGCGGCTCATGGTGGGCCGCTCCATCGAGCAGCAGTACCCCAGGGAGCGCGCCGAGACGGGCGCCGCGCTGCTGTCCGTCGAGGGCCTCACGCGGGACGGCGTCTTCCACGACGTCAGCTTCGAGGTCCGCGCCGGTGAGGTCGTCGGTGTCGCCGGGCTCGTGGGCGCCGGTCGTACCGAGGTCGTCCGGGCGGTCTTCGGGGCCGACCCGTACGACCGCGGAGCCGTGCGGGTCGGCGGCGCGCCGCTCCCCCGGTACGACGTGAACGCCGCGATGGCGGCCGGTATCGGGCTGGTGCCGGAGGACCGCAAGGGCCAGGGGCTGGTGCTCGACCAGTCGGTCGAGGAGAACCTCGGGCTCGTGACCATGCGGGCCGCGACCCGGGGCGGGCTGGTGGATCTGAAGAGCCAGCACGCGTCGGCGGAGCGGATCGCCCGTCAGCTGGGCGTGCGGATGGCGGGCCTCGGCCAGCAGGTGCGCACGCTCTCCGGCGGCAACCAGCAGAAGGTCGTCATCGGCAAGTGGCTGCTGGCCGACACCAAGGTGCTGATCCTCGACGAGCCGACGCGCGGGATCGACGTCGGCGCGAAGGTCGAGATCTACCAGCTCGTCAACGAGCTGACGGCCGCCGGCGCCGCCGTCCTGATGATCTCCAGCGATCTGCCCGAGGTGCTCGGCATGAGCGACCGGGTGCTGGTGATGGCCCAGGGCCGGATCGCCGGCGAGCTGTCCGCCGACCAGGCGACCCAGGACTCCGTCATGGCGCTCGCCGTCGGCACCACCCCCGCACATGACGACATCGACGAAAACGACGAAACCGAAGAACTGGAGGCCGGCCGTGGCCGCTGAGACGCTCAAGAGCGGGGCGGGCGCCGGTGGCGCCGCGGCGGTCCGCCGTCTGCTCCTCGACAACGGCGCGCTGACCGCGCTGATCGTCCTCGTCATCGCCATGTCGGCGCTGTCGGGTGACTTCCTGACCACGGACAACCTGCTCAACGTGGGTGTCCAGGCGGCCGTGACCGCCATTCTCGCCTTCGGCGTGACCTTCGTGATCGTCTCGGCGGGCATCGACCTGTCGGTCGGCTCGGTGGCCGCCCTGTCGGCCACCGTGCTGGCCTGGAGCGCCACACAGCACGGTGTGCCGGTGGTGCTCGCGGTGGTCCTGGCCGTCGCGACCGGCATCGCGGCCGGTCTGGTGAACGGTTTCCTCATCGCCTACGGCAAGCTGCCGCCGTTCATCGCGACGCTCGCGATGCTGTCGGTGGCGCGCGGTCTGTCGCTGGTCATCTCCGAGGGCTCGCCGATCGCCTTCCCCGACTCGGTCTCGCACCTCGGCGACACGCTCGGCGGCTGGCTGCCGGTGCCGGTGCTCGTGATGGTCGTGATGGGGCTGATCGCCGCGTTCGTGCTCGGCCGGACGTACATCGGCCGTTCGATGTACGCCATCGGCGGCAACGAGGAGGCGGCGCGCCTCTCCGGTCTGCGGGTGAAGAAGCAGAAGCTGGCGATCTACGCGCTGTCCGGTGTGTTCGCGGCCGCGGCGGGCGTCGTGCTCGCCTCCCGGCTGTCCTCGGCGCAGCCGCAGGCCGCCGACGGCTACGAGCTGGACGCGATCGCCGCGGTCGTCATCGGCGGCGCCTCCCTCGCCGGCGGCACGGGCAAGGCCTCGGGCACGCTGATCGGCGCACTGATCCTGGCGGTGCTGCGCAACGGTCTGAACCTGCTGTCCGTCTCCGCGTTCTGGCAGCAGGTCGTCATCGGTGTCGTCATCGCGCTGGCGGTGCTCCTCGACACGGTGCGCCGCAAGGCGGGGGCGACCCCGACGGTGGCCGGGACGGGCAGCGGCGGCGGCAAGGGCCGGCAGGCGGCGACGTACGGTCTCGCGGCCGTGGTCACCGTGGCGATCGTGGGCGCGACCTCCTTCCTGCACGGCGGCAACCCGTCGAGCGCGAATCCGAAGGTCGGCCTGGCGCTGTCCACGCTCAACAACCCGTTCTTCGTGCAGATCCAGTCGGGCGCGAAGGCCGAGGCGAAGAAGCTGGGCGTGGACCTGACGGTCACCGACGCGCAGAACGACGCCTCGCAGCAGGCCAACCAGCTCCAGAACTTCACCAGTTCCGGACTCGACTCGATCATCGTCAACCCGGTCGACTCGGACGCGGCGAGCAACTCGGTGAAGGCCGCCGACAAGGCGAAGATCCCGGTGATCGCGGTCGACCGGGGCGTCAACAAGGCCACGGTGGACGCGCTGGTCGCCTCCGACAACGTGGCCGGCGGTGAGCTGGCGGCCAAAACGGTCGCCGAGAAGCTGGGCGGCACCGGCAAGATCGTGATCCTCCAGGGCCAGGCGGGCACCTCCGCGGCGCGGGAGCGGGCGGAAGGTTTCGCCAAGGGTCTGAAGGCCTACCCCGGCATCCAGGTGCTGGCCCAGCAGCCCGCCGACTTCGACCGCACCAAGGGCCTCGACGTGATGTCGAACCTGCTCCAGGCGCACCCGGACGTCCAGGGGGTCATCGCCGCCAACGACGAGATGGCGCTCGGCGCGATCAAGGCGCTGGGCTCCAAGGCAGGCAAGTCGGTGCAGGTCGTCGGCTTCGACGGCACCCCGGACGGACTGGCCGCCGTCAAGAACGGCACGCTGTACGCGTCCGTGGCGCAGCAGCCGTCCCAGCTGGGCAGGATCGCGGTGGACAACGCGCTCAAGGCGCTTCAGGGCAAGAAGGTCGAGAAGACCGTGAAGGTGCCGGTGAAGGTGGTCACGAAGGAGAACGTGGCCGGGTTCAGCGGCTGACATCCGGCGCGCGGGCGGACGGGGGGCCCGCGGGGCACCACCCCGCGCGCCCGCCCCCCCCCGGCACGATAAAGGGGGGTGCCACCAAGTTAACCAAAAACCAATGGTGGGTTGGGG